>NZ_NRRW01000063.1 GCF_016583835.1 Thiococcus pfennigii | reverse complement strand
AGGATTGCGCGCGCCGCAACCCGACGGCGGCCTTGCTCGGAGCCGCGTTGCCGGCTGTCGGGTTACGCCCCGAAGGGCTAACCCGACCTACGGCTCCGCCAGCGTTGCCTGGGCCGATGGCACGGCCCGTAGGTCGGGTCAGGCGCGCCGGCACAGCGATCCAGGGAAAAAAAAGGATTGCGCGCGCCGCAACCCGACGGCGGCCTTGCTCGGAGCCGCGTTGCCGGCTGTCGGGTTACGCCCCGAAGGGCTAACCCGACCTACGGCTCCGCCAGCGTTGCCTGGGCCGATGGCACGGCCTGTAGGTCGGGTTAGGCGCGCCGGCACAGCGGTCCAGGGAAAACAAAGGATTGCGCGCGCCGTAACCCGACGGCGGCCTTGCTCGGAGCCGCGTTGCCGGCTGTCGGGTTACGCACTGCGGGGCTGACCCAACCGAGTGTGCCGCGCGGTCATCGGCACGGCGCACCCGGTCGAGGATCGACCGCCACCCCTGCGCCCTCAGCGAAAAAGGCCGCAGAACGGATCAGCCCTGGACCATGGGGCGTGGGCGCTTGTGGCGACGAAAAACGCGCGGTTATACTGAGGCATTCGGAATTGATGATCCCAAGGCGGTTTCCGTCCATGAGGAACCGCCTTTTTTTATTTTTCGCTTCTAGCGCACTCGGGGCGCGTAGTGGGGGTTTGATGACATGAGCGAACCCTTGATGTCCACCTATCGGCGACTGCCCGTCACCTTCGCTCGCGGTGAGGGGGTGTGGCTCTGGGACACCGACGGCAAACGCTACCTGGACGCCCTCTCGGGCATCGCCGTCTGCGGCCTCGGCCACGCCCACCCGGCGGTTCGCGAGGCCGTCTGCGAGCAGGCCGGACGCCTGCTCCATACCTCGAACCTGTACCGGATCGCCGAGCAGGAGTCGCTGGGCCAAACCCTGACCGAACTGGCCGGGATGGACCGGGTCTTCTTCGGCAACTCGGGGGCCGAGGCCAACGAGGCGGCGATCAAGCTGGCCCGGCTCCACGCCCACCAGCGCGGCATCAAGGACCCGGCGATCCTGGTCACCGAGGGCAGCTTCCACGGCCGCACGCTCGCGACCCTGAGCGCAACCGGCAACCGCAAGGTGCGGGCCGGCTTCGAGCCGCTCGTGCAGGGGTTCGTGCGGGTACCCTACGGGGACCTCGACGCGGTCGCGACGGCCGCCGAACACCGGCCGAACCTGGTCGCCGTCATGGTCGAGCCGATCCAGGGCGAGGGCGGCATCCAGATCCCGCCCGACGACTACCTGCCGCGGCTGCGCGCGCTCTGCGACGCGCAGGGCTGGCTCCTGATCCTCGACGAGATCCAGACCGGGATGGGCCGCACCGGACGGCTCTTCGCCCACCAGCACGCCGGCATCCTGCCGGACGTGATGACGCTCGCGAAGGGCCTCGGCAACGGCTTCCCGATCGGCGCCTGCCTGGCCCGCGGGGCCGCGGCCGAGGTCTTCGGACCCGGTTCTCACGGCTCGACCTTCGGTGGCAACCCACTCGCCTGCCGGGTTGCTCAAACCGTCATCGAGACCATCATTGGTCAGGGCCTGATCGAGCAGGCCGCACAGACGGGCGTCTTCCTGCGCGAGCGTCTGCACGCCGCCCTCGGCGACATCGAGGGCGTCGTCGCGATCCGCGGGCGCGGCCTGATGCTCGGGATCGAACTCGCCAGCCCCTGCGCCGTCCTCGTCGAGCAGGCCCTGGCCGAGGGGCTGTTGATCAATGTCACGGCCGAGCGGGTCATCCGGCTGCTGCCGCCCCTCATCCTCGAGCGGCCCGAAGCGGACCTGCTGGTGGACACCCTCGCCGACCTGGTGCGGCGTTTCCTCGCGGAGACCTGCTAGCGATGCGTTCCAGCGACACGACCTGCCGGCACTTCCTGACCCTGTCCGACCTATCGCCGAGCGAGGCCCGCGCCTTGCTCGCGCGCGCGGTCGAGCTCAAGCGGATGCTGCGCGCCGGCGAGACCTACCTGCCGCTGCGGCACCGCACCCTGGCGATGATCTTCGAGAAGTCCTCGACCCGCACCCGGGTGTCGTTCGAGACGGCCATGGCGCAGTTCGGCGGCCACGCCCTGTTTCTCTCCCCGCGCGATACGCAACTCGGGCGCGGCGAACCGATCGAGGACAGCGCCCGGGTCCTCTCGCGGATGGTCGACCTGATCATGATCCGCACCTTCGACCAGGCCGTCGTCGAGCGCTTCGCCGCCTACTCGCGGGTGCCGGTGATCAACGGCCTCACCGACCGCTGCCATCCCTGCCAGCTCCTCGCCGACATGCAGACCTACCTCGAGCACCGCGGCGACATCCGCGGGCGCCGCGTGGCCTGGATCGGCGATGGAAACAACATGTGTCACTCCTACATCGAGGCCGCCGAGGTCTTCGATTTCGAGCTGCGCATCGCCTGCCCCGAGGGCTTCGAGCCGGACACCGACCTGCTCGCCGCGGCCGGCGAGCGCTGCACGCTCGGCCACGACCCGGCCGTCGCCGTCGAGGGCGCGGATCTCGTACTGACCGACGTCTGGGCGAGCATGGGCCAGGAGGCCGAGCAGGAGACCCGACTGCGGGCCTTCGCCCCCTATCAGGTCGACGACGCCCTGATGGCACGCGCCCGGCGCGACGCCCTGTTCATGCACTGCCTGCCGGCCCATCGTGGCGAAGAGGTGAGCGCCTCCGTCATCGACGGCCCCCAGTCGGTGGTCTGGGACGAGGCCGAGAACCGGCTCCACAGCCAGAAGGCCCTGATCGAATTCCTGGTCGGCGCCAACCCCTAGCACGAGAGCGGACGAACGAGCGAGGTACTGGGCCCGCGGAAGACGAGACGCACCGACATGCGCGAAAGCCCCGAGAAACGGGAGATTAGCCTCTATATTGAGCCTTTTCGCGTGTTTCGCATGGCCAAGAGCATGTGCCGGTCGTCGTCGAATCCGGGCTGGTGTCTCGCTTCGGAGATACCGAGGCCGCTCCTTCATGTCACCCTAAGAATCCGAGCACCGTAGGTGCCCGCTTGCGGGCGATCTGAGTGACGATTCAAGAACAGCCGGTACATCTACTGGGAACTACGAGACACGCGAAACACGCGAAAGGGCCGAACTGACACACAAGAATCGGCCGTTTTTTCGCGACTTTCGTGTACTTCGTAGTTTCTTGTCGTCTTCGCGCTGGTGTCGTTTGTTTTGAACCCTTCCTTGGCCGCCACGAGCGCGTCGTCGTCGCCCGCAAGCGGGCCCCCTACCACGCGAGGATGGCAGGCCGCGGCGTGCGGTCTCGGGAATCCCGCCGGGTTGCGCTAGACGGTGCCGTCGGCTGCGGGGAGCAATCGGCTCCATCTATCATTAAAATGCAAATATTCGTTATTCCCGTTTTGCTATTTAATAATTTGCTTATATTATTGACAACCGTTGGCGCTTGATCCCGCCTTCAAGCTGTCGCTCGAAAGGCAACAATCACACCTCTAGGAGAGAATTTATGAAGAAGCTCGCTACTGCCGCCGCGATCGCCGCCCTGCTGGGCGTTTCCGCCTCCGCCAGCGCCTGGTGGGGTCCGGGCTGGGGTGGCCCCGGCTACGGCAACGGCATGAACGACTGGTGG
The DNA here is from genome assembly GCF_016583835.1 of Thiococcus pfennigii. Classification (GTDB taxonomy): domain Bacteria; phylum Pseudomonadota; class Gammaproteobacteria; order Chromatiales; family Chromatiaceae; genus Thiococcus; species Thiococcus pfennigii. The sequence continues at coordinate 17,077 of NZ_NRRW01000063.1, read as the reverse complement.
AACGACATGATGGGCGATGGCTACGGCGACTTCAACATGAGCATGAGCGGCGGCGGTCGCGGCTGGGGCCGCGGCTACAACCGCTACCGTGACTACTACGGCTATGGCCCGTACGGCTACGGCGCCCCTTACGGCTATGGCGCCCCCTACTACGGCGGCTACCCCTATGCCGCCCCGTACGGCGCCCCGATGGGTGCCCCGGCGGCCCCGGCCCAGCCGCAGACCTCCGAGTCCAAGTAAGGGCTCGACCGCAGCCACCGACGGGATGCAGGGCGCGCCCCGGATGCTGGACATCGGCCCGCAGAGGCCGGACCCGGCGGGCGCCGCCTGACCCGACCGGCTGACGCGCTCACCGCGTGGCCGGGTGATGGATGCGAAGCCGACAGTCGCGAGACTGTCGGCTTTTTTCGTTGGCCCCCTCGTGCCCCGCCCATTGAACCCAAAAACGGCAAAGGCCGCTGTCGGGTTACGGCGCGCACCAGCCTGTCCTCATATCGGCAACCGCCGTGCCAGCGCGCCTCACCCGACCGACGGGCCGTGCCGATCCGCCGGGGCCGTAGGTCGGGTTAGCCCCCGGGGCGTAACCCGACAGCCGGCCACGCGGCGCCCTCCGAGGCCCATGCCGGGGTACGCCGCGCACCACCTCTCCTCGTTCGACGACCGCCGTGCGAGCGCACCTCACCCGACCGACGGGCCGTGCCGGGGTTCGCCGACGCGCTGTCGCGCTCATCCGCCATCGGCGGGCGGTGACTCGGGTCCCGGCGTGACGATGACATGGCGCACGCCCCGGCCGTACAGCGCACCGACACTGAAGTCGAACCCGGCCCAGGCGACCCGGTCGCCGACCCGCGGCGGGCGGCCGAGCTCGCCGAGGATCAGGCCGGAGACGGTGTCCACGTCGGGGTGCTCGAGCGCCCCCCCGAGGACGGCGCCGAGGGTATCCAGGCGAACCGTCCCCTGAACCTGGAAGCGCCGCGGGCCGATCGGCAGGATGTCGGGGAGGTCGTCGGCGCCCTCCTCGATGTCGCCGACCGCCTCGGCGCAGATGTCCTCGATCGTCAGGATGCCGGCCGTCCCGCCGTGCTCGTCCATGACGACGACCATCTGGTTGCGCACACGCTGCATCGCGGCAAGGACATCATCCAGTGTCGCGCCCTCGGGCAGGTAGGCGGTCTCGCGCTCGGCCGCCGGGGTCAGGCCGGAGCCGCTTCGCAGCACCTGGAGCAGGTCCTTGATGTGCACCGTGCCCTGGATGTTGTCGAGGCTGTCGCGGTACACCGGGTAGCGGGTGTGGCGGTGTCGCGCCAGGATCTCGCGGAGCTCGGCGTCGCTCGCCCCGGCCGGGATGCCATGGATGCGCACCCGCGGGACCATCGCCTCGGCCGCCGTGAGCTCGCTGAAGTCGACGATCTCGCGGAAGATGCGCTCGCTCTCGGCGCTGAGCAGACCGCCCTGGCGGCTCTCCTCGGCGAGCGATTCGAGCTCTTCCGGGGCCAGGTAGTGCTGCGCGCTGCGCCCGCGTTCGACGCCGACGAGCCGCAGCAGCAGGGTGCCGACCAGATTCAGCGTCCGCACGAGCGGATAGAGAATCACCCCGATCGCCAGCATCGGCGGCGTCACCCACAGGGCGACCGGCACGGCGTGGCTGAGCGCCAGGGCCTTCGGCACCATCTCGCCGAGGACGATGTGCAGGTAGGTGATGGCCGAGATCGCGAGCACGGCGGCGAGGCCGTGGGCCGTGATCTGGGCACCCAGGCCGTCGAAGCCGGCGGCCTGCAGCCAGGCCTCGAAGAAGGCCGCCAGCGTGTGCTCGCCGTACATGCCGAGGCCCAGACTCGCGAAGGTGATGCCGAGCTGGGCCGTGGCCACGTAGCGGTCGAGCCGCTGCGGGTCCTGGAGCGTCGCATGGACCTGGGCGGCACGGCGCTCGCCGGCCTCGGCGCGGGCAGCGAGCGCCGCGCGGGGCGCGCCGATGATCGCGAACTCGGCGGCGACGAAGAGGCCGTTCAACGCGACGAGCAGCAGGACGACGATCAGGACGGTGATCAGCTCAGCCATGGGGCGCCTCCTGCGCGGCGGGGAGCCGCGTCGCCAACACGGCTTCGATCGCCGCGCCCTCGAGTCGCTCGATCTCGAACAGGAAACCGGCGGCGATCAGGCAGCAGCGGCCGGCGGGGATCGCATCGAGCTCCTCCAGCAGCCAACCGGCCAGCGTCTCGGCCCGGGTCGCCGCGGCCAAGGGGGCGGCACCGAGCGCTTGCGCCCAGGCCGCCAGGTCATCGCGCGGCAGGCGCCCCGGCAGCCGCCAGCGCCCATCCGCCAGCTGGGTCGGCCGCATCTCCATCGTCGACTTGAACTCGTCGGAGAGCCCGCCGAGCAGTTCGCGCAGGATGTCTTCGAGGCTGACCAACCCATCGACGTCGCCGTACTCGTCGACGAGCAGCGCGATCCGCGCCCGCCGGGCACGCAGCTCGCCGAGGGCGCGGTCGATCGTCAGGGCGCTCGGCAGCACCAGCAACGGTCGCACCAGGGCCTCCAGGCCCGATGGACCCTCGCCGGTCGCGATCGCCACCGCGAGGTCCTTCACATGCAGATAGCCGCGCACGTCATCGAGCCCGCCGCGGTGCACGACGAGCCGCGTGTAGGGGGCGGTCTCGACCTCGGCGAGCAGTCGCTCGTGCGGCGCAGCGAGGTCCAGCCCGGCGATCCGGCGACGCGGCACCATGACCTCGCGGATCCGGTGCCGACCGAGCTGGAGCGCCTCGCGCAGCCGCTGGCTCTCGCGGTCGGCGAGCACGCCGCCTTCGCGGCTCTCGCGGATCAGCAGATCGATCTCCTCGGGGGCATGGATGTGGCGATGGCTGGCCTGGACATCGACCCCGAGCCGCCGCAGGATCAGGCCGCCGCTGCCGTTGAGCAGGTCGATGAAGGGCGCCATCGCGACCAGCGACCAGCGCATCGGCCGATAGGTGGCCAGGGTGGTGCCGACCGGATACTGCAGGGCCACTGTTTTGGGGACGAGTTCGCCGAAGACGACCTGGACCGAGGTCAGGGCGACGAGGGTCAGGGTCGCGGCGAGGGCGTAGGCGCCGAGCGGCTCGAGCCCGGTGTTGGCGTCCAGCAGGGCGCCGATCCCCAACGCGACCGTCGCCTGACCGAAGGCCCCGAGGACCAGGCTGGAGACGGTGATGCCGATCTGGCAGGCGGCGATGTAGCGGTCGAGCTGGGCGTTATCGCGCAGGACCGGCAGCACGGCCGCCGCCATCCGGTGGCCCTGCGTCGCCAGGAGCTCGATACGCGTCGCGCGCGCGCCGACGATCGCGAACTCGGCCGCGACGTAGAAGGCGTTGACGAGGATGAGCAGCAGGAGGATGGAGACGACCCAGACGCTCATCGGGCGAGCGCCCCCATCGACGGCGTGCGCCGCCCCTCGGGCGGCGGGGGAAGGGGCTGGGGACTCGCGGGATCCTCGTCGTTCTCGGCACCAGGCATAACCACCTTCGACAGGACAGGTCATCGTGAAACAGGATGGCCCGATTATACCAATCGACCGATGGAAACGGGTTCGCGCGGCCTCGACCCTTGGCCTTGAATGCCACCGCGTCCCCGCCCATTAGGGGCCTGGAAGCCCTCCGAGCGCGCGAGGCGCGCCCTATCGACCTCGTCGCCCCCGCGCATGCCGGAGCGCGACTTTCAAATATCTAAATATATTGATATATTTCAACGCCTTTTTTCGACAAGACCAAAACCCCGGCGCCGTGGCCCACGGCCCTGGCCCAAAGGGTCGATGAATCCGATACGTACGAGGAGACGAACGAGCGATGTCCATCGAAGTCAACGGCAAGACGATCGAGCTGACCGAGGCCGGCTATCTGGTCAACCACATGGATTGGGACGAGGATGTGGCGCGCGCGCTGGCCGCGAGCGAGGGGATCGAGCTGACCGACCAGCACTGGGACGTCATCAACTACCTGCGCGATGAATACATCAACAACGGCCAGAACCAGCCGATGGAGCGGGCGGTCCTGAAGGACATGGGCAAGCGCTGGGGCTCGAAGCCGACGAGCAAGGACCTCTACCAGCTCTTTCCGCTGGCACCGACCAAGCAGGGGACCAAGATCGCCGGCCTGCCCCAGGTCAAGCGAAAGGGCGGCTACTGAGCGACATCGCCCGCGCAGAGCGGCGCGGGCGCCGCGCCGGCCCACCGCGGGGCCGGCCGACGCACCGCACGCCCATCACTCCCCGCGCGACTGGCGCTCCAGCAGCTCGCGCCGCTCCTGCGCCTCGACCGACAGGGTCGCGATGGGACGCGCCTCCAGACGGCGCAGGCCGATCGGCTCGCCCGTCTCCTCGCAGTAGCCATAGCTGCCGTCGTCGATGCGCCTGAGCGCCGCGTCGATCTTGCGCAGCAGCTTGCGATAGCGATCGCGGGTGCGCAGATCCAGCGTCTGATCCGCCTCTCGACTCGCCCGATCGGCCTCGTCGCCGACCTCGTGATGGGCGTCGTCACGCAAGTCGTCCAGGGTCTGCTGCGCCTGCTCCAACAACTCGGCGCGCCAGCTCAGCAGCCGTTCGCGGAAGTACTGCAACTGGAGAGGGCTCATGTACTCCTCTCCCTCGTCTGGGCGGTAGCCCGGGGGCAGCTCGATGGTCACGGGTCGGTACCTCGATGGCAGTCGTTCGGGCGAAACGAATCTTATAATGCAACCGAAGATACCGAGCAAATTTCGCTCCAACCGGTCCCTCAGACCGGGGCGGCCCGCCATGCACCCCGCGAGTCGCGCGACGCCAGCGGACCTCAGCAGCCGGACCGATGGCGCAAGTCCAACGTGTAGGGATGGTCGCCGGCCGGCTCCTCGGGTGGCGCATCGATGAGGCCCGGGGTGTGGCCCATCGTGCGGAAGCGGGCGATGCGGCGGCCCTCGGCCTCGTAGGCGTTGACCGGCAGGGTCTCGTAGCTGCGCCCGCCCGGATGGGCGACATAGTAGGTGCAGCCGCCCAGGCTGCGGCGATTCCAGGTGTCGACGATGTCGAAGATCAGCGGGTTGTGGGCCGGGATCGTCGGGTGCAGCCCCGACGGCGGGCTCCAGGCCTTGAAGCGCACACCGGCGACGTACTCGCCCCGGCGCCCCGTCGGACGTAGCGGCACCCGGCGGCCGTTGCAGGCGATGACGTGGCGCGCGTCGAGCATCCCGGTGACCTTGACCTGGAGCCGCTCGACCGAGGAGTCGACGAAGCGCGCCGTGCCCTGGGCGGTGACCTCCTCGCCGAGGACCGGCCAGGGCTCGATGGCCGCGCGCAGCTCCATGTCGAGGCCGTTGTCGGTGACCAGATCGCCGTAGTGCGGGAAGCGGAACTCGAAGAAGGGCTCGTACCAGTCGAGCCGAAACGGATAGCCGGCCCGCGCCAGGTCGCAGAGCACGTCCTCGAAGTCCTCGCGCACGAAGTGCGGCAGCAGGAAGCGGTCGTGCAGCTCGGTGCCCCAGCGTACCGGTCGGCGGGTGTAGGGCGTCTGCCAGAAGCGCGCCACCAGCGCGCGCAGCAGCAGCATCTGCGCCAGGCTCATGCGCGGGTGCGGCGGCATCTCGAAGGCGCGGAACTCGACCAGCCCCTGGCGGCCGCTCGCGGTGTCCGGCGAGTAGAGCTTGTCGATGCAGAACTCGGTGCGGTGGGTGTTGCCGGTCACGTCGACGAGCAGATTGCGCAGCAGCCGGTCGACCAGCCAGGGCTGCGCGACCTCGCCGGCGGGCATCTGCTGGAAGGCGATCTCCAGCTCGTAGAGGCTGTCGTCGCGCGCCTCGTCGACGCGCGGCGCCTGGCTGGTCGGGCCGATGAAGAGGCCGGAGAAGAGGTAGGACAGGCTCGGGTGGTGCTGCCAGTAGGTCAGGAGGCTCTGCACCAGATCCGGCCGGCGCAGCAGCGGGCTGTCCGCCGGGGTCGGCCCGCCGAGGGTGACGTGGTTGCCGCCGCCGGTGCCCGTGTGGCGCCCGTCGAGGAGGAACTTCTCGGTGCCCAGGCGCGCCAGGCGGGCCTCTTCGTAGAGGGCCTCGGTGATCCCGGCGAGCGCGTCCCAGTCATGGGCCGGGTGGACGTTGACCTCGATGACGCCTGGATCGGGCGTGACGGCGAGCTTGAGGAGCCGATGGTCGCGCGGCGGCTCGTAGCCCTCGATGATCACCGGCGTGGCGAGGCGCTCGGCGGTGGCCTCGATGGCCGCGATCAGCTCCAGCCAGTGCTCCAGGTGGGTCAGCGGCGGGCAGAAGATGTGGAGCCGCCCGTCGCGCGGCTCGACGCAGAGGGCGGTGCGCACCCGATCCGAGGCCGTCGCGGTCGGCGCCAGCGGCCACTGCTCGGCGGTCGCCTCCGGCGGCTCCCCGAGCGGGGCGACCCGGTCGTAACGCCACGCCAGGTCGCCCGGCCCCGCGCCCTGCTCGCGCAGCGCCTGGGGCGCCGCGTGCGGGCTCGTCAGGCGCCCGTAGCGGCGGGCGATCTCGTCGCACGGGGCGAGGTCCGCGCGCGGCTCGAAGGGGCTACGCTCGGGGTCGCGATCGAGCGCCTCGTCGGGCACGTGCGGCAAGGCGTCGAGCGGCAGGCGCAGGCCCATCGGCGAGTCGCCGGGGATCAGGAAGAGGTGGCCGCTGCGCAGGGTCCACCGCCCGCCCTGCCAACCGCCGTCCGGGTAGTCGCCCTGCCAGCGCAGCGGGAGCACGAAGCCCGCGACCCGGTCGAGCCCCTGCTCGAAGAGCCGGGCGAGGCGCGCCCGCTCCAGCGGCTCCCTGAGCCGGCTGTCGAGCGGGTCGACGTCGACCGGCAGCCGCGCCTCGCGCCACAGGTAGTAGAAGACGTCCTCGTAGGCCGGGACGGCCAGGTCCGCCTCCAGGCCCAGCCGCGCGGCCAGCTCCCGCGCGAACCGCCCGGCCTGCTCCGGCCCCTGGCCCTGGTCGGTGTGCTCCTCGGCGAGGAGGGCCGGGTCGCGCCAGACCGGATGGCCGTCGGTGCGCCAGTAGCAGGACAGCGCCCAGCGCGGCAACGGCTCGCCCGGATACCACTTGCCCTGGCTGCGATGCAGCAGACCGCCCGGGGCGAAGCGCTGCTTGAGCCGCCCGACCAGGTCCTCGGCCAAACGCTTCTTGGTCGGCCCCAGGGCCGCCGTGTTCCACTCGGCACCGTCCATGTCGTCGATCGAGACGAAGGTCGGCTCGCCGCCCATCGTCAGGCGCACGTCCTGCGCCCGGAGCTCCTCGTCGACCTGATGGCCGAGGGCGGCGATCGCCTGCCACTGCTCGGCCGTGTAGGGCTTGGTCACGCGCGGGTCTTCGTGGATGCGCTCGACCCGGTTGTGGAAGTAGAGGCTGGCCTCGCAGGGCTCGGTAGCGCCCGTGATCGGCGCGGCGCTGACCGGGTCCGGCGTACAGGCGAGCGGGATGTGGCCCTCGCCGGCGAAGAGGCCCGAGGTCGGGTCCAGACCGATCCAGCCGGCCCCCGGGACATAGACCTCGGCCCAGGCGTGCAGGTCGGTGAAGTCGCGTTCGGGGCCGCTCGGGCCGTCGAGCGACTTCACGTCCGGTGCGAGCTGCACCAGGTAGCCGGAGACGAAGCGCGCCGCGAGCCCCAGGTGACGCAGGATCTGGACCAGCAGCCAGCCCGAGTCGCGGCACGACCCCTGGCCGCGGCTCAGGGTCTCTTCGGCGCTCTGCACGCCCGGCTCCATGCGGATGACGTAGCCGACATCCTGCTGGAGCCGCTGGTTGAGGGCGACGAGGAAATCGACCGTGGCGCGCGCGCGGCGGTCGAGCCCGGCGAGCCAGGCCATCAGGCGCGGGCCGCGCTCCTTGATCTCCAGGTACGGGACCAACTCCTTGGCCAGTTGCGGCTCGTAGACGAACGGGACCTGCTGTGCCGAGTCCTCGAGGAAGAAGTCGAACGGGTTGATCGTGATCATCTCGGCGATCACGTCGACCTCGATGCTCAGGGCCTTGGCGCGCTGCGGGAACACCAATCGCGCCAGATAGTTGCCGAACGGATCCTGCTGCCAGTTGAGGAAGTGCTCGGCGGGCTCGACCCGCAGCGAGTAGGACAGGATCGGCGTGCGGCAGTGGGCCGCCGGGCGCAGCCGGATGACGTGGGGCGAGAGACCGACCGGGCGATCGAAGCGGTACTCGGTCTTGTGGTTGATGGCTACTCGGATCGACATGCTCGACCGTCTCCGCTGGGGCCGCACCCGGGCCACGCTCGATGGGATCGGCGCCTCGCCGGCGGCGAGGGACCTCGGAAGGGACGGGGCATTGTCGGCCCGGCGCCCGAAAAAGGGAACGGGTAGGCAGGCAATCCTCGCAATTGCGCGGCGTCGACGCCGTGCGCCCGTCCCGGAACGGGCGCACCAACGAGCGATGCGCAGCCACCCGCCGGGTCGCCTGGCCGGGGGACGGCCCGCCCGGCGATGGGCTGGACGCGGCGGATCAGGTCGAGCGAGTCGCCGCCCCGAGCCAATGGCCGAGGACCTCGGCGAGCGCCGCCAAGCGGACCGGCTTGGCGACATAGTCGTCCATGCCCGCCTCCAGGCAGCGCTCGCGATCGCCCTCGAGGGTGTTGGCCGTCATCGCGACGATCGGCACCGGGCGGCGGCCACGGGCCGCCTCCCAGCGGCGGATGGCCCGGGTCGTCTCGTAGCCGTCCAGGTCCGGCATCTGGATGTCCATCAGGATCACATCGTAGTCGGCGCCCGTCGCCCGCGCGATGCCATGGGCACCGGTGTCGGCCACATCGGCGCCCAGCCCGAGCCGCGCGAGCAGCCCGAGGGCCACCCGCCGATTGATCGGGTTGTCCTCGACGAGCAGGACGCGGCCGCGCAGCGTCGCGGTCTCGGGCGCCGTCGGCACGGCGGGCGGTCCCGGCGTCGCCCCCGAGAGGACCTCGACGAGGCCGTCGCGCAACAGTTGCTGGCGGACGGGCTTGGACAGGACCAGGACGGGCTCGATCGCCTCCCGGCCCACGACCTGGCCACCCGAGCTCAGGAGCAGGATCGGGGTCGCCGCGAGCGTCGCATCGGCGCGGATCTGGCCAGCCAATCCCAGACCGTCGACGTCCGGCATCTCCAGGTCGAGGATCGCGACGTCGAAAGACCGCCCCTCGGCCGCCGCGGCGCGCAGGCGCGCCAGGCCCTCGGCGGCGGTCGCGGCACAGTCGGCGGCGATCCCCCAACCGCGCAGGTAGTAGCCGACGACTCGGCGGTTGGTCTCGTTGTCGTCGACGATCAGGGCATGCCGGCCGGCCAGGTCGCCCGCGCCGGCCGCCGCCTCCGGCGCCTGTTGGCGCGCGAAGGGCACGACGAGCGCGAACCGCGAGCCACGCCCCGGCTCGCTCGCGACCTCGATGTCGCCGGCCATCAGACGGGCCAGGTTCCGCGAGATCGCCAGCCCCAGCCCGGAGCCGCCGAAGCGGCGCGTCGTCGAGGCGTCGGCCTGGTGAAATGGCCTGAACAGGTGCGTCATCTGCGCGGCGCTCAGGCCGATGCCGGTGTCGATGACCTCGAAGCGCAGGCGAACCCTGTCCGCGTCGGGCGATGCGGGCTCGGCCTCCTCGAGGCGCAGCACGACCTCGCCCGCGTCGGTGAACTTGATCGCGTTGCCGAGCAGATTGCTCAGGATCTGGCGCAGCCGCGTCGGGTCGCCGACGACGTGCGCCGGCGTGCCCGGCGCGACGAAGCAGGCGAGCTCCAGCCCCTTGCTCCGCGCCGAGGCCGAGAACAGGGTCGCGAGCTCCTCGGCGAGGGCGTGGACATCGAACGGGATCGACTCCAGCTCCAGCTTGCCGGCCTCGATCTTGGAGACATCGAGGATGTCGTTGATGACGGTCAACAGGCCCTCGGCCGAGCTGCGCACGACCTGAAGCGCCTCCCGCTGCTCCCGATCGAGGCGGGTCTGGGCGAGCATCTCGAGCATCCCGAGCAGCCCGTTCATCGGCGTGCGGATCTCGTGGCTCATGTTGGCGACGAACCGGCTCTTCGCCTGACTCGCCGCCTCGGCCTCCTCCTTCGCCAGCACCAGCGCCCGGCCGATGGCCCGCCGTTCGGCGACCTCGCGCCGCAGATCGGCGTTGAGCGCGCCGATGCGTTCCTTCTCGCGCGTCAGCGAGGCGACCAGATCGGCGTTCGCATAGCCGAGCTCGAGCGACCGGATCAGGGTCTGGTGATAACGCCGCGCGCTGCTCACCAGGAACAGCGAGAACAGCAGGATCATCGCCAGCAGCGTCTGCGACAGATAGCCGCCCATCAGGGCGACGCGCTCGGCGAGCGGCAACAGGGCCAACAGCATGTAGCCGACATAGGCCGGCAGATAGGACGACAGCGACGGGATCGCGCCGGCGACCATGCCGGCGATGACGAAGGCCAGAAAGAGCTGATGGATGACCCCCTCGGGCGGCAGCAGCAGCGCCGAGGCACCCCAGGCCGCCCCGGTGAGGGTCGTACCGAGCGCGAACAGGCGCGCCCAGAGCCGATCGGAACAGGCCCCGGGGTCGCGCCGGTAGCGGATCACGAGCCACTGGCGGGCCAGGACCAACGCGACCACGGCGCCGAACCATGCCCACAGAGAGGCCCCGAGCGAGGTCAACGAGATCGCGACCGTCACCAGGAAGGCATTGACGACCGTGAGAGCCAGACCGATCGGCGCCTGCTCGTAGAGGAGCCGCGTCAGGTCCTGGCCGACTCGGCTGTCGCGCGGTCCTCGGGCTGGGCCGTCCGTTTGCTGTGCGGTATTCACCACGGATCGTGCGCTCGCTCCCTGACGTGAGGTCGTTGGCAAGGGCATCGCGCCTCCCGGGGCCGGACGACGTCCAACCCCGTCGAGCCCGACCTCTTCAAGAGTAGATCAGGTGGACGCGGGATCGTCGATCGACAATGGACGAAGGCGAATCCCGGCGCGGCCCTGGGTCACCGCCATCGATGCCGGATACAATGGAGCGCCGCCCCGCGGGAACCGCATCGAACCGGACCCCATGCCACATCTGTTCATCGCCATCACGGCCCACGGCTACGGCCACCTGGCCCAGGTCGCACCGATCGCCCAGGCCCTGGCCGAGTGTCTGCCGGGGCTGCGCATCACGCTCCAGGGACCGGTCGCGCCGAGCGTGGCCGCCGCCCGCCTGCCGCGGGGCTTCCGTCATGTCCCGACGCCGGCCGACGTCGCCCTGCCGATGGCAAGCCCGGTGCAGGTGCGCTGGGACGAGGGCCTGGACCTGTACCGCGCCTTCGATGCCGAGCACGAAAGGCATCTCGCACGCCAGCAGGCCCTGCTCGCGGCCGAGCGGCCCGACCTGGTCCTCGCCGACGTGCCCTGGCTGCCACTCGCCGCGGCCCGGACGCTCGGCATCCCGGCCGTCGCGCTCTGCTCGCTCAATTGGCTGGATATCCTCGCCGCAAGCCCGGTCGGGGCCCGGCTGCCGCCGGCCCTGGTCGAGCACATGCACGCCGGCTATGCCGGCGCCGACCTCTTCCTGCGCCCGGCCCCATCGATGCCGATGCCCTGGCTGCCGAACGGGCGCGACATCGGCCCGATCGCGCTGCAGCGCGCGCGCCGACCCGAGGCGATCCGTGCCCGGCTTGGCATCCCCGCCGAGCGGCGCCTCGTCTTGATGCTGTTCGGTGGCACAGGGGCGCTGCCCCTCGGCGAGGGCGAGCCGCTGCCCGATGGGATCGAGATCCTGGTACCGAACGGCGACGCAGCCGCCGAACGCCCAGGGGTCAGCGCCCTCGCCGACCCGAGTCTCGACGTGCTCGACGTCCTGGCCTCGTGCGACGCCATCATCACCAAGCCCGGCTACGGCACCTTCGCCGAGGCCGCCTGCAACGGCGTGCCGGTCCTCTACGTACCACGCGGCGACTGGCCCGAGGAGGGCCCGTTGGTCGACTGGCTGGCCGCGCGGGTACCGACCGCCGCGGTCGCGGCCACGGACTTCGCCACTGGGCGCATCGCCGCGTCGCTCGCGGACCTGCTCGCGGCCGGACCGGCGCCACCGGTGCCGGCAACCGGCATCGCCGAGGCCGTCGCGCTGCTGCGCCCCTGGCTGGAGTAGGCGTCGGTGGTCGCGCCAGCCGTCAGCAGGACAAGCCGAGAACCGCCGATCCGGAACGACAGCGTCCTTGCTTCGCCAGCTTCTCGCGATACATGGCGGCATCCGCTCGGGCGAAGGCCTCCTCGAGGAGCGAGCCGTCGCTGGCGGTGGCGATGCCGACCGAGAGTGACAAGGGCAAGCCGGCGTCGCGTCGATTGGAGTCGATCAACGCCTCGCGCACGCGGGCCAGCACCGTGCCGGCCGCCACGTTGTCGGTGCGGTAGAGGATGATGACGAACTCGTCGCCACCCAGTCGCACGACGACATCCTCGGCCCGCGCGCCGCGCTCGAGGACCCGGGCGGCCTTCTGGATGAGCAGGTCGCCGGTCAGGTGCCCGGCCGTGTCGTTGACCTGCTTGAGGCCATCGACATCGGCGACCAGCAGGCTGATCGGCCCCTGCCCGGCCGCCGCCAGGCGCTCCAATTCGTCGTTGAAGAAGGCGCGGTTGCGCAGCCCGGTCAGCGCATCATGGAGGCTCAGGTAGCGGACCCTGGCCTCGGCGACGCGCTTGTCGCGCAGGCCCTGGATCATCCGGTTGAAGGCGTCGGAGAAGTCGCCGAGGTAGTCGACGCGCTGATCGAGATCGCCGGCGGCGATCTGCTGCGCCTGCCAGGTCAGGTGGCGCAGGTTGGAGCGCAGCTGCTTGAGGGGATCGAGCAGGTGGGTGCGCGGCGGGGGTTCGTGACCGAGATCGCCGTTGGAGAGCGCCAGGGCCAGCTCGCGCATGGCCGCGAGCTGATCGAGCAGCCGATCGAGGCCCTCGCCGAAGGCCTGAAGCTCCGGCGACAGGCCTTGCGGATGCAGTCGGGGCGCCGGTTTGGCATTCAGCACCCGCTCGACCCGCTCGAGCGCGGCGGCCAGGTACCGACGATCGGCGTCGTTCACCCGGCGCTCGACTCCGGCTTCACGTCGAAGCGGCAGGTGCGATCCCCGGTCGCCCAGCAATCGGTCTCGACGGCCGAGAACGGCTTGCCCGTGTAGGCGTAGAGCAGGCCGGAGAGGAAGCCCTCGTCGTACTCGCAGACCGCCGTGCCGGTCACCGACAGGCCGGAGCAGTCGAGGTCTTCGGAGACGGTCAGCGTGAAGACCAATCGTTGCGGGTCAGCCCGCTCGATGCGCAGCACGCCGATACCCAGTTCCTTGAGCCGAGCCTGGAGCTGGGCGATGAAGGCCTCGAGCGGCAGGTCGCGATCGAGCAGATTCAGACAAAACTCGCGACCGGCGATCCAGCCGGCCTCGCGCAGCAGCTCCCCGGCCTGCGCGGCACCGTACCGCTGCGCCAGGGCCTCGCGCATCGTGTACTGCGCCAGTCGATAGACGACGACTGGGACCTGCAGGCCGAGATTGGGGCGGCCGGTCTCGATGTCGCCGAGATCGCGCCAGTGGAACCCATAGCCTTCGCCGAATGCTGGAAACACGCAGCATCTCCCCGAATTACCGACTTCTTATAGAAGTATCCCCTAGCGCCCGCACGGCTGCAACGGCCGACGCCCGGGGACATGCGCCGGGGCCAGGCGCAGTCGGCGACCGACCGCTAGCCGCCCCCGTCGCCCTCGGCCCCGACCGGTGCAGCGGCGGCGCCGAGCCAGCGCCGCAACCGCCCGTGGGCACTCTCGTGGAGCGAGAGCAACGCCGGGATCACGAGCAGCACCAACAGGGTGGCGAAGGCCAGACCGAAGGCGATCGAGGTCGCCATCGGCACCAGGAACTGGGCCTGGTAGGACTCCTCGAACAACAGTGGCGTGAGGCCTGCAATCGTCGTCAGCGAGGTCAAGACCACCGCCCGCAGGCGACGGCAGGCGGCCTCGGTCAGGGCCTCCGCGACCGACAGGCCATCGGCACGCAACCCTTTGTAGAAGGAGACCAGGATGATGGCGTCGTTGACCACGATCCCGGCCAGCCCGAACATCCCGAACAGCGACAGGATGGTCAGATCGACGCCCATCACCCAGTGGCCGACCACGGCGCCGGTCAGGCCGAACGGGATCGCGACCATGACGACGAGCGGCCAGCCGTACGAGGAGAAGACCCAGGCGAGGATCAGGTAGATCAAGATCAGGCCGAGGACGAGCCCGTTGCGCATGTCGGTGAGGGTCTCGCGCTGGTCCTCGGAGCGCCCGGCGAAGGCGTGGTCGATGCCGTGGAGGCGCCTGAGTTCCGCGAGCGGCCCGGCCTCCAGCGCCGCCACGACGCGACCGGCCGTGGTGACGGTCGGGTCGACGTCGGCGGTGACCTCGACGGCGAGCCGACCGTCGGCGTGGCGCAGGACCTCGAAGCCGCGCCGCGCCCGCCAATCGGCGACGGCGGCGAGCGGCACCAGCTCGCCGGACGGCGTGCGCACGTTGAGCCGCTGGAGGCTCGCGAGCGTCGCCCGCTCGGCATCGGGCAGGCGCACCCGTACCTCGACCTCATCCGGGCCGTCCTGGAAGATCTGCACCAACTGGCCGTCGAAGGCGGTGCGCAGTTGGCGGCCGAGGTCGGCGACCGTCAACCCCAGCGCCTGACCGGCAGGGCTCACCGAGTAGATCAGCTGCTCGCGACCGTAGGCCATGTCGTCCTCGACCTCGAGGACGCCGTCGATGCTCGCCAGGGTCGCGGCAAGCTCGACGGCCGCCGTCTTCAGCCGCTCGGCATCAGCGCCGGTGAGGCGGATCGTCAGGTCGCGCCCGGGTGGACCGGAGCGGCGCGCCGTGATGTTGAGCCCCTCGAGCCCGGAGGGCAGCTCGATGCGCTGGCGCCAGGCGCGGATGAAGGCGTTGTTGTGGATCTCGCGCTCGTCGGGCTCGACCAACTCGACGCGCAGCGAGCCGAGCTGGTCGCCCGCCCCGCCGGCCCCGGTGGTGCCGCTCTTGGCCCCGTGCGAGGCGACGACGACCCGCACCAGCTGGCCCTCGCCGAGTTCGCGCTCGGTGCGGTAGAGGGCCGCCTCCAGCTCCTCGAGGAAGGCATCGACCTGCGCGCGCGGGGTACCGGCGACGAAGGTGGCGTTGGCGTAGAGGATCGGCGACTCCGGGGTCGGGAAGAAGACGAAGCCGATCCGCCCGCCGGCGATCAGGCCGATGGCCAGGATCAGGGTCGCGAGCGCTGCGGCCACCGTCGTGAAGCGATGACGGATGGCGCGCGCCGCGAGCGGTCGGAAGAGGCGATCGCGGAAGTGCTCGAAGGCGCGGTCGAGGCGGGCGCGAAGACCGCCGGGGCGGGCCTTGTGCGCATGGACGAAGGCATGGCGCAGGTGCCCAGGCAGCACCAGGAAGCCCTCGATCAGGGAGGCCAGGATCGCGCAGATGATGATCAGCGGGATCGTGAAGAGCATGTTGCCGATGCGCCCGCCGACCAGCATCAGCGGCAGGAAGGCGGCGATCGTCGTCAGCGACGAGGCGATGACCGGCGCCAGCATCCGCCGCGCCCCGCCCTCGGCGGCGAGCAGCGGCGCCTCGCCCATCTGAGAGTGGGCCAGCGCGTCCTCGCCGACGACGATGGCGTCGTCGACGATGATGCCGAGCGCCATGATCAGCGCGAACAGGCTCAGCATGTTGAGACTGCCGCCGGCCAGGTAGAGGATGAAGAGGGTCGCGGCGAAGGTCACCGGGATGCCCCAGGCGACCCAGAAGGCGACCCGCCCGGTGAGGAACAGATAGAGGATCAGCACGACCAGCAGCAGGCCGCCGAGACCGTTGTAGACGAGCAGCAGGATGCGATCGCGGACCAGCTCCCAGGAGGCGTCATAGACGGCGATCTCGACCCCGGGCGGCAGCGTCGGGCGGGTCTCGGCGAGCCAGGCGTCGAGGCGGCGCGCGGCCTCGAGGGTGTCACCGCTCTCGGCCCGCTGCACGACCAGCTCGACGGCCGGGCGGCCGCCGACCGACAGCCAGACCCCGTCATCGCTCGCGACCCGCTCGATCCGGGCGATGTCGCCGAGGTCGACGTGCAGCGTCGCCTCGGTCGCGATCGGCAGCTCGGCGAACTCCAGCGGGTCGCGCCGCTTGTCCAGGCTGCGCAACTCGCGCGCCCCCTCCGCGCGCCCGACGACGCCGGCCGGCAGGTCGCGGCTGAAGTCGGCGATCCGCGTGCCGATGTCGTCGAGGCCGAGGCCGAGCTCGGCGAGCCGCTCATGGTCGATCTGGATGCGGATCTCCTCGTCCGGCAGCCCGTTCAGGTCGACCCGGTCGAGCCCCCGGTCGAGCAACTCGGTCTCGAAGCGGCGCGCCAGGCGGCGCATCTCGGCCGGGTCGTCGAGGCCGGTGACCAGGAGCCTGGCGACCTGCTCGTAGCGGATCGCCAGGGCCACCTCGGGCTTCTCGGCGTCCTGCGGGAGGTTGCGGAATTCATCGACGAGGCGGCGAACCTGATCGAGGGCCAGCAAGGGGTCGGCGCGCCCGTCGAACTCCAGCGTGATCGCCGAGATGCCCTGGCTGGAGGTCGAGGTCATCTGGTCGAGGTAATCGAGGCTGCGCAGGCGCTGCTCGAGGGGCGTCGTAATGCTGTCCTCGATGTCCTCGGCGCTGGCCCCGGTCCAGACGACCCGCACCGTGACCATGTCGAGCTCGAAGGTCGGGAAGAGCTGGACGTTGAGCCGGTCGAGCGCCAGGGCGCCGGCCAGCAGCATCATGACCATCAACAGATTGGCCGCGACCGCGTGATGGGCGAACAGCCCGATCAGGTCGGTGCGGTGACGTGGCGGCGCCGTCATCGGCCCACCACGGGGTCCGCGGCACCGCCCGGCGGATCGGCCACCTCGCCGACCGTCTCGACCCGCAGCCCGTCGATCGCGTTCGGCAGGTGGGTCGTGACCATCAGGTCGCCGGTCGCGAGCTGCGGGGAACGCACCAGCAACCGTTCCCGGCCATCGGCCTCGCGCCGCGCGCCGAGGACCTCGACGTCGAGGCCGTCCAGGCGCCCGTCGCGCAGCCGGTAGAGCCGGCCGCCGCCGTAGACGGCGCGAAACGGCACGGCGAAGGCGTCGGG
>NZ_NRRW01000062.1 GCF_016583835.1 Thiococcus pfennigii | reverse complement strand
GCCCGGCGCGATCCCGCCGCGCCCGTGCAGCCGTCGCGCCCGCGCGGCGAGCCGGCGCCGCTCCTGCCGCAACGTCCCAGCGAGCGGCCAGCGGCGCCCTCATCGCTCGGGCCGGTCGCGCCTGCCCCGAGGCCGGGTGCCGCCGAGGCGGCACCCGAGGTCCACGTCCACATCGGGCGGATCGAGGTCACCGCCGTCCAGGCGCCGGCACCGGCCAAGCGTGCGGCACGGCGCGGTGCGCCGACGATGAGCCTCGATGACTACCTGGCGCGCCGCCGCGAGGGGGGACGATGAGCTCCGCCCTCGCCATCGCCGGGGTCACGGCCGTGTTGCGCGATCTGCTCAACGACGGCCTGATCAACCACAACGTCGCCGGCGTCATCGGCAGCTCGGTGACCGTCAGCGTCGGCCCGCCGGACCGAGTCGTCCCGGCCAACGGCACCGAGGCCTCGCAGCTCAACCTGTTCCTGCACCAGGTCACGCCGAACCCCGGCTGGCGCAACGAGGGCTTGCCGGCCCGCGACCCGAGCGGGCGCCAGCGCCTGGCCAATCCGCCGCTCGCGCTCGACTTGCACTATCTGGTCTCGGCCTATGGCGGCGCCGACCTGCACGGCGAGATCCTGCTCGGCTACGCGATGCAGCTCCTGCACGAGACGCCGGTCCTGACCCGCGCGGCGATCCGCACCGCGCTGAACCCCTCGCCCGATGTCGGCGGCGACCTCCCGCCGGCCCTGCGTGCCCTCGCCGCGGCGGGCCTCGACGAGCAGATCGAGGCCCTGCGGATCACCCCGGCCCAGCTCGACGGCGAGGAGATGTCGAAACTCTGGACCGCGATCCAGAGCCACCTGCGCCCGAGCGCCGCCTACCGCGTCAGCGTCGTGCTGATCGAGGGGCGTCGGCCAGTTCGTGCGCCCCTGCCGGTCCTCACCCGCGGCCCGATCGACCCGACGAGCGGCCGCGAACGGGGCGTCGTGGTGGCCCCGGGCCTGGTCCCGGCGTTGCCGACGATCGAGCGGGTCGCCCCGGCCGATGGCCAGCCGGCGATGCGCCTCGACCAGCCCGTCGACCTGATCGGCCATCACCTCGACGGCGCCGACCGCACGGTCCAGCTCGCCAACGATCGCTTCGAGATCGACGAGGCGCTCGCCGCCAGCGGTGCCAGTGAGCCCGGCAGGATCCGGTTCGAGATCCCGGCGGCCAGCGCCGGCGACTTCCCGGTCGGGGCCTACCGGGTCGGCGCCCAGCTGCGCCGCCCCGGCGAGGGCGAGGCGCGCGAGACCAACCGCCTCGGTGTCACGCTGGCCCCGGACCTGGTCGGGCTACCGCTCGCCGTGGCCCGCGCCCCGGACGGCCGCGCCACCTTCACGCTGAGCTTCCGCCCGGCCCTGCGCGCCGGCCAGCAGGTCGCACTGCTGCTCGGCACCCGCGAGATCGCGCCCGAGCCCTTCACGACGCCGACGACGAGCCTCGATTTCGTCGTCGCCGATGCCCCCCTCGGCAGCCACCTCGCGCGGCTGCGGATCGACGGCATCGACAGCCCGATCATCGACCGCACCGCGGCACCGCCGGTGTTCCTCGACCGCCGGATCACCATCACATGAACGCGCCGCAGCTCCAGCACGATTGGACCCAGGCCAACCAACGCCTGCTGACGGCGGAGTTCGCCCGTCTCCAGGCCCTGCTCGGCGGCGAGGACGACAGTCGGGCTCGCGATCAGGTGGCCCGCGCCCGCGCCGCCTTGGACCAGCTCGGTGACGCGGCCGCGATCGACACCCTGGCGCACCGCTTCGAGCTCAGCCCGTTCGAGCGCGCGTTGTTGCTGCTCTGCGCCGGGGTCGAGATGGATGCTCGGCTGGCCCGGCTGTGCGCGGAGGCCGGGGGCGAGCCGCAACGTCCGTGGGCCACCTTCGGCCTGGCGTTGGGGGCGCTGGCCGAGCCGCACTGGAGCGCCCTCGCGCCGGTGCGGCCGCTGCGCCGCTGGCGCTTGATCGAGGTCGACGAGACCGCCAACCTGACCGCGGCGCGGCTCAGGATCGATGAGCGCGTGCTGCACTACCTGGCCGGCATCGATCACCTCGACCAGCGGATCCAGCCGCTGCTGCAAGCCGTGGCTCGACCTGGCCTCATGGCCGCGGCCCATGCCGATGCGGTCCGAGAGATCCTGGCGCGCCTGCGCCGCACCGATGATCGCCCGCCGCCCATCGAGCTGACCGGCGATGACCGCGCCGGCCAAGAGGATATCGCCGCCGCCGTCGCTGGGCGGTTGGGCCTGCGGCTCTTCGCGCTCGCGGCCGTCGATATCCCGGCCACCTTGACGGATCAGGAGGCCCTGGCGGTCCTGTGGGGGCGCGAGACGGCGCTCTTCGGTGCCGCCCTGCTGATCCGCTGCGATGAGGGAGCGGACGTGCTCCGGCGCTTCGTCGGGCGGCTCTCGGGTCTGGTCTTCATCGCCGCTCGCGAGCCCCTGCGGTTGGAGCCGCCGATCCTGCGCCATCGCGTCGACAAGCCCGGCGGCATCGATCAGCGGCGCTTCTGGCAGACGGCGCTGGGTGCCAGCGCGCAGCGCGTCAATGGTGCCCTGGAGGGCGTCGCCGCCCAGTTTCGCCTCAGTGCCCGGAGCATCCAGACGATCGGCGCCGAGCTCGCGTCCGAACTCGCCGCGTCGCCCGACGCCGAGGCCGCGCTATGGCGGGCCTGCCGCGGCCTCGACGGCATCCAGCTCGCCGGCCTCGCCCAGCGCATCGAGCCGGTTGCCGATTGGGCGGCCCTGATCCTGCCCGAAGGCCCCATGGCCACGCTGCGCCAGATCGCCGCCCATGTCCGCCATCGCCTGAAGGTCTATGAGGAGTGGGGGTTCGCCGGCCAGGGTGCCCGCGGGCTCGGGATCGCTGCCCTGTTCGCCGGGGAGAGTGGCACCGGCAAGACGATGGCCGCCGAGGTCCTGGCCCGCGAGCTGGGGCTCGACCTCTATCGCATCGATCTGTCCGCGCTCGTCAGCAAGTACATCGGCGAGACCGAGAAGAACCTGCGCCGGGTCTTCGATGCCGCCGAAGCGACGGGCGCTGTCCTCCTCTTCGACGAGGCCGATGCCTTGTTCGGCAAGCGCAGCGAGGTCCGCGACAGCCATGATCGCTACGCCAACATCGAGGTCAGCTATCTGCTCCAGCGCATGGATGCCTATCGCGGCCTCGCGGTCCTGACCACCAATCACAAGGCCGCCCTGGATCCGGCCTTCCAGCGCCGGCTGCGTTTCATCGTCCAGTTCCCGTTCCCGGATCAGCCGCAGCGCGAGGCCATCTGGCGGAGGGTCTTTCCGGCCGCGACACCGCTGGACGGCGTCGACTGTGCGAAGCTCGCCCGGCTCAACGTCGCTGGCGGCACCATTCGGAACATCGCGCTGAACGCCGCCTTCCTCGCCGCCGAGGCCGGCGAGCCGGTTCGCATGCAGCACTTGCAGCGCGCCGCCCAGCTCGATGCCGCGAAGCGCGAGCGGCCGGTGACCGATGCCGAGACGCGGGGGTGGGTATGACGCGACTGATTCTGCATATCGACCGGTTGGTGCTGAACGGCGTCAGGCCAGAAGACCGAACGGCGGTGGCCGAGGCGCTGCGCGCGGAGCTGCAACGCCAGCTCGCGTCACCGCAAGCGGTGCGGCGCTTCATCTCAGCGGGTGGTGCGCCGCGACTGGAGGTCGGCGAAGTCCGTTTGGCGATCGGTGCGATGCCGGCCGAGGTCGGTGCCGCGGTCGCCCAGGGGATTGCACGGGAGGTGAAACCATGAACGGCGCTGCGCCCCTGCGCATCGCTGCTGCCGAGGCCGAGCGGTCCAGTCCGTCCTTCGGTCCTCGCTGGCTTCAGCGCCGGCGTGTGATGGGTGCGGACCAGGATCGGTTCGAGCAGGAGGCCGACCGGGTCGCCGACCGAATAGTGGCAAGCGGGGGCCAGTCTGCACT
This sequence comes from Thiococcus pfennigii, assembly GCF_016583835.1. GTDB lineage: Bacteria > Pseudomonadota > Gammaproteobacteria > Chromatiales > Chromatiaceae > Thiococcus > Thiococcus pfennigii. The sequence continues at coordinate 16,970 of NZ_NRRW01000062.1, read as the reverse complement.
CGACGGCGGGCGCCCGGACATTCAGCGGCTCGCTGGACAAGCGATTGCGCAGGTCGGAGGGGATCTCCCCGCCAGCGTCGAGCAGACCCTCGCCCGCCCGGGCGTACCTCTGGAGCCGGCCCTGCGACGAGAGATGGAGTCTCGCTTCGGCCACGACTTCGGCCGGGTACGTGTCCATTGCGATGCCGCGGCCGCGCGATCGGCACGCGAGGTCGATGCCGCGGCCTACACCGTCGGCCACGACTTGGTGTTCGGCGCTGGCCGTTATGACGTGGACACCACGCAAGGGCGGAGGTTGATCGCCCATGAGTTGACCCACGTCGTGCAGCAATCCGGGCCGGTCGTCGCGGTTGGCCGATGCGGCAGCGGTTCTTGCCAAGCGGTTCAGGATCACTCGATGCTGATCCAGCGTCAGTCGGTGGCGGCGAGGGCAGACGAGCCCCTTGCTGGCGATCCGCCAGCCGAGGGGCTTCAAGCGGCGGCTGCGCCGGGTCCTCGCTGTGGCGAGGCCATCCGGTGGCTGCCCCAGTCGCCGGTCCCGGCCGATATCACAGCCGATAACGCCAACGAATTCGCGGCCAAGGTCGACCAGGCCCTCGGAGGTACGCCGCATACAGATTGCAATACTTCGTATGACTTAGAACGCTCTGCTGGCGGGGCCGTGACCAAGGTCAATTTCGTTCTCGAGACGACCATCATCCGTCCGCGCCTCGGGATGAGCCGAGCATCGTCGGCAGACAAGAAGATCATGAAGGATGTCGTCGATTTCATTAAACGACACGAGGAGACGCACCGCGACATCGCGCGTCGCGTTTCGCAGCAGGCGGTCTGCGACGCGCTCAATAAACGGGCGGCGGAGGCTCAGCGAGTGCTCACGACGGCGATCTGCGACACCTTGCCCACGGCGCAAGAGGCCTTCGATGCCAAAGAGGGCAAGATCGGATGGCGAACGGACTCCAGCGGCAAGGTGATCGGCTTTGCGCCGGAAGGGGTTGCGGTGGACTACCATGATCCGGCCTGCAAATGATGCCCGAGAAAGACCACGGAAGAATGGCAAACGGATTGGTGCCCTTGCGTCACCCAGCGACAAGGCCGCTCGAGACGCGGGCCATGGTATGAGCGATAGGCCGTTATGAGTACATTCCCCAATTCCCCGCGCATCCTCAAGGGCGGCCTGGTCCTGATGGATCCGGCCACGGCCCAGGTGCAGGGGATCATCTCGCTGCAATACAACCCGGAGCGGTTGACTCGCACGCTGACGCCGCAGACTGCCGGCGGCGAGGCCGACGGCCAGTCCGAGGCGGTGCGCTTCAAGGGGCCGGCCGTCGAGACGATCCGGCTCGAGGCCGACATCGATGCAGCCGACCAGCTGGAGCTCCCGGAGCAGCACCGCGCCACCGTCGAGCACGGCATCGGGCCGCAGCTCGCGGTGCTCGAGGGGCTCGTCCACCCGCGCAGCGCCCAGCTGCTCGCACTCGATGCCCAGGCGAGCAGCGGGACGTTGGAGATCGCGCCGATGGAGGCCCCGTTGGTGCTATTCGTCTGGAGTGCGAGCCGCATCGTGCCGGTGCGCCTGACCGAGCTCTCCATCAGCGAGGAGGCCTTCGACCCGAGCCTGAACCCGCTGGTCGCCAAGGTCACCCTCGGACTGCGCGTGCTGTCGGTCGCCGACCTCGGCTTCGGGCACCGCGGTGGCGGCCTGTTCATCGGCTATCTCCAGGCCAAGGAGCGCCTCGCGGCGCTCGCCCAGCCGGGTCGCCTGGCGAGCCTCGGCATCGCGCAGATCGGCTGACCGCGGCGGCACCGCAGCCGGCGCCAGGCGCATCGGTGCGACCCTCGAATACGGCGCTCTCTATGAGAAGGAGGGCGCTTAGGATAATGAGAAACTACCAAACACGCGAAAAGCGCGAAATTTAGACCCGTGAAAATCCTTTTCAGGGAGGAGAGCTTCCGTATTATCGGTGCCTGTTTCGAAGTCTACAGAGAGAAAGGAAACGGTTTTTTGGAAGCAGTGTATCAGGAGTGTTTGGCGAAAGAATTCGCCGAGCAGGAGATTCCGTTCGAGGAGAAGCCTCGGCTTCGACTCGAGTACAAAGGTTGGCCGCTGAAGCAACAGTATGAGCCCGATTTTCTGTGTTTCGAGGAGATTATTCTGGAAATCAAGGCGGTCAAGCGCTTGGCTGACGAACACCGGGCTCAAATGATCAACTACCTGAAGGCAACTGGTAAGCAGCTTGGTTTGCTGGTCAATTTTGGTCACCACCCGAAGATCGAACACGAACGGTTCGTTAACCAGTTTTTTTCGCGTGTTTCGCGTATTTCGTAGTTTCTAGCGAACAAATCCAGGAGCGGACCATGGATCCGATCGAGGCCTTTCTGCAAGCCAACGCGCTGGTCACGCCGCTCTACCCGGCGACCAGTCGCTACCACGGCATCGCCGCGGCGCAGCTCAGGCTCGCCGATGGAACGCATGTGGCCTATCTGCGCCGCCGTTTCATCCCGCCGCCCGAGGGGCTCGCGCTCCAGCAGGAGCACCAGGTCGTCGCCGGTGATCGGCTCGACAACCTGGCCGCCCGCTATCTCGGTGACCCGCTGCAATACTGGCGCCTCTGCGATGCCAACCGCGCCGTGCGCCCGGCCGAGTTGACCGAGACCCCGGGACGGCGGCTGCGCATCACGCTGCCTGAGGGGATACCGGGGGGCATACCGGGGGTCGGCGGTGCTGACTAAAGGGATCCAGCTCACGCTGCTGATGGGGCCGGTGGTGCCGGCCCCGGCGCCGCGCGTCGTCATCGACGCCCTCGAAGACGCCGAGGTCACGACCGCGGCCGGCAGCCCGAGCGGCTTCCAGCTCTCGTTCCAGTTCTCGTCGCGCTCGGCGCTCAACACCCTGTTCCTGATCGCCGGGGCCCAGAACACCGGTCCGGCGACGCCGCCGCTGCGGGTGATCCTGCTGGTCACGCTCAACGGCACGCCCCAGCCGCTCTTCGACGGCGTCATGACCAACATCGAGGTGCAGGCCGGCAGCCCGGGCAGCGCCGGGACCATCCGGATCACCGGCGACGATCTGACCCGGGTGATGGACATGATCGACTGGAGTGGCCTGCCGCTTCCGGGGCTGTCGATCGAGGCGCGGGTCGCGCTGATCTGCGCCAAGTACGCCGCCTTCGGCCTGATGCCGCTGGTGATCCCGACGCCCTTCCCGGACGTGCCGATCCCGGTCGAGCGCATCCCCGCCCAGCAAGGCACGGATCTGGCGTACATCCGCCAACTGGCCGAGCAGGTCGGCTACGTCTTCTATATCGAGCCCGGGCCGGCGCCCGCCACGAACGTCGCCTACTTCGGCCCGGAGATCAAGGTCGGCGTGCCGCAGCCGGCGCTCAATCTCGACATGGACGCGCTGACCAATGTCGAGGGCATGAGCTTCTCGTTCGACCCGACGCGCGGCGTGCTGCCGATCGTCTACATCCAGAACCCGCAGACGCGCGCCCCGATCCCGCTGCCGGTCCCCGACCTCAACCCGCTCCAGCCGCCGCTCGGCGCCCTCGCGACGACGCTTGCCAACCTGCGCGCCCTCAAGGACACCGCCAACCTCAACCCGGCCCAGGCCCTCTCGCGCGGCCTCGCCGAGGCCGGCCGCTCGCAGGACACGGTGCGCGCGACCGGGACGCTGGACGTGCTGCGCTATGGGCGCCTGCTCAAGGCCCGGCGGCTGGTCGGCGTGCGCGGGGCCGGCATCGCCCACGACGGGCTCTACTTCGTCGAACGCGTCAAGAGCCGGCTCAAGCGCGGTGAGTTCAAGCAGGAGTTCACGTTGACGCGCAACGGCCTGGTCTCCCTGACCCCGCAGGTGCCGGTATGACCAACGAGTCGCAGCAACGTTTCTACGGCAAGTACCGTGGCATGGTGCTGAACAATGTCGACCCGCTCCAGCAGGGACGGCTCCTCGTCCAGGTGCCGGACGTCGCCGGCCTGGCCCCGGCGAGCTGGGCGATGCCCTGCGTGCCGATCGCCGGCGTGCAGAACGGCATGGTCGCGTTGCCGGTGATCGGCTCGGGGGTCTGGGTCGAGTTCGAGCAGGGCGACCCCGAGCATCCGATCTGGGTCGGCTGCTTCTGGGGCAGCGCCGCGGAGATCCCGGCCTTGGCCCGGGCGACCCCGCCGGCGGTGCCGGCGATCACGTTGCAGACCCCGCTGCAGAACGGCCTGACGGTCTCGGACCTGCCCGGCCCGACCGGTGGCATCATGCTCAAGAGCGCCACCGGGGCGACCCTGATCGTCAACGACACCGGCATCTACATCCAGAACGGCAAGGGTGCGGCGATCACGCTGGTCGGCCCGACCGTGACCATCAACAACGGCGCCCTCACGGTGATCTGACGATGCCGGGTCCACTCCTCCACGTCGGTGCCCAGGTCCTCTGCGCCCACGGCGGCAGCGCGACGCCGAGCGCGCCGAACCCGCGCGTGCTGGTCGGTGGCCAGCCGACCGTCGTCATGAGCGCGCCCTACCTGGTCGCCGGCTGCCCCTTCAACGTCGGCGGGTCGCCGTCGCCCTGCATCAGCGCGCAGTGGATCGTCGCCGCGACCCGGGTCTTCTCCAATGGTCAGCCGCTGGTGCTGCTGGACAGCCAGGCGCTCTGCGCACCGAACGGCACGCCGCTGCTGCCGGTGGTGGCCCAGACCCGCGTGATCGGGACCTGAGGAAGTGCCGATTCATTCGGCGTTTCCCGCGGAACAGGACGTGCCGCCGTGTCCAGTCGCGCGGAGCGACTGTACACGAAGGAAGTCGGACGCCGCGTTTTCGACGTCCGTGCCGATTCTTGGCCAGGGCGGGCCATGAATCCGCGTCTATTTGGAACCGTAGGGGAGGGGGAGCGCGATGAACCTCGACTACCCGTATCGCTTCGACGCCCGTGGCGCGACCGCCCAGGCCGATGAGGACGCGTACCTACGCGGCCTGATCGAGCAGGTCCTGTTCACGGCCCCGGGCGAGCGCCTGATGCGCCCCGAATTCGGTAGCGGGATCGCGCAGCTCCTCTTCGCGCCGAACAGCCCCGAGGTCGCGGCGACGGCCCAGTTCCTCGTCCAGGGTGCCCTCCAGCAATGGCTCGGCGACCTGATCGCGCTGCAATCGGTCGAGGTCGAGACGGCCGATTCGACCCTGCGGGTGACGATCGCCTACGCGGTACGCCGCACCGGCCAGGTCCAGACGGCGACCTTCGAGCGTGCGGGAGGCGCCCCATGAGCACCCTGATGGACACGACGAGCGGCGCCGCGACCCTGTTCTGCTGCGACGACGAGCGCCGCCGGGCGCTGCGAGACAGCGCCGTCGACCTCAACGGCATCGATTATCTCGAGGTCCTCGACGGCGCCCTGCCCGACGAGGATCCGCTGCGTCAGCGTACGCTGCTCGTGACCTTCGTCAGGCCGCTCGCCGGGGGGCTGCCAGGCGCCGCCCAGGTGCGCATCAGCGGCGGCGAGCGGGTGCGCGACCCGGCGGTCAGTTGGGCGGTCCCGGCCACCCCGCTGCCGTCCCAGCTCGATGCGCCCGCGGAGGCGGCGGTGCGCGCCCTGGTCGCGGCCCTACCGGCACCCGAGCGGGTGCTCGTCGTGCGTTGCGCGCAGGCCGGCGACTATTCGCCGTATCGGCTGCGGTTGGTCCACCCCGGCGACGGCGAGTCGGTCCCGAGCGGGCTCGACCCGCGCCTCTGCGAGCTGGCGTTCCGCTTCAAGGCCGAGTGCCCGAGCGAACTCGACTGTACGACACCGCTGGTCTGCCCCGAGGAGCCGGTCGCGCCCCCGGCGATCGACTATCTCGCCCGAGACTACCCGGCCCTGCGCCGGCTGCTGCTGGATCGGCTCGCGCTCCTGGTGCCGGGCTGGCGCGAGCGCAGTGCCGCGGACCTCGGTGTCACGCTCGCCGAGTTGCTCGCCTATGTCGGCGACCAGCTCGCCTACCAGCAGGACGCGATCGCGACCGAGGCCTACCTCGACACCGCGCGGCTGCGCACCTCGCTGCGCCGCCATGCCCTGCTCGTCGACTACCGCGTCCACGAGGGCGCCAACGCGCGCACCTGGATCCAGCTTCAGGTCGCGGCCGACGCGGTGCCGCTCCCCCGCACTGGGGCCCGGTTCCTGACCCGGCTGGCGAACCGCCCGGCGCGCCTCGCCCCGGGGACGCGAGACGCGCAGGAGGCCCTGAGCGAGTGGCCGGTCGTCTTCGAACCGATGCACGCGGCGCTCCTCTACCGGGCGCACAACGAGATCCCGCTCTACACCTGGGGTGCGACCCGCTGCTGGCTGCCGGCGGGGACCACGGCGGCGACCCTCGTCGGTCATCTCCCGACGCTCGTGCCCGGGGATCTGCTGCTCTTCGAGGAGGTCAAGGGACCGCTCAGCGGCGCCGCCGAGGACGCCGACCGCGCGCATCGCCACGTCGTGCGCCTGACCGATGTCCGCTGCTGGGCACCGGAGGATGCGACGCAACCGCTCGCCGACCCCCTGACCAATGTGGCGATCACCGAGGTGCGCTGGGCCGAGGCCGACGCCCTGCCGTTCCCGTTGTGCCTCTCCAGCGTCGCCGACGACGCCCATGGGCGCCTGCCGGTCGCGGGTGTCAGCGTCGCGCGCGGCAACCTGGTGCTCGCTGATCATGGCCTGGGCGTCGCCGAGGAGGAGGACCTGGGGCAGGTCCCGGCGGCCCACCTCGCCTATCCGGCCGCCCGCGACGGCGACCCCTGCGCGACGCGTGCACCAGAGGTCATTCCGCCGCGCTTCGCGCCGGCCCTCGGGCGCGCCGCGCTGACCTTCGTCGGGACCGTGACCCGAGTGGTGTGGCGCGCGGGACGACGGGTCGTCGAGCAGGTGCCGTTCGACCCCGAGGCCCCGGCCGCCGCGGCCCTCGCTAGCGTGCCGCGCGAGGCCCTGCCGGCGATCGAGGTCGAGTCGCAGCGGGGCGACGAGCCGCCGCAGCGCTGGACGGTGCGCCGCGACCTGCTCGCGAGCGGCCCGGACGCCGCCCACTTCGTCGTCGAGGTCGAGCACGACGGCCGCGCCCGGCTGCGCTTCGGCGATGGCCGCTACGGCCGGCGCCCGCCCTCCGGGGCCCGTTTCCGGGCGCGCTACCGCACCGGGCAGGGCCGGGCCGGCAACGTCGGTGCCGACACGATCGCCCACCTGATCAGCGACGATGCCCGCATCACTGCCGTGCGCAACCCGCTCGCGGCCAGCGGCGGCGCCGATCCGGAGGACGCCGCGAGCATCCGCCGGCGCGCCCCGCAGGCCTTTCGCCGTCAGCAGCGCGCCGTGACCGCCGAGGACTACGCGGCCCTCGCCGAGGACCAGCCCGGCGTGCAGCGGGCCGCGGCGACGCTGCGCTGGACCGGCTCCTGGCACACGGCCTGCGTGGCCGTCGACCGCCTCGGCGGCGGGCGGCTCGACGAGGCCTTCGCGGCGCGGATCCTCGCCGACCTCGAGCGCTACCGTATGGCCGGCCACGATGTCGCGGTCGAGGAACCGCTCTACGTCTCGCTGGCCCTCGACCTCCAGGTCTGCGTCGCGCCCGGCTATCTGCGCGCCCAGGTGCGCGCCGGGTTGCTCGACGTCCTCGGCAGCCGGCGGCTACCCGACGGGCGCCTCGGGCTCTTCCACCCCGACCGGCTGACCTTCGGCCAGGCCCTCTATCTGAGCGGCGTCTATGCCGCGGCCCGCGCGGTGGCCGGCGTCGCCTCGGTGCAGGCGACGCGCTTCGAACGGCAGGGCAGCCCCGACGGGCGCTTCCTCGCCGAGGGCCTGATGCGCTTCGCCCGTCTGGAGATCCCGCGGCTCGACAACGACCCGAGCTATCCCGAGCACGGCGTGCTGCGGCTCGACCTGTACGGAGGCCAATGATGACGACCCTGGGATCCCGCCACTGCGGCAGCTGCGCCGGCGTCGCCCGAGCGACCCCTCAGGCGATCGACAACCCGCCCGGCCAGCCCGAGATCGCCTACCGGACAGGCGTCCACGCGACCTTCAAGGCGTCGCTCCTGGCGCGCCTCTCCAGCCCGGCGCTGCCGGCCCTGGGCGGGCTGACGCGGCGCGACGACGCGGACTTCAGCGTCGCCCTCTGCGACGGGCTCGCCTGTCTGCTCGACGTGCTGACCTTCTACCAGGAGCGCATCGCCAACGAGTGCCTGCTGCGCACGGCCACAGAGCGCCGATCGATCCTCGAGCTCGGCCGGCTGATCGGCTACCAGCTCGCCCCGGGTGTGGCCGCCTCGACCCACCTGGCCTTCGCGCTGCGCGAGGTCCCGGGCGATGCGGCTCAGGCCCCGGACCCGGTGACGATCCCGGTCGGCACGCGGGTGCAGAGCGTCGCCGGCCAGGACGAACAGGCGCAGACCTTCGAGACGGTCGAGGCGATCGAGGCGCGGGTCGAATGGAATGCGCTGCGGGTGCAAACCGAGATCCCCTGGCAGCCGCGCTCGGGGGATACCGAGCTTTGGCTCGCGGGCGCCGCGGTGCGCCTCGCGCCGGGCGATGCGCTGCTCATCGTCGGCGCCGAGCGGCTCGACGACCCGGGCAGCGAGCGCTGGGACATCCGAGTGCTGACCGAGGTCGAGGCCGACCCCGAGAACGCCCGCACCCGGGTGCGCTGGGACGCGCCGCTCGGCAGCCTCTATCCGCCCGTGGCGCCGGCGGCGGCCGACGTCGAGGTCTACGTCTTCCGCCAACGCGCCGCCCTGTTCGGCCACAACGCCCCGGACCCGAATCTGTTCGGCAACAGCGACTCGAACCTGTCCGACTTGATCGACACGCGCAGCTCGCCTTGGAAATGGAAGGGCTTCGCGCTCGATCCGGACGCGCTCGACCTCGACCCGGACAATCCGCGCATCACGGCCGGCAGTTGGATCGCGCTGGTCTCCAACGTCCTCGGCCGCGGCCGTTCGGCCCTGCCGGGGTACACGGAGCTCTACCGCGTGGCGCGCGTCGCCCATCTGACCCGCAGCGACTTCGGCCTCTCGGCCAAGGTCACCCGGATCCGCCCGGATACCGACGAGCACCTGACCGCGAAGCGCTTCGACCTCAGGCGTACGCTCGTGCTGGCCGAGACCGAGCCGCTCGCGCCGGCCCCGCGGCCGCTGGTCGCCCCGGTCTACGGCGCGCGCCTGACGCTCGCGCAGCGCGCCGAGGGGCTGCGCCCCGGGCAGGCGATCGCGCTCGGCGGTCCGCGCCAGCGCTTGCAGATCGCGCCGCACGTGGTCGGGCTCGCGCTCGCCTGCGACGACGGCACCACGGCGCCGCTCGCCGCCGGCGATGCGCTCGGCCTGCTCGCCGCGCCCGAGCGCCTCACCGGCGGCAAGGCCGCCGCCCTCGACCCGGACGCCTTCGCTGCCGCCGTCGGCGATGCCGCCATCGTCCTGCGCCTGACCCTGCTCGACCGCGATGGGCGCGCCGGCCGCCTGACGGCCCGCGGCAGTCAGATCCGACTCGCCGCGGCCGGCGCCGACGACCTGCCGGTCACGGAGATCGCCTTCATCGCCGCCGATCCGACCGCGGTCGTCCACGAGCGTGACCAGACGGTGTTGCGCCTCGCCGCCCCACTCGCGAACGTCTATGCCCGCGCCGAGCTGCGCATCAACGCCAACTGCGCGGCCGCGACCCACGGCGAGACGGTCGCCGAGATCGTCGGCAGCGGCGACGCCCAGGTCGCCAACGCCCGTCTCGCGCTGCGCCAGGGGCCGCTGACCTTCGTCAGCGCATCGACCCCGAGCGGGCGACGCGCGGCGCTCGCGCTGCGCGCCAACGACCTCCTCTGGGCCGAGGTCCCGAGCCTCTACGAGCGAGGCCCGACCGAGCGGGTCTACGCCCTTGCGATCGACGAGCAGGGCCGCGCCCGGCTGCGCTTCGGCGACGGCGTCGAGGGTGCCCGGCTGCCCGGCGGCGACCACAACGTCCGCGCCGTCTACCGCAAGGGCTTGGGGCTGGCCGGCAACCTGCCGGCCGGGCGGCTGACGACGCTGCTGTCGCGCCCGCTCGGCGTGGCCGGCGTGACCAACCCGGCGCCGGCCAGCGGCGGCGAGGACCCCGAGACCGAGGCCCAGGCGCGCGACAACGCGCCGCTCACGGTGCGCACCCTGGATCGGGCCGTCTCGGTGCGGGACTACCGCGACTTCGCCCGGGCCTTCGCCGGCATCGCCAAGGCCCACGCCCTGTGGCTCGCCCACGGTCCGGCGCGCGGCCTGTTCGTCACGGTCGCTGGCGAGCGCGGTGCCGCCGTGCCGGAGGGCTCGGACACCTACCGCTTTCTGCGCGCGGCGCTGACCCGCTATGGCGACCCGGCGCTCGCGCTGCGCCTCGCGAGCTTCCGCGCGGCGACCTTCCGGCTGCGCCTGGCGGTCAAGGTCGACGCGGCCGCCGACGCTGGGCTGGTCCTGCCGGCCCTCGCCGCGCGGCTGACGACGGCCTTCGGCTTCGCTGCGCGCGCGTTCGGCCAGGGGGTCTCGGTCGACGAGGTCGTCGCCGTCGCTCAGGCGGTCGGGGGCGTCGTGGCGGTGCACGTCGCCGAGCTCCAGCGCAGCGATGTCGCCGCCCCGATCTACGCCCCTCGGTTGTTCGCCGAGGTGCCGAGCAGCGGCGATCGTTCGCCGCGGCCGGCCGAGCTCCTGACCCTCGATGCCGCCACGCTGGCGCTGGAGCTGCTGCCATGAGCCTGGATGTCGAGACCCTGTTGCGGCTGCTGCCGGCGATCCACCGGCAGCGCGATGCCGAGACGGCGGCGGCGCTGGGCACCAGCCTCACGCCGGCCGAGTCAGCCGAGCTCGCGGCGCTGGAGGCCTTGGCGGCGCCCAGCCTTGCCGAGCAGGGGCGCCTCGCCGCGTTGCGCGAGCGGGCCGCGCACGGGCCGCTCGCGGCCCTGCTCGAGGCCTTCGCCGGGGAGTTCGCGGTCGTCGAGGAGAACCTCGCCCAGCTCTACGACGACCTCTTCATCGAGACCTGCGCCGACTGGGTCGTGCCCTACATCGGCGATCTGATCGGCTACGAGCCGCTGCATGGGCAGGGGCAGGACCATGCCCCGGCGCGCGCCGAGGTCGCCCACACGATCGCGCTGCGCCGGCGCAAGGGCACGGCGACGGCCCTGGAGCAGATCGCCGCCGATGTGACGGGCTGGGGCGCGCGGGTCGTCGAGTACTTCGAGCTGCTCGCCGCGACCCAGTACCTCGGGCACCTGCGCCCGCACTGCCGGGCGACCGCCGACCTGCGCGACGCCACCGCGCTCGCGGCCCGCGGCGGCCCGTTCGAGCGGCTCCGCCACACGGTCGATGTGCGCCGCATCGAGTCCGGCCGGGGCCGCTTCAACATCCCCAACATCGGTATCTTCCTGTGGCGCCTGCAGGCCTTTCGGCACAGCTTGAGCCCGGCCGTGCGGGTCGACGGCCGACGCTGGCTCGTGAGCCCGCTCGGGCAGCCGCTCGCGCTCTTCACGCACCCGCGCGCCGAGGACGAGATCGCCCACCTGGCCGAGCCGATCAATGTGCCGGCCCCGATCCGACGGCCCATGCTCGCCGCCGACCTGGCCCTCTACTACGGCACCCGCGCGGCGCCCGATGCGCCGCTCGACAACGCCGAGCCGAGCCTGGTGCTCTTCTTCGACGGGGTCGAGGTACCGCGCGCGCGGATCATCGCCTGCAACCTGGCCGACGCGGGCGGGGCCTGGGCGCACGAGCCGCCGGCCGGGCGGGTCGCCGTCGACCCGGAGCTCGGGCGCATCGCGCTGGCCGCCGATCTGCCGGCGCCGACGAGGGTGGCGGTGACGTACTACGATGGCTTCTCGGCCGCCCTCGGTGGCGGCGAGTATGCCCGCACCCGCAACGCCGATCCGCAAGGGACGACCCTCATCCAGGTGCCGGCCGAGCAGCCGACGATCGCGGCGGCCCTCGTAGCCTTCGAGACGGCTGCCGCTGGCGCGACGCCCGAGACGCCGCGCGTCGCCGTCATCGAGATCGGCGACAGCGGGCGCTACGAAGAGGCGGCCCTCGCGATCCAGGTCCCGCCCGGCTGGTCGCTGACGCTGCGCGCCGCCGCCGAGCGTCGCCCTGCGCTGTCCCTGCCGGGGGCGCTGGACGTCACCGGCGGTGCCGGCAGCACCTTGACCCTCGATGGCCTCCTGATCGCCGGCGGCGCGCTGCGGGTGCCTGACGACGCCGACAACGGCCTCGTCGGGCTCGCGCTCGTTCACGCCACGCTCGTGCCCGGGATCACCCTCGCGGCCGACGGCACGCCCAGCGAGCCGCTCGCGGCAAGCCTCATCGTCGCGCGCGAGGGCGTCGCCGTGACGCTCGACCACGCGATCACGGGTGCGATCGCGCTGGCCGAGGGCAGCTGGCTCGCGGCCGCCGACTCGATCATCGACGCCACCGATCCGACGCAACCGGCCTTCGGCGCGCCCAGTGGTGGTTCGGCCGGCGGCGGCCCGGGCGGGACCCTGTCGCTCGATGCCTGCACCCTGATCGGACGGGTCGACGCCCTTGCCGTCGGCCTCGTCGCCAACAGTCTGCTCTACGCCCGCGCCGCCGCCTCGGGCGAGCCGGCGGTGCAGGTGCGGCGCCGCCAGGACGGCTGCGTGCGCTTCTCGTATCTGCCGACGGCGAGCCGGGTGCCGCACCCGCACCGCTGCCAGTCGGCGCCCGAGCCGGCCTGGGGCGCTGCCGCAGCGGCCGCGCCCTGCTTCACATCGCGGCGCTACGGCACGCCGGGTTACTGCCAGCTGACGGCAACGACGCCGGGGGCGATCCGCACCGGCGCCGACGACGAGGGCGAGATGGGCGCCTTCCATGCCCTCTTTCCGGCCCAGCGCGAGGCGAACCTCCGGGTTCGGCTGCAAGAGCACCTGCGCGCTGGCCTCGCCGCCGGCATCATCTACGCGAGCTGAGGGGTCGTGACGGCCGCGGCTTTCGTGACAACCTCTTGAGGAGTCCTGATCCATGACCTTCGATTGCAGCCGCTTCAGCTTCGACCCGACACGCGACTTCGCCGGCGTCGTCCTGCAGCAGGGCCGGGTCGCCCTCGATGCCGATTGGAACGAATGGCTGGCTCAACTCGCCCGACGCCTCCAGGTCGGCACGCTCGATGCGCTCGGCCAGGCCGTCGTGCCGCGCGAGACCCCGGATGCCTTCCGCATCCGCTGGTCCGGCGACACCCTGACCATCGGCCCCGGCCGCGTCTACATCGACGGCCTGCTCATCGAGTGCCATGGCACGGCGCCGGGCGCCTGGTCGCGGGCGCTGGCCGAGCCCGCTGCCGACGGCGCCGTCGATTACGCCGACCAGCCCTACCAGCCGGAACCGCCGGCGCTGCCCGCCGGCCCGGGGCCGCATCTGGTCTACCTCGACTGCTGGCGGCGCGACCTCACCAGCCTGCACGACCCGAGCCTCGTCGAGCCGGCGCTCGGCGTCGACACCGCCGGGCGTTGGCAGATGGTCTGGCAGGTCAAGGTCCTCGCGAACTGGGCCGGCGGCCCCTGCGTCGGTGCCGATCTCGACCTCGGGGCGCTCGCGGCGGACCTCCGCCCCTCGGGCGGGCGGCTGTCGGTCGCGACCGGTGAGCCGCCAGAGTCGACGGACCCCTGCCGGATCCCGCCGGCGGCCGGCTACCGGGGGCTCGAAAACCAGCTCTACCGCGTCGAGGTGCACCGCGGCGGGCCGCTCGGGACGGCGACCTTCAAGTGGTCGCGCGACAACGCGACCGTCGCCAGCCGCGTCACCGCCTTCCCGGCCCTCGACCGGCTGATCGTCGAGAGCCTGGGTCGCGACGAGTGGCTCGGCTTCCACGATGGCGACTGGGTGGAGGTCATCGATCGGCGCCGCGAACTCGCCAACCTGCCCGGCGAGCTGCGCCGCTTGCGCCCGGACGGCGGCGTCGACCCGGCGACGCGCACGCTGACGCTGGCGAGCCCGCTGCCCGACGGGGCCTTCGCCCTCGGCGACGACGGCGACTACCTGATCGTGCGGCGCTGGGACCAGGCCGGCAACCAGTACCGCGAGGACGGCAGCATCCTGGCCGACCTCAACACGTCCGGGGCCGACGGCGCGATCCCGATCCAGGCCCCTGGCACCCGGCTGTTCCTCGAGCACGGCATCCTCGTAGAGTTTCATCTGGAAGGGGAGGGCGGCTTCCGCAGCGGTGACCACTGGACCTTCGCCGCACGGAGCGCCAATACCTCGGTCACGGCGCTCGACCGGGCGCCGCCCCAGGGCATTCACCACCACTATGCGCCGCTCGCGCTGATCCGCCGGCCGCAGGCCGTCGAAGACCTGCGGGTGCCGCTGACCCCGCCGAGCGGCAGCGTCCATGTCTGCTCGGTCCAGGCGAGCGACGGCGCCGGCGGTGCCGCGGCGTTGCGCCCGGGTCAGTCGCTCGCGGTTGACCGCCTCGGCGAGGGCCTGGCCGTGCTGATCCGCGAGCGCCTCGCGCTCGATAGCGTCAACGACGGCGCGCTCCACGTGAGCGCCGAGATCCCCTATCGCCTGCCGGGAGCCTACAGCGGTGCGCCGCAAGGCGCCGTGGTCGCCTACCAGCCGGTCGTGCTGCCGGGCGAGGTCGCGCTGGCCAATCAGGGCGTGCTGACCTGGACCCCGTACGGACAGACGGTCGCCTTCCTCACCGACCTGCTGGCCGGCGACGTCGCCCGTCTCGGCAACGTGCGCTTCGAGTCCGAGCTGGAGGTCTTCGACCACGGCGGCCCGCGCTCCCAGTGGGGGCTGGCGCCGGGCAACCTGGTGATCCAGACCGCGCCCGCCGCCGGCACCTCGCCAACCGGCGCCCGGGCGGGCGCGCTGCCGACCACCGCCGTGCACCGCTACCGGGTCGAGGAGGGGGCCGTCTACGCCGGCCTCACCGCCGACCTCAGCGGCACCGGGGTGGTCGGGATGGTCTTCGACTGGCGCGATGCCGAGAACTGGTCGTACTTCTTCGTCGAGAATTTCTGGGGAACCTACAGCGGCGGCGGCTACCCGCAATCCCGCCTGGGGTTCGTCGAGGTGCGTGACGGTGCCGTCGTCGACCAGAATCCCAGGGTCGAGCGCTACCTCGCCACCAGCCATGTCACGCGCATCAGCCTGGACATCAAGCAGTCCGATGATCGGCTCCAGTTTGGCGGTCGCGCGACGTTCTCGTACGGCAGCCAGGACGTGCAGGATACCGACTGGCAGATTTCGGCCAAGACCTTCGCCGCTGGCTCGCGGCTGGGTCTTGCGACCGCCGGTCTGAGCACGGCCCGCTTCAGCCGCCTGCAGGTCAACTACCCGGGCCAGGCGCCGGTCACCCTGGTGCCGGCCGGCATCGCCCACCGGTTGCTCGCGCGCCTGGTGCTGAAGCGCTCACTGCTGGCGGTCGCCGACCCGGCCGGCACGCCGCTCGGCGGGGCCTTCGCGGCGCCCGTGCCGGAGCCGGACTTCGAGACCTGGTTCTGGCTCACCCCGGCTGCGCCGCGCTATGGCTATCGCTACGGCTATGGCGGTGGCATCGGCGGCCTGTTCGGCGGCATCGGCGTCGAGCGGCTGCTCGGCTAGGGGCGGGCGATGCGAATCGTCTGGTCCCTGTGGACGCGGCCGCTGACGGCCGGCGGGCGGATCGGCTGGCGCTCGCCGAAGGACCACCTGCTCTCGTGGATCCTGTCGGTCGGGCTCGCGCGCCGGCACTACTTGGATACCTGCCTGGTGACCGACGATGCCGGCGCCGCGCTCCTCGTCGACGGCCTGGGCCTGGAGTTCGGCGAGGTCAGTCTGTCGCTCAACGCCCTGGCACGCCACGACCCGGACTGGTGGGCCCTCGGTAAGCTCTACGCCTATGCCGAGCAGTCGGCGCCCTTCCTCCACATCGACAGCGATGTCTACCTCTGGGAGCCGCTGCCCGAGGATCTGCTCGCGGCGCCGGTCATCGCTTCCCACCCCGAGTATCCGCAACTCGGTCGCTCCTGCTACCGGCCCGATGTCCTGGAGCGCGACCTGCGCGCCGGCGGCGGCTACATCCCGCCAGAGCTCCAAGGCTACCTGCCGATCGATGGGGTCCTGCGAGCCGAGAACTGCGGGATCTTCGGCGGCCACCGGCTCGACTTCATCCGCCACTACGCCGAGACCGCCAAGACCCTGGTCCACCACCCACGCAACCAGCCAATCTGGGCCGCCCGCGCCGAGAACTACAGCGACGCGATCATCTTCGAGCAGTTGCTCCTATCCGCCTGCCTCAGCTACCACCAGGGCCGAGACGGATCGCCCTGGTCCGACATCGCGATCCGCTACCTGTTCGACTCCTACGAGGACGCCGCCGCAAACGCCGCCCACCGCGGCTTCACCCACCTGATCGCCGGCGCCAAATGGGACGCGTCCGTCGTCGCTGGCCTCGAGCGTTGCGTCGAGCGACAGTTCCCGGAGCACTACGCCCGAGCCCTCGAGATCGCGGCCAGGGCGGTGGCCTGAGTATGAAGATTGAGCGGTGCAGTCTAGAAGCGGTTGCTGCGCCGTCTTGCCGCGCAGTTCAGGCTGATGGGAGCTCGTTGGGAACAGGCGAACCAAGCCCGTCTAGGGGCGGCACCGGGCGTTATTGGGAATCGTCGGGGCTGGGGGTTGCGAAGCGGGGACACGGGTCAGGCAAACATCTGAAATTCGTAGCGCCTCGTATGAGGGCTGCGGTATCGAATGAAAAGTCCAATCACGACCTTAGCTGGCCAGGATCCTGCGCTCTTCGATGGATGCTGGCGGTTCGAATAATGTGCTAGCCTGTCTACGGTGTAGCACGCAAAACCAAGGCGACAGCCTATTCAACTGTTGAACAAATAAAAGGAAAAATACGTCATCAAAACAGGGTGCGGCCTCGACATGATGTGCCATTGAGGAGTATCTTGTAACCTTCTGTGGCGAGAAGAGAAGGTGCGGCTGTGGCGACGGTGGTGAAGCGCTCGGGTGAGGAGGTGACGGTCGAGGTGACGGT
>NZ_NRRW01000061.1 GCF_016583835.1 Thiococcus pfennigii | reverse complement strand
GGTCGCCCGACCCCCCCCACCACCACCCATACGCGGACCCCTCGACATGGCCGAACAGCAGCCCCAAGAGAATGCCCGGCAGTTCATCGTCCAGCGCATCTATACGAAGGATGTCTCCTTCGAGTGCCCGAACGCCCCGGAGATCTTCCGCCAGGAATGGCAGCCGGCGCACGAGGTCAAGCTGAACACGCGCGTCAACAAGATCGGCGACGAGACCTACGAGGTCGTCCTCGCCGTGACCGTCACGACCAAGATCGCCGACAAGACGGCGACCCTGGTCGAGGTCCAGCAGGCCGGGATCTTCTCGGCGAATGGCTTCTCGCAGGCCGAGCTCGGCCCGCTCCTAGGCGCCTATTGCCCGAACATCCTGTTCCCGTACGCGCGCGAGGTCGTCTCCGACCTGGTCATCAAGGGCAGCTTCCCCCAACTCGTGCTGCAACCGGTCAACTTCGACGCCCTCTACGCACAGCACCAGCAGCAGCATCAGCAGGCGGACCCGAGCGAGTCCGCCCAGACGCATTGAGCGGGTCGCAGGCGGCCCGGGTCGCCGTCCTCGGCCCCGGGTCCTGGGGTACCGCACTCGCGCTGCTGCTGGCGCGTAACGGCCATGCGGTGCGCCTCTGGGGCCATGACCCGAACGAGGTCGCGGCCCTCGCGCGCGATCGCGAGAACCGCCAGTTCCTGCCTGGCGTGCCCTTCCCGGACGGGCTCGTCCCGCTCATCGACCTCGACGAGGCCCTCGCGGCGATCGACGCCCTACTGATCGTCGTGCCCAGCCACGCCTTCGCCGCGGTCGCCGAGCGCCTCGCGCCCCGCCTGCCGGCCGGGCTCGGGGTCGCCTGGGCGACCAAGGGCTTCGCCCCCGGCGACAACCGCCTACTGCACCAGGTGGCCGGCGAGGTGCTCGGCGAGCGCCCGCTGGCCGTCGTCTCCGGCCCGAGCTTCGCCGCCGAGGTCGCGCGCGGCCTGCCGACCGCGGTGACGGTCGCGGCCACCGCACCCGACTTCGCCCAGCAGGTCGCCGGGCTGCTGCACGGCGGGCGCTTTCGCGCCTACACGAGCGACGACCTGGTCGGGGTCGAGGTCGCCGGGGCGGCCAAGAACGTCCTGGCGATCGCCACCGGGATCGCCGATGGCCTCGGCTTCGGCGCCAACACCCGTGCCGCCCTGATCACCCGCGGCCTCGCCGAGCTGATCCGCCTCGGCACCGCACTCGGCGGGCGACGCGAGACCTTCATGGGGCTCGCCGGCCTCGGCGACCTGGTCCTGACCTGCACCGATGACCAGTCCCGCAATCGCCGCATGGGCCTGGCCCTGGCCAAGGGGCGCAGCGTCGCCGACGCGCGCCGCGAGATCGGCCAGGAGGTGGAAGGGGTCCTGACCGCCCGGTCGGTGCGCGCGATCGCCGAGCGCCTCGGGGTCGAGATGCCGATCGGCGAACAGGTCTATCGGGTCCTCTACGAGGGGGCGACGCCGGAGCAGGCGACCCGCGCCCTCCTCGAGCGCGAGAGCAAGGCGGAGTTCGATTGAGCGCCGGCCGGGCGCCCGGCACGCCCCTCAGCCGCGGACGGCCGCGCCGCTGAAGCCGACCTGGCGCCAGGCCTCGAAGAGGACCACGGCGACCGCGTTGGACAGGTTGAGGCTGCGATTGCCTGGGCGCATCGGGATGTGGAGGCGCTGCGTCGGGGCGATCGTCTCGAGCACCCCGGCCGGCAGGCCGCGCGACTCCGGGCCGAACAGCAGGGCGTCGTCCGGGGCGAAGCGGCAGTCGGCGTAGCCGACGGTACCGCGCGTCGTGCAGGCGAACAGGCGCCCGCCGGTGCGGCCCTCGAGGTAGGCGGCGAGCGAGGGGTGCACGCGCACGGCGGCGAACTCGTGGTAATCGAGCCCGGCGCGGCGCAGCAGCCGGTCCTCGAGCGTGAAGCCGAGCGGCTCGATCAGGTGGAGCGCAGCGCCGGCGTTCGCGCACAGGCGTATGATATTGCCGGTGTTCGGCGGGATCTCGGGCTCGTAGAGCACCACGTCGAAGACCGACTTCAACCTCCACCCCTCCTACCTGACCGACTCGGGCGTACCAAACTCAGGCGATCCAGATGATGACGAGCCCTGCCACCGACCCCCGCCTGGCCATCGATTTCTGCGGCCTGGCCTTCGCCTCCCCGCTCGTCCTGCTCTCGGGCTGTGTTGGCTTCGGCGAAGAGTACACCCGCGTGCGGGGCTTCTCCAACCGCGACGTCGGCGCCGTCTGCCTGAAG
This sequence comes from Thiococcus pfennigii, assembly GCF_016583835.1. Lineage (GTDB taxonomy): Bacteria > Pseudomonadota > Gammaproteobacteria > Chromatiales > Chromatiaceae > Thiococcus > Thiococcus pfennigii. The sequence goes on along the minus strand of NZ_NRRW01000061.1, from coordinate 19,750 downwards.
GGCACGACGCTCGCCCCGCGGCTCGGCAACCAGCCGCACCGGGTCTTCGAGACGCCCTGCGGGATGCTCAACGCGATCGGCCTGCAGAATCCCGGTGTCGACCATGTCGTCGAGCGGATCCTGCCCGGGCTGGACTTCGCCGAGACCCGCTTCATCGCCAACGTCTCGGGCTCGACCGTCGAGGAGTACCACGAGGTCACGCGGCGCTTCGACGACTCGCCGATCGACGCGATCGAGGTCAACATCTCCTGCCCGAACGTCAAGGAGGGCGGCGTCGCCTTCGGCAACGACATCGCGATGTCGGCCCAGGTCGTCACGGCCTGCCGCCAGGCGACGCGCAAGCCGCTGATCATCAAGCTCTCGCCGAACCAGACCGACATCGCCGGCAATGCCCGCGCCTGCCTGGAGGCCGGCGCCGACGCCTTCTCCGTCATCAACACCCTGATGGGCATGGCGATCGACAGCGAGCGGCGCCGGCCGGTCATCGGCAACAACCAGGGCGGCCTGTCCGGCCCCGCGATCAAGCCGATCGCGCTGCTCAAGGTCCATCAAGTCTACCAAGTCTGCCGCCCCCACGGCGTGCCGATCATCGGCCAGGGCGGCGTCGAGAACGGGCGTGACGCGCTGGAGTTCCTGATCGCCGGCGCGAGCGCGGTCGGGATCGGCACGGCGCTCTTCTACGACCCGCTGCTTTGCCGCGAGATCAACGCGACGATCGCCGACTATCTCACCCGCCACGGCCTCGAACGGGTCGCCGACCTCACCGGAACCCTTTGTCTCAACTAGGCTTCCGGTGGCCGAAGCACCTTGACCGAGCCGCGCGCGCGCGTGCTATATTAGCGCTTCACGATAGACTCAAAATAACGAAGATGCGCGTAACGCATCGATTCCAGGAGACGTCCATGAGCGATGTAGAGGCCTTGAAGCAAGAGAAGCAGGCGCTGATCGACAAGATGCTGACGATGCAGAAGCAGTTCATCGAGCACGAGCACGAGCACGGGATCTCGGGCAAGGACTACTGGGCGTCCAAGGACCCCTTCCTGTCCAGTTACCGGCAGGAATACATGGACATGGCCAACCGGGTCGTCGACCTGGCCCACCAGATCGTCGGCTCCTCGCGCCTCTGAGACCCCCGATGTCGGGTTACGCGACGCGAACCCGACATCGGTCTGCGGCCTCCGCGCGACGCGCCCCAGGACGTAGATACAAGGTCGAGTTACCGTGACACAGGCAACCGCCTGTCGGGTTACGGCGCACACCAGCCTGCCCTCTCCCAGCGACCGCCGTGCCGAACCCGACCTACGCGGCCGAGCTGGGATTCGCAGGGCCGTCGGGTTACCGTGAAACGTCCCGCTTCATCTTCCGGGGTGCCGCCACGCCTGCATGCGCGTCAGGCGCGCCCCATCAGCGGATATGTTCGATGTACTTGGGCACATCGAACAGCGCGAGGCGGATCGCGTCCCCCTCGGCGATGAAGGGCGCCTCGATCCCCTCGAACCGTAGCGCGCAGCGCGCCCAGCCGCGGCTCTCCAGCGGGATCGGGATCATGTCCCGATAGGTGTAGATGTTCTCGTCGATGTCGCCGCCGAGGCAGGTCAACGGACCGATCGGCAGCGGCCCGGCGACCCGCGCCCCGGCCAGGATCAGGTCGCCGGCCTGCCACCAGCGGGTGCGCTCGGCCGAGCCGGTCATCGTCTTCACGATCAGCGCGCGCGCGAGGCCGATCCGCAGGACCCCGTCGACGACCTCGACCGACCCGATCCGCGACCCCGGCAGCTCGATGCTGCTGCTATCCATCCAGTCCTCCGCTCCGCCATCCGCCCCACCAGGGCCGCGGCTCACGCCGGCCCGTCGTCGTCGCCCGGCTCGTCGCCAACACCGCTATCGACCCCGAGCTCCTTGATCTTGCGGGTCAGTGTATTACGGCCCCAGCCCAGCAGTCGAGCGGCCTCCTGGCGGCGCCCACCCGTGTGGTCGAGGGCGCTCTGGATGAGGATCTGCTCGAAAGCGGGCATCAGGCTGCCGAGCAGGTCGCTCTGGCCCTGTTGCAGCTGCCGGCGCACCCAGCGGCGCAGGACCGCCTCCCAGCCCTCGTCGCGCCCGCTGTCCGGCGCCTCGGCGTTGAGCTCGGGCGGCAGGTCCTCAGCGTGGATCTCCTTGGTCGAGGCCATCACGGTGACCCAGCGGGCCGTGTTCTCGAGCTGACGGACGTTGCCGGGCCAAGCCAGGCACTTGAGTCGCTCGACCGCACTCGGCATCAGGGCCTTCGCCTCGCAGCCCAGTTCGCGCGCGGCCTGGACCAGGAAGTGGCGCATCAGCAGCGGGATGTCCTCGCGCCGCTCGCGCAACGGCGGCAAGTGGATGCGGATCACGTTGAGGCGGTGGAAGAGGTCCTCGCGAAAGCGGCCCTGACGGACGAGCTCCTCGAGGTGCTGGTGGGTCGCGGCGATGATGCGCACATTGACCTTGGTCGGCGCCACGCCGCCGACCCGGTAGAACTCGCCATCGGCGAGGACCCGCAGCAGCCGCGTCTGGAGCTCGGCGGGCATGTCGCCGATCTCGTCGAGGAACAGGGTACCGCCGTCGGCCTGCTCGAAACGCCCCTCGCGGCGCGCCTGGGCACCGGTGAAGGCGCCGCGCTCATGGCCGAAGAGTTCGGACTCCAGCAGGTCGCGCGGGATCGCGGCCATGTTGAGCGCGATGAACGGCTTGTCGGCCCGTGGGCTGTGCCGGTGCAAGGCATGGGCGACGAGCTCCTTGCCGGTGCCCGACTCGCCGTTGATCAGGACCGTGATGTGCGAGCGGGCCAGGCGGCCGATGGCGCGGAAGACCTCCTGCATCGCCGGCGCCTCGCCGATGATGTCCGGACTCTGGCGACCGGGGTCCTCGACCGGCGGGCTGGCACCGTCGCGTCGGCAGGCACGCGAGACCTGATCGACGGCCTCGTCGAGGTCGAACGGCTTGGGCAGGTACTCGAAGGCCCCGCCGTGGAAGGCGGAGACGGCGCTCTCCAGGTCCGAGTGCGCGGTCATGATGATGACCGGCAGGTCCGGGTGGCGGGCCTTGATCTGGCGCAGCAGGTCGAGACCGTCGATCCCTGGCATGCGGATATCGGAGAGGATGACGCTCGGCTGCTCGCGCTGCAACGCCTCGATGATGCCGACGCCGTTGGAGAAGCAGGTCACGTCCATCTCGGCCTTGCGCAGGGCGCGCTCCAGGACCCAGCGGATCGAGCGGTCGTCGTCGATGACCCAGACCTTCGGCTCCCTACTCATGGTCCATCTCCAGCGGCAGATAGACGTAGAAGCGGGTCCTGCCCGGCTCGCTCTCGCACTCGATGAGACCTCCGTGCTGATTGATGAGCTCCTGGGCGATGGGCAGGCCGAGGCCCGTGCCGCCCGGCTGGCCCGAGACCATCGGGAAGAAGATGCGGTCCTTGATCGCTTCGGGGATCCCGGGTCCGTCGTCCTCGACCTCGGCGCGCAGGACCAGGCGGTGGCGGCGGCTGCCGATCGTGAACTGACGCAGGACCCGCGTGCGCAGCACGACCGCCCCGTGCGGGCCGGCCGCGACGAGCGCGTTACGGGCGATGTTGAGGATCGCCTGGACGAGCCGATCCTGATCGGCCTCGAAGTCGGGGATGCTCGGGTCGTAGTCGCGCTCGATCCGCGGCCCGCGCGGCGACTCGGCGAGCAGCAGGCCGCGAACGTGCTCCAGGACGCAATGGATGTTGACGCGCTGGCGTTGCGGGATGCGGTTCGGACCGAGCATCTGGTTCATCAGCGACTGGAGCCGGTCGGCCTCCTCGATGATGATCCGGGTGTATTCGCGCAGCGCCTTGTCCGGCAGTTCCTGCTCCAGCAGCTGCGCGGCGCCGCGCAGCCCGCCGAGCGGATTCTTGATCTCATGGGCGAGGCCGCGGATCAGGGCCTGACTCGCCTGGTGCTGCGAGATCAGCTGCTCCTCGCGGCTGATGCGCAGCGCGCGATCGACCTGATGGAGCTCGATCAGGAGTTCGTCGCAGGCATCGAAATGGTGCAGTGGCAGGACGGTGCAGTTCACCGTGATGGTGCGCCCGTCGAGCAGGGGGATGTTCAACTCCCGCTCGGTGAACGGATGCTTGGTGAGCATCGCCGCCCGCAATCGCCGCTCGAGCTGGCCTTGGCGGCACAGGACGATGTCGCCGACCCGCTGGCCGACGACGTGCCGGGCGCTGACGTCCAAGACCATTTCGGCGGCCGGATTCAGGTAGCCGAGGCGCAGGTCGTGGTCGAACAACAGGACCGCGGTACTGAGGTTGTCCAGCACGGTCCTCTCCAGGCTCGTCGTCGCGGATCTCGGGGTCATCATTCGCAGAACCTGAACGGCTTTTGGTAATGCTCGGCACGGCCGGCCTTGCCCGCTGTTCCCGAAGGGAGCGCAACGGAACCCTAGTCGGGATCTTTATAGCAAGAATCTAACCATGTCAGGGGATCATGATGACGCCGCCGCGCAGGGACCGCGGCGCCGATCGCCGACGATCGGGGGACGCTGGGGTGCGGAGGCCAGGGTACGCCGAGGCCCGAGCCGCAGCGACATCGGCCGGCGAACCGAACCCGGGGGTCAGGGGCCGGCGTCGTCCTGCGGGCCGTCCGCCTGCGGCTGCGGTGGCCGGATGTGGATGCTGATCGTCGCCGTGCGCGCGAGGACGGCGCCCGCCTCGTCGAGGATCTCGGCGCGCAGCCGGTGGGTACCCAGGGCCAGCCCCTGCAGCCGCATCTGGGTACCCGGCTGGTCGCCGCGGACCGCCACCTCGTTGACCACCACCCGAAGCCGCTCGCCGGGCGCGAGCGCCGGGACCAGCAAGAGCCCGACGTCGAGCGACCCGTCGCCGCGCACGACGGCGCCGTCGTCCGGGGTCGCGATCTCGAATGCCTCGAAGGGACCCGCATCGGCCTCCGGCGTCGTCACCGCCGATGGGGCGGCCTCGTCACTGGCCGCTGCGGGCTGGACCCGGGTCCGATCCGGGGGGATGGGTGTCGCCACCGGCTCGGCGCCTGGCGCGGGTCGGTCCGAATAGGTGACCCGGCCGTCGTCGTCGATCCAACGGTAGATGCCGGCCGCCGCCGCGACCGCGGTGCAGAGGAGACAGAGGAGGGAGATCGTCCGGATCATGCGGCGAAGCATAGTCCAGGACGCGGCGGGCTACAAAGCAGAACGCCCCCTGACGGGGGCGCGGCCGAGCGGCGAGGCGGGGCGCGAGCGCCCCGCGGGCGAGCGCCTCAGAGGCTGTAGTAGAGGTCGAACTCGACCGGATGCGTGGTCATGCGCAGTTGCGTGACCTCCTGCATCTTCAGCGCGATGTAGCCGTCGATCAGGTCGTCGGTGAAGACGCCGCCGGCGGTCAGGAACTCGCGGTCCTTATCGAGGGCATCGAGGGCCTGATCGAGCGAATAGCAGACGGTCGGGATCGCCTTCTCCTCCTCGGGCGGCAGGTCGTAGAGGTCCTTGTCCATCGCGTCGCCGGGGTGGATCTTGTTCTGGATCCCGTCGAGACCGGCCATCATCATCGCGGAGAACGACAGATAGGGGTTGCCCATCGAGTCGGGGAAGCGGACCTCGATACGCCGCGCCTTCGGGCTCGAGACGTGCGGGATGCGGATCGACGCCGAGCGGTTGCGCGCCGAGTAGGCGAGCATGACCGGGGCCTCGAAGCCGGGCACCAGCCGCTTGTAGGAGTTCGTCGAGGCGTTGGTCAGCGCATTCAGGGCACGGGCGTGCTTGATGATGCCGCCGATGTAGTAGAGGGCCAACTCGGAGAGGCCGCCGTACTTGTCGCCGGCGAAGATGTTCTGGCCGCCCTTCGACAACGACTGGTGCACGTGCATGCCGTTGCCGTTGTCGCCGACGAGCGGCTTGGGCATGAAGGTCGCCGTCTTGCCGTAGGCGTGGGCGACGTTGTGGACGCAGTACTTGAGGATCTGGTTCCAGTCGGCGCGCTGCACCAGGGTCGCGAAGCGGGTGCCGATCTCGCACTGCCCGGCGGTCGCCACCTCGTGGTGATGGACCTCGACGGGCACGCCCATCTCTTCCAGGGCCAGGCACATCGCGGCACGCAGGTCATTGAGCGAATCGACGGGCGGGACCGGGAAGTAGCCGCCCTTGATGTTCGGGCGATGGCCCATGTTGCCGTCGGCGAAGACCTTCTCGGAGTTCCAGTCGGCCTCTTCGGAATCGACCTTGTAGAAGGCACCGCTGATGTCGATACCCCAGCGAACGTCGTCGAGGACGAAGAACTCGGGCTCGGGGCCGAAGAAGGCGGTGTCGGCGATGCCGGTCGACTTCAGATAGGCCTCGGCGCGCTTGGCGAGCGAGCGCGGATCGCGCTCGTAGCCCTGCATCGTCGAGGGCTCGAGGATGTCACAGCGGATGATCAGGGTGTTCTCGTCGGCGAACGGATCGAGCACGGCGGTCTCGGCCTCCGGCATCAGGACCATGTCGGACTCCTGGATGCCCTTCCAGCCGGCGATCGACGAACCGTCGAACATCTTGCCTTCCTTGAAGAAGTCATCGTCGACCGTGCTGGCGGGCATCGAGACGTGCTGCTCCTTGCCCCGCGTGTCGGTGAAGCGAAGGTCGATGAACTTCACTTCCTTTTCCTTGATCATCTTCATGACGTTTGCGGACATTGAAAAACTCCGAGTGGTTCGGTTGGGATGCAGAATCTGAAAGGGAGGCCGCCGTGCACAGCCAGACCATGCCTCGGTCCCTGGATCAGGGTGGACACTCGTCTGCGATGAGCAGGAAACATGCCACGGGTCCCGGGCCGAGCGACGCCCGTGCCGGCCGGCTCGACGGTGTCGCGCCCCGCGTCGCCGACTCGCGGGTGCAGGGGCCTTGGCAAGACATCCGCCTGAACGAAAAGCAGGAACAGACAGGGAGTGAGTGTACGCGAGGCACCCGGGACGCGCCATCGGGCCGTGCACCGCCCTGCAATGGCGCAACGTGCGCGCACCAAAAAAGGGCGATCATCCGGGTTGGCGCACTATTCAGGTGCGAGCCCGGTGAAATGGACGGTCACCTGGCGAAAGACGGGGTCCGGCGCCAGCGCCGCCTGCAGGCGTCGGCGCAGGACGCGCGCCTCATCGTCGCTGCCGCAGGTCGCCTCCAGGTGCAGCTCGACGTCGATGCGCCCGTTCAGGTAGTGGAGCACGACGCGCCGTCGCCCGGCCACGGCGGCGACCCCGGACCAGAGTGCATCGAGCCGCGCCAGGGCCTCGGCGCGCAGCGGCAGGCCCGAGCAGCGGTCGGAGCGCTCGTCGTCCTCCGGATCGATGTGGACGGTGACGTCGTTGATCTCGTCGATCTCGGCCTTGAGCCGCTCCTCGACGGCCAGGCTGATCATGTGCCCCTCGGAGACACTGACCTTCGGGTCGATCAAGAGCACGTGGACGTCGACCGTCACGCTGCCGCCGTGCTTGCGCGTGCGCAACAGGTGCAGATCGCGCACCCCGCCCACCGACTGGATGACATCGCGGACCGCGGCCAGCCGCTCGGCCTGAAGACCCGTGTCGACGAGTTCGCGCAGCGCCTCCCAGATCAGGTCCCAGGCGATCTTGGCGATCATCAGGCAGACGAGGATGGCGGCGATGGCGTCGAGATAGGCGAGCCCGACCAGGGTACCGGCGATCCCGACCAGCACGACGATCGAGGAGATCGCATCGCTGCGGTGGTGCCAGGCATTGGCACGGAGCATCTCGGAGCGCACGCGCTTGGCATAGCCGAGCGTGTACCAGTAGAGCCATTCCTTGGTCAGGATCGACGCCAGCGCCGCCACCAACGCGATCGGTCCCGGCCGTAGCAGCGTCTCGGTGCGGAAGAGCCGCGCGACGGCATCCCACGCGATGCCGATCGCGACGGCGCCCAAGAGCGCCCCGAGCACCAGGGTCGCGACCGTCTCGAAGCGGGCGTGGCCGTAGGGGTGTTCCTGATCCGGGGCCTGCGTGGCCTGGCGCCCCGCGAGCCAGACGAGGAGGTCGGAGAGCAGATCCGACAGGGAATGGATGCCGTCGACGATCAGCGCGTAGGACTGCCCGAAGACCCCGGCGCCGATCTTCAGCAGCGACAACACGAGGTTGACGAGCGCGCCGACGAGCGAGGTGCGGGTGATCGCACCCAGCCGCCGCTCGCGCTCGGCCGCGACCTCGGCGCCCTTGTCAACGGCCACGGACGACCCCGCGCGGCATTGGCCAGTCCCGGCGCCTTGTCGATATACTGCCCAACTTTTCCATGATCTCTACCCTCTCAGGAGCAGGTGTTGGAACCCGAATCCCTGGACCTCGGCACCTTTCAGGGGCTGATCTTCGCGCTCGAGCGCTTCTGGGCCGAACGCGGCTGCGTCATCGTCCAACCGCTCGATATGGAGGTCGGTGCCGGCACCTTCCACCCGGCGACCTTCCTGCGCTCGATCGGGCCCGAGCCCTGGCGCAGCGCCTATGTGCAGCCCTCGCGCCGGCCCACCGACGGACGCTACGGCGAGAACCCCAACCGGCTCCAGCATTATTATCAATTCCAGGTGGTACTGAAGCCCTCGCCGCTGGAGATCCAGGACCTCTATCTGGAATCGCTGCGCGCCCTCGGCCTGGACCTGCTGGTCCACGACGTGCGCTTCGTCGAGGATAACTGGGAATCGCCGACGCTGGGCGCCTGGGGCCTCGGCTGGGAGGTCTGGCTGAACGGCATGGAGGTGACCCAGTTCACCTACTTCCAACAGGTCGGCGGCCTCGACTGCCGGCCGGTCACCGGCGAGATCACCTACGGCCTCGAGCGCATCGCGATGTACCTGCAAGGCGTCGAGAGCGTCTACGACCTGGTCTGGGCGCGCTCGCCGTTCGGCGACGTGACCTATGGCGACGTCTATCACCAGAACGAGGTCGAGCAGTCCGCCTACAACTTCGAGCAGGCCGACGTCGAGGACCTGTTCCAGCGCTTCGATGCCTGCGAGGGTCAGGCCCGGCACCTGGTCGAGATCGGCCTGCCGCTGCCGGCCTACGAGCAGGTGCTCAAGGCGTCGCACACCTTCAACCTGCTCGATGCGCGCAACGCCATCTCGGTGACCGAACGGCAGCGCTTCATCCTGCGCGTGCGCGCCCTGGCGCGGGCCGTCGCCCAGACCTACTACGAGCGCCGCGAAGCCCTCGGCTTCCCCCTGTTGAACCGGCCCTAGGGACTACCCGTGCACGCATCCCAAGACTTGCTGGTCGAGATCGGCACCGAAGAGCTGCCGCCCACCTCCCTCGCGCGCCTCTCGGGCGCCTTCACCGAGGGCCTGGCTCAGGGCCTCGCCGCCCAGGGCCTGGCCCACGGTGCGATCGAGTCGTTCGCCGCCCCGCGGCGCCTGGCCTGCCTGGTGCGCGACCTCGCCGAGCGCCAGCCCGACCGCGAACTGGTGCGCCGCGGCCCGGCGCTCGCCGCCGCCTTCGACGCCACCGGCCAGCCGACCAAGGCGGCCCTCGGCTTCGCCCGCTCCTGCGGCCTGGAGGTCGCCGAACTCGGGCGCGAGGAGACCGGCAACGGGACCTTTCTGGTGGCCCGCCGCACCGAGGCGGGGCAGGCGACGACCGACCTGATCGCCCCGCTCATCGAGCAGGCGCTGGCCGCGCTGCCGATCCCCAAGCGGATGCGCTGGGCCGATTACGACGTCGAGTTCGTCCGCCCGGTCCATTGGGTCTGCCTGGTCTTCGGCTCGCAGCCGGTCGCCGCCCGCGTCCTGGGCATCGAGGCCGACAACCAGACCCGCGGGCACCGCTTCCACCACCCCGCCGCGCTCACCATCGCCCAGGCCGGCGACTACGCCGAGCGGCTACGCGCGCAGGGCTTCGTCGAACCGAGCTTCGCCCGCCGCCGGGCGCGGATCGCCGAACAGGTCGCGGCCCTGGCCGCAGACATCGACGGTCGTGCGGTGGTGTCCGAGGACCTGCTCGATGAGGTCACGGCACTCTGCGAGTGGCCCTGCGCCCTGCTCGGGCGCTTCGACGAGGCCTTCCTGGAGATCCCGGACGAGGTCCTGATCGAGACGATGCAGAAGAACCAGAAGTACTTCCCGCTCGTCGACGCCCAGGGCGCCCTGCTGCCGCGCTTCATCGCCGTCGCCAACATCGAGAGCCGCGACCCCGAGCGGGTGCGCGCCGGCAACGAGCGGGTGATCCGCCCGCGCTTCGCCGATGCGGCCTTCTTCTGGCACCAGGACCTCAAGCGGCCGCTCGCCGACTTCGCCGAGGGGCTCGAGCGGGCCGTCTTCCAGGACCGGCTCGGCACGATGGCCGACAAGTCGCGCCGCGTCGCCCGGCTGGCCCAGCGCATCGCCGAGGGGCTCGGCGTCGACGCCGAGCGGGTCGCGCGCGCCGCGGCGCTCGCCAAGTGCGACCTGATGACCCAGATGATCTTCGAGTTCCCGAGCCTCCAGGGGACGATGGGCCGCTACTACGCGCTGCGCGCCGGCGAGGACCCGGAGGTCGCCGCGGCGATCGAGGAGCAGTATCGCCCGCGCCACGCCGGCGATGCGCTGCCGGCGAGCGACTGCGGGCGCGTCCTCGCGCTCGCCGAGCGCATCGAGACCCTGGTCGGCATCTTCGCGATCGGCCAGCGCCCGAGCGGCGTCAAGGACCCCTATGCGCTGCGTCGCGCGGCGATCGGCGTGCTGCGCCTGATGATCGAGACACCGCTCGCGCTCGACCTGCGCGCACTCCTGGCCCAGGCCGCCGCCGGGCTGCCCGAGGGCCTCGACCCCGGCAGCGCCGCGGTCGACGTCTACGACTACATCCTCGAACGGCTGCCCGGCTACTACCAGGAACAGGGCGTCGGGCTCGACAGCGTCGAGGCGGTCACCGCCCTGAAGCCCGGCTCGCTAGCCGACATCGACCAGCGCATCCGCGCCGTCGAGGCCTTCCGCGCCCTGCCCGAGGCGACCGCGCTGGCGGCGGCGAACAAGCGCATCCGCAACATCCTGCGGAAGTCGGCGGCCGCCGATCTGCCGTCCGGGCCGCCGCGTCCCGAGCTGTTCCGCGAACCCGCGGAGGCGGCCCTCGGCCAGCGCGTCGCGGCCCTGCTCGGCCGCATCGCGCCGCTGCAGGCGGGCCAAGACTACCGCGGCATCCTCCAGACCCTGGCCGAGCTGCGCGACGACGTCGACGCCTACTTCGAGCAGGTCATGGTCATGGCCGACGAGGCGGAGCTGCGCGCCAATCGGCTGCGCCAGCTCCAGCAGATCGAGGGCCTGTTCCTCGACGTGGCCGACATCTCCCGCCTCCAGCAATGACGGCGACGCGGCTCGTCCTCCTCGATCGCGACGGGGTCATCAACGAGGACTCCCCCGACTACATCAAGAACGCCGACGAGTGGCGGCCGATCCCCGGGAGCCTCGAGGCGATCGCCCGGCTGAGCCGCAACGAGCGCCGGGTCTGCGTCGTCTCGAACCAGTCCGGCCTCGCCCGCGGCCTGTTCACGATCGACGACCTCAACGCGATGCACCAGAAGCTGCGCGCGGCGCTCGAGCGGATCGGCGGCGAGATCGAGGGGATCTTCTTCTGCCCCCACGCCCCGGAGGCGGGCTGCGACTGCCGCAAGCCGGCACCCGGCCTGCTGCTGGCCGCGGCCCGGCGGCTGGGCGTGGACCTGCGCGGGGTCCCCTTCGTCGGCGATTCGCTGAGCGACATCCTCGCCGCGCGCGCCGTCGGCGCCGAGCCCCTGCTGGTGCTGACCGGCAAGGGGGCGCGGACCCTGCGCGACCACCCGGACCAGATCGACCCCGCCGCCGTCTTCCCCGACCTGGCCGCGGCGGTCGATCACCTCATCGACCGAGGAGCCTGATCGTGTTCGTCGCCGTCCGCTCGATCCTCTACCTGATCTTCCTCGCGCTGACCGTGATCGCCTATTCGATCCCGCTCGGACTCTTCGGCTGGCTGATGCCCACGCCCCTCCTCGGGCGGCTCGGCCAGAGCTGGGCCCAGGCCAACCTCTGGGGCCAGCGCCGGATCTGCGGGCTCGACTACCGCACCCAGGGCCTCGAGCGGCTCCCCGAGCGCAACTGCATCGTCCTCGCCAAGCACCAGTCGGCCTGGGAGACGATCGCGCTGCGCGGCATCCTGCCACCGCAGCAGACCTGGGTCCTGAAGCGCGAGCTCCTGTGGATCCCCTTCTTCGGCTGGGCCTTGGCCCCCTATCGGCCGATCGCGATCGACCGCGGCGCCGGCCGAGCTGCCCTTCGTCAGCTGATGGAACGCGGCGCCCACTGGCTGGCCAAGGGGCGCTGGGTCATCCTCTTCCCCGAGGGCACCCGCGTCGCGCCGGGCGAGCGCCACCGCTACGGTTCCGGCGGGGCCATGCTCGCCGAGCGCACCGGGGTGCCGATCGTCCCCATCGCCCACAATGCGGGCGTCTTCTGGCCGCGCCGATCGATCAACAAGCACCCGGGGACGATCGATGTCGTCATCGGCGAGCCGATCGCGACCGCCGGGCGCAGCGCCCAGGAGATCAACCAAGAGGTCGAGGCCTGGATCGAAGGGACGCTCGCGACCCTGCCGCAGCAACGCTGAGGGGCCGGCGTCGTCGGCCGTCGGGTCGGCCCTGACCCCGGGGCGGGCAGGCTCTACTCCGGTTGCATCTTGTGGCATGATCGGGGGCGCCGGTGCGAGATGAAACCGGCGGCCGGGTCTCGGATCCGGACCGCCGCGGCCACGCGGAGGCTTGGATGGACGAAGACCAACGATTGGCGATCGCCCGTACCCTGGCCGAGGAGGCCCTGCGGCTCGTCGCCGATGGCGGCGAGGCGGCGGGCGCGCCGCTGGCCCGGCCGGGCGACCCTGCGGGCCTGTCGTGCGAGAGTCCCCTGCTCCGCGCGGCCTCGAGCCTCGTCGCCGAGGCCCGGGCGCTGGCCTCGGCGGAGGCGCCCGCCGACCCCGATCCATCCGGCGAGGCCGACGACCCGCCGCCGCCCGTCGCCGACGACGACCCCGGTACGGATGGCCCGCGCGAGACGGCACCCGCGTCGCTCCCGAGCGTCGAGGCCGAGCCTGGGCCACCCAGCGGCGACTCGACCAACGCCCCCGGCGCGGCGGACACGCTGCCGCCCGCAGAACCGGCCGAGCGAGTGGCGCCCGACCCAGCCGCACCGAGCGCGGCCCCGCTGGAACCCGATCCCCTCGCCTCGCCCGACGGACCCACCGAGAGGCCGCCCGAGCCTCCCGTGGCGCGCGTCGCCTTCGCCGTCAACGCCAATGCCCGCGTCGACGAGCCATTCGAGGCCAGGCTCGTGGTGCGCAGCACCGAAGAGGCGGCGATCGAGATCCTCGGCTGCGACCTCCCCGATGGGCTCGGTCTCGTCTTCGAGGCGGCCGGGGCGACGCTGGTCGGCACCCCGATGCGCGCTGGCGACTTCCCGCTGACGGTCCACTACCGCTTCGCCGATGGCCACGCCGATCGACCGGCCCTCGCGGCGACGGCGCGGCTGACCGTCAATCCCGACCCGCGCTCGCTCTGGCAGGACCGCCCGTCGGACGCCGACGCCTCAGGCTGGAAGCCGGACACCGACCAGGCCCTGGTCGCGACCGCCGACGGACGGCGCATCGTCGCCGCGAGCAAGCGCGGCCGTTCGCACGCCCACATCGGCGGCTTCCGCGACGACGATTTCTGCCTCCTCGTCGACGAGGCCCGCCCCTGGACCCTGATCGCCGTCGCCGACGGTGCGGGCAGCGCCGAGCGTGCCCGGATCGGCTCGCGTCTGGCCGCACACACGGCCGCCCAACGCGCGGCGGCCCACCTCGCCGGCGGGCTCGGCGAGCGCCTCGTCGAGCGGGCCGCGGCCCGGGCCGGCGATGCCGCCGCACAGCGAGCCGCGCGCGAGACGGCCTACGAGGTCCTCGGCGGCGCCGCGCTGGCCGCGGTCAAGGCCATCGAGGAGGCGGCCGAGCGCGATGGCGCGACCGCGAAGGACTATGCGACGACCCTGTTGCTCGCCGGCCATCGCCGGCTCGGCGACGGGCACCTCGTGATCGCCTTCTGGGTCGGCGACGGCGCGATCGCCGTCCTCGAGCCCGACCGGGTCCAGCTGCTCGGCAAGCCGGACGGCGGCGCCTTCGCCGGGCAGACCCGCTTCCTCGACCGCTCGATCGTCGGCGATGCCAACGAGATCATGGCCCGCATCCGGGTCGCGACCGCCAGCGATCTCCAGGCCCTGCTGGTGATGACCGACGGCGTCAGCGACGCCCATTTCGCCTCGGACCGCGACCTCGCCGAGCCGGACTGCTGGCAGGCCTTCTGGCAACGGATCGCGCCCCTCCTCGCCGGTGACCACCCGGACGAGACCCTGCTCGGCTGGCTCGACTTCTGGAGCCCGGGCAACCACGACGACCGCACGATCGCCGTGCTCTGGTGACCGCGATGGCCGCGACCGTGCGCCTGACCACCCTCGACGGCCGTGCCGTCGAGTTCGTCGACCGGGTGGCCGCCTCCGGGGCGATGAAGGACGTCTACTTCTCCCCCGACCGCTCCTACGTCGTCGCCCTCTTCCGCGAGCAGCAGGACCCGCAGGCCCGCGAGCGCCTGGCGATGATCGCCGGCCCCTACCGCGACGGCATCTTCGGCCAGATCGGCGGCGACTACTGGGAGGAGGTCTTCTGCTGGCCGACCGCGGTCGTCGAGCACGGCGGGCGCGTCGGCGTCGTCGTGCCGACCTATGCGCCGCACTTCTTCTTCGCCCATGGGTCGAAGAACGACGACATGCTCGGGATCCGCGGCCACGAGAAGGAGGGCAAGTGGTTCGCGAGCGCCCACAACCAGAGCCGCTTCCTCGACCCGCGCGAGCGCGGCCACTGGCTGAACTACCTGCGTATCTGCATCCGCCTGGCCCGCGCCGTGCGGCGCCTGCACGCCGCCGGGCTCGCCCACAGCGACCTGTCCTACAAGAACGCCCTCGTCGACCCCTGCACCGGCAGCGCCTGCCTGATCGACCTCGACGGCCTGGTCGTGCCGGGCAAGTTCCCGCCCGATGTCGTCGGCACCCCGGACTTCATCGCCCCCGAGGTGGTCATGACCGCCCACCTCGACCGCCACGACCCGGCCCGCCGGCTGCCGTCGATCGCGACCGACCGCCATGCGCTGGCGGTCCTGATCTACATGTATCTGCTCTACCGTCACCCGTTGCGCGGCGACAAGGTCAACGATCCGGACCCGCAGCGCGACGAGACCCTGTCGATGGGCGAGCGGGCACTGTTCATCGAGCACCCGAGCGACCGCTCGAACCGCGTCCGCCCGGAACGCGCGCGGGCCTCGGAGCTGCCCTGGAAGGACACCCGCAAGATCCCCTACCGGGTCACCGGCCCCTATCTGACGCCGCTCTTCGACCGAGCCTTCATCGACGGTCTGCACGCGCCGACGGCCCGCCCGACCGCCGACGACTGGGAGCACGCGCTGGTGAAGACCGCCGATCTCCTCCAGCCTTGCCTCAACCCCGACTGCGCCCAGGGCTGGTACGTCTTCGACAACAGCTTCACGCCGGCCTGCCCCTTCTGCGGCACCCCCTTCTCGGGCCAGTTGCCGATCCTCAATTTCTACTCGGCGCGCCGCGGCGGGCAGTTCAGCCGCGACGACCATCGCCTGATGGTCTATACGGACCAGTCCCTGTTCCCTTGGCACGTGCGCCGCAATCTCTCGCCGAACGAGCGTCTCTCGCCCGAGGAACGGCAACGGGTCGGCTATTTCGTCCTGCACCGCGACCGCTGGTGGCTCGTCAACGAGCGCCTGCCGGGCCTGCACGACCTCGATCGCGACGCCCCGGTGCCGATCGGCGAGCGGATCGCGTTGCGCGACGGGCAGCGGCTGCTCTTCTCGCGCGATGCGGACGGACGGCTCGCGCTCGTCCAGCTCATCGCGCCGCGCTGAGGCGTCACGCTGGGCGGCCCGATCGGCAATAACCGGTTACACTAATGGGGTTAAGCTGGATGGGCCGAACGAGGGGCGGCGCGGGGTCCGCCGCTGTGCGACCCTTGGTCGTCCCGGTTCTCTGGAGAGGTCCGCACAGCGGACCCTAACAAGTCTCGACCCGGGCGACGACGTCGTGCCGCCTTCGTCGTCGAACCCTTCCCAACACTGCTGAGGAGGCTCCACAGTCATGGCGATCAACCTAGAGAAGGGCCAACGCATCTCGCTCGAGAAGGACGGCGCCGAGCTGTCCGAGGTCTCCCTTGGCCTCGGCTGGGGACGGCGCACGAAGAAGGGCTTCTTCGGCACCTCCGAGGTCGATGTCGATCTCGACGCCTCCTGTCTGCTGTTCGATGCCCAAGGCCAGCTCCAGGATCAGGTCTGGTTCCGGCAGCTGAAGAGCCGCTGCGGCAGCGTCCGCCACACGGGCGACGACCGCTCGGGTGGCGGCGGCGGCGAGAACGAGCGCATCGAGCTCAGCCTCGACGCGGTGCCCACCGAGATCCGCTCGCTGGTCTTCACCGTCAACTCCTTCCTCAACGACTCCTTCGCCGGTATCCCGAGCGCCTTCTGCCGCCTCGTCAACAAGGCGACGGGCCAGGAGATCGCCCGCTACGACATCAGCCTCGACGGCGGTGACTACACGGGCCTGCTCCTCGCCGTCATCTACCGGCACGAGGGCAAGTGGAAGATGCGTGCCGTCGGCGAGAAGGGCCACGGCCGCACCTTCCAGGAGTTGATGCCGCTGATCGCGGCCAACCTGCCTTGAAGGCGTCCGGGCGCGAGTCGGGTCGGCGTGGATGAACCTTTTCGCCGCGCGCCTGTCGACCTGAAGCGACCGGACGCATCGCGGTGCCGGGCGCGCGCGCCCGCCGCGGATGACCCCAACCACTTCACCGCAACAGGTACAGCCATGCTCGAGAGTTTCAAACAGAAGGTCGGTCAGATGTCCAAGGGGCTGAAGGAGGAGGTCGCGCGGCTGCGCAACCGCGACTTCCTCGAGGCCTGCGTGGCCGGCTGCGCCCTGGTCGCGAACGCCGATGGGGTCGTCGACCCGGAAGAGAAGCGCAAGATGCTCGGCTTCATGCAGACCTCCGACGTCCTCTCGCTCTACGACACCAACGACGTCATCGCGCTGTTCAACAAGTACAACGGCAACTTCGAATTCGACTTCGGGATCGGCCAGGCCCAGGCGCTGAAGGCGATCGCACCGCTTTCCAAGAAGCCGGCCGACGCCCGCCTGCTGGTGCGCGTCTGCTGCGTCATCGGCGGCGCCGACGGCAACTTCGACGAGCACGAGCGCGCCGCCGTGCGCCGCATCTGCCAGGAACTCGCGCTCGACCCGGAGGAGTTCGGCGTCTGAGACGCGCGCGATCGGCCGCGCCGCTGGCCGGCGGGTCGCACAATCGGCACACAGGGGGCCGCCCGGCCCCCGCCAGCGACGAGAGGAGATTCAACGATGGGAGTTACACTCGAAAAGGGCGGTCGCGTGTCCCTCGACAAGGCCGCGCCCGGTCTGCGGCTCGTTCACGTCGGCCTCGGCTGGGACCCGCGCGTGACCGATGGCAAGGACTTCGATCTGGACGCCTCCGCGTTTCTCCTGGGCGAGAACGGCAAGGTCGCCGCCGACAAGGACTTCATCTTCTACAACAACCTCGAGTCGACCGACGGCTCGGTGCGCCACACCGGCGACAACCTGACCGGCGCCGGCGAGGGTGACGACGAGGTCATCATGGTCGATCTGCCGGCCGTCCCCGCCAACGTGCACAAGATCGCCTTCACGGTGACGATCCACGACGCCCAGGCGCGGGGGCAGAACTTCGGCCAGGTCGCCAACGCCTTCATCCGCCTCGTCGACGCCGACAAGGGCACCGAGGTCGTGCGCTTCGACCTCGGCGAGGACTACTCGACGGAGACCGCGATGGTCTTCGCCGAGCTCTACCGCCACGGCGGCGAGTGGCGCTTCAACGCCGTCGGGCAGGGCTATGCCGGCGGCCTGCACGCGATGTGCGGACAATACGGGGTGCGCGTCTAGCACCGCGCATCGGCCGTCGCGGGTCGCCAACGCCGTGCGTCGGCGCCTGCTCGGCCGACGGACCGTCGATCGCCGCCCCCAGTGGCGGCTCGAGGACCACCGGCGCAACTGTGGTCGGGTCAGCGCAACGCACCCCGACATCGAAGGCCGAGTGGTGCCGCTGGTCGTTGAATCATTCCTAAAAGGACGATTCAAGGACAATCGGTGCATCTGCGTTGGAACTACGAAACTCGCGAAATGGCTGACTATTAGCAGGCGCATTTGCCGTTTTTCGCGACCTTCGTGTGTTCCGTAGTTTCCTGTCATCTGCGAGCTTGTGCCGGTTGTTTCCGAACCTTTCGTAGACGTTTTCTCTCACCACTGAATCACGGGAGATCGACAAGATGGCCGTTTCACTGACCAAGGGTGGCAATGTCTCGCTGACGAAGGAGGCCCCGGGCCTCACCAAGCTCCACTTCGGCCTCGGCTGGGATGCGCGCAGCACCGACGGCGCGCCGTTCGACCTGGACTCCTCGGCGCTGGTCGTCGGCGAGGACGGCAAGGCCCTGAGCGCGAAGCACTTCGTCTTCTTCAACAACCTGAAGGACCCCGAGGGGGCCGTCGCCCACCAGGGCGACAACCTGACCGGCGCCGGCGAGGGTGACGACGAGGTGATCAAGGTCGACCTCGCGCTGCTGCCGGCCAATGCGAAGAAGGTCGTCTTCGTCGTGACCATCTACGACGCCGAGGCCCGCAAGCAGAACTTCGGCCAGGTCAGCAACGCCTTCATCCGCGGCGTCAACGACGCCGACCAGAAGGAGATCGTCCGCTACGACCTGTCCGAGGACTTCTCCATCGAGACGGCGATGATCTTCGGCGAACTCTATCGCCACAACGACGAGTGGAAGTTCAAGGCGATCGGCCAGGGTTACGCCGGTGGCCTCGCGGCCGTCGCCCGCGACTTCGGCGTCCAGTAGGCCCCAGTCGGCCATCGAGGGTTCGAAACGGGCCTGGGCGCCCGTCGGGTGAGGCGCGCCCGCACGGCGGTCGCCGAAAGAGGGCGCGCCAGCGCGCGCCCTCACCCGACATCGGCCGTCCGGTTGCCCCGACGATCCATGAATCCTGTCTGAATCCCAGCCGACGCGGTACCCGGCGATGCCCGCCGGGTGCCGCACGCACGAGGAGCCCCCCATGACCAGCGTCGCCCTCCAGCCAGGTGCCAATACCTCGCTCTCCGCCGCCCCCAGCCGCCCGGCGCGCGTGATCATCGCGGTCGGCTGGAGTCCCACGAGCCCCGCCGGCCTGGAGATCGATGCCAGCGCCTTCCTGCTCGGGGCCAACGGCAAGGTGCGCGGCGACGACGACATGGTCTTCTACAACCACCCGCGTACCCGTGACGGCTGCGTCGCCGTGGTCTCGGCCCCGGGCGGCGACCAGCAGGCGTTCGAGGTCGACTTCGGCACGGTCCCCGGGGCGATCGAGAAGATCGCCTTCTGCGTCACGATCCACGAGGGCGAGGCGCGCCGCCAGACCTTCGGCACGCTGCAATCGGCCTGGATCCGCGCGTTGGACGCGCGCGACGGCACCGAGATCGCCCGCTTCGACCTGCCGCTCGCGGGCCGCCAGGAGGTCGCGATGATCTTCTGCGAGGTCTATCGGCGCAATCAGGAGTGGAAGCTGCGCGCGGTCGCCCAGGGCTTCAACCAGGGCCTCGCGCCCCTCGCGGGCGGCTTCGGCATCCAGGTCGAGCGCCCGGCACCGCCGCCACCGGCACCGCCCCGC
>NZ_NRRW01000060.1 GCF_016583835.1 Thiococcus pfennigii | reverse complement strand
CCCTCCCACGCCCCTCTTTCACGAGTCAGCGCACGGCATCACGGCCCCCGCCCAGCCGATCCGCGCACGTCCCTGGCTTCGTCGGCGAGGGCGACGTGGACGTCCTGGATCTGGTCCAGGCAGTCGAGAAATGCCGTGACACAGTCCGGATCGAAATGCCCCCCGGCGCGGGCGCGGATGTAGGCGACGGCCTCCTCGATCGACCAGGCCGGCTTGTAGGGGCGCACCGAGGTCAGGGCGTCGAAGACGTCGGCGACGGCGACGATCCGCGCCTCCAACGGGATCGCCGCGCCGGCCAGGCCGGCCGGATAGCCGGTGCCATCGAAGCGCTCGTGATGGCAGAGCGCGATGGTGGCACCGAGTTGCAGATAGCGCGACGGGCTGTCCTTGAGGATCTCGTAGCCGATCTCGGTATGGTGCTGCATGATCGCGAACTCCTCGCGCGTCAGGCGCCCGGGCTTCAAGAGGATCCGGTCCGGGACACCGACCTTGCCGATGTCGTGCATCGGCGCGGCGAGTTCGATCTGTTCGCAATGCACGACCGCCAGGCCGAGGGACTGGGCCATCAACCGACAATAGCGGGCGATGCGCAGGACGTGGTCGCCGGTCCCTTCGTCGCGATACTCGCCTGCCTTGGCCAAGCGCAGCAGGGTCTCACGCTCCCGTGCCCTGATCGCCCGGGTCGCCGCCGTCACCTGATCCTCGAGCAAGGCGGCCCGGTCCTGAATCATCTTCTGCTGACGGCGCAGCATCAGCAGATTACGGCACCGAGCCCGGCACTCGTACTCGTCGATCGGACGGTTCAGGAAGTCGGTTGCACCGGCATCGAAGGCCTGATAGCGAACCTGTTTGTCGTCGACGATGGTGACGACGACGAGCGGCACGTCGGCGCAGGCGGGTAGGCTGCGCACGCAACGGATGAAGGCGATGCCGTCCATGTCCGGCATCATGTAGTCGGTGAGGATCAGGTCGGGCGTACGACGCCGAATGCACTCGATGGCCGATGGCCCATCGCCGAAGGCGACGACCTCGAGGTTCGCGTCGAGGCCACCGACCAGTTGCGTCAAGATCCGCCGACCGGTCGATTGATCATCGACGATGACGACCAGTGGGCGACTGGGATCGCGGATCGAAGCAGACACTGTCGAGCCTCCGGTCGTCGCCCCCGAGAGCCTCCGGACAGGGCGGACACGCTGTATGACTACCGCCGAGGCTGCGGCAAGCCTGCCGAGGCAGGCCCATGTACACCTCGGGTCAACATTCCGCCCGATGGCGTGGCGCGACCCGCCTTGTACACAGCCCATCCAGATTCACGCCGGGGCCGAGGAGGATGGACAACGCGGGGGAGACGACCTCCGAGCGCGGTTTCAGGCTGAAGATTAGCACGCGGGCGCAATGATCGCAGACGCCGACCGCATCGGCCAATATAAACGCCATGTGGCCAGCGACCCGCTAGGTCCCGCCTTGGCGATAACTGGATACAGGAAAGCCCTCGGTAATCAGGATGACCGGCTCGCGGCCGATGATGATTCGGTAGGTGCGCGAGAGGATGTCGTCGGCCCCCAGCGCGTCCGGTCCGCCGCCCGAATCCCCCCCGTCGGCCGCCGCGACATCGACCTCCATCACCTCGCGGTAGCTCTCCAGGCCGCTGTCCCGGATCAGAACTCCGATACCCAGTTCGCGATCGATCAGCCGCTGACGGAAGCCCTCCGGGATGTGCTCAATGCGGATCACCGACAGCGCGGTCGCGTACAAGACACCGCTGTCGACACCGCGCAGCGCTGCCTCACGCACGAGCACCCGATCGCCGGCCTCGATACGGATCCAAGGTACCGGCTGCTCGGCGACGACGAACTCCTGGCGCTGCGTCGTGACGCTGACAGGCTCCCAGAAGTAGGCCTCGAGGATCTTGGTCACGGTACCATCGGTGACCAGCAGCGCGCGCAGGAAGGGCGGCAGACCGTCGAGCGCCACGCACCCGCCCTCGCGGCGCGGGATCGCGCCGTCGCGCAGAAACCCTTCGCAACGAAACGGATTGGATATCGACTCGGAACGGGTGCGATCGTAGAAACGGCTGACCATCGACAACTCGATCTGGTGGCGGTCGGGCGGCTAAGGCCGGCCGCACGGGGACGGGAAGGCGGCGTATCAATACATTAGAATGCAGAGCCGGTGCACGCAGCAAGCGCGCCCGCGGGGCGGGCCGCCGCCGCGGACACGGTCAGCGCGCCGCCCGTTACAAAGTCGCCACAAAAGCCGGTTGAATTTCCGCATAGCGCCCAGAGAAGCCTGTCAGGGGAACCCCAATCTCCGCATTACGCACGGGCGATTTCGTCGTAATATTGCTACGCTTCATTTGCTTTCGCCTGAGCGGCACAATCTGTTTCATCGGCGCCGGAGAGACCGTCGGTACGGTACGGACGTCTTGCCGGCATGTCCGAGGAAAGGGCATGCCCCGGCCCGCGATGCAGCCAGGGGTGCCCCGTTATGCCCAACCGAGGCCGAACGCCTCAATTCAAGGAGACTCATAATGCTTCGTCCAAGCGCCAAGCTGTTCACCCTGACCGCATCGACCCTTCTGGCGGCCTCGCTGCTCGGTGGCTGCGCCACCGTGGACCAGGAAGCCCGTGACATGGCCCAGGATGCCCTGAACAAGGCCAATGCCGCCCAGTCCTGCTGCGACGCGAACCAGGCGCGCATCGACCGTATGTATCAGAAGATCATGTCCAAGTGATGCCAGTTCGCTGAGGCATCCCGGCCTCCCACGAGTTGTGGGAGGCCGGCATTCTCGTCCCGCGTCCGTTCCACCGCCCCCCAGTCGATAAAGACTCCCGGCGCATCCGCGATCTGCGCGGGCACGATCTCCGACGGTGCGCGGACCGCCTCCCCCTCCTTCGTGTGCACCTCCAGATAGAGTTCGTCGCCCAACCAGCCGAGCTTGTAGGGTTGTTCGACGATGGTCACCGGCGCGTCGACCGCGACGAGCGGGAACAGATAGGCGATGTCCTCCGGATACATCCGGATGCAGCCGGCGCTGACCTCCATCCCCAGCCCCCAGGGCCTATTCGTCCCATGGATCAGGTAACTCGGGTCGCTCAGGCGCAACGCGTAGCTGCCGAGCGGGTTGTCGGGCCCGGGCGGGACGACCTCCGGGATCGGCCGACCCTCGGCCGCCCGCTGCTCGCGGATCCAGCCCGGCGGCCGCCAGGTTGGGTCCTTCGTCTTCGAGAGGATGTGGTAGCTGCCGACCGGCGTATTGTGGCCTTCGCGGCCGATGCTGATCGGGAAGCTATGGACTGTCGTCGGCTCCCCCGGCGGGTAGTAGTAGAGGCGTTTCTCAGCCAGATTCAAGACGATGCCCTCGCGCGGGGCATCGGGGAGCACGAAGCGGTTGGGGATCAGGACATTGTCCCCGTCCCGCGGCACCCACATATCGACCCCCGGATTGGCCTGACGCATGTCGTCGTGGCCGAACCCGTTGACGCGGGCGATGTCGAGTAGCGTGCCTTCCTTGTCGCTCTCTACATAGAATGCGGTGCCTACGACCCCGTCGGAGGCCTCACGGAGATGGTAGACCTCCGCCAGGGCAGCGCCGCCCAAGCCCGAACCGATCAGGGCGCCGACCATCAGAACCGACCACAATGCGAAACCTTTCGGTCGACTGCCATCTTTCATCTCAGCCATCCAGAAACTCAGCGATTCGAACAACTTGACCCATGAGCAAGACGATACCGCTTGCCCGCCTGCGCAACATCGGCGTGGCGGCCCACGTCGATGCGGGTAAGACGACGCTGACCGAGCGCATCCTCTTCTACGCCGGCGCATCCCACAAGATCGGCGAGGTCCACGAGGGCGCCGCCCACATGGACTATCTGGCCGAGGAGCAACGCCACGGCATCACGATCACGTCGGCCGTCACCAAGGCACCCTGGCGCGATCACCTACTGCAGATCGTCGACACCCCCGGCCACGTCGATTTTACCATCGAGGTGGAGCGCTCCATGCGAATCCTGGACGGCTGCGTCCTGGTCCTCGACGGGGTCCGCGGGGTCGAGCCTCAGACCGAAACGATCTGGCGCCAGCGCAGCCGTTTCAACCTGCCGGCGCTCTTTTTCGTCAACAAGATGGACCGCCCCGGGGCCGATTTAGACCAGGCCCTCGCCGACATCGCCAAACGGCTCGGGGGCGAGCCGGTCGCCGTCACCGTGCCGGCCGCGGAGTCGGACGGCGTCGTCCACCTGATCGACGCCACCCTGATCCGCTTCACCGGCGAACAGGGGGAGGTCCTCGACCGCGGCCCCTGTCCCGCCGACCTCTGGGCGCGTTGCGCGCCCTGGCGCGAGGCCCTGCTGCTCGCCGTCGCCGATCTCGACGAGGCCCTTGCCGAAGACGTCCTGGCCGGCACCGACCCGGACCCGGTCGAGATCCGGCGGGTCCTGCGCCAGGGCACGCTGAGCGGACGTCTCTTCCCGACCTACGCCGGCAGCGCCCTGCGCAACATCGGCGTCCAGCCGCTCCTCGACGGCGTCGTCGACTTCCTGCCGGCGCCACCGGACCGCCCGCCCGCCCTCGCCCGCCGCCCCGACGGCACCAGCGAGGAGATCGTCCTCGGCGGGCCCGGACCACTGGTCGCGCTGGCCTTCAAGGTCCAGCTCTGGGACGGGCGACGCCACGTCTTCGCCCGCGTCTACCGCAACCGGCTGCGCCCCGGCGACCGGGTCGTGCACCTGGCCGCCGGCGGGCGCCTCGTGCAGGAGCAGGTCGCCCGCCTCTTCGACGTCGACGCCGGTAAGAAGACCCGCACCGACGAGGCCGGGCCGGGCGAGATCGTCCTCATCGCCGGGCTGCGCCACGCGGCGACCGGCGACACCCTCTGCGCCCCCGAGCACCCGCTGGCGCTGGAGCGCATCGACGCCCGACGCCCGGTCTTGAGCCTGGCGATCGAACCGGCCCACGGACAAGACACCGACAAGCTCATCGAGGCCCTCGACAAGCTGACCCAGGAGGACCCGACCCTGGTCGTCGAAGACGACCTGGAGACCGGCCAACGCCTGCTCGAGGGCATGGGCGAGCTGCACCTGCAGATCGTGCTGGAGCGCCTCGCCCGGGAATTCGGCCTCGAGGTCCGCAGCGGCCGGCCGGCCGTGGCGACGCGCGAAACGATCCGCCGCGCCGCGCGCGGCGAGGCCCTCTACGCCCCGCCGCCGAGCCCGGACCCCAAGGTGGGCGAACGCCGAGCACGGGTCGCGGTGCGACTGGCGCCGCTCGCGCGCGGCAGCGGCCTGCGCATCGGCGGCGACCCGCGGGTCCGACCCGAGGGCGGCACCCTCAACCCCCTGCAGCAGACCGCCATCGCCGACGGCTTGCGGGTCGCGCTCGCGGTCGGGCCGCTGCAAGGGGCGCCGCTGGAGGACCTGGAGGTCACGCTCGAGGAGATCGAGCTGTTCGGCCAGGCATCGACCCCGGAAGCCCTCACCGCCGCCGCGGCACGGGCGGTCCAGAAGACCATGGCGGGCGCCCGCCCTGCCCTGCTGCACCCGGTGATGGCCGTCGAGGTCGTCGTCCCCGAGGCGAATCTCGGCGCCGTCCTTGGCGACCTCCAGGCCCGCCAGGCGGCGATCCGCGACACCGTCGGGCGCGGCGCGGAGGTCACGATCGTCGGCGAGGTACCGCTCGAGCGGCTCCTCGGCTACACGACGACGCTACGCAGCCTGACCCAGGGCCGCGGTCAGTTCAGCATGCAGTTCGAGCGCTTCGATCTGGTCTGACGCAGCTCAACCGCCCGTGACCGGTGGAAAGAAGGCGACCTCGTCGCCATCGCCGAGCGGGGTCTCGGGGCGGGCCAGCGTCTGGTTCACGGCGCAGAGCAGCGTCGGCCCGGGGGCGAAGGCCGCGCCCCAGGTCCCACCCCGGGCGGCCAGCGCCGCGCCCAGGTCGGCGACCGAGTGCCAGCGCGGGTCCCACGCGAGGGCCTCCTCGGCGACCCCGAGCGTCTCGCGCAGCCGCGCGAAGTAGAGGATGCGGATCATGCGAGCAGTTCGCTGAACGGCAGAAACGCGACCGCCTCGCCGCGGGCCAGCGTCCGGCCCTCGGGGATCACGGCCAGGCCCTCGGCCCAGACCAGCGAGGAGAGCATCGCCGAGGAGCGGCTGGGGTAGACGAGGACCTGCGGTCGGCCCGCCGCCCCGGCCTCCAACCGTGCGCGCACGTATTCGCGCCGCTTGTCCGGGCGCGGCCAGTCGAAGCCGGCCTCGCCCCAGAGCGGGCGCGGCAGGACCTCGCCGGCGACCCCTTGGCAGCGCAGGATGAAGGGTCGGATCAGCAGGCAGAAGACGATGAACAGGGCCACCGGATTGCCGGGGCTGCCGATGACCGGGACCTCGCCGCCAGGCCCGGCGACATGGCCGAAGACCAGCGGCTTGCCCGGGCGGATCGCCAGGTTCCACAGGTCGACGCGCCCGAGCCGCTCCAGGGCCGGCTTGACGTGGTCCTCCTCCCCGACCGAGACCCCGCCGCTGACGAGGACCAGGTCCCCCGCCATGGCCCCCTCGGCGAGGGCCGCCTCGGTCTGCGCGAGGGTGTCGCCGACGATCCCGACATCGACGACCTCGCAGCCGAGCGTCGCCAGTAGCGAGCGAAGCAGAAGGCCGTTGGCGTCGTAGATCTGGCCCGGCGCGAGCGGTTGGCCCGGCAGCGCGAGCTCATCGCCAGTCGCAAGGATCGCGACCCGCAGCCGCCGATGGCAGACCAGTTCGGCCGCCCCCACGGCGGCGGCGAGCCCCAGGTGCTGCGGCGCGAGGCGCGCCCCGGCGGCGAGTACCTGGCCCCCGGCCGCGAGCTCCTCGCCGGCGCGGCGGATGTTCTGCCCGGGACGCACCAAGGTATCGATGCGCACCCGCTCGCCGTCCTGGACGCAGGCCTCCTGGACGACGACCGCGTCGGCCCCGGGCGGCAACGGCGCCCCGGTGAAGATCCGCGCCGCGCAGCCGGGCTCGACCGGCGTGCCGACGACCCCCGCCGGGATGCGCTGGGTGACCCGCAGCGTCAGGCCCGGTTTCGGCAGGTCGGCGGCCCGCACCGCGTAGCCGTCCATCGCGCTGTTGTCCCAGCCGGGCAGCGGGACGGGGCTCGCGAGCGGCGCCGCGAGGACCCGGCCCAGGCATCGATCGAGCGGCAGCGTCACCCGCTCGGCGACCGGCCGAGCGGCGGCCAGGAGCCGCCCCTGCGCGGCCTCCAGCGGCCAAAGCCCCCCTGGCGTCTCGCATCGATTCGCGTCCGCGCGCGCCATGATCGTCAGGACTCCAGCAGCCGCGGGATCAGCTGGGCGAAATTGCACGGGCGCGTGCGGTGGTCGAGCTGGGAGAGGAGGATTCGGTCCCAGGCCGTGCGGCAGGCGCCGGTCGAGCCCGGCAGACAGAAGAGGAAGGTGCCGTTCGCGAGCCCGGCGAAGGCCCGCGACTGGATCGCCGAGGGGCCGATCTCGGCCAGCGAGAGCTGACGGAAGAGCTCGCCGAAGCCCTCGATCGGCTTGTCGAGGAGCGGCGCGAGCGCCTCCGGGGTGCTGTCGCGACCGGTGACCCCGGTGCCGCCAGTGCTGAGGATCACCTGCACGGCCGGGTCGGCGATCCACTGCGAGACGACCGCCCGCAGCCGATACACATCGTCCGCGACGATCGCGTGGCCGACGATGCGGTGCCCGGCCGCCGCGGCGCGCTCGCGCAGCAAGCGCCCAGAGGTGTCCTCGGCCTCGCCGCGGCTGTCGGAGACCGTCAGCACCGCGACGCCGAGCGGCACGAAGCCGGTATCCTGAAAATGCCCGCTCACGCCCTTGCCTCCCGACGACGCAGTCCCGTCACAGCCACTTGGGCACCAAGATCAGGCCCCAGATCAACGTTGTAAAGATCACGCTGATCAGGACCGCGGCCGAGGCGATGTCCTTGGCCCGCGCCGAGAGCTCGTGGCGCTCCAGGCCGATGCGATCGACGTTCGCCTCGATCGCCGAATTCAAGAGCTCGACCATCGGCACGACGAGCAGGCTGCCGACCAGCAGCGCCCGCTCGACCGGCGTCTCGCCGAGCCAGAGCCCGATTGGCACCAGCGCGATCAGCGCGATGACCTCCTGGCGAAAGGCCTCCTCGAAGCGGAAGCAGGCCCTGAGGCCCTTCAGCGAGAAGCCGAAGGCCCGCACGATGCGCCGCCAGCCGCGGGCCTGGTTATCGTTGGCCATCGCCGCCGACCGGTCGCCACGCGAGGTCCAGCTGCCGGGCCGCCCGCACGTCGTCGAGGCGGCGCACCGGCAGGCTGTAGGGCGCGCCGCGCAACAGATCCGGGTTCTCCTCGGCCTCGCGGCGGATCTGGATCATGGCCTCGACGAAGCCGTCGAGCGCCTCCTTGGTCTCGGTCTCGGTCGGCTCGATCAGCAGACACTCGGGGACCAGCAGCGGGAAATAGGTCGTCGGGGCATGGAAGCCGTAATCGAGCAGCCGCTTCGCGAAGTCCATCGCCGTGACGCCCAGTTCGCGGGCCTCGCGGCGCAACGTGACGATGAACTCGTGGCTCGCCCGACGCCTCGGATAGGCGGCCTCGAAGCCGGCGTCGGTCAGGCGCTTGAACAGGTAGTTGGCGTTCAGCGTCGCGTACTCGGCGACCCGCCCCATGCCCTCGCGGCCGAGCATGCGGGCGTAGACATAGGCCCGCAGCAGGATCCCCATGTTGCCGCCGAAGGCCGTCAACCGGCCGATGCTCGCCGGACGGTCGACCTCGGTCAGCCAGCGGTAGCCGTCGCCGTCACGCGCCGCGAGCGGGATCGGCAGATAGGGCTCGAGCCGCGCCGAGACGCCGACCGGCCCAGCCCCCGGCCCGCCACCGCCGTGGGGCGTCGAGAAGGTCTTGTGCAGGTTCATGTGGATGACGTCGAAGCCCATGTCGCCGGGACGCACCTTGCCGAGGATCGCGTTGAGGTTGGCCCCGTCGTAGTAGAGCAGGCCGCCGGCGGCATGGACGACCTCGGCGATCTGCACGATGTTGCGGTCGAAGACCCCGACCGTGCTCGGGTTCGTCAGCATGATCCCGGCGGTCTGCGGGCCGACCGCCTGGCGTAGCGCGGCGATGTCGACATCGCCGTCGGCGCCGGTCGGGATCTCCCGGACCTCGAAGCCGCACATCACGGCCGAGGCCGGATTGGTGCCGTGCGCGGCGTCCGGGACCAGGATCTCGGTGCGCGCCGTGTCGCCGCGCGCCGCGTGGTAGGCGCGGATCATCGCGACCCCGGCGAACTCGCCCTGGGCGCCGGCGGCCGGCGCGAGCGACACCGCGTGCATCCCCGTCACCTCCTTGAGGATCTCCTGGAGGTCGTGCAGGCACGCGAGCAGCCCCTGGCTGCGGCTCGCCGGCGCGAGCGGGTGGCGCGCGAGGAAGCCCGGCAGGCTCGCCAGGGCGTGACAGGCGCGCGGGTTGTACTTCATCGTGCAGGAGCCGAGCGGATAGAAGTGCGTGTCGATCGAGAAGTTTTGCTGCGACAGGCGCGTGTAGTGGCGGACGACCTGAAGCTCCGAGACCTCGGGCAGCGCGGCCCGGCGCCGGCGGCGCAACGACTCGGGCAGCGCAGGCACATCGGCGGTGGACAAGGGCGCCTGGGCCGTGGCCCGGCGCCCGGTGCGGGACAGTTCGTGGATCAGCATCGGAAGGCGGCTTCCTGGAGTCGGATGGGTTGGCGCGGCGCGCCGGCTGGACGCCGAGAGCGCGCGGGAATCCCCGGCCCCGGCGCGGTCATCCGCGCCGGGTCGGGGCGGGGCCCGCGCGCGGCCGCTCAGCCGAGGGCGGCCAGGGCGGCGTCGTAGTCGGGCTCCGCGGTGATCTCGGGGACGAGTTGGGTGTAGACGACCCGGTCATCGGCGTCGAGGACGACGACGGCACGCGCCGCGATGCCGGCCAGCGGACCGTCGGTGATCAGCACGCCGTAATCCCGGGCGAAGTCGCGCGAGCGCATCATCGACAGCGGCAGGACGTTGGCGAGCCCCTCGAGGCTGCAGAAGCGCCCCGACGCGAACGGCAGATCGGCCGAGACGACCAAGGCGACGGCGTCGGCCTTGCCGGCCATCTCACTGTCGAAGCGCCGCGCCGAGGCCGCGCAGACGCCGGTGTCCAGGCTCGGGACGATGTTCAGGAGCTTCTTCTTGCCTGGCCAGGTGGCCAGCGAGACATCGTTCAGATCCTTGTCGACGAGGCGGAAATCCGGTGCCGCGCTGCCGACCGACGGCAGCCCGCCGTTGGTGTGGATCGGATTGCCTTGCAGGGTGACAGTGGCCATCGCGCAATCTCCTCTGCTGGTTTGCTCGACGAGGCGGACGCCCCGCCCCACACACTGGGTGACGATTCGAAAACAACCGGCTTAAAACTACGAAACGCGCGAAAAGGCAGAACACAAGCGGGAGAATCTGCCGTTTTTTCGGGACTTTCGCGCATTTCGCGGTTTCTTAGGCACGATTCACGAACGACCGGCACGTCCTCTTAGAACTACGAAACACGCAAGACAAGCAAAAATTCCGAATTAACTAACGATTATCCGATTTTTCGCGAATTTGGTGTATTTCGTAGTTTCTTCTCTTCCCCGCGCTCGTGTAGGTTGTTTCCGCACCTTTCCTTATCTTTGCGCCTTCGCGGCAAAACAAGGCACCGGCGGGACGAGGCGCGCTAGGCGCGGGCCGCGAGGATCCGCCGCAGTCGCTCGGCGTAGTCGTCGATCTCCTCGGCGGTGCGCACCTCGGTGGCGCAGACGAGGACGGCCGGATCGAGCTCCGGGAAGGCCGGCCCCAGGTCGCAGCCACCGAGGATGCCCTCGGCGGCCAACGCCGCCAGCACCTCGCCCGTCGGGGCCGGCAGGCGCAGGGCCTGCTCGTGGAAGACCGGACCGTTGAAGACCGGCTCGACCCCGGGGATCTCGCAGAGCCTCGCCGTCAGTCGCGCCCTGTTGGCCAGGCAGGCATCGGCGACCTGCTCGAACCCCGCCGCGCCGAGCAGCGCCATGTGGATGGTCGCGGCCGTGACCAGCAGGCCTTGGTTCGTGCAGATGTTCGAGGTCGCCTTGCTGCGCCGGATGTGCTGCTCGCGGGCCTGGAGCGTCAGCGTGTAGCCGGTCTTGCCGTCGAGATCGACGGTACGCCCGACGAGGCGCCCGGGCATCTGGCGCACCAGGGCCTTTTGGCAGCACAGGAAGCCGCCGTATGGCCCACCGGAGGACAGCGGGATGCCGAGCGGCTGGATGTCGCCGCAGGCGATGTCGGCCCCCTTCGCGCCCCACTCCCCCGGCGGCGCGAGCCGTGCGAGCGCCACCGGATTGACCAGGCCGATGACCAGCGCCCGCCGAGCGTGGGCCCAGTCGGTCAGCGCACCGACGTCCTCGAGGGTGCCGAAGAAGTTCGGCTGCGGCACGACCAGCGCGGCGAACGGCTCGGCGGCGAACGGCTCGAGCTGCTCGAGCGGCGTGTGGCCGCCACGGGGATCGAAGGGTACCTCGACCAACTCGATGCCCTGGCTCGCGACCAGACTGGTCAGCGTATGGCGGTAGGCCGGGTTGAGCGCGCGCGGCACGAGCACGCGCCGCGCCTGGGTCTGCCGGTTGGCGCGCACCGCCATCAGGACCGCCTCGGCGAGCCCCGAGGCGCCGTCGTAGAGCGAGGCGTTGGAGACCTCGAGCCCCGTCAGGGCCGTCATCATCGATTGAAACTCGTAGAGGAGCTGCAGCGTCCCCTGGCTCGCCTCGGCCTGATAGGGCGTATAGGCGCTGTAGAACTCGCCGCGCCCGGCGATCTGCCAGACCGCCGCCGGGATGTGGTGATCGTAGGCGCCGGCGCCGATGAAACAGACGGACTCGCCGTCGGCGCGCGCCCGGGCCTGCATCAGCCGGGCGATGTCCATCTCGGCCAGGGCCGGGGGCAGATCGGCCTGCCCGCCGGTGCGCAGCGAGGCGGGGATCTCGTCGAAAAGCTCATCGAGCGAGGCGGCGCCGATCGTCGCGAGCATCGCCGCGAGATCCTCCTGCGTGTGCGGAATGAAGGGCATGGGCGGCTCCGGCCGGCTCAGGCGTCTTCTTCCAGGGTCTTGGCGTAGCCGTCGGCGTCGAGCAGCGCGCCGAGGGCGGCGGCATCGGCGCGCAGCTTGAAGAGCCAGCCCTCGCCGTAGGGCGCCTGGTTGACGGTCTCCGGCGCCTCGGCGAGGCCGGGGTTCGCCTCGATCACCTCGCCGGCCAGCGGGCTGTAGATGTCGGAGGCGGCCTTGACCGACTCGACGACGGCGCAGGCCTCGCCGGCCCCGACCTGGCGACCGACCTCGGGCAGCTCGACATAGACGAGGTCGCCGAGGGCGTCCTGGGCATGGTCGGTGATGCCGACGGTCAGGGTACCATCGCCGTTGTCCTTGACCCACTCGTGGCTCTTCGTGTAGCGGAGTTCTTCGGGCAGATTGCTCATCGGTCGGCGCTCCATAGCGTTGTTTGCGTCGCACGCGCGACGGAAGGGCTCCGGAGGCCGGTCGCGACCCGCTGGTCGGCGGACCGGCCTCCACCTGTGTGATTCGTCATCCCCGCCCGGAGATCCCGGCTCAGGGCTCGATGCAGGCGCGTCCATGGCGCACGAAGGGCGGGCGGACGAGCCGCACCGGGACCTGTCGGCCGCGGATCTCGACCGTCCAGTCGGCCACCTCGGCACCGCCCGCCGGCTCCGGCGCGATCCGCGCCAGGCCGATCGAACGCCCGAGCGTCGGCGAGAAGCCGCCCGAGGTGACCTCGCCGGCCGGCGTCCCACCGCGGTAGAGCGACTGATGGGCGCGCAAGACTCCCGGGCCCGTCAGCAGCAGCCCGACGAAACGCCGCCGGGCCGGATCCTCGCGCTGCGCGGCCAGGGCCTCGCGGCCGACGAACGCGCGCGTGGCCGGTTCCCAGGCGACGGTCCAGCCGAGGCCGCTCTCCAGCGGCGTCGTCGTCTCGTCCATGTCCTGGCCGTAGAGGTTCATCCCGGCCTCCAGGCGCAGCGTATCGCGCGCCCCCAAACCGCAGGGCCGGGCACCGGCGGCGACGAGCGCCTGCCAGAGGGCGACGGCCTCGTCGCCCGGCAGCATGATCTCCAGACCATCCTCGCCCGTGTAGCCGGTGCGGGCGACGAGCCAGGCGCCGTCCTCGACGGCCGAGAAGGGCGCGAGGTCGGCGACGGCCGCGCGTGCCGCGACGGGTAGCCGGGGCGCGGCGAGCGCACGCGCCTGCGGCCCCTGGACCGCGAGCATCGCCAGATCGTCGCGGCGCGCGAGCGAGACGGCGAAGGCGCCGGCCTGCGCCTGCATCCAGACGATATCCTTGTCGGCCGTCGCCGCGTTGACGACGGCGCGGTAGCGCTCCGCGCCGAGCCGATAGACGATCAGGTCGTCGATCACGCCGCCGCGCTCGTCGAGCAGGCAGCTGTAGAGGGCCTTGCCCTGGGTCTTCAGCTTGGCGACGTCGTTGGCCAGCAGGTGGCGTAGAAAGGCTTCAGCCTGGGGCCCCTCGATATCGACCGGGCGCATGTGCGAGACGTCGAAGAGACCCGCGGCGCGGCGCACCGCGTGATGCTCCTCGATCTGGGATCCATAGTGCAGCGGCATATCCCAGCCACCGAAGGGGACGATGCGGGCACCGAGGCGCTGGTGCTCCGCGAACAAGGGCGTCTTCGATGTCATCGAGCTCTCCGCCTTGGCTCCAGGGCCGTTGCTTCAGGGCACCTTGAAAGATTCAAGGTGCCCACTTCAGGGGGCCGACGCAGCCGCCGCGACGACTACAGGCTCAAGGTCACGGCGCACGGACCGCTACCAACAGGGCAATCGCCGGAGGTGCGGCGCGGCCCCCGGCCTTCCCAGGCTTTCGGCCTCGCCCCCTCGTCCCCATCGTCTCCGCACCGCCGAAACGCAAAAGGGCGGCGGCGACGGGATCTCTCCGTCGCCGCCGCCCCTCTGTACCTGAAACCTGAGAGTTTGCAACGGCGCACCGTCGCTGCCCCATCGGTGGGCCGCAACGCAGACAGCATCGCGGCCGCTCTCCAGAGTCGGCATTGGCCCCACGGTCCTTTTGCCTGAGCGATTCCGGGCGGTGTTGCGCCTTCGGCGCCGGTCGCAAGACCGGTCTCTCCCACGGGGCCAGCTCGTGGGGAGACTATATCCGTTGCGCCGCCCTCTTGCCAACCCGCGGCGCTCCGCCTGGCCGCCCCCTTTGCGATAATGAGCGACGTCAGCCATCAGCCAATGGAGGCACCATGGAGGCCCTCAAGCTCGCCACCGTCGATGATCTGCTATCGAGCCCTGACGACCATGTCGAGCTGATCAGCGGGGAGATCGTCCGCCGCCCCATGACGCGGCCCCGGCATGGGCGCGCTCAAGGCAACACGCGAGAAGAGCTTGGCCCCTTCAATCGCCGTGCTGGACCGGATGGCTGGTGGATCCTCACCGAGGCCAGCGTCGCCTACGAGCCCCACGAGTGTCCATCCCACGACTTGGCTGGCTGGCGCAAGGCCCGGCTGCCGACGTTGCCCCATGGCCTGATCGAACTGCCTCCGGACTGGGTTTGCGAGATCGTCTCACCGGGCCACGAGCGCAAGGACACACAGCAGATCCCACTGCTGCTGCAGCGCCATCAGGTACCCTATTACTGGCTGATCTGGCCGGAGGAACGCAAACTGGTCGCACATCGGCTGACCGCAGGCAGCTACCGCGTCATCGCCACGCTGGACCATCAGCGACCGGCCCGAGTAGCCCCGTTCGATGAGATCGAGCTGGATTTTAGCTATATCCTGGACGACGCGTGAGATCAGCGATCGGCCTCGGCCAACCGCCCGCGCTGATCTTCCGGATCCCGGCTCCTGCGCGTCTGTCCCGGATCGCGATGAGGGTGGCTCCCCATGGCGAGCATCCATCGCCGGTGTGCCGGGTCGCCCCCTCGCTGGATACCCGCGCTCAGCCCTCGTCGCGCCTCTCCGGCGCCCGTCGCCGGAACAGGGTGCCGTCGCAGTCGGCGCAGGCGGGGATGCGCCCGGTCTTGACCATGTGGGTCTCGGCGCCGCAGCGGTCGCAGATCAGGATGCCCGGGCCGGTGATCTCGCCGGCCTGGTAGAGGCTCATCAGCCGGGCGTTCTCGGCCCACTGGGCGAGGTTGAGGCTCGTCTGGTCGGCGACGCGGGCGAACATGTCGAGCATCCGCTGCTCCATCAGCGCCAGGTCGAAACGCCACCAGTCGCGCAGGTCCTCGCCGGTCTCGGCGATGTACTCGGCGGCGTCCTTGATGTCGCGCTCGATGTACTCGGAGACCTTGTTCGCCTCCTCGCGGGTCAGCTCGCCGAGCTCGACCATGTGGTCGCGGACCTTGCCGAGCAGGTCGCGGAAGCGCGGCGCGGACTCCTTCTGGGCCTCCTCGATCCGCTCGTGCGTGCGCTTGAGCATCTGCTCATAGGCGTCCACCAGCTTGTCTTTGGCTTCATGCTTGTCGGATTCGCTCATCTGGGCCTCCTCCATCGTGGCTCTGGGATCGTGATCGAACGACCGCGGGTGCGCACCCGCGGCCTTCTACCTGTGAGATATCTTCGCCGCGCGGCCCCTGCAAGCCAACCATTGTCGTTGCCGGGCGCTCAGGCCATCCGGTGGCGGAACAGCCAGGCGGCGGTGACGAGGGTCACGAGCGCGATGCCCGCGAGCGGCCACATCTGATGGATCAGGAGGCCGAAGCCGGCCCCTTCGAGGAAGACGCCGCGCACGATCACCAGGTAGTAGCGCAGCGGATCGATCAGCGTCAGCCACTGCACGGGCTCGGGCATGTTCGCGATCGGGGTGGCGAAGCCCGACAGGATCACGGCCGGCACCATGAACAGGAAGGCCCCGAGCAGGGCCTGCTGGAGGGTCACCGCGAGCGACGAGATCATCAGCCCGACCCCGACGGCGGCGAACAGGAACAGCACGA
Source organism: Thiococcus pfennigii (assembly GCF_016583835.1). Classification (GTDB taxonomy): domain Bacteria; phylum Pseudomonadota; class Gammaproteobacteria; order Chromatiales; family Chromatiaceae; genus Thiococcus; species Thiococcus pfennigii. Next base: position 6,131 of record NZ_NRRW01000060.1, on the reverse strand, counting down.
CGCCCGTGTAGAGCACCGTCAGGCTCCCGACCAGCGGCACCTGGAACCAGACCACGGCCAGCAACACGACGACCGAGACCTCGAAGAGGCCGATCAGGAGTCCTGGGACCGCCTTGCCGATCAGGATCTCGGCGGGGCGCAGCGGTGTCACGAGAAGCTGATCGAAGGTCCCCTGCTCGCGCTCGCGGGCCACCGACATCGCCGTGACCATCATGGTCACGACCAGCGTCAGGATGCCGACCAGCCCCGTGACGAAGAACCAGCGGCTCTCCAGGTTCGGGTTGTACCAGGCACGGGTCACCAGGCTCACCGGCGGGCCCTGGAGGCCGTGCGCGGCGGCCCAGTCGCGGTTGAAGCCAGCGACGATCTGGCTCGCATAGTCGAGGACGGTCTGGGCCGTGTTCGAGTTGCGCCCGTCGATCAGAAACTGCACCTTGGCCTGGCGGCCAGCGGCGAGATCGGCCGTGAAGCGCTGGTCGACCTGGACCACGAGCAGCACCTCACGGGCATCGATCACCCCGGCGATCTCGCCGGCGCTGCCGATCCGGCGCTCGAGCTCGAAGGCCGGGGAGCCCTCGAACCGCGCGAGGAGGTCCCGCGCCGCATGGCCGCCGTCGCGATCGTAGACCGCGAAGGGGGCCTCGTCGAGGTCGTAGGTCGCCGCATAGCCGAATACCAGGAGCTGGATCAGCGGCGGCACGACGATGACGAAGCGCGAGCGCTTGTCCCGGAAGAGCGCCAGGAACTCCTTGACGATCAGGGCGAGGATGCGCGCGCCCATCACTCGATCCGCTTGTGCAGCAGGCGCCGACTCAGCCCCAGGAAGAAGGCCGCGATCGCCGCCAGGGCGGCGGCGTTCGGCAGGATCACGCCCCAGACGTCGCCGGCCAGGAACAGGGTCTGGAGGATCGCGACGAAGTAGCGCGCCGCGAACAGGTAGGTGATCGCCTGGACGACCGCCGGCATGCTGTCGATGTCGAAGAGGAAGCCCGAGAGCAGGAAGGCCGGCAGGAAGGTCGCGAGCAACGCGAACATGCCGGCGACGAACTGGCTGCGGGCGACGATCGAGATCAGGAGCCCCATGCCGAGGGCGGCGAGCAGGAACAGCGTCGAGCAGGCCACCAGCACCCACAGCGAGCCGCGCAGCGGCACCTCGAACAGATAGAGGGCCATCAGCACCGACAGGGCCATGCCGCCGATGCCGAGGGCGAAATACGGCAGCAGCTTGCCGAGCAGGATCTCGCGCAGGCTGACCGGCGTGACCATCAGGGCCTCGAGGGTGCCCCGCTCCCACTCGCGGGCGAACACGAGCGCCGTCAGCAGCGCCCCGACCAGCGTCATGTTGACGACCAGGAGACCAGGCACCAGGTAGTTTTGGCTGCGCACCTGCGGGTTGAACCAGATCCGCGGCTCCGCCGCGACGGGCTCGTGGATCGGGACCCGGCGGGCGGCCAGTTCGCGCGCGAGCCAGGTCGACCAGGCACCCTGGACGTAGGCCGCGAGCAGCCGCCCCGAGTTGGCGTTGACGCCGTTGACGATGACCTGGATCGGCGCCGCGCCCTCGCCCTTAAGGCGGTGCGCGAAGTCGGCCGGCACGACGACGAAGCCGTCGAGCTCCTGGGCACGCAACGCCGCACGGGCCGCCTGGCGGGTGCTGTAGATGCGCGGCGCAAAGTACGGCGACTCGCCGAAGGCCGCGGCGAACGAGGCCGCCTCGGCCCCCGGCTGCTCGATGACGATGCCGACCGGCACATGCTTGGAATCGAGCGAGACGCCGTAGCCGAAGAGCAGCAGCAGCGCCACCGGCAGCACGAAGGCGATCGCGATGCTCGAGGGGTCGCGCAGGATCTGGAGCCACTCCTTGCGCAGCAGGCCGAGGAGCCGCCGGCCCCCGCCGGTGCGCGCCGCCGTGTTCACGCCGCCTCCCGCCGCTCGATGAGCCGAATGAAGGCCTCCTCCATCGTCGGCGCGGGCGTCCCATCGCGGGCGGCCTGGGCCTTGACCTCGCTCGGCGTACCGATAGCCAACAACGCGCCGGCCGCCATGATGACGAGCCGGTCGCAGTACTCGGCCTCCTCCATGAAGTGGGTCGTCACCAGCACCGTCACGCCGCCCTCGGCGAGCGCGTAGATCCGTCCCCAGAACTCGCGCCGCGCCAGCGGATCGACGCCCGAGGTCGGCTCGTCGAGGAACAGGATGTCGGGCTCGTGCAGCAGGGCCGCGGCCATCGCCAGGCGCTGACGATAGCCGAGCGGCAAGGCGCCGGCCTCGGCATCGGCCAGCTCGGCGAGCTCGAAGGCGGCGAACGCCCAGGCGAGGCGCTCGCGCACCCGGGCGCCACGCAGCCCGTAGGTGCGGGCGAAGAACTCGAGATTCTGGCGTACCGACAGGTTGCCGTAGAGCGAGAACCGCTGCGACATGTAGCCGATCCGCCCGCGCGCCTCGGCGGCCGCATGGCGCAGGTCGACACCGGCGACGCGCAGGCGCCCGGCGCTCGCCGGCAGCAGGCCGCAGAGCATCCGGAAGGTCGTCGTCTTGCCGGCACCATTGGCCCCGAGCAGGCCGAAGATCTCGCCGGCATGCACGGCGAAGGTCAGCGCGTCGACGGCGGTGAACCCGTCGAAGCGTTTGGTCAGCCCCTCGACCTCGATGGCATCGCCCGGAGTGCGCCTGAGGGCGTCGACCCGCGGCAGCTCTAGCTCTCCGGGCGCGCCAGCATCCTTCAGGCGGGCGACGAAGCCGTCCTCGAAACGCGGCGAGACCGCCTCGCAGGTCGCCTCGATACCGGACGCCAGACGGTCGGGCGCCACGGCCTCCGTCGTCACGATCCGCACCGCCTCGCCCTGGAGCACGGCGTCGAGGACCCCCGGATGGGCCGCGAGGCGGGCCTGCAGGGCGCGGCGCGCCGAGGCGTCGGCACCGCGCACGAGGAAGGTCCGCCCGCGCAGCGGCGCGCTGAAGGCGCCCGGCGGCCCCTGGTCGACCAGCCGCCCGCGATCGAGCAGGATCACGTCGCTGCAACGCTCGGCCTCGTCGAGGTAGGCGGTCGAGAGCAGCACGGCCAGCCCCTCCTCGTCGACCAGGCGGTAGACGATCGCCCAGAGCTCGCGGCGCGAGACCGGGTCGACGCCGACGGTCGGCTCGTCGAGCAGCAAGAGCCGCGGCGGGCGTACCAGCGTGCAGGCGAGCCCGAGCTTCTGCTTCATGCCGCCGGAGAGGCGCCCGGCGAGACGCCCGACGAAGGGGCCGAGGCCGGTCATCTCGGCGAGGCGCGCATAGCGCGCACCGCGCTCGGCCGGCGGCAGCCCCTGAAGATCGGCATAGAGCTCGAGGTTCTCCTGCACCGTCAGGTCCTCGTAGAGGCCGAAGCGCTGCGGCATGTAGCCGACCGCCGCCTGCACCGCGAGGGACTCGCGGGTCGCATCCAGGCCGATACAGTGGATGCGGCCGGCGTCCGGCACCAAGAGCCCGGCGGCCAGACGCATCAGGGTCGTCTTGCCGGCCCCGTCCGGGCCGATCAGGCCGGTGACGCCGCCGCCCGGGACCATCGCGAAGGACAGGCCATCGAGCGCCGTCACGGTCCGGCCGGCGGACTGGAAGGTCTTGCGCAACCCCTCGGCGATCAACGGCGAAACGGACATGGCCTGGCTCGCGGCGCACCGGCCGCCGATCAGGGCCACTGCGCGGCCGGACCGCAGCCGGGGTCGGCGAGCGGCGCGGCGGCGAGGTCGAGCGAGACGGTGACCGGCATCCCTAGGCGCAGCTCGTCCTGCGGATTGCAGACGTAGACCCGCGCCTGGTAGACGAGGTCGGCGCGCAGCTCCGTGGTCTGCACCGTCTTCGGCGTGAACTCGGCGCTCGGCGCAATGTAGCCGAGCCAGCCGCGATAGGTCTTGCCGGGGAAACTGTCGCTCGTGACCTCGGCCGGCAGGCCGAGCCGGGCGCGGCCGAGGTCGGGCTCGGCGAGATACACCCGCGCCCAAAGCGGCTCGGTCAAGGCCAGCGTATAGACGGGGCGCTCAGGCGAGGCCATATCGCCGGGCTCCAGGATGCGGCTCTGGAGGATACCGGCGGCCGGGGCGTGGAGCCGCGTGTAGCCGAGCTGGATCCCGGCCAGGGCCAGCTCGGCCTCGAGCGCCGCGAGCTGGGCGCGCGCCGCCGCGATGTCCTCGGCCCGGGTGCCGGCCAGGGCCAGATCGAGCGCCGCCCGGGCCGCCCCGGCTCGCGCCTCGGCGGCCTCGGCGGCGGTGCGCGCATCATCGTAGTCCTGCGGCGAGGTCAGCTTGCGCGCGGCCAGATCGCGACTGCGTTCGGCCCGCCGCGCCATGTTCTCGGCCTCGGCCGCGGCCGCGGCGAGGTCGGCGCGGAGCTTCTCGATCTCTTCGGGACGGGCGCCGGCGATCGCCTTGTCGAGCGCCGCGCGCTGTGCCGCAACCTGGGCCGCGACGCGGTCGCGCGTGAGGGTCGGCTGGCGGTCGTCGAGGCGTGCGACGAGTTGGTCGCGCGCGATCCTGGCCCCCTCGTTGACGGGCATCGCGACGATCCGCCCGCTGGTCTCGAAGGCCAGGTTCGTCACCCGCATGTCGATATTGCCGTACAACAGGAGCCGGCCGGCCTCGCCGTTGTCGCGCGCCATCGACAGGTAGACGGCTACCGCCCCGCCGATCGCCAACAAGCCCAGCAGGGGCAAGGTCAGCGCCTTCTTAGTCACGTCCGAACTCCGCTCGGGACCGCCGAAACGCGGCGGAAGACTGGTCTGCGGACGGCACCGGGCCGCCGCAAAAGTGTACTCTTGTCGCCTCGATCGGGAAAACGCGGAACCGAGACCGCCTCATGACGGCCGAACGACGGCAGGATCCGACACACCAGGGCGCGCGCCCGTCAGCGCAGCAGGCGCCGCCACCAGCGGCGCGCGTCGGCGGCCGCGCGCCTACCGGCCCGATCGACCTCGACCAGATCGACCGGGGCGACCAGGCTCATGACCCAACCCGGCAGCGGCGGTGCATCGCTGAAGCCGCAGACGACGCCGAGCCGACGCGGGTCGTAGACCTTGATGAAGGTCGGCGCCGCCGGGTCGTCGGCATAGACGATGCCGCAATGGTCCTCCCGATGCTCCGCGCGCAGCCGCGCATCGAGCCCGGCGACGAAGGCCAGGACCTCGGGTGCGTCGGCCGCGGCCGCCGGCGGCGGCTCCCCGACGACATAGAGGAACCAGCCCGCCTCGGCCCGCTCGCGAACCCGCGCCCAGAGCGCATCGAGCTGATGCCAGCGCAACGCCGCCGTGAAACCGCCGCGGAAGGCGCGCAGGAAGGGCTCGTCGGATCTCGTCATCATCACCATGTCCGGAGGCTGCCTCGATGGCCTGGCTCTATCTGATCCTTGCCGGGATCTGCGAATGGGGTTGGCCCGTCGGGCTCAAGCTCGGCCTCGACGCGACCGGCCTGCGCTGGGGCTGGATCCTGTTCGCGGTCCTCTGCATGGCCGCGAGCGGTGCCCTGCTGCTGATCGCCCTGCGGGGCATCCCGATCGGTACCGCCTATGCCGTCTGGACCGGCATCGGCGCGGCCGGGACCTTCATCCTCGGCATCGCGCTGTTCGGCGAACCGGCAACGGCCGCGCGCTTCTTCTTCGTCGGTCTGATCCTGGTCGGCATCATCGGCCTCAAGCTCGTCTCCGAGGGGCACTGAAGGGGACCTTGAAGAATTGCCGGGATGGCAATTTTTCAAGACGCGAAGCGAAAAAGCGATTTCCGCTTCGCTTCATTTTCAGTCGTTTAGGCGACTGAAAATGGCGGGGCATCCTGGCCCCGCGCGGGGGTGCGGCCGCAAAATAATGTACATTAGGAAGCGCCATGACAGGCAGACAACACAATCCCTTCAAGCAGTACGTCCGGTATTGAGCACGTCTTTCGATGCCGCACCCTGATCGGCGCGAGAAAAGCGATCGATCAGATTCAATGCACGAAAACGAAATATCCCGAGCCGTCGTCGATGGCGCACTGACGGTACATCGTGCGCTGGGTCCAGGTCTGCTGGAGTCGGTCTACGAGTTGGCCCTCGCGTATGAGCTGGCACAACGCGGACTGACCGTTGAGCGCCAAGTACCGATTTCGATCGAATACCAAGGCGTCC
>NZ_NRRW01000059.1 GCF_016583835.1 Thiococcus pfennigii | reverse complement strand
GTTACAGGACCAGCCAGCCGGATGGCGTCCTCCATGAACTCCTTCGTGTACTTCTTACGTCTCTCCATCTCTCACCTCAGCCAGGGGCATTCTCCCTTAACCGAAGTGTCTGCTGCCATTAGACCACCTCATCAGCGCCTCGCCAGCGGCATAGCGACGCCGGTCATCCTCGGACGACGAACAGCAGCACACCTCATCGTCCCTTCGTGCCGCTCAACATAGCCCCGTAAAGCGTTCATTGCGCCACCTTGCGATACCTGGCGCCAAGAAGCGGAATATCATAATGATGGCAGACTTACACAGAAAGCACATCAACTAATGCAATTAACTTGTTGGGGGATCGCTCCTAAAGTCTAAGGTCTTTCGCCAAAAGTTGGGACGTATCGCGCAACGCATCTCAAGCTCTCAATTTACACCATAGCTTGTCACTCCGGGGTCGCGCTGTCACCCTTACCCGCCATGCCGCCGACACACAACGGGCCAGCAGGACAAGACGAGCTGCCCCGTGACTGGCGAGACAAGCCCCCGGCCGTTCAACCTCGGCGTGCCACCCGCGCTCGTGTGCACTCGCTGGCAGGATCAAGGTAGCCGCCGCTGCCGGGCTCTGGATAGACCAGTACCTGAGGTTACCTTGGCTCGCCCCGGGGCACTGGGTTGTGCTCGAGACGTAGAAATCCATCTGCCGCACTACCGAGTTCACGACTGGGCACCCGCGCATCGGTGAGATGGCGGGCTTCGCAGCCAGCTACGCCGACTCGCCGTGTCGTCCGGAACGCATCCCGGACCAAATCGACCAGATGCACAGGCTGTCCACGCTAGCCGTCGCTCTCCTTAAGATGCCACACGGATCCTGCCTGGGCACTCCCGATGCGCCTGCACAGATTCCCTGCACTGATTATGAAAAAATAGGGGTTTACCCTTATCTCGGGATCGCGTAAGTTACCGCCCGTCGCCTACTTCCCGACGCTTGTCGGCGCCAATTCCCCTTCGGCTTGTCAAGGGCTGGCGCCACGAAAGGCGGCGGCCGCATAACGTCGCCGAACCGTCGACGCAGCTCCAAACCCTAGGCGGCGCAGCTTCGGCGCTGCCTGCTGGGGGACCACAGCCTGCTTGGTCGTGGGAGCCGCGCACTGGGATTCCGCAGAAAGAAGCTTGCGACGCACCATGGCGCTGCGCGACGTGGGCTATGCCATGGGTTGCCATCAGGCGTCCGGCGTGCGCACGTACCACCCACGCCTGGACGGTCCGGGACGAAACTTCGTCAGATCTTTGCCATAAAGCGCGCAAGGGAATTTCGCGCATGTACGCACCTTGAACAGAGGGGGGGTTGTTGTGTTCATCGATCGATTGCGGCAGCGTGGGCTAACACCTGCGCCCACGAATTCTGTCTGCATCTCGCGCCTGGGTCACCGCGCCCTAGGCGGGGCACCCTTCGCCGGCAGCCCGCGTTTTCCTTGGGGCATGACGTCGGCCACCAACGGCTACCGCCACACCTCCGGCGCCGCATCGGCTACCTATGCCAAAAGCACTGCCGCAGCGGGCAAGAGAACGAATAACTTCCATCTCTCGCATCCGTCGCACTGCTGTGAAGGAAGGAACGCTGATGCCCCGATGCGGCCGCCGCCAGCCTGCGCGCGGACCGACTGCCGACCTTGCCCAGCAACGCTTTGCTTACCGGACGAATTTGATCCCGCCACAACGCCATTGACCTTCCTCAACCCGCCTGCCAGAGGGCGAGGGGCACACGGTGCACGCGATGCGTGACTCTCCACCGCAAGCTTGGCGATGCGAGCGATATCGCAGTTTTTCATTGTGAGGGCAGCTATCTTTCCTTTTGCTTGCTCCGACAAAGGCAAAGCGCTCCGAAAGGGCGCGACGCAAAGCCACTGGCCTAAGTCCCTTCTTCTCTCTCGGGATACGGCAGCAGGGTTGCCGGCTCGCAGCGCCTCTTGGTGCCAGCGTGCTCGGCGTTTGGCTACCAACAGGTGAACGAATCATGAAAATTCCCTACATTCCAGGCTCCAATCGGGGTCTCTCCGAGGGGCGGCGGCACCTGCCGATCGCCTGCGTGATTTTCTTAACGCTTACTCAGGCCGTCGCGGCCCAAGCGGCGACTGTGTCGCTCGCTTGGGACCGGGTCAACGACGATCGCGTTGCCTTGTATCAACTGAGGTTCGGCACGAACGCCGACTACGAAAACACTGGAGGTTTGGTCGAGACAGCTCAGACACAGCCGACCAACAACACCCCAACTGCGAGGACCCCGGATCTGTCCGCGGGGACCTATACCTTTGCTGTCCGCGCCTGTAACTCGGAGAAGACGCTCTGCAGCGCGTTCTCGGACCCGGTGAGCAAGACCATCGACCCGGCGCCGTCTGACACCACGGCCCCGACGGTGACGGCGTTCAGCATCCCGGCAACGGCCAACACGCTCACCGTGCCGATCACTACGTTCACGGCGACGGACAGCGTCGGAGTCACCGGGTACTTGGTCAACGAATCCTCCAGCAAGCCTTCGGCGACGGCCGCCGGTTGGAAGGCAGCGAAGCCCACCTCTTACACCTTCGCGAGCCCGGGCAGCAAGACCCTCTACGCTTGGGCCAAGGACGCGGCGGGCAACGTCTCGGCGAGCCGCAGCGCTCAGGTCTCGATTACCCTGCCCGACACCACGGCCCCGACGGTGACGGCGTTCAGCATCCCGGCAACGGCCAACACGCTCACCGTGCCGATCACTACGTTCACGGCGACGGACAGCGTCGGAGTCACCGGGTACTTGGTCAACGAATCCTCCAGCAAGCCTTCGGCGACGGCCGCCGGTTGGAAGGCAGCGAAGCCCACCTCTTACACCTTCGCGAGCCCGGGCAGCAAGACCCTCTACGCTTGGGCCAAGGACGCGGCGGGCAACGTCTCGGCGAGCCGCAGCGCTCAGGTCTCGATTACCCTGGAGCGGGTTGGGCTGGTCGCCGCCTACGGCTTCGAGGAGACCGGGGGCAACGCCACGGATGTCTCCGGCCTCGGACATGATGGGCTGATCAGTGGCGCCACGCGGGTAGCTGGCAAACACGGCCAAGCGCTCTCCTTCAACGGCAGCAGCAACTGGATGACGATTGCCAACAGCGGCGCATTGGATCTGTCCGCAGCGATGACCTTGGAAGCATGGGTCTACCCCAAGAATCTGGGCGATCGCCAGCCGATTCTGGCCAAGCAGGGGACGACTCAAAGCGGTCCGAAGCGCGGATTCATGTTCGCTGCGGGTGATAGCGGCCGGTCGGGCAAGCTCGAGGCCGAGGTATTCAAGGATGACAAAACGAAGACCTCGCTGCTCTCCGACTCTTCGCTGAGCACCAACACCTGGCAACATGTCGCTCTTGTCTACAAGTCCGCAGGCGATGGTGCGTCGACCATGACGCTCTACATCAACGGCGTGGCCAGAGGCTCGCTGACGAACGCGATCGCTCCAGTCCAAAGCAACAACCAACCGCTCGAGTTGGGCCGGTACTATTGGAGCAGCAGCTACAACCGCTACTTCAACGGGCTCATCGATGAAGTGCGCATCTACAACCGCGCGCTCACGGCGGCAGAGATCCAGGCCGACATGACGGCACCGGTTGGAGCGCAAGCGCAAAGTAATACGACTACCGCAACCGCACAGCTGACATCGGAGACCACGTCGGCAGGCGCGATCGTGAATGGCTCCGCGGCCACCGCTGCTGCGCTCGGCACTGCGGAGGATATGATCGACTCGCCCGCCCAGGTGTTCAATTCGCTGCCGATGGAGGTTGGCGAGATCGCGCTCGACCATGCATGGCAATGGATCGACTTCCAACGCGAGTACATGGATCCGATCGTGATTGCCGGACCACCGAGCGACTACGACGGTGACCCGGCTGTGGTCCGTATCCGAGACATCGATACCAGGGGCTTTTGGGCTCGAATCCAGGAATGGGACGATCTCGATGGCATACACGAAGGCGAGGTCGTCGGCTACATGGTCATGGAGCGGGGGCGTCATCAGTTGCCTCACGGCGCTTGGGTCGAGGCGGGACGGTTAGAGACCGACAAGACAAACGCCTTTACGTCGGCCGTTTTTGGGAAGCGCTTTGGTACGGCGCCGGTGGTGCTAACGACGGTAACCAGCGACAATGAGGGTGACGCCGTCGCAGCCCGCGTTCAGCGGATTAACCGCAGGGGCTTCCACGCTGGCCTGATTGAGCAGGAGCAAAACATCCAAGAACACCTCGCCGAGCACGTCGACTATATTGCCTGGGAGGCATCCCACGGCGTGCTGGATGGCTTGAGCTACGAGGTGGGACGCACCGGACATGAGGTGACGGACGGTGGCCTTACACTGCTCTATCAGTACCCGTTTGCCACACCACCGATCCTTCTAGCGAACACCCAGTCCGTCAACGAAAACGATAGCGCAGGCCTACGTTGGCAGAACAAGGACTTTGCCGCGGTTGATCTCTGGGTCCAAGAGGAGCAATCGAAGGATGGCGAGACAGACCATTTAGGAGAGGACGTCGGCTACGTCCTGTTCGGCATCGCGGACCGATAACCGAGGCTGATGTCTAAGGTTAGATCGTGCGAGCGTGGCTCCACGATCTAACCTTGAGCCTAACCGCATTTCACACATTTTCACGACTGATTTGCGTCCCTGGCATACCGGAGGCCAGCGGCGAACTTGGTGACGAGCCGCAGCCCGAGCCAGATGCTCTTCACACGCGGATCGCCGACACGCTTGCGCCGGAGGAAACCGCCCCAAGTGGGAGCTCAAGGGCAGTGCCTCGTTGAGACGCCGGAACTGCTTGGCAGTCTTCTCTTGCCTAGGCTGGAGACCCAGCCCCACGAACGTTTCGCTTCGTGTCCGGCTTTAAACCTCTGAGGTCGTACGAAGGTGTGCTCGCCGCTTACTCACTGGATCAAGGCAGGGCCGCAAGTATGGCAACATCGAAAGCAACGGCTCTGAAGCGTTTTTTGCTCTGTTCCGTTTGGGGTGGGCCGGCAGCGCGTGTAAGGCAGTGCTGTATCTCGGCCACCGTGGCTCTGGTGCCGCCGGAGGAAACATCGCGGGCCACTTACCGTCTCTCTGCTCCGACCGCCGTAGACCCGCCAATGCCGCGGCCGCCGGCACCCCGCGCCCCGCCGCTACCAATTTGGAAGGCGGTCGCGAGCCGTCCCATCGCGACCAACCTAGCTCGATATCCGCATGTCCCTGCATGTCCGGACCTCCCGGAATCGGCGGTACAGCAGCCAAAATGTTGGGCGTTCTCCAACCCGACCACTGTATTACTTACGAACGTCATTCCGCCAAATCAATCGCTTATCGGTCGCCATTGACTGCCAAAATGTCCAAAGCCTAAAAATACATCGTTAATTCAACGCCGTATTTTGGATAGCGCGCCCGGGAGGCCTGATGTCACCTGCGACCGTTACCATACGCAAGAGTAATTTAGCCATGCAATCTCTCCGCATCCTAGCCACCCTACGACAGTTGCTCCAGGCTATACCGCTCACCGTCGGGCTGATCGCCGGGGCCGCACAGGTCGTTCACGCCGACTCCATCACCGTCGCAACCGCAGCCGAACTCCAAAGCGCCTTGGCTAGCGCCAACAGTGCCGGAGGAAACAGAACGATCTTCCTGCGGGATGGTACCTACACGCTCTCCGACACGCTTTACGTGAACGCGCCGAACATCACTATTGCCAGCCAATCGGGAAACCGCACCGCCGTCATCATCCAAGGCGATGCGATGAGCAGCACCGCCCGTGTCGGCAACGTCATCCGCGTCGCGGCCAGCAACTTCCAACTCAGCGGTGTAACCCTACAGCGAAGTCGGTGGCACCTCATCCAGATCGCCGGCGAAACGAATGCAGACTACCCCGTGATTCGCAATTGCGTACTCCGCGACGCCTTCGAGCAGATGCTCAAGGTGACCCTCGACCCCGCCAACCCGAGCATTACGTCTGATAACGGTTTAGTAGAGAACTGCGTTTTCGAATACACCGCAGGTATCGGCCCCCAATACTACATTGGCGGAATTGACGCCCACGGCGCCAAGAACTGGGTAATACGCGGAAATACCTTCCGCAATATCATCAGCCCTTCGGCGACAGTTGCGGAGTTCGCCGTGCACTTCTGGAATGGCTCTGCCAATAATACCGTCGAAAAGAACACCATCATGAATTGTGACCGTGGAATTGGCTTCGGAATGGACGGTCGTGGCAACACAGGCGGCGTCATCCGCAACAACATGATCTACCACGCCGGTGATGCTGGTTCGTATGCCGACACCAGCATCGCCTTGACCGAAAGCCCAAATACTGGAGTCTACAATAACACCATTTTCATGGAGAACAGCTTTCCCTGGGCGATTGAGTACAGATTTGCCTCGACTCAGAATGTATTGATTGCCAACAATCTGACGAACAGGCCCGTGATGAGTCGCGACGGCGCCTCCGGCACCGTTGCGAAGAACGTTTCCAACGCTGCAGCAAACTGGTTCGCCAACACAGACAGCGGCGATCTTCACCTGGCTTCCGCGGTGAGGGGCGTCGTCGCGAGCGGACAGAGCATCACCGGATTGACGGAGGACTTCGACGGGCAGGCGAGGCCGCCCACGAGCATCGACATCGGCGCCGATCAGCTTGTTTCAGGCCCCACGGATCTGCCGCCCCCAACCAATCTTCGCGTCATAACACCGTGAAGGTGTCGAGCACGCCCATCGAACACAACCCACATTGAGCGGCGCCGACCATCCACGCGCTGCGTGTTAGCGTACCCACTGCTCTTCCGAAGCAGAGCGCCGCTGGCGCTTTACCGGGCATTTCTTGAAATGGAGCACATCATGAAGACCACCTTTCTTTCCGGATACCGGGCCCGCCTGGCGCGGAGACGCGTTACGCCAAACCCGGCACATTCAGCCCTGCTGATTGCGCTTGGGATTCTCGGCCTAGGGACTGATGCCGCAATGGCTGGACAGCGTATCCAGTCGACGGACCTTACATACCTCGGCACAATCAATATCGCACACAACGATGCAAGCTGCGGCAGTTCGCCGAATGCCCGCGCCACGGGTCTGACCTTCAATCCGTCGGGCAATGGCGGGGCAGGCAGCTTCTACATCTCCGGGCGCAGGGACACACACTGCGTTGCGGAAATCACGAAGCCGGCGGTTGGCGGCACCGCGACGTTCATTCAGAACTACACAGATCCAACCAATGGTACGTGGAGCCGGATCGGCGACTGTTACAACGGTTGCTTTATCGGCGGCCACCTCGTCCATAAGAACAATCTCTACGTGACCGCGTTCGTCTACTACGACGCCGCCTATACTGGAACTCGTTCGCTCTGGCGCCACAGCCTAACACTCGGCAACCACAGCGGCATGGTTGGCCCCGTAGCCGCGGGACCGGGCAACCAGGGCATGTACAATCAGTACATGGACAACGTGCCAACCGAATTCCAGGCGATGCTCGGCGGACCCGCGGTGATCGGGGGTTGCTGTTTCTCGATCATCTCGCGGACCTCCCTCGGACCAGCGCTCTACGCCTTCGATCCGGAGCAGCCCGGCACGGTAACAGGATTGGTAGGCTATCCCGACGGACATCACACCCTCAACAGTTGGGGTGCCAGCGGATCACATCCGGAAGCGAATCCGACGACTAAGATGGGCGGAGTCAGTTTCGTGGAGGGTACCGATACGGTACTGTTCGTCGGGACCACGGGGAAAGGCGAGTACTGCTACGGCGGATCCGAGTGTAACGACCCCCAATACCCAGACACCAAGGGCACACACGCCTACCCCTACGTGCATTACATGTGGGCCTACGACGTCGACGATCTTGCGGCCGCCAAGTCCGGCACGAAACAGATGTGGGACGTGCTACCGTACGCGCATTGGGAATTGTCTAGTCTCGGCAACGCAGGAGACGAATGGTCCGCCCTCGGCGTAGCGTTCGATCCGACTGCAAAGCTTCTCTATGTGCTGAAGAATCGTGAAGGCGGCGGTTCCGCGTGGCCCCAACTCCACGTCTATGGAGTCAACGTAACAGGCACGAGCGCCGCGCCCTCGACCCCGTCCGGCTTGAAGTTCGTTCCCTGAGACTCTCGCCACGTTCCGGCCGGTTGCACCGGCCGGAACACATCCTCGCGGCGACGGCTCCAGAACCCCACAGTCTGCCCCGCTCGTAGCATCCACCACGAACACCCTGACGCCCACGATCAGGGATCAGGCCACTCGTCATCAAGGCATGCCGGAGGAGCTTGGCCCGCCCGCCGCACGGCGGAACGATAGACTCGAAGGTGCCGATCCGCGCTCTCCTTCCACGAAAAGCGACGAGCCCACGCACGCCCGTACCCCATACCGCCGCCGCGGCCTGGACCCAGCCGATGCGACAGTATCCGTCGACATGTTTCGACCCAGGCATCGAGATTGTCTGCCGGAAGTACCTCGGCACCCGGACCCTTCAACTCGGAAAGGCTGGAAAGATCGCTGAACAGAACCGGCGTACCCACCGCCTGAGCCTCAAGGGCCGGGAAGCCGAAGCCTTCGAAAAGCGTAGGATAGAGAATCAGTTCGGCATGCTGATAGAGGCCAGGCATGTACCGCTCTGGAACGAAAGGTAGAAAGGATACCCGACCGGCGAGCCGCGGCGCCAGCGTCGCCATGGCGGCTCGCCTTTCCGCCTCACCGAAGCCACAGACCAAGAGCTTGTGTTCCGTGGTCTCCAGTGCCTCATATACCCGTAGCGCCCAGCCGAAACGCTTTCGTTCGATCGCCCCACCGACGTATAGCAGATAACGGGCGTTCCCAATTATCGCGGTCACCGAATCCGGCCGGGGAAATTCGCCCGCATCAAGGTAGATGTCCGAAACACCGTGCGGAATCACATGCAGCTTTTCCGCCAGCCAAGGCCACATGTCGAGGATGTCGCGCCGCGACGACTCGCTGATCGTGATGATCGCCGCGGCACGCCGGTACGCACTCGGCAAAAGATGGTGACGATACCAGTATGCGTAGCCATTGAGCGGCGAGCGCCATGGCAACATGTCATGTATCGTGACCACCGTGGGCACGGGCTGCCAGAAAGGCAAGCTGGTCGCAGTACAATGCAGAAGATCGACCTGACGGCGACGTGCCCGCAGCGGCAGGCCGATCTGTTCCCAGGCGTGGAAGCGATGGCCTCGGAAATCGAACAACTCGGTCGACGCGGAAACGCCCGCTGGCGCGTGGAACTGGCTCTCGGGCCGATCGCCAAAGAACTGCCATCGCATAGACGCCGGTGCATCCACATGGCATATGAATTCTGCAACGTACTTGCCCATCCCGCGCAAGTGATCGGTATTGAGGCAGCGCGCATCAACGCCGACGAAGAAATCCTTCTTGGCTGTCAATCTGCCCTCCAATTCGCCGAATTCCCGTCAATAGGGGACACCGAAGGGAATCAGGGCCGCCTTGACTAGATTCTTCCAAGCCCGCGCGTCTCCCGGCCGATGCAGCAGAGAGTTAGCCGCGCAGTTCATTGCGAACCTCCAATCGCCCGCACTGGCGGCAAAATGGCTCGTCACCTGAAAAGCCGAAGCTAGTGCTCGGGAGCGCATCCGCATATGCGCTCGGCCAACGCCACCGGGCCCGAATGCCTCTTCAATGATTCGTAGGCGCGCGCTCAAGGTCCGGCGACTCATCGCTGACTTCGATCTCTTATGAAACCGATAACGGACGACCGGCTCGGCCAGATAGCCGAGATCATGCGCCGCGCAAATCCTAAGCCATAAGGCCCAATCCTCACAGGTGACATAGCTTTCGTCGAAGCCCCCGAAACGACTGAAGACATCGCGGCGTACCATGACAGTCGAATTGGTGATGAAGTTGATCACCAGCAAGGGTTCGAGCACTTTACCCGCATATGGGGGCTCGAAGCTGCTCCGCAGTATCTCCCTTTCGAGGGCATCGCCAAAACACACCGAATCGGTGTGCGAGATTGCGAAGCGTCCGCAGGCCGCCAGTTGTCTTTCCACCTTCTCGGGCAACCAGACATCGTCAGCGTCGAGGAAGGCGATCCACTCGCCATGCGCCGCGGCGACACCCGCATTGCGCGCACAAGCGCTGCCTCGGTTCTGCTGGCGAACCACTCGCACCTTATCGCCATAATTCGCAAGGATCGCCATTGTCCGATCCGTGGAGCCATCGTCTACAACGATGACCTCGCAGTTCGCGTAGGTCTGTTGCAACGCGCTGCTGAGTGTCTCGCGAAGGTAAGCTTCGGCATTGAAGGCCGGAATGATGATACTGACAAGATCCATGCAACTCCTCGACTCCGGATGGGGCGGACCTAGACCGGCGAGGAAGATCGCGCGCCAGCTCCCATTGATCGATCGTGGCCCGCCGAATCGGAACGCCGCGCCAGTTCCGCCTCGGTCAGCGGCCTCAACATCGTCCCGTAGAAGATGGCATACCACGGGAACTCGATCCAAAGCATGTTCAGGAACGCCGCTCCAAATAAGTAACCGACATAGCCGCAGAACAGCCAATACGCAGTGTCACGGACCCATACAAGATCCGGGTGCCGGTCGACAACCGGCACCATCATCCGCCAGGTCTTGAACAAGGACCGCAGGCCCATCACCGCAAAGGTCAGGTACAGGAAAAGCCCCGGGAAGCCCAGTTCGCCGAGCACCTGAAAATACACGCTGTGCGCGACCCGAACCTGCACATCGGTGCCGATCGCATGATTATACGGCACATGGTTCTCCGGCCCCACACCAAAAAACGGAAATCGCAACGCCTCCTGCCACGAAAGACCCCAGTTCTCGAATCTTCCCCTGGCCGACCCGTCGGCAGCGAGCTCGCCGATTGTGCCCAACCGGTCGAAATATTCACTTGGAACGATGAGGTAGGCCATGCCTGCCAAGCCAAGCAAGATTGCCAAGTTTCGCAGGGGTCGATGGCTCAGCGCCGCGCCCAATACCAGAATCACAGCCAGCGAGGCCAGCGCACCACGCGACTTCGTGAAGACAATGGTCATGAGCACGAACGCAACGGACCCTAGGAATAACATGCGAATCAGCCGATGCCGTGGCAAGGTGCTACGAAGGCCGAGCAAAATCGCGACGACCAAGCAAAGCACCAGTCCGAACACGTTGTTGTCCCCCACGAAGCCCGGGATCTGCTGCGTGACATGGGCGCCCCCTTGCAGGGCGAGAGATACGCCCGTCTTGAAGGCGTTGACTCCCAGACCGCCGGCCGAGGCCCAGAATACCCATTTCAGGAGCCTCAGGTCCCGGATCGTGGCGAAAAGCAGGATCGGCGCTACCCACATGGATGGCACGAACCGCGAATAGGTCTGCCATGCGACATCCGGATCAAACGCAAACATCGCGCTCAGCGTGATCCACAGCAATAGGCAGATAAAGACGATTAGGATCGAGGGAAATTTCGGCCGAAATTGTCCACGCAGGATATTTGACAGGATCGCCACGCCCAGAGCCAGCGCGAATAAGGGCGCCGAATTCCATACGCCATAAGAAAAATCGTATGGTCTTTGGAACCAGATCCAGTTGAGCACGACGATCGATCCTGGCGCCGAAAAGACCCCCCAGATCAACCCCGCCGGGATCATCAAGCTCAACAAGAGATCGCGCACTCTCGCTCCTCCTCCGGAAAACGAATCGCTTGGCTCGCGTGAGGGTGAGCACCCAGGGCATGAATGGATGCCCCAAGCGCTCGATCAGTGAAGACTCAAGAGAAGGATTGCAGCCATGAACCCGAACCCCGATGCCAAGCCTGTGCGCATATCAGATCCACAGGCGCACAATGAATCGGTGCGGCCGCGTGGCTTCCGCGCACGATTGAGTCGCAACCAGAAAGCAAGGCTCCCAATGACTCAGGCACGATGCGGCAAAGAACAGGACATAGAGAAAAGCCAGTCTATTCTCGAACCACGCGTGTTCGACCATACTGGATCGCCGGGATTCTTACTCCTGGCCAAATTAACCTCTTGGTTCCTAGCGGGCGCGCACGGATAGATAAACTCTACCGGAAGGACCCACTCGATGCGTTGGGATCGATCGAATAGGAGGTGTTGGCTAGTCGTTCGAGTGTTTCGCGAAGCGGGGCTGAAGGTAGTATGGCCATTCGAATTCCAGATCCGCGGGACGGTAGTGTTGGAGGGACTCATTTAATGCCGATGACTGCCACGTTACTGGCAGTCCGGTACAAGTTTGGGCCTGATGCTGTGGTGTTCAGCATATGCACGATTCGACAATGTTCTTGGATCAGCTTTAGGCTGTCGAAAACAGAGTAAGAATAAAAAAGCCCGTCCCCTTCCGTTATCGAATAACCTCTTCCACCCGTCTTCAGATAGTTGGCAACTCCCCACAATCCAACATCCCGCAAGAGTTGCTTTATTAGCCGCATAGGCGCCGATCCTCCGCCGAAGTTATTGGAGTCGGAAATGAAAATCGCCTTGCGGGCGACGCGCAGCATTTCTGCGACCACGCGATTGGGATCGCGAACATGGTGCAGCACGCCGACTTCGCAAACAAGGTCGAACTCACCATCCGAAAACTCAAGATTGTAGCCGTCCCCATCAATTAGGTCAGCGACGGGAATTCCCTTTTGGTGTCCAACGTTCCGGAGCTCCTCGACAGGCTCGACCCCAACGACTCGCAAATTGGGGCTGACTTGACGCAGGAAAGTCATGGCCCTGCCGGTGCCTGCTCCCACATCCAGCACCGATCCGACTCCAATTTGTCCCAGCATCCCATGCAGGAATGATAATGCAACAACATGCTCTGGGTCGTCGTGAAGTCGATCGTACCGTGCGGCGATACTCGTGTAACGGTTGCGCTGAATCGTCTTTTCATCATCAGAATACATCGTTGCCCCCATGTAGGCGGTATCCCAGCCTTAGTTGAAGGTTCGAGGCGGCGTCTTTCTCGTAGATCCGAGGGACTCAGGTCTGACAACCATGGAAACTCAAGGAGGGGAAGCAGCAAAGCAAGATCGTCAGGGTACAGTCTTCCGCGGAATTATTTATGGCTTAAGACATGTGGCACGAACCGCTCGATTCATCACTTTGCATAGGAGCATCGCGGAGCGGCCCCCTGCCATGTCCTATAGATCTGGTCGCGCAGGTCATCGAGCGAGCGGATGAAGCTCGCCGAGATGACGCGCTTGATCGTCTTCCAGATGAGCTCGATCGGATTGAGGTCTGGCGTGTACGGCGGGAGGAAGACGAGCTCGATGGCGTTGTCCTGGGCGGCCTGCGCGACCTCACCCGCATGATGACTACTGAAGTTATCGAGGATGACGAGGATGGCGCGATATCCGGGGTTGGCCGCCCGGATGGCGGCGAGGGACTCAGCGATCGGCCGCTGCGTGGAGCGCGGCAGGAAGTCCTGCACGCTCTCCCCGACCAGAGCGTAGAAGCCGATGGTATTGGCTTTCACCCGCGTGGTGTTCTTGATGATTCCCCCGCGACCGAAGTGCCACACCCGAGCAGTGTTGGCCGTGACCCGACGGCTGGCCTCGTCGAGGAAGCCGATGGCGATCTCCTCATCGCTCAGCCCCTGCGCGCGCAAGCGTTCGTAGGCCGTGATCAAGCGCTCCTCGAGCTGCGCCTCGGCGTCCTTCGGGCGCCGACTGTCGCGCGGATAGGGTTTGCCAAAGTGCATCCCGAGCTTCGCGCGCAGGATGCGCGCAACCTGACTCTCGGAGAGTTCCACGCCGAAGTGCTCACGGATCAGTGCACGCACCTCGCGCGTCTCGCAGAGCGGGCGCTCTTCGAGCAGCGCCTCCAGGACGACCAGGTCGCTGTCGTCAAGCGACGGAGGGCGGCCCGGTTCGCCGCCGGTCTCGGTCGGATGGCAAACCCCGGGGTAGCCCCGCTCGCGCCAGGCCCGCACCCAGACGTAGACGGTCGATTCAGGCACATCGACCATGGCGCAGATCTGCTTGAGCGTCAACGACCGCGGCAGCTCCGCGAGCAGTTTCAACACGAGCAAGCGCAGGCGCACCATCGGATCGCTTTCCTGCCCCAGGCATTCACGCAGCAGTTCAGGATTCGGAATGTCAATGCGACGACTGCGGGTCATCTTCATCACCTCCGATCAATGCCATCCGTCTCGATTAAACTATAGAACAAAATGCTGTTTACTATAAGACGCTCAGTAATGAAGTGGCGCTCAAGGCCTCCCCTTCACACAACTCGTAGCGCATAAATCTCGGCGGCGTACCGCAAGCCTGCGCCGAAGTCCATGACCGGGCGCAACCCCAGCCAGCGGATCTTCACTCGCGGTTTGCCATCGCCTGTGCGCCCCAGAAAGCTGCCGTCCATCTTGCCGCCTCGTAGCACAGTTTGGCATCCAGGTCCGGGCAGGTGCGGCCCCACCGCGCCAGCCGCGCAAGCGCTAGGCCACCACCATGACCACGGCCAGCAGCACGCTCTAGGCGCTGCAACGTGCCGAGTGGCAGGGCCTCCTCCCGGCAGCCGTTCTTGGGCACGCGAGAGAACATCTCGATCTCTGGCCTTGCTCATAATTCGGCCACCAAACGAGCTTTCTGCCCGCAAAGCCACGTCAAGCGACTGATATTAAGTGGCGTTTGCGGCCGACCCGATGTCATGAAGGGGGTCTTGGTCGGAGTTATGAACAAGGCCCGATCTCCCAGTGCGCCCGGTACCACTCGGGCAGTTCGACGGCTTCGTCGAGGGTGGTGGCCTGCCGATTGCGTAGCAGGCGCCACTCGACGGGCTGCACCCTGGGCGGCGCCCCACTCTGGGGGCGAGGATACAGGTTACCTCCAGCGCGGCGCCGTGACCATCGCGCAGCCGCGCGTGCTGGGCCCACACTTGCCGGCATACCTGCCCGCGCCGGCAGCGTAAATCGGATGCCACCGAAGACCGGGGCCACGCTCGCGCGCCCAAATCCACGCGCCCATTGCCCTCAGCGGTTCGCGAGCCGTTGTCACCGGGTAGGTCGAAGCAAGTACATGCCCCACTGGCCGTCGAAGCTCGGCGGTCCGGGCTGCGCATCCTCTCCTCACCCTTGAAATCCACCTCGGTCGGATCCTGGGTTTACGCCACCACCGCGTACTCGCCCATGCGCGCCCCGGTGTTTCTGCAATCCGGGCTCAGGATGCCTTCCCAAGTGACCGCCGGTTGGACGAGAAAGCCTAACCGGTCACTCAGCGGCGTCCTTTTCCGCCCGCGCGTGGTGCGGACAATGGCTCCTGTCATCGATCACGACAGGAGGCCACCATGGCAACGACGACCCGCGCACGGCGCAGCCGTGCCGCCTGGCAGGCCCTGATTGCCCATCGCCGCCACACCTCTCGCGACACGCCTGCCAAGGAGGATGAGGAGGCGCTGTTCTTCGATCCCGCGCAGGTTCCGGTCGAGGTCATCGTGGCGCCCAATCCCGAAGCCGAGACACTTGACCCCGCGGACTACGAGGTCATCGGCGAGAAGGTCAGCCACCGCCTCGCCCAGCGCGCGAGCAGCTACGTCATCCTCAAGTACGTGCGCCCGCTGATCAAGCGCCGCGACGATCAGCGCCTGCACTGCCCGCCGGCCCCGGTGGGCGTGCTCGCAGGGGGGCGGGCCGATGTCAGTTTCCTCGTCGGGCTGGTCATTGATAAGTTCCTCTATCACCTGCCGCTGTATCGCCAGCACCAGCGCCTCGTGGCGGCCGGCATCGAGGTCTGTCGTCAGTGGCTGACTCAGCAGGTGCTGGCCGTGGCCTTGCTGCTGGCCCCGATCGTCGCGGCCCAGTTGAGCGGGATCCGCGCCGCGCGGGTCAAGGCGATGGATGAGACGCCGATCAAGGCCGGGCGCCAAGGGCCGGGGAAGCTCAAGCGGGGGTATTTCTGGCCCATCTGGGGCGATACCGATGAGGGTGGGGGCGGCGACATCGTCTTCCTCTACCTACCCTCGCGTGCGGCGATGCCTGTGCGCCCAATCTGAGATCAGGGGCTCGGGGACAAACGGGTCGCCCGCGAGGTGCTCATCAGCGATGGCTACGAGGTCTATGCGCGCTATGCCGAACGCGCGAGCCTCACACATGCACAGTGCTGGGCGCATACCCGACGCACCTTCGAGCGCGCCAAGGACATCGAGCCGACGGCCGTCGCTGAGGCCCTAGAGCGCATCGGCGCCCTCTACGCCTGCGAGAAGGCGTTCCGCGAGCAAGGGCTCAGCGGGGCGGCCAAGCGCGACTATCGCCTCACCCACGCCAAGCCCGTCGTCGAAGACTTCTTCACCTGGGCCAAGGTCCAAATCGAGCGCGCCGCGCTGCTGCCGAGCAATCCGCTAACCAAGGCGCTGCACTACAACCTACAGCGCCGTGAGGCCTTGAGCGTCTACCTCGACGACCCCGATGTGCCGATCGACACCAACCACCTCGAGCGTGCCCTGCGCCCGATCCCCATGGGGCGCAAGAACTGGCTGTTCTGCTGGACCGAGGTCGGCGCCGAGGCCGTCGCCACCCTTCAGAGCCTGATCGTCACCTGCCAGCTCCACGACATCGACCCCTACGTCTACCTCGTCGACGTGCTCCAGCGCATCGACCAGCATCCGGCCTCCGAGGTCCACCTGCTGACCCCGCGGCTGTGGAAGCCGCACTTCGCCGACAACCCGCTGCGCTCGGACCTCAGCCGATCGGCGCCGGTGGCGCAATAACGCCGCTCAGTTGCCGGTTACGTGCTGCAACAGCACTTGAGCGCCCGCACGATCGCCAGCTACCGCGATACCTGCCGCCTCTTGCTGCGGTTTGCCGAGGCGTCCCTGGAGCGCGATGTCCGAACCCTCTGTCTGCGTGATCTGGATGCGCCCCGTTGCTGGCATTCCTCGATCACCTCGAGACGCAACGCCAGAACTGTATCCGCAGCCGCAATGTGCGTCTGGCGGCCATTCGAGCGTTCCTGCACTACGCAGCGCTGCAGGAGCCGGCCGCTTTGGCGCAGGTCCAGCGGGTCCTGGCGATCCCGATGAAACGCTTCGCGCGGCCCTTGGTGGGCTTTCTCTCACACGAGGAAATGGAGGCCATCCTGAGCGCCCCCGATGCCCAGACCTGGGCGGGACGCCGCGATCGCCTGCTGTTGCTGCTGCTCTATAACACTGGCGCCCGCGTCTCCGAGCCCATCGCCATCCAACGTCGGGATGTCGATCTGCAGCACAGTGGCGCGGTGCATTTGCACGGAAAGGGACGCAAGGAGCGCGTCCTGCCCTTGTGGAAACGAACGACGGCGCCGTTACGTGCTTGGATGAGCACCCTCCCCATCGAGCCAACCCAACCATTGTTGCCGAATCGCTTCGGTCAGATGATGAGCCGCTCGGGCGTGGAGGAGCGCTTGCAGCGCGCCGTCACGGCCGCCGCAGCGACCTGTCCAGCATTGCGCGAGCGGAAGGTCCCGCCCCATGTCGTGCGCCACTCCACCGCAATGGCGCTGCTGCAAGCTGGCGTCGATTTGGCGGTGATCGCCTTGTGGCTCGGCCATGAGGGTGTATCGACCACCCATCACTACCTCGAAGCTGATCTGGCCATGAAGGAGCGGGCGCTGGCCACGCTACAGCCACCGGAGACGAAGACACCGCGCTTTACGCCAAGGGCCGATATCCTCGCCTTTCTCGACAGCTTGTGATTATGCGGAGCTCCCGTTGCCGCTGAGCCGCTTGACCACGTTAGCTCGCGGTCTGACGGCAGCGCGAATCCGGCGTTCACGTCGGGCCGTAACAGCCCTTACCGGGCAACTGCGCACAATCGGCACGTGCGAATAATTGCGCTAATGCCCAGCTGGGCATTAGCGCAAGAACTGACTGGACCGAGGTCGGCGCCGAGGCCGTCGCCACCCTCCAGAGCCTGATCGTCACCTGCCAGCTGCACGACATCGACCCCTACGCCTACCTGGTCGACGTGCTCCAGCGCATCGACCAACATCCGGCCTCGGAGGTCCACCGGCTGACCCCGCGGCTGTGGAAGCAGCACTCCGCCGACAACCCGCTACGCTCGGACCTCCGCCGATCGGCGCCGGCGACGCAATAACGCCGCTCAGTTGCCGGTTACGATAAAGCGGCAGGCCGCTTGCGCTTCGACCCAGCCGCCGCAGGCGCCGGCGATGCTCGCGTTCGGCTTGACGGCCTGTTGCTCCGCCCGCTCATTCAGCCACTTGCCTATCAGGTCGCTATCCTCCAATTCCCCCGCTGCCCAGCCGAACCCGCGCCCCTTGTGGCCATTGGAGCCGGGATACTACGGCAGGGCATTGAACCTCCTTCTAATGGGATGCTCTCAACCTTGCATGTCCTGTCCACGTCAAGTCCGGGTTAGCCTCGCAAGGACACAGCATAATACGGCGATCGCCGGGCCTCCGGCAGACCCTTCGCACGACGCGCAGACCGCATCCTTCCGACCGATCCTCAGCAGGCTGCTCTTTTTCGACTCCGTTACGACCCCAATAGCTTGCCGCCTGTATCCACCCGCGCCCCCGAACCGCCGGCGTTCCACCCAAGACTCAGGAGCGAATCGTTGACCCGTTAACCTCAACTGACCTGGAACGGCAACATCCGCTCTACATCGCCCACCGCATCACCCACGATCACGCCACGCGGTTGCCATACCTTATAATTTTGGTAGTCTCCCCCTACCTTCTTGCCAATGCTCGCCGAGCAGCGCCATTCAGCGAGGGCCTTGGGGCACGCCCCGTGGAGGCCGGCCAACTGAGGCGTACCATCTAGCCGGTATTCCGAATGGTCGAGTGCAGAAAGGCGTAGTCAGCGCCGAACCGCGAACCCTCGGAATGGTCCCAATAGCGCTGGGAATCCAGTTGGCTCAACTTGACGGCGACCTTTCCTTCCTCCCACGGTTCCTTGGCCGAGCGGCACCACGAGCCGATCGTGCGATCGACGATGCGCGTGGCGATTTGCGGGCTCATGTTTGCCAACACCCACTCTCGAGGACTCAACTCAACCGGCCCACGCGTCAGTTCCAACAGCTTCCCGGCTAGATCCGCTTCGGAAGCGAAGCACCCGGTGCGCTCGTTGATGTATGGATACCGGTAGCCGTAGTTGAATCCTAGCCTCACCACTCCCGGCACACCAGCAAAGAACCCTTCGACGATAGCCCGATTGACGCCTTCTCTCCTCGACCAAACAACATTGACCCTCGCGCGGTTATAGTGCCGATTCACCTCCTCTGGCGTGATCCGCTCGTACACTTCGACTTGGTCCGCCACACCGTAATACCGAGCCGCGTCATAGATACCCCCAAGTGACCAATCGTTCGCGTAGCCGATAAGAATGGTTTGAAGGCGCTCTCCGCGTTCACGGAGATGCCTAAGTGCTGCGAGCAGTCGCGCATGGCGCTTGAATCGCGCCCACGACGCAACCATTATGACATCGGCGTCCTTTGTAACCCCAGGCAATGGCCTGAAGACGCGGTGGTCCACCCACCAGTTGGCAGCGGTGTCAACCGGAATCAGATTCGACCCGAGACGCGAAATAAAGGCACGGTCACGGGGCTCATACGCCTGAACGAACACAGGAAAGTCGTAAACAGCGAAGCAAAGAATGTCAAGGTCGCAATAACCCGACCAACTCGGTTCAAGCAATATGTGGTATCGGCGCGCGATTGCAGGAACGTCGAAGCAACGCGCAAACAAGGGAAACACGAACGAATAGTCCAGCGACACAAGTCCTTTTTCGGCGCCGGCTGGAGACTTAAGGACGAGAATGCGAGACCCGAGCAGACGTCCAGGGTCTCTGAAGAACACTTCCGTGCTGCCCGTGGGGCCAAGATCCGCCAAGTAATCACTTAGGAGACTCCGATCTCTCGAGATCACGACCCCGATACGACGCTCGATTGCCTTGTCAATGGAAGGTCCCATCGCTCTTCGATGAAGCGATACCTCCAGCCTGAGCGCTTTGCCTGGTCTTCCCGATCGGCGAAGAAACCAGCCGGCCAAGAGTGCCCCCATCGCGATCAGGCGGCGCAGGAAGGATGCATCAAAGCTCACATACTCCTTCAGTCGCTGGCGACTCAGTTCGAGCATTACCTTCAGCCTTCGATCGAGCTGAAGTGATTGATCAGAGTCGGGCAATATAGTCTCCTGCGCGGCCAATTGCGTTCACTCCCCAAGGCGACCTGGAAAAATTGCCATCCGGGCAGTTTTTCAAGACGCGAAGCGAAAATGCGATTTCCGTTGTCGCACCATTTTCAGTCGCTTAGGCGACCGAAAATGTCGCGGTATCCTTCCCCACGCCGCGAGTGCGTTGCACGTAGGAACTAGACAACCCAACTGGCTCGGTCCATGCCACCGCGCGAAAATAGTCGTCGCGTTATAGACCGATAATCCAGGGGTGGCGGCCCAGGGGAAGATATGGGGAGATATGGACCAGGATTCAAGGATCGAACGGTAGTGGTAGCGCTCCGATTGTTCCGCCGACATGGTCTTCCGGCAAATCCTTGTGTTTAGGGCATCTTGTGGCGAATACCGTCACCGGGGTGCCGAATCCGGCGAGAGGAGCAACCTGAGCGGAGGTTCAACTCCCCGAGGCTGCTCGTGCTTGCCTGGCCGCCAGGCACACCCGCACACACCTAGTAATGACCCGGTGCACTACCGGCGATCTGCACACGACGCAACTCTTCAACATACCGCGACCCCAGGTGTTCACACATGGTTTGAGCGATGTCAGATACCTGTCGACGCCAATCGTATTCACTTGCCCTTCTTCTTCTTCCTGCAATCAACTCCGGGCTATTTTCTTCCACAGATAGGCAGCGAGCAATCGCTTCCGACCATTCCTCCGCCGTCCGAGCGATCTTCACCACGTCTCGATACATATTGATCGATGGAATCGGCACTCCCACAACTGGTCGGCCCGTTGCCAAGTATTCATTGATCTTTAACGGGTAGATGAATTTCGAGTAGCCGTCGACGACATAGCATAGAGTACCAACGTCAAAGTGTTGCGCATAGGCAGGCAATTCTTCTTTGTGCTTTCCGCCAAGAAAATGCACATTGCTTTTCTTCTGAACCCTTTCCAGCAAACCCTCGATAGCACTAACATTTCTCATTGGGCCGACAAAAACAAACGACCATTCTGGATGCAACTCCGCAAGCTTGATATAGATCTCAAAATCAAGTTGCTCTTTGATGATACCCATATACCCAATTCTGGGCCGCGGAATATTGCTCAAATCCGCTGGCTCAGAAGCAGGAGAGGAAAAGGCCTCATAGTCAACGCCATTTGGCACGTACCGCGTATTGCGGTTGAGGCGTCCCTTCTTCTCCATAAGAGCCGGGGAATGTATAAAAACCTGATCGACTCTATGAATCAAGGCCGATTCTTCCTCAGAAATATCTTGCTCCGTCGACGAAAAAGAATACTCGTCATCAATATGATAAAACGAAAACTCGAAGTTTATCAAATCGAGAGCCGATCCAAACTCCGGGCGCCAAATATAGAGCAAGATGCGACTGCAGCCCCTTTCTTTTAGGATTGCAGCCGCCTGCCGTAGCCGCTCGCGCTCCATTAAACGAGCGACAACGCGCGGTCGGTACAAAAACGGCAACCACCGACCAGGAGTGTACACTAACAAACTCCCAGCCTCTTCTAAAGCCGACTTAAACGCATGGTTACTCTTGCGGAGCCAATAATCTCTCCACCCATCCGGACTATTGCACCAAACAACTCTAAAATATCTAGTGAGCCTGGTTAAAACTTGCTGCCTAACCTGCCACAACTCTCCCCATCGGCCGGGGACGAGGGCCAGTACTCCCACATCCGGAAACAGTGGACCGTCGGGATTGTTGTTCGCTGTGCGCGCTGCCGTCGTAGGTACCTTCATCCTTCTCGTGCCTCCAGAAACGGCGAAGACTCGATTCCACCGTCCGTTATGCTCTTTATGTCGCGTCATACTTAGCTCCTAACAATCTGGCAGTTATCGGAACTCTCCGACATCGCGCTATCCTCGCTGTAATCTGAGCTTCTATAACTGGCTGGAAAACATTTTCGATGAGAACACCCTACTCTCGTTTGTTGTAGCCGACTTCCGTGCGGCAGAGTGCGGGCTCGGCACAAGGTGTTGGGCGGTTTTTCGGCCAGTCCCGCGTCGACAATACGGCGTTTGAGGAGCGAGATCCGCGTCGACAATACGTTCCTTTGAGGAGCGAGATCCGCGATGTCTGTCGTTCGAAGTGGCCAGAATATTTAGGTCACGCGTTATTTGGACCGTCCGTCGCCATCGTATCGAAAGATAGCTATAGTTATTGAGTTATTGCAAAGACCATATCAAGGCGGCACCCGCGCAGAAGGCCTTGAGCATAATAGTTAATGTTATCGGCAGTCGCCTAGGGCCTATGATCTAATCGATGCGGATAATAGGTCTCGCAACGGTGTCCGGCTCCAAAAGCCAGGACCTGTTGAATGAGGTCCCCTCTCGGGGACCTGGAACGCCGTAGGCGAGCGCGGCACGTCTCCGGGGGTTTTTTGGCCCGCAGTGGATGCAAAGCCTCTGAACGGGGCGATCGAGAAACGCAAAAAAATCTCGCCATTCGAGCAAAAAAGACTTGACAAGAGGTCTCCAATGAGGTCGCGCTGTGTATTGTAAAACAATCACTTAGCGAGACTCATATGATCCTCGGTCG
>NZ_NRRW01000058.1 GCF_016583835.1 Thiococcus pfennigii | reverse complement strand
TCCGGCCTCCGAGGTCCACCTGCTGACCCCGCGGCTGTGGAAGCCGCAGTTCGCCGACAACCCGCTGCGCTCGGACCTCAGCCGATCGGCGCCGGCGACGCAATAACGCCGCTCAGTTGCCGGTTACACATTACGAACGGGTTTCACCGATCGGTTTCTCGATCGACCATCCGCCAACGGGCCGGACGGACAAACGAAGGAAACGTTGGCGCTGCACAACCTACTTCCTGGCTCGGTCGCAGAACATGCTGGGCTCCTGCCCAAGATCGCCGCCAGAGGTTGACGACTTCGCAAGAAAGGCGTACGTTTTGACGTACGCTATAGGAGGTCAGAGATGGCAGCAATCAGCGCAACAGAGGCGAGGCGGCGACTTTATCAACTGCTCGACGATGTCGCTCAATCGCACGAACCGATAGAAATTACCGGCAAGCGAAATTCGGCCGTCTTGATCGCGGAAGAGGATTGGCGAGCGATCCAAGAAACCCTTTATCTCAATTCCGTTCCCGGGATGACGGATTCCATCGTCGAGGGCTTGAATACCTCGATCGAGCATTGCGACGAGGATCTCGATTGGTGAGCTGGAAGCTCGTCTATACGAAGCAAGCCCAGAAGGACGCAAGAAGGGTCGCTTCAGCGGGGCTCAAACAACAAGCTGAACGGCTACTCGCAACGCTGGAAGGGAATCCTTATGCCACACCACCGCCTTACCAAAAATTGGTTGGTAATCTCAGCGGTGCGTACTCGCGTCGAATCAACATCCAGCATCGACTCGTCTACCAGGTCTTACCCGACATCCGGGTGATCAAGATCATCCGCATGTGGACGCATTACGAATAGGTTTCACCGATCGGTTTCTCGATCGACCATCGGCCAACGGCCATACCGAGCCTGCGCGTCGTGCCCGGGGCGGCCTGGTCAGCGTCGTTCAGGCTCGACCCGGCACCGGCGAGGCCCGGTGTTTCGGACGATCTCCGGGAGACCACACCCCGTAGAAAGATGTGGTGAGCGAGGGCGAACCGTCTCATTTCGGATCGCTGCGGTTCGGGCCTCACCTGCCCTACCCCGCGCTCTCGCCCCCTAGGCCGAACGCCGGCCCGCCGCCATCGCCCGCCGCTGTATCCGAAAGGCCGCCCGCCCGTTAGAATTTCGGGTTTCGATCGCGCCACCCAGCAGACCCAGCCATGCCCGAGCCAGTCGTCACCACCAGGACCAACTTCATCCGCCAGATCATCGACGAGGATCTGGCCGCGGGCCGCCATGCCCGCATCGCGACCCGCTTCCCACCCGAGCCGAATGGCTATCTGCACATCGGCCACGCCAAGTCGATCGTGCTCAATTTCGGGCTCGCGCAGGACTACCCGGGCACCTGCAACCTGCGCTTCGACGACACCAATCCGCACAAGGAGAACCGCGAGTTCGTCGAGGCGATCAAGGCCGACGTGCGCTGGCTCGGCTATGACTGGGGCGAGCGAGTCTATTTCGCGTCCGACTATTTCGAGCAGCTCTATGGCTTCGCCGTCGAGCTGATCGAGAAGGGCCTAGCCTACGTCTGCGACCTGAGCGCCGAGGAGATCCGCGAGTACCGCGGGACGTTGACGGTCCCCGGCCGCGACAGCCCCTGCCGCGACCGCCCCGTCGCCGAGAACCTGGCGCTGTTCCGGCGGATGCGGGCCGGCGAGTTTCCGGACGGCACCCGCACGCTGCGGGCGCGCATCGACATGGCCTCGCCGAACATCAACCTGCGCGACCCGGTCCTCTACCGCATCCGCCACGGCGTGATCCACCACCAGACCGGCAGCGAGTGGTGCCTGTACCCGACCTACGACTACACGCACCCGATCTCGGATGCGCTGGAGGGGATCACGCATTCGTTGTGCACGCTCGAGTTCGAGGATCACCGCCCGCTCTACGACTGGTGCATCGACCATGTGTCCGTCCCGTGCAAGCCGCGCCAGATCGAGTTCAGCCGTCTGAACCTCGAATACACGGTCATGAGCAAGCGGCGCCTGACGCAGCTCGTCGACGAGGGCCATGTCCAGGGCTGGGACGATCCGCGCCTGCCGACGATCGCCGGCCTGCGCCGGCGCGGCTATACGCCGACGGCCATCCGCACCTTCTGCGACCGGATCGGCGTGACCAAGTCCGACAACCTGGTCGAGATGGCGATGCTCGAGAGCGCGATCCGCGACGACCTGGATGCCAGCGCGCCGCGCCGCATGGCCGTGCTGCGCCCGCTCAAGGTCATCATCGAGACGCTGCCGGCGGACCACAGCGAGTCCCTGGAGGCGGCCAACCACCCGAAGGACGCCACCCAGGGCATCCGCCAGATCCCGTTCACGCGCGAGATCTACATCGATCGCGAGGACTTCGCCGAGGATCCGCCGAAGGGCTTCAAGCGCCTCGTCCCCGGCGGTGAGGTGCGGCTGCGCTATGGCTACGTGATCCGCTGCGAGGCGGTCGTCAAGGACGAGACCGGCGCCGTCGTCGCGTTGCGGGCGAGCCACGACCCGGCGACGCTGGGCGCCAATCCGGAGGGGCGCAAGGTCAAGGGGGTGATCCACTGGGTGCCGGCGGCCGAGGCGCCCGCCGCCGAGGTACGGCTCTACGACCGGCTGTTCCAGGTATCGGAGCCAGGCAGCGACGGGCGCGACTTCCGCGAGGACATCCATCCAGCGTCGCTGGTCGTCATCGACGGCGCCCGCGTCGAGCCGGCCTTGGCCGGCGCACAGCCGGGCGAGCGCTTCCAGTTCGAGCGCGAGGGCTACTTCGTCGTCGATCCGGATTCGAGCGCCGAGCGACTCTGCTTCAACCGCACGGTTGGCCTGCGCGACAGCTGGGGCAAGGCGCAAGGCCGGTAGCCGATCGGGTTGCGGGTGACGGCGGGATGCGTTGTGCTTTCCCGCCCTACGGGTTGCGGGTGATGGGGGGACGCGCTGTGCTTTCCCGCCCTACGCGTTGCGGGTGATGGCGGGATGCGCTGTGCTTTCCCGCCCTACGGGATGGCGACCTAACCGCGCATCGAGTCGAAGAACTCGCCGTTGGTCTTGGTCGCCTTGAGCTTGTCGTGGAGGAATTCCATCGCGGCGAGTTCGTCCATCGGGTGCAGGATCCGACGCAGGATCCACATCTTCTGCAGCTCATCGGGGTTCATCAACAGCTCCTCGCGGCGTGTGCCGGAGCGGTTGATGTTGATCGCCGGGAAGATGCGCTTCTCGGCGATGCGCCGGTCGAGGTGCAGTTCCATGTTGCCGGTGCCCTTGAACTCCTCGTAGATGACGTCGTCCATCCGCGAGCCGGTGTCGACGAGCGCCGTGGCGAGGATCGTCAGCGAGCCGCCCTCCTCGACGTTGCGCGCCGCGCCGAAGAAGCGCTTCGGCCGCTGCAGGGCGTTGGCGTCGACGCCGCCGGTCAGGACCTTGCCCGAGGAGGGCACGACCGTGTTGTAGGCGCGGGCGAGACGGGTGATGGAGTCGAGCAGGATGACCACGTCGCGCTTGTGCTCGACGAGCCGCTTGGCCTTCTCGATGACCATCTCGGCGACCTGGACGTGGCGCGTCGCCGGCTCGTCGAAGGTCGAGGAGATGACCTCGCCGCGCACCGAGCGGGCCATCTCGGTGACCTCCTCCGGGCGCTCGTCGATGAGCAGGACGATCAGGTAGCAGTCTGGATAGTTGTGCCCGATCGATTGGGCGATGTTCTGGAGGATCATCGTCTTGCCGGCCTTCGGCGGCGAGACGATCAGGCCGCGCTGACCCATGCCGATGGGTGCGACCAGGTCGATGGTGCGCGCCGTGATGTCCTCGGTGCTGCCGTTGCCGAGTTCGAGCTTGAGGCGTTTCTGCGGGAAGAGCGGCGTGAAGTTCTCGAAGAGGATCTTGGTCTTGGCATTCTCGGGCCGGTCGTAGTTGATGTCCCCGACCTTGAGCAGCGCGAAGTAGCGCTCGCCGTCCTTCGGCGGGCGGATCTTGCCCGAGATGGTGTCGCCGGTGCGCAGCGCGAAGCGCCGGATCTGGCTCGGCGAGACGTAGATGTCGTCCGGCCCGGCCAGGTAGGAGGCGTCCCCCGAGCGCAGAAAGCCGAAGCCGTCCTGCAGGATCTCCAATACGCCGTCGCCGTAGATGTCCTCGCCGCGTCGGGCCTGGGCCTTGAGGATGGCGAAGATCAGGTCCTGCTTGCGCGAGCGACCGACGCCTTCGATCTCCATCGACTGGGCCAACTCCACCAGGTCTGGCACGGGGGTCTTTTTCAGTTCTGTTAGGTTCATCTCGGCTGCATTCGAGGGTAGCGGTGAGGGTTGTTGAACGACGCCCCGCCAGGACAGTGCGTCGGGCGCAGGAGCGGGACGGAGGGTAAAGGTCTTCGCGCAACGGACGGGGCGCCGCAGCGGCCGCCCCGGTGATCGACGATGCGGCTGGCAGGGGTCGTCGAGAGGTTGCGACCCCGCGTGGTATCAGAGATTGCTGTCGATGAAGGCGGTGAGCTGCGACTTGGAGACGGCCCCGACCTTGGTGGCCTCGACCTCCCCGTCCTTGAAGAGCATCAGGGTCGGGATGCCCCGGATGCCGTAGCGCGGCGGGGTGTTGGGGTTCTCGTCGATATTGAGCTTGGCGACCCGGATCCGGCCGGCGTACTCGGTGGCGATCTCGTCGAGGACGGGGGCGATCATCTTGCAGGGTCCGCACCAGTCCGCCCAGTAGTCCACCAAAACCGGTTCGGATGATTGCAATACGTCTCGCTCGAAGGAATCATCCGTCACATGGACGATGCTGTCGCTCACTACACTGGTCTCCCATTGGATTTTTTGGCCTAGGTACGGCGAAGGGTCTTGATGGTCGCGGGACCGACGCTCGCCGCGAGGGCGTGTTCAGGCTGGATTGGCGTTGGGATGGGCCCTTGGGTAAGATGCTATTTGAGCGAAAGAGCAGAGATTTTGCAAGCCTGGCGAGCCTGCCGGGCCGACCCTCCCCTTAGGAATGATCCTCATCGATGACGGACACACATCTGACCGAAACACGCTTCGACAGCTTCGATCTCGACCCCCGAATCCTCAAGGCCCTCGACGAGGTGGGTTTCACCCACTGCACGCCGATCCAGGCCGAGACCCTGCCGATCGGCCTTGCCGGCCGCGACGTCGCCGGCCAGGCCCAGACCGGCACCGGCAAGACCGCGGCCTTCCTCATCGTGACCCTCCAGCGCCTGCTGACCAGCCCGAGCCCGCCGGCCGGCCAAGGCAGCCACCCGCGCGTGCTGATCCTGGCCCCGACCCGGGAACTGGCGGTGCAGATCCACCGCGACACGCTGGCGCTCACCAAGTACACGGACTTCCGCGTCGGGCTGGTCTACGGTGGCACCGGCTACCAGCAACAGCGCGATGATCTCGCCCGCGGCGTCGACATCCTGATCGGCACCCCCGGGCGGCTGATCGACTACCTCAAGCAGCGGGTCTTCAGCCTGGGCCAGATCGAGGTCGCGATCCTCGACGAGGCGGACCGGATGTTCGACCTCGGCTTCATCAAGGACATCCGCTTCCTGCTGCGGCGCATGCCGCCCCCGGAGCAGCGCCTGGGGCTGCTCTTCTCGGCGACCCTCTCCTACCGGGTCACCGAGCTCGCCTACGAGCACATGAACAACCCCGAGCTGATCAAGGTCGAGCCGGATCGGGTCACCGCCGAACGGGTCACCCAGAGTGGCTACATGGTGGCGAACGACGAGAAGATCCCGCTGCTGATCGGGCTGCTGCGTCGCCTCGCGGGGGCACGGGTCATCGTCTTCGCCAACACCAAGCGCGAGACCGAGCGCATCTGGGGCTATCTCGAGGGCAACGGCTTCAAGGCGGCGATCCTCTCGGGCGATGTCCCGCAGAAGAAGCGCCTGAGCCTGCTGCGTCACTTCACGGCCGGCGACCTGCCGATCCTCGTCGCGACCGACGTGGCCGCACGCGGCCTGCACATCCCGGATGTGACGCACGTCCTCAACTACGATCTCCCCGAAGACGCCGAGGACTACGTCCACCGCATCGGCCGCACCGCGCGCGCCGGCGCGGACGGCGCAGCCATCAGCTTCGTCTGCGAGACCTACGCCTTCTCGCTGCCGGATATCGAGGCCTTCATCGGCGCCAAGGTGCCGGTGACGCACCTCGACCCCGAGTTGCTCGCCGAGATCGATCCGCGGAGCCGGGTGCGCACGCCGCGCCGCGAGCGCCTGACCCGCGAGGATCGCCCCCGCGGTCGCCCCGCCGAGCGCGGCCAGCGCCCCCCACCACGCGGGCGACGCGACGCCGACCTGGACGGGCCACGCGAGGCGCCGGCTGCGACGGCCCCCGCCGCGGCAGAGGCCCAGACCGAGCGCCCGGACGCGTCCCCGACCGCGCCGAAGAAACGGCGCCGGCGCCGGCGTCGACCGGCCGGTCGCACCGACGGTGCCGCCGCCACGACGCCACCGGCCGAGCCGTCGTAGGTCCCGAGAGGCGGCTCATCGTCAGCGGCCGCCCTCGCCGCGCAAACCCGGCAGCAGGTCGGCGAAGTGACGGATCGCCGGGAAGTCGCTGGCCGCCCGCGCCGGGCGGCGCGAATCGGGCGCCAGCACCGCCAACAGCCACTGGAAGCCGTAGGCGCGGGCCGTGCGCAACACCTGCTCGTTGTCGTCGACGAACAGGGTCCGGGCGCGGTCGAAGGGTTCGATGGCCTGGACCCGCTCCCAGAAGGCCGGCGACTCCTTCGGCTCGGCCAGGTCGTGCGCGCAGATGACGCCATCGAGTTGGCCGGCGAGGGCCGTGCGCTGCATCTTCAGCGCGATCGACTTCTGGTGGGCGTTCGTCACCAGCACCCGACGCTTGCCGCACGCGGCCAGGGCCGAGAGGAAATCGAGCACGTGGGGATGGACCCCGATCAGGTGCTCCACCTCCTGCTTGAGCAGCGCGATGTCGAGGCCGAGATCCCGGCTCCAATGGTCGACACAGTACCAGTCGAGGGTCCCTTCCCGGTCGCGGTACTTGCCGTACAGCAGTGCCTTGGACGCGGCCAGATCGAGGCCCCGCGCCTCGCCATAGCGCAGCGGGACATGTTCGAGCCAGAAGTGATTGTCGAAGTGCAGATCGAGCAGGGTGCCGTCCATGTCGAGGAAGACAGTGTCGATCGACGACCAATCGATCTCGGGTGGTGCCACGGG
Source organism: Thiococcus pfennigii (assembly GCF_016583835.1). Lineage (GTDB taxonomy): Bacteria > Pseudomonadota > Gammaproteobacteria > Chromatiales > Chromatiaceae > Thiococcus > Thiococcus pfennigii. Next base: position 16,275 of record NZ_NRRW01000058.1, on the reverse strand, counting down.
GATAATCCTCTTGATCGGGGAAGCCGAGCGCGGCGGAGCCGCCGGCCTAGTCTAACGCGACCGCGGCCCCCGCCGACGTCGCCTGCGCCGTCGGGTTACGCCCCGAGGGGCTAACCCGACCTACGGCCCTCGCGACATCGGCACGGCCCGTAGGGCGGGAAAGCCCAGCGCATCCCGCCGTTCGCCCTGACGACGATCGAGGCACACGGCCGATGCCCGACCGATCGATCCAACGTTCGGTCCTGACGCCTCGACACCGCGTCGGCGCTTCAGGACGAGCCGTCCCCAGGAGTCTCCAAGATGCCCGCAAGACCCAAGGTCCTCGCCCGTCGCCTCGCCGCCCAGAGCCGGCTGTTCCGGATCGAACAGCTGGATCTGGAATTCGCCAACGGCGCCCGACGTACCTACGAACGCCTCCTCGGTGGCCCGGACTCGGTGATGATCGTCGCGCTGCGCGACCCCCGCACCGTCCTCCTGATCCGCGAGTACGCGGCCGGCACCGAGCGCTACGAGCTCGGCCTGCCCAAGGGCGTCGTCGAGCCGGGCGAAGACCCCTTGACCGCCGCCGATCGCGAACTGCAGGAGGAGGTCGGCTACGGCGCGCGCGAACTCCAGATCATCCAACGCGTGTCGCTGGTCCCCGGCTATATCCAGCACCACACGCTGGTCGTCCTCGCCCGCGACCTCTATCCGCGCCGCGCCGTCGGCGATGAGCCCGAGCCGATCGAGGTCGTGCCCTGGCGGCTCGACGCCCTCGATGAACTCCTCGTGCAGCCGGACTTCGGCGAGGCCCGCACGATCGCCGGCCTCTTCCTGGCCCGCCGCTTCCTCGACCGCGAAGCCACCCTGGCCTCGACCGAAGCCGGGGATCCTTGGCCGTCTCCGCGATCGACCTGACGGCACGGCTCCCGCAGCCGGCGCGGCGGTTGTCAACTGGGGACGGTCGTTGCCAGAATGCCGCATGTCACAACCCCGCCTGCTCGCACACTGGCTCCGTTCGCGGCTGGAGTCGCTGCGCATCCACCTCGCGCGCCCCGACGCCCTCTTCTGGCACGTCCTGCTCGGGCTCGTGACCGGACTCGTCGCCGGGACCGTCATCGTCGCCTTCCGCCTGGTCGTCGAGGGTACTCAGGCCGCGATGCTGCCAGGCAACGGCGAGAACTACGAGGCGCTGCCGGTCTGGGTGCGGCTGTCGTTGCCGTTTCTCGGCGCCCTGCTCATCGCCGCGATCTTCTGGCGCTTCGCCAAGGGGACCTACGTCCTCGGCGTCGCTCGGGTCATGGAGCGCATGGAGTACCACCAGGGACACTTCGAACCGCGCGAGTTCGTCATGCAGTTCCTCGGCGCGGCGCTCGCAATCGCCAGCGGCCACTCGGTCGGGCGCGAGGGGCCGCACGTCCACCTGGGGGCGGCGAGCGGCAGCCTGCTGGGTCAGCTCCTGCGCCTGCCGAACAACAGCATCCGCACCATCGTCGTCTGCGGCACCGCGGCCGGCATCGCCGCCTCGTTCAACACGCCGCTCGCCGGCGTCATCTTCGCGCTCGAGGTGTTCGCCCTGGAGTACAGCATCGCGGCGTTCATGCCGGTCATGCTGGCAGCGGTGAGCGCCGATGCGGTATCGCTGGCCATCTTCGGCAGCGCCCCGGCCTTCCAGGTCCCCACCATCCTGCTTTCCTCGCTCGACGACCTGCTGCCGGTCGCCGTCCTCGGCCTCTTCGCCGGTGTCGTGTCGGTGGTCTATATCCAGTCGCTGCAGACGATCGCTCGGCTCGGCCGGCGGCTCGCGTTCGTCCCACGCCTCGCCATCGCCGGGGCGACGGCTGGCCTCCTCGGTGCGCTGGCCCCGGCCGTCATGGGCCTCGGCTACGACACCCAGGCGACGCTGCTGACGCAGCACGCGCCCTGGTCCTTCCTCGTGACCCTGCTGGTCGTCAAGCTCCTCGCGACCTCGACCAGCATCGGCCTCGGGATCCCGGGCGGCACCATCGGCCCGGCGCTCTTCATGGGCGCGATCCTCGGCAATCTGGTTGGCGGCCTGGCCGCCGACCTCGGCATCATCGAGGTCGGCGACGTCAGCTTCTACGCCCTGCTGGGGATGGGGGCCATGATGGGGGCGAGCCTCCAGGCGCCGCTCGCGGCGCTCACGGCGGTCCTGGAACTCAGCCACAGTCCGGGCGTCATCATGCCGGGCATGCTGGCGATCATCCTCGCCGCCCTGACCGCCCGGGAGGTGTTCGGCAAGGACTCGATGTTCGTCACCATGCTGCGGGCGAACGGGCTCGATTACCGCACCAACCCGGTCGTCGAGATGTTGCGCCGCAGCGGTGTCGGCGGCGTCATGAACCGAGACTTCGTGCGCCACGGCCCGCATCTGCGCCGGGCCGAGGCCAAAGACCTCATCGGTGGCGACGGGCCGCGCTGGGTCATCGTCGAGCGCGACGGCCGCCCGACCTATCTGATGCCGGGCATCGCGGTCGCGACCTATCTCGCGCAGAACCCCGACGAGGACGCGATCGACCTGCTCGCGATCCCGGCCGAGCGTCTGGAACTCGCCCCGGTGCACCTGGAGGCGACGCTCAAGGAGGCCCTCGATATCCTCCAGTCGCAAGGCGCCGAGGCCCTCTACGTCCGGCGCCCGATCGCCCCCGGCATCAATCGCATCTACGGCGTCCTGACGCGTGCCCGGATCGAATCCGCCTATCGGTACTGACACGCCATGGCCAGCCTGACGGCGCCCGATGGTACGCCGACCGCCGCCCCGCGATGAACGAATTCCTCGCTACCCTACAATTCGCGCTATCGGTCACCGGACCCATCATCCTGGTCCTGGTCATGGGCGTCGTCCTGGCCCGCGCGGGGCTGCTGACCACCGCCTTCATCGACGGGGGCACACGGCTGGTCTTCAACGTCACGCTGCCGTGCCTGCTGTTCCTCACGATCAGCCAGACGCACTTCGAGCAGACCGCCAACCTGACCCTCATCGGTGTCGGAGTGCTCGGCACGCTGGCCCTCTTCGCCCTCGCCGAGGCGATCGCCGCCCGGCTCGTCGCCCCGCCGGTGGACCGTGGGGTCGTCGTCCAGGGGATCTACCGCGGCAATATGGGGATCATCGGGCTCGCCTACTGCGTGAACGCCTACGGCGATCGGGCGCTGGCCGCCGCCGCGCTCTATCTGGGTCTGCTGTCGATCCTCTACAATGTGCTGGCGGTCATCACGCTGAGCCGCTCGCTCGGGCACCGGGGACCGCGGCTCGCGCTCGTGAAGGGCATCCTGATGAATCCGCTCATCATCGGCATCGTCACGGCCCTGCCCTTCGCCTACCTCGAGGTGCCGCTGCCCGAGCTGCTGCTCGACACCGGCGAGTACTTCGCGCAGATGACCCTGCCGCTCGCGCTCCTGTGCACCGGCGGCTCCCTGAGCCTCGCGACGCTGCGCCTGGACTCGCGCAACGCCCTGATCGCCACGGTCGGCAAGGTCCTCCTCGCCCCGGCGGCCCTCACCGCGTTCGCGCTGCTCGCCGGACTGCGCGGCATGGAACTCGGCATCCTGTTCCTGATGTCGGCGGCCCCGACCGCCGCCTCCAGCTACGTGATGTCGCGCGCGATGGGCGGCAACGCGCCGCTATCGGCCAACATCGTCGTCCTGACGACGATCGGCTCGGTCCTCTTCACGAGCCTCGGGATCACGCTGCTCCAATTGGCCGACCTGATGTGACCGGCGAGACGGCGACTCGCGAGCAACTCCGTACGCAACCGAACAAGGATCACCCGATGAGCGAAGACACCAGCGATCTCTTCCAGCCCTACCGCCTCGGCGACCTGGCGCTCGCCAATCGCATCGTCATGGCGCCGCTGACCCGCAGCCGCGCCGGCGCGGGCGATGTGCCGACGCCGCTGATGACGACCTATTATGTCCAGCGCGCCACGGCCGGTCTGATCATCACCGAGGCGTCGCAGATCTCGCCGCAGGGCAAGGGCTACATCCAAACCCCGGGGATCTACAGCACCGCCCAGATCGCCGGCTGGCGCGCGATCACCGAGGCCGTGCACGCGCACGGCGGCAAGATCGTCATCCAGCTCTGGCACGTCGGGCGCATCTCGCACCCGGACTTGCAGGAGGGCGGCGCGCTGCCGGTGGCACCCTCCGCCGTCAGGGCCACCGGCCAGGTCTTCACCGGTCGCGGGATGGTCGACATGGTGACGCCGCGGGCGCTGGCCATCGACGAGATCCCCGGCCTCGTCGCCGACTATCGCCGGGCCGCTGAGAACGCGAAGGAGGCCGGGTTCGACGGCGTCGAGATCCACGCGGCCAACGGCTACCTGCTCGATCAGTTCCTGCGCGATAAGACCAACCGGCGCACCGACGCCTACGGCGGCGCGATCGAGAACCGCGCCCGGCTGCTGCTCGAGGTCACCGACGCCGTGCTCGAGGTCTGGGACAAAGGGCGCGTCGGCGTGCGCCTCTCGCCCCTCTCGCCGGTCAACGACATCGACGACAGCGACCCCGAACCGCTCTTCACGCATGTGGTCGGCGAACTCGCGACCCGCGGCATCGGCTTCCTGCATGTCGTCGAGGGCGTGACCGGTGGCCCGCGCGAGACCGGCCATCGTTTCCAGCTCGCGACGCTGCGGCGTCTCTTCCCAGGGACCTACATCGCCAACAACGGCTATACGCGGGCGTTGGCACTGGCCGCCCGCGCCGAGGACAGCGCCGACTTGATCGCCTTCGGCCGGCCCTTCATCGCCAACCCGGACCTCGTCGAGCGCCTGCGTCGCGATGCGCCCCTCAATACCCCGGACGAGGCGACCTTCTACGGCGGCGACGCGCACGGCTACACCGACTATCCGTTCCTCGCCAGCGCCGCCTGAGCAGGCCGCCCGCCGCGTCGGCGAGCGTCGTCAGCTCAGCGTCAGCGAGAGGACGCCGAGCAGCATGACGGCGCTCGCGGCCAGCTTCGGCAGCGGGCGCGGCTCGGCGAAGAGGCGCCACCCGAGCAGCACCGCGAAGAGCCCGGCCATGCGCTTGACGGCCATCGCGTAGGAGGCCAGGGTGAGACTCAGCGCGATCTGGTCGGCGATCCGCATGAGCGCGAACAGCAGACCGAGGAGCAGCAGCGCCCAGGCCGTGCGGCGGATCTCGGCGAGCCTGATCCCGCGATAGAAGGCCCGGTCCCGGACCAGGAAGATCGCGACGAGCACGAAGGGGTTCACGACGGCGACGATGACGGCGAACGACAGCGGATCGCTCAGCTGGATCCCGATCCGTCCGAGGGTGCTCGCGGCGGCGAAGCAGGCCGCGGCGATCAGCGCGTAGCGGCCACCGTCGGCGGAGAGCAGTTCGCTGAAGGGTCGACGCCCCGGCACGCCGGTCACGCTCAGCATGTAGCTGCCGGCCACGAGGAGCGCGATCCCGACGAGGCCCATCGCCCCCGGCAGGCTGCCGATCAGCAGCCACTCGATCAGGATCACGAAACCGGGTGTGAGCGTCATCACGGGGCCGACGACCGACACCTCGCTGCGGTGGAGCGCGTAGTTGAGCGCCCAACCGCCGAGCCCGGAGACCAACCCGCCGCAGAGGACGGCGGCCAGATAGGTGCCGTTGGTCAGCGGAAAGTCGTGGTGCCAGAAGACCAGCGGGAGGGTCACCACGAGGCTCGCCAGGTTGACGTAGAGGGTCAGGACCTCGGCCGAGAAGGTCAGGCCCAGCCACTTGGTCACCGCCAGACGCGAGGCGTGGAAGAAGGCCGAGAGCAGCGCGAAGACGACCCAGAGGTGGGCGTAGGACGAGAGATCCATCATTCGGCGTCGAGCGGCATCGGGGGGCGTGGCAGACGAGGGCTCATGAGGTCAGGCCGATCTCGGGGGTCAGCGCCAGGATGCCCTGCGTCACCCGACAATCGAACCTCGACGACGGACGCATTCTATCGCGGTCGCGGACCCATCATCCTAGAAACGGCAGTTGACCGCTTCGCCATCGATTCAAGTCTTGGAAAGACTATCGAATCTTTGTGCGACGCAGGTTCACCAGCTAGGTGAAGGGCGCTACGACCCTCGAGGCACACCCCGCGGGACGCACCTCAGAGGCCGTCCAACTGACGCTTCTAGGATCATCCGGTCAGGTGCGTTCTGATCGCGCAGTCCCCCTGAGCGGGCGGCGGGGATGCCATTGCGCCGCTTGGCACCTTGGGACAAAGGAGATCGATCATGGCAGCAACGACCCTCGTCCTCGGCATCGGCAACGTCCTCCTCGGCGACGAGGGGGTCGGTGCCGCCGTCGTGCGCCGGCTGCGCGAGGGCGCCGCCCCCGCCGACGAGACCCTCTGGTGCCTTGACGGCGGCACGCTCAGCTTCACGCTGGCCGAGCCGATCGGTGCGGCGGCGCGCCTGATCGTCGTCGACGCCGCGGCGATGGACACGGCGCCCGGCACCGTGCGCGTCTTCGAGGACGCGGCGATGGATCGCCAGTTGCGCCGCCGGAGCGCGAGCGTCCACGAGGTCAGCCTCGCCGACCTGCTCGACATGGCCCGCCTGACCGACAGCCTGCCCGCTCGTCGGGCGCTGATCGGCATCGAGCCGGCCCACATCGACTGGGACGACGCACTCAGCCCGCCGGTCGCGGCGGCCGTCCCGGTCGCCATCGCCGAGGTCCGCGCCCTCATCGCCCGCTGGCAGAAAAGGGGTCAGAGCCCTTTTTGAGCGTCGAGAAACCGGGCATCAGTCCCGAGCAGGTCGTGCCCGAGTTCGTAGATCGACCGCTCGCCGACGGCCTGTGATCTCGGCTTGGCCAACCTCAGCCGCCGCCCGATGCGATGCTCCGGTCGTATCGTGCCGGCGTCCGACCGTGATGGTATAATTCCACGGTTTTATTACAGGACCAGATCGACAATGTCCAAAGAAGATGTCATTCAGATGGAAGGCACGGTCTTGGAGACCCTGCCCAATACGGTGTTTCGCGTCGAGCTCGAGAACGGCCACGTCGTCACCGCCCACATCTCCGGGAAGATGCGTAAGCACTACATCCGCATCCTGACCGGCGACAAGGTCACCGTGGAGCTGACGCCCTACGACCTGACCAAGGGCCGCATCGTCTACCGCGCCCGCTGAGTCGGCGCGCGGTCGGCGCGCGGGCAGGGCTTGCCCGCGGTGCAGCGGCGGGCCGCCCCTGAGCCAGAGCCCGGAGCGACCTAGCGTGGCCCCTTCAGGTCGAACGCGAGTTCGCCGTCGGCGACATGGACACGGACCGAACCGCCGTGGGCCAGGACACCGAACAAGAGTTCGTTGGCCAGCGGCTTCTTGATGTGGTTCTGGATCACCCGGGCCATCGGCCGTGCGCCCATCTGCCGGTCGTAGCCGCGCTCGGCGAGCCAGGCGCGCGCATCGGCATCCACGCTCAACGCGACCTGCTTGTCCGCCAACTGCTGCTCCAGGGCGAAGATGAACTTGTCGACGACGTTGGCGATGATCTCCGGTGAGAGTGTGCGGAACTGGACGATCGCATCGAGCCGGTTGCGGAACTCCGGCGTGAAGTAGCGCCGCAGGGCCTCGATGCCATCTGTCGAGTGGTCCTGTTCGGCAAAGCCGATCGAGCGGCGGCTCGTCTCCTCGGCCCCGGCATTCGTCGTCATCACCACCACGACGTTGCGGAAGTCCGCCTTGCGGCCGTTGTTGTCGGTCAGGGTCCCGTGGTCCATGACCTGCAACAGCAGGTTGAAGACATCCGGGTGGGCCTTCTCGATCTCGTCGAGCAGCAGGACCGCGTGCGGATGCTTGGTGATCGCCTCGGTCAGGAGCCCGCCCTGATCGAAGCCGACGTACCCGGGCGGTGCGCCGATCAGGCGCGAGACCGTGTGCCGCTCCATGTACTCGGACATGTCGAAGCGGATCAGCTCCATGCTCAGGATGCGCGCCAGCTGACGGGTCACCTCCGTCTTGCCGACGCCGGTCGGGCCGGTGAACAGCAGCGAGCCGATTGGCTTCTCCTCGTTGCCGAGTCCCGAGCGACTCATGCGGATCGCCGCCGTCAGCGCGTCGATCGCCTCGTCCTGGCCGAAGACCACCATCTTGAGGTCCCGATCGAGGTTCTTCAGCGCCTCGGTGTCCGACATCGAGACCTTGCGCGGCGGGATGCGGGCGATCTTGGCGACGATCGCCTCGACATCGCCGACGTCGATGCGCTTCTTGCGCTTGTTCGCCGGGCGCAGCTGGACGTTCGCGCCGGCCTCGTCGATGACGTCGATCGCCTTGTCGGGCAGGTGGCGATCGTTGATGTACTTGGCCGACAGCTCCGCCGCCGCGCGCAGGGCCGCCTGCGTGTAGGTCACCTGATGGTGGCCCTCGAAGCGCCCGCGCAGGCCCTTGAGGATCTCGACCGTTTCCTCGACGGACGGCTCCAGGATGTCGATCTTCTGGAACCGCCGGGCGAGCGCCCGATCCTTCTCGAAGATCCCGCGGTATTCCTGGTAGGTCGTGGAACCGATACAGCGCAGCTCCCCGGAGGCCAGCACCGGCTTGATCAGGTTCGAGGCGTCCATGACGCCGCCCGAGGCCGCCCCGGCACCGATGATGGTGTGGATCTCGTCGATGAAGAGGACCGCGTTCGGCTGGCGGCGCAGTTGGGCCAGCACCGCCTTCAAGCGCTTCTCGAAGTCGCCGCGGTACTTGGTCCCGGCCACCAGACCGCCGAGATCGAGTGACCAGACGACCGCATCGGCGAGGACCTCGGGCACGTCCTTGTCGACGATCTTCTTCGCCAACCCCTCGGCGATGGCCGTCTTGCCGACGCCGGCCTCGCCGACCAGCAGCGGGTTGTTCTTGCGTCGCCGACAGAGGATCTGGAGGGTACGCTCGAGCTCCAGACCACGGCCGATCAGCGGATCGATCCGCCCCTGACGCGCCAGCTCGTTGAGGTTCGTCGCGAAGCTGTCGAGCGGACTCGACGACTCCTTCTCATCGCCGCGCGACTCCTCGCCCTCGCCCTGCATCTCCTCGTCCGGGTTCTCCCCCGGTACCTTCGAGATCCCGTGCGAGATGAAGTTGACGACATCCAGGCGCGTGATGTTCTGCTGATTGAGCAGGTAGACGGCCTGGGAGTCCTGCTCGCTGAAGAGGGCGACGAGGACGTTGGCGCCGGTGACCTCCTTCTTGCCGGCCGACTGGACATGGAAGACCGCCCGCTGCAGGACCCGCTGGAAGCCGAGCGTCGGCTGCGTCTCGCGCTTGTCGCCGGCCGGGATCAACGGGGTCGTCTCGTCGATGAACTGGAGGATCTCCTTGCGCAGACGTTCGGCGTCCGCCCCGCAGGCCCGCAGCACCTTGGCCGCTGTCGGATTATCCAGCAGCGACAACAGCATATGCTCCACCGTCATATACTCGTGATGCCTCTCGCGGGCCTGTTTGTAGGCCTGATTGAGCGTGAATTCGAGCTCTTTACTTAGCATTGCCTGAGACCGTGCTGGATTGACCGGAGTTGAACGAAAATTAGGCCTCTTCCATCGTGCACATCAATGGGTGCTGGTGACTGCGAGAAAAGTCGTTGACCTGCATCACCTTGGTTTCGGCGATCTCGCGCGTGTAGACCCCGCAGACCCCGACCCCGCGGGTATGGACATGGAGCATGATCTGGGTCGCCTTCTCCCTGTTCATCGCGAAAAATGTCTGCAAGACCTGCACCACGAAATCCATCGGCGTGTAGTCGTCGTTCAGTAGCAGGACCTTGAACATGGGCGGACGCCGCAGCTTCGGCTTCGCCTCCTCGACCGCGACGCCCCGATCGCGTTCGTCGTTATGCTGATGGTCACTCATGGTTGACTGATCACATGAACCCAGTTCGTTATCCGATGCGGCCCCGGGGGCCGAGTCGGCGACGCGACCTGGTCGCCGCCGGCGCCCCGAGGTCGGCGACGATTTCTTCGTTGCAATGTGTTGGCGACCCGCGCCAACTTCCACTCCGCTCGCTCATCCTCGGCATCCTAACGGGGACCTGGATCGATCGAGCCACCTCCGGAAACCCCCGCCTTTGCCCATCGAGGGCCGTGCGGGCGTCCAACCAGACGGGCCTTGCCGATGTCGCCGGGGCCGTAGTCGGGTGAGCCCCGCGGGGCGCAACCCGACGCCCGGCGACGCGGCGCCAGCAAGGCCGCTGTCGGGTTACGGCGCGCGAGCCTCTTCGTTCGCAGCGACCGCCGTGCCAGCGCGCCTCACCCGACCTCGGGGCTGCCGCCGAAGCGGTCGTCCGGTCACCGAGACACGGGCAGTTCCATCTGCCGGGGTGCCGCCACGTCTGCGTGCCCGTCGGCCCGTCGGTCCGGCCCACCTCCAGCCCTGAGAGGCGGGGTTTGACCAATAAAATCAGATTACTATACTTTGCCAGTGCGACGCAGTCAGGCGGCGTCGCATCCCGCATGCCGGGCAAGGGCGCGCGCCAGGTCTCGTGCCGAGACCTGGGTCGAAGGGGACTTGACGATTTCCAGTGCCCCACGAGCGCGGCCCCGTGGACAGGGATGTCCCGCCGGTTCCCGTCGCAGCCGCGACGGGCGCGGCGCGGAGGCCGACAGGCGCCTTCTCGCCGTACCTCGATGGACCGCCCGAAGGGGGCGATCGTTCAAGCAGACTCGGAATAACAACAGCAGCTGCCAGAACGCGGCAATTTCGGAGGAGTACGTCTAATGATCACTGGTATTGTCAAGTGGTTCAACAATGCCAAGGGCTATGGCTTCGTCAAGCCCGATGGACGGGAGGAGGATGTGTTCGTCCATTTCTCGGCAATCGATATGGACGGCTACAAGACCCTGCGCGAGGGGCAGAAGGTCGCATTCGAGGTGACCCAGGGACCCAAGGGGCTGCACGCGGCCCGGGTCTCTCGGGTCGTCTGACCCTCGGCGATACCCGCGCCCCTCGAACGAAGGGGCGCGGGCCGCGGTGACGGCGCCGCCGCCCGTCGCCCGCAAGCGGGCCCCTACGCGGGGCGGCCCGACCGCACTACATGTTGGCGATGACCGCCTCGCCGAAGCCCGAGCAGCTGACCTTGGTCGCCCCGTCCATCAGCCGCTCCAGGTCGTAGGTGACCGTCTTGCCGGCGATCGCGCCCTCGACGCCGCGGATGATCCGATCGGCCGCCTCGGTCCAGCCCAGGTGCCGCAGCAGCATCTCGGCGGAGAGGAGCAGCGAACTCGGGTTGACCTGGTCCTTGCCGGCGTATTTGGGGGCCGTGCCGTGCGTCGCCTCGAACATGGCGACCGAATCCGACAGATTGGCCCCGGGCGCCATGCCGATGCCCCCGACCTGGGCGGCCAGCGCGTCGGAGATGTAGTCGCCGTTGAGGTTCAGCGTCGCGATCACGTCGTAGTCCTTCGGCCGCAGCAGGATCTGCTGCAGGAAGGCGTCCGCGATGACGTCCTTGATGACGATCTGGCGCCCGGTCTTGGGGTTCGTGAACTGGCACCAGGGGCCGCCGTCGAGCTCGGTCGCGCCGAACTCCTCCTTCGCCAGATCGTAGCCCCATTGCTTGAAGGCGCCCTCGGTGAACTTCATGATGTTGCCCTTGTGGACCAGGGTCACCGACGCGCGGTCATTGTCGATCGCATACTGGATGGCCTTGCGCACCAGGCGCTTGGTGCCGTCGATCGAGACCGGCTTGATGCCGATGCCGGAGGTCTCGGGGAAGCGGATCTTGGTCACTCCCATCTCGTCCTGGAGGAAGCGGATCAGGCGCTTGACCTCGGGGGTGCCCTGTTGCCACTCGACGCCAGCGTAGATGTCCTCCGAGTTCTCGCGGAAGATCACCATGTCGGTATGCTCGGGCTCCTTGAGCGGGCTCGGCGTCCCCTTGAAGTAGCGCACCGGGCGCAGGCAGACGTAGAGGTCGAGTTGCTGCCGAAGCGTCACGTTGAGCGAGCGGATGCCGCCACCGACCGGGGTCGTCAGCGGCCCCTTGATCGAGACGACGAAGTCGCGAACCGCCGCGAGCGTCTCGTCCGGCAGCCAGACATCCTCGCCGTAGATCCGGGTCGACTTCTCCCCGGCGTAGATCTCCATCCAGCGGATCTGCCGCGCGCCGCCGTAGGCCTTCTCGACCGCCGCGTCGACGACCCGCCGCATCACCGGCGTGATGTCGACGCCGATGCCGTCCCCTTCGATGTAGGGGATGATGGGTCGCGCCGGCACCGCGAGCGAAAAGTCGTCGTTGACGCGGATCTTCTCGCCGTCGGCAGGGATCTCGATCTTGTCGTAGGCCATGTTCGTTCAGTACCCCGTGGTCGTCAAAGCCATTATCCTATCACCCCGACCAAGCCACGCGCAGGCGCACCGCGCGCCGCCCGACCCGACCACCAGCCGAACGCCACCCCATGTCCCCTGCCTCTAGCCCCGCGCGTGCCTCGCCCGCCGCCCCCGGCGAGACGATCGTCGTCGGCCTCTCCGGCGGGGTCGACTCGGCCGTCGCCGCCCTACTACTCCGTGAGCAGGGCTTCGACGTACAGGGCCTCTTCATGAAGAACTGGGAGGAGGACGACACCGCCGGCTACTGCGCGGCCGCCGCCGACCTGGCCGATGCGCACGCGGTCGCCGAGCACCTGGGGATCGCGCTGCATACGGTGAACTTCGCCACCGAGTACTGGGACCGGGTCTTCGCCCAGTTCCTCGCCGAATACCGCGCCGGGCGGACGCCGAACCCGGACGTCCTCTGCAACCGGGAGATCAAGTTCCAGGCCTTCCTCGACCATGCCCTGCGGCTCGGCGCCGCCGGGATCGCGACCGGCCACTATGCCCGCCTGACCCAGGATGCCGACGGCGCCCGACTGCGCCTGTGCGCGGACCCCGACAAGGACCAGACCTACTTCCTGCACCTGTTGAACCAGGACCAGTTGCGCCACAGCCGTTTTCCGCTGGCCGACCTGACCAAGGCCGAGGTCCGGCGGATCGCCCGACGCGCCGGCCTCGCCAACGCCGCGAAGAAGGACAGCACCGGCATCTGCTTCATCGGCGAGCGACGCTTCCGCGATTTCCTGGCCCGCTACCTGCCGCCCACCCCCGGCCCGATCGAGACCCCCGACGGGCGCGTCGTCGGCGAGCACCAGGGTATCGCCTATTACACGATCGGCCAACGCCAGGGCCTCGGCATCGGCGGCCTGGCCGGTGGCGGCGAGGCGCCCTGGTTCGTCGCCGGCAAGGACCTGGCGCGCAATGCCCTGATCGTCGTCCAGGGCGGCGACCACCCGCTGCTGATGAGCCGCGAGGTCGCAGGCAGCCAGTTGCACTGGATCGCCGGGCACCCGCCCGGGCCGCCGCCCTACCGCTGCCGGGCGCGGCTGCGCCATCGCCAGCCGCTGCAGGATTGTCTGCTCCTGAGTTACGATGATTCGGCGTGCCGGGTGACCTTCGACCGCCCGCAACGCGCGGTGACCCCAGGGCAGGCGATCGTGCTCTACCGCCACGACGAGTGCCTCGGCGGAGCCGTCATCGCACAGGCATCTTGAGGGGACCTTGAAAAATTGCCATCCGGGCAATTCTTCAAGACGGGCATCCTTGCCCGCGCGGGCGCCTTGAATCTTTCAAGGTACCCTTGACAGGCTTTCAGGAGAGGAACGGATGGCTTACAGCGATCGCGATCGGCTCATCGCCCTAGCCGGCATCTACCAGGCGGTCCACTGCGTGATGCGCATCGCCCGCCACGGCTCGGTGGACACGGCCGCCGTCGAGCCCTGTCTGTTCAGCCTCTTCCAGGTCGATGCCGACAACGTCGCCAGCGTCTTCGGACCGCCCGGGGCGGTCTCGGTCGGCGCCCGCAAGGTCATCGAGCAGATGACGAACACCACCGAGCGCGACATGGAGCCGACCCGCTACGTCATCACGCTGATGAAGCTCGAACAGCGCCTCGCCGCCCGTCCCGACCTGCTCGCCGCGATCCGCGCCGGGATCGACGAGGCGACCGTCATGCTCGAGCACCACGCCCTCCTCGACCCGGCCATCTTCGCCCACATGGCCGATATCTACGCCAAGACGATCAGCTCGCTGCCGCCGCGGATCATGGTGCGCGGCGAGCCGCTGCACCTGAACAACCCGGACAACCAGAACCGCATCCGCGCCCTGCTGCTCGCCGGCATCCGCGGCGCGATGCTCTGGCGCCAGACCGGTGGCAGCCGCTGGCAGATCATCTTCGGCCGCCGCCGGCTCTTCGACGAGGCGCAGGGCTATCTCCGGCAGCCGGCCGTTCACGATCGCTGAACCTCGCCGCGCGGCGGGCGGCCTCCCGGCACGTGGAGGTCGCCCCGGGCAGGTCGCGCGGTGGACGCTCAGGCGAGGATCGGCCCCTGCGCATTCCAGGCGGCGGCGAACTCGCCCTCGCGGTTCAGGACGGCCCAGACCGTGCGATGCTCGAGGTCGACCCCGAAGGTACCGAGGCGTGCGCTCGATCGCCAGGGACCGAGGACGAAGCGCGCGGAGCCCCCGGCATTGAGGGCGACGGCCTCGACCCAGCGCCCGGCGGCCGCCTTGGCCCGCAGACAGAAGCGGCCGCTGCGCAGAGCCGCCCGCGGGACCAGGGCCTCGTCATAGGAGAGCGACAGCACGTAGGGATCTGTCGTCGTCGGCCCCGCGTCCTCGGGTCGGCGACCGCCGAGATCCTCGTCGACGAGGGCCAGGTTGTCGTTCAGGCCCCAGAGTTTCAGGACATGGCTCGCGGCCTGGCCGCACGTCTCGCGCCAACCGGTCTTGACGGTCTTCACCAAGGCCCGGCCGCTGTAATCGGCCTCCCCGCGCAGGGCCCGGTTGGTACCGGACAGGATGCGTGCCCTGGTGCCGCGGAAACCGTCCTCGACGACCCTGTAGGAACCACCGTTGGGGATCTCGAAGGCGCGGCCGTTGAGGCTGTGGCCGAACCGCTCGCGCAGATGGAAGGGCCCGACGCGCGGACCCTCGGTCAGCTTCACGGCGCCGTAATCCTGGCCGTGGCTCGCGGAGTAGAACTCGACGGTGAGGCAGGGACCGTCGACGGTCACGATGTAGTAGCCGATCGTGTAGAGTTCCTGGGCGATCGGTGCCTCGCGTCGGGCCCGGTGGTCCGGATGGCTGTCCCCGCGCTTCGGCGTATAGAACTTGTGGCTGTTAGATGCACAGATGACCTGTTCGGCCACAGCCGTGCGATCGGGGCTCGCGACGCGCGAGCGGAAATGCATGTGGTCGTGCCCGCCAAAGCAGAAGGCGACCCGGTTGGACTGCAGGCTCCCGATGAAGCGGTTGCGGGCAAGGGGGTTCTCCTGCGGGGTCGCGCCGAACAGGCAGTCGACGTGATTCTGGCCGATCAGATTCTTGTGGGCCATGACCAACGCATGGCCGTCCGAGGGGCGATCGGCGAGCACGCGGTCGACCCAATCGACCTGATCGACGGCGTTGTCGTCGGTGCTGCCGCTCCCGTCCTTGCGGGTGAACTGGTCGATGAGGACGATGCGCAGGTTCTCGAAGTCCAACGCGTAGCTCAGGCCCCGCAGGGCGTCATTGTCGCTCGCGACGATGCGACTGACGCCGAAGAGGTTGCCGCCCTCCCCGAGGGTCTGCGGGAAGAGCGCGGGGATCTCGCCGGCCGCGGTCTGCGAGGACTCGTGGTTGCCGCGCACCGGGAAGAAGCCGATGCCCGCATCATAGAGCGGCCGGGCGGCCGCGGCGCGGTAAGCCAGTGTGCGCTCGGTCTGTCCGGTATCGATGTGCGTCCAGTCCTCCTTGTTGACCAGGTCGCCGACCTGGATGACGAACCTGACGTCCGCGGCGATGAACTGGCGGTTCAGCGCCTCGATGATCTCGACCGCGCAGGTGCCCGGGTTGCGCCAATCGTCGCTGGTCTTCCACTGGGTATCGGCCATGATGCCGAACCGCCAAGGCTCGCCGTCCTCGCGCCCCTGCGCTGCGGCCTCGCCGATCAGCCAGGCCAGCTGCTCGCCGCCCAGGGCCAGGCCTGCGAGGCCCAGCGTCCCGGCCTTCAGTAATGCGCGTCTCTTCATCTGTACCCCCGCGGTGACTCGTCTGCCAGCGCCGCCGGCCGAACCGGAGCGGCGCGGTCGTGAACGCCCGGTCGCGACGCACAGGTTAGAGAGGCCGGATGACGTTGCCGCTACCGTACCGTGGACGGGGGATGAATCGATCGGAGGCGTTGCGCCATGTCAGGAGGGGCGCGGACGACGCGCGGACAGGCGTCGGCGCCGCGAATCGAAGGCCGTCGGCGATGACCGAACAGGCCGCCGGCGGCGCTTCGTCAGGACAGGGAAGGGGCGTGGGCGGCGGGGCACCG
>NZ_NRRW01000057.1 GCF_016583835.1 Thiococcus pfennigii | reverse complement strand
ACAAACGCCTAAAAGCGGGCTGGGATGACAAGTACCTGTCAGAACTTCTATTCCAGACCGGGTGATGCACGTTCAAGTCAGCATCCCCGGCAACACTCTATAAGCAATGACTGATGCGTTTGCCCTGCCCGCTCGCAGGGGCCATGAAGGCGTCGCTTGGTGGAAGCTCGGATGCGTTCGTGGCGAAGCTCGATCCTTCCGGTGCCGCGCTCACCTATTCCACGTACCTAGGAGGCAGCGGCCCCGACGCCGACGCGGACATCGCCGTCGACGACGCGGGCAATGCTTACGTTACCGGGGACACGGAATCTGCCGATTTCGCGCCTGAAGATGTCCTGTCCAGGGCATTCGGCGATGGTTCCGACGACGCGTTCGTAGCGAAGATCCAGCCGCAAGGCTCAGCACTCCTCTACGCGACCTACCTCGGCGGCAGTTTGCCGGATCGGGCCACGCGCATCGCGGTGGACCGCGCGGGCAATGCCTACGTCGCCGGGTCCACCCTCTCCGTCAGGGATTTTCCTACCACGCCCGATGCCCCTCAGCCGACCCTTCCCGTCAGCGTGTTCGACAGCGGTTTCGTTTCGAAGCTCAGTGCCGCAGGGTCGACGCTGGTCTACTCCACCTTCCTAGCCGGAACCGAGTACTTCGGTTTCGAAAGTTACAATGGTGCCTATGGCCTTGCCGTCGACGGCGCGGGTAGTGCGTACGTGACTGGCAGTACACAGTCGTCGAACTTCCCGCTCCAGAATCCCGTGCAACCGGGTTTCGCCGGTCTCTACGACGCGTTTGTCACCAAGATTTCGGGTGCTCTCGCGGTGCCGCGTCTGCGGACCGATCACGACTTCGACGGCGACGGGCAACCCGACCTGGCGGTGCTGAGCGGGGATGGAACCAAGGTCGCCGTGAAGGACGTCCACGGTCAACTCATCAGCACGATCGCCGTCGATGGAATCTCCTTGCCCGTTGCCTTCCAGACCATGGACGACTTCGGGGGTACATCCGCCCCCGAGCTGGTCGTGCTCGGCGCTGATGGCGTGGCGCAGGTCCGCGATGGGGTCTCCGGCGACCTCCTCGGGGCCAGCACCTTCGACCCGCAGCTCACCCCCGTGGACCTGGCGGTGCTCGCCGACCGCAATGGCAATGGCGCACCGGAGCTGGCGATGTTGGGCGCGAGCGACGCCGGCAGCGGCCGAGTAGAGGTGCGGGATGCGGCCACCGGGGCACGCATCACCCGTTTCGTCTACCAGGCCGATTTGGCGCCGCGCCAGCTCATCGTCATGGGCGATCTCACCGGCGACGGCTGGCAGGCGCTCGCGATGCGCGGGGACGATCCCGACCCGCAACGGAGCGACCGCCTCGAGTTGCGTGATCCGGCGACCGGCAAGCGCCTGGTCAGCATGTGGTTAGGCGGGGGCTTCGAGGCCCAGCTGACCCGCCGCGTGGGCGATCTCACCGGCGATGGCGTCGCCGAGTTGGCGACCTTGCGGACCAAGCCGGATGTGGTCAATGTGGCCATCCACGATCCCACCACGGGGTTGCAGGTGGGCGGTGTGGGCTTCGCCAAGAATTTTTCGCCCCTCGATCTGGTGAGCACCGCCGACATCAACGGCAACGGCGCCTTCGAGGTGGGCGTGCTGGCGCGCAATCCCGAAACGGGCGGCCAGCGGGTGGACCTGAGCGATAGCCTCACCAAGCAGTTTCTGACCCGCATCTGGATTGCCGCGGACTTCATCGTTCAGGCCGCGGAGACGCTGCCAGACCTCAATGGCAACGGTGCTCAGGAGGTGGCGGTACTTGCGCGTCGTGAGGCGGACGGCGCGCTTGCGGTCTATGTCGAAGACGGGGCCACGGCTGAGCGGCTCGCGGCGATCGACTTCTAGCCCGGCGCCCAACGGCGGGGGGCGCCGGGGCTCTCGCGGGGGGTATGCCCGCCGAACGCAGGAAGTTGCCGGGCAGGTGGCGGCGCTCCGCCGGGACGTATCGACCGTCGGGCGACCTCGAAGACCGTCCTGCCGCGATGTTCCCCTGCGGGTCCTGGCCGAGGTCCGCGCATCCCGCCGATCGGGTACCGACCCGCAGCCACTTCCCTTGGCCTTGTCTGCGGGGATTGGCTGCGCTGCAATGGATGCAATTCGGCCCAACCCCGACGAGACATCGAGTAGTGCGCCGGGCGTACCACCTCTGAGAGGCTGACGCTCGCCCCCGCTGCTGGGCGGCCCGGGCTGGCGAGGCGGTGCCGGAGTGCCTGCGCCGGCCCGGCCATGGCGATGAACTCGCTCGCGATGAATGTCACGGGCAAGCGTCGCGTGCCGCCGTGCTCGGGCTGTCGTCCCTCTCATTCCTCGGAAGTACAGGATGCCGGAGACCATCGTCGATCTGATACGCCACGGCGAGCCCGAGGGTGGGCGGATGATCCGTGGCAGCGGCATCGACCATCCGCTGAGCGCGCTCGGTTGGCAGCAGATGCGTGCGGCCATCGGAGACCAGGCCCCTTGGGACCAGATCGTCTCATCGCCGATGTTCCGTTGCCGCCCATTCGCGTCGGAGTTGGCCGGTCGGCACGGCCTGCCGTTGGCCGTCGAGCCAGCGTTGCGCGAGATCGGGATGGGCGCTTGGGAGGGTCGCCGGGCGGTCGAGATCGCCGCCGCCGAGCCCGTCGCCTATGGGGCCTTCCGGGAAGATCCAGTGCGCCATCGTCCACCCGGTGGCGAAACGCTGGAGGCCCTGGCGGAGCGGGTCGGCGAGGTCTTCGATCGGCTGGTCGCCCTGCATCCAGGGCGCCATCTGCTGCTCGTGTGCCACGCCGGGGTTACGCGGGGGATCCTCGGCCACGCCCTCGGGGCCGCGCCGTCGGCCTGGCATCGCTTGCGGATCGATTATGCCGGCCTGAGCCGGATCCGCCATGGGCGCTTCGGTGCGGTTGTCGAGCACGTGAACGCTCGGCGGATACGTTGATGAAGGCGCCCTCGCGGCGGGGCCCTGCCGCGCTTCCCACCACGCACTGCGCTTGCGAGCCTAGTGCAGTACTTCAGAAATCCCGAGGCCGTGCGTTGTCGTAATCGTCGTCGGCTTGGATCGGGGACGGTCTCGGAAGATCGGCACTCTTGCACTACCGCCGCCAGGATCCGTGCGATCCGGTCGCCCTGCGCCGGTATCCGGGGGCTGCCGATTCGCTATCGAGTTCGGCCCCTCATCGCTGTGGTCGCCCTCCTTCATGGACAATCGTTAATCCAGCCTCCATGCCTCCGTAAGCCCGGCGCGCGCATCATGGATCCCGAACTGGAGCCCGACGAGCTCCTCCGAGGGCTCCGGTCGATACGCAGACCAACTCGCCAGAGAAGGAGATCCACCATGACCATGAAGCCATTGTTGTTGGCCACGAGTATTGCGGTCCTTTCCGCCGGGCTGGCGGGCTACGCGATGACGCCGGCGTTCGCCTACACTCCCCCCGCTCCCCCCAAGAACGCGCCGGCGCTCGATGAGGCACCGGCCAGCGCAGCGGAACCGGGCGCCGCCGAGAAGAAGTCCGCCGAAGATTTCATCAAGGTCTCCGATGACGCCTTGTTGACAATGAGCTATGTCGCCAGTGCCCGGCTGGCGATCTTCAACGGCCTGCCCGAGAAGGCCAGGACCTTCGCCGATGCCGCCCGAGCCCGGGCGGATGCGGCGGTCGAGGACGCCAATGCCTACGCCCTGGATACCAACGTGTCGATGGGCGAGGACATGTATGTCCCCTTCGATGCCGGCCTTGTGGTCGCGGAAGACTTCACGGCGACGCCGGAGACGATGAAGCACATCGCCAAGGCCAATCAGCACATCCACAAAGGTGAGACGAAACAGGCCCTGGATACCCTGAAGCTCGGCAAGATCGACGTTGCCGTTACCACCAAGCTGATCCCCGTGAAGTTCGCCAAGGCCCACGTGGACGATGCGACCAAGCTCATCGAAGAGGGCAAGTACTACGAGGCCAACCTCGCCCTGAAGTCGGTCGAGGATGCCGTCATGATCGAGAGCTATGCGGTGGGTGAGGTACCCCCGCCGAAGGCGAAGGGTTGAGGTACACGAAGTCCGGTCGCGGTCGCTGCATCGCGACCGCAACTTCCCGATGGCACCCGGGCCGAGCGTCCTGGTCATCCCGTCCCGATGCGGCTGATACACTTGCCGCCATCGCTCCCTGCCATCCAGGGTCGGAGAATGCCGACCCCGACCGAGCCTTTCATGCGCGTCCTCCTCATCGAAGACGATCCTCAACTGGTCTCCTACCTGCGCAAGGCCCTGCTGGAGTCGGGCGCGGTGGTCGACGACGCCCGAGATGGCAAGGAAGGGCTGCTCAAGGCCTCGGTGGCGGACTACGACGTGCTGGTCATCGATCGCATGCTCCCGGGCCTGGAGGGCCTCGCGCTCCTGCGCACCCTGCGCGCGGCCGGCAATCATACGCCGGCCCTGATCCTGAGCGCGCTGGGAGAGGTCGACGATCGCGTCGAGGGCCTGCGCGCCGGCGGCGACGACTACCTCGCCAAACCCTTCGCCTTCGCCGAGCTGCAGGCCCGCCTCGACGCCCTGTGCCGGCGTCGCTCCGGGGATGCCCAGCCGACGTGTCTCCGGATCGGGGATCTGGAGATGGACCTCCTGGGGCGCCGGGTCACCCGCGGCGGTCGCGAGATTCCCTTGCAGCCCAGGGAGTTTCGCCTGCTGGAATACCTGCTGCGCCACGCGGGCCAGGTCGTGACGCGCACCATGCTGCTCGAGGCCGTCTGGGACTACCACTTCGATCCCCAGACCAACGTCATCGATGTCCACATCAGCCGCTTGCGGGCCAAGATCGACAAGGACTTCCCGAGCCCGCTGCTGCATACGGTGCGTGGCGCCGGGTACGTGCTGCGTGCGACCGGCTAGGCTCTTTCACAGCTTCGCCTTCCGCATCGCCGTCCTCCATGCGGCGCTGTCGGTGGGCTCGGTGGTCGTCCTGCTCGGGTTCTTCTACTGGGCGACAGCCGGTTACATCGACCGCGAGACCGACGCCACCATCGAGGCCGAGGTCCAGGGGCTGTCGGAGCAATACCGCCTGCGCGGCCTGGTCGGCCTCGCCGCCGTCATCGCCGAGCGTAGCGCCGAGGCCGGTGACGGGATCTACCTGCTCACCGACGCGCTCGGCGCGCCCCTGGTCGGCAACCTCGACGACTGGCCCGAGGCCGCCGGCGACCGGGTCGGTTGGGTCGGTTTCCGCATCGCGGCGCCGGGCGGTCGCGACCGGGAAGCCACGCCCGCACGGGCGCGGGTCTTCGTCCTGCCCCGCGGCCTGCGTCTCCTGGTCGGGCGCGACGTCGGCGACCTGGAGGCGACGCGCGCGCTCATCCTCGGTGCCCTGGCCTGGGGGCTCGGCATCACGGTGGCCCTCGCCCTCGGCGGTGGCCTCATGATGAGCCGACGGATCGTGCGCCGCCTCGAGGCGATCAACGACACCAGCCGGGAGATCATGGAAGGGGATCTGGCGCGGCGCATCCCGCGCGACGGCAGCGGCGACGACTTCGACCAGCTCGCGGCCAATCTGAACCGCATGCTGACCCGCATCGAGGAGCTGATGAGCGCGGTGCGTCAGGTCTCCGACGACATCGCTCACGACATGCGCACCCCCCTGACCCGCCTGCGCAATCGCCTGGAAGAGGCGCGCGCCGCCGCCGGAGACCCGGCGCACAGGGCGGAGGTGATCGAGCAGGCGGTCGCGGATGTGGACGGCCTCCTCGCAACCTTCAATGCCTTGCTGCGCATCGCCCGCATCGAGGCCGGACAGTCCCGCGGGGTGTCTGGTCCGGTGGACCTCTCGGCCCTCCTCGAGGACCTGGGCGAGCTCTACGAGCCGGTCGCCGGCGAGCGGGGTCTGACGCTGTCGGTCCTACCCCTGCCGGGCGTTCGGGTGCCGGGCGACCGCGACCTGCTATTCCAGGCCCTCGCGAACCTGGTCGACAATGCCGTGAAGTACGCGTCGCCCGGTGCCTCGATCGACCTCCGTCTGCGCCTGGAGGAGGGCACAGCCATGGTGATCGTCGCCGATACCGGGCCCGGCATCCCGGCGGCGCTGCGCGAAAAGGTCTTCCGGCGGTTCTTCCGCGCCGACGACAGCCGCGCGACACCCGGCAGCGGGCTCGGCCTGAGCCTGGTGCGGGCCATCGCGCACCTGCACGGGGGGCGCGTGACCCTGGAGGACAATCTTCCGGGACTGCGGGTGTTGTTCTGCTTGCCGATGCCGCGCGTGCAAGCCGATGGGGAGCCCGTGGCAGCGGTGTTCTGATCCCGGTGGAGCGGTCGCCACGGGACGGTATGGGGCGCGCGTGATGGGTATCGGCCGCAGCGCTGGGCATGCGATGCGCAGAGGCTACGAGGTCGGCGTGTGCGACGCGATTCGCGATTGCCCGGCTCGCGCGGCCTGGGCTATCCTTAGGTGTTTACATCCGGTTGCCGGCGGCGTGTCGGCTGGCCCCCTTCATCATTGAGGCGACGAGCGTTCCATCCCCGATGGCCCCCGCGGCCGGTCCTGCCCACGACCCTTTCTCCGCCTACGCGCCAGACGAAGCGATCCTCATCAGGATCCGGTGCGACTGCGGCGCCGGCGTCGCTCATCCCCCGAGTCCGGTCCGCGAGCCCATCCTCGCGGCCGTTACGCTGGGCCCGATGCCGGTTGGGCGCCCCCTTTCGGCACCGGGACGCCGCGGCATGGTCGAAATCTTGAACCCAAGAACGGCAGTTGACCGCTTCATCATGGATTCAAGTCGTTGAAATCGCGAAGATGCCTTACGTGAGCCCTGCTCACCCGCTCGGTGAAGACCGCTGCGGCGCCCGATGCAGGTCGCGCGCGGCGCCCGGCGGTGTTACAAGTCGTTGCAATCGCTCGGCGATTGCGCCTCCTTGTGCCTTGCCGGACACCCCGCGCGGCGCACCTCCGGCACCGTCCAACTGCCGCTTTTCGGTTGAATGCAGCCTCTGTGAGGATCCGCGCCCCGATGCCCCAAACCTATGACTACATCCGCGACGGCGCCGCCATCTATGCCCGCTCCTTCGCGACGATCCGCGCCGAGGCGCGCCTCGCGCGCTTCACGCCCGAGGAGGAGCGCGTCGCCGTGCGGGTCATTCACGCAAGCGGCATGACCGACATTGCCGATGAGATCCGCTTCACGCCGGGGGCGGCGGCGGCCGGCCGGGCCGCGCTGCTCGCCGGGGGGCCGATCCTCTGCGACAGCCAGATGGTCGCGCACGGCATCACCCGGGCCCGGCTGCCAGCCGACAATGCGATCCTCTGCACGCTCGCGGATCCGACCGTGCCCGAGCTCGCCCGACGGATCGGCAACACCCGCTCGGCGGCCGCCGTCGAGCTTTGGGGCGAGCGGCTCGAGGGCGCGGTGGTCGCGATCGGCAACGCGCCGACCGCGCTCTTTCGCCTGCTGGAGCTGATCGATGCCGGCGCCCCGCGCCCGGCCCTGATCATCGGCATGGCGGTCGGCTTCGTCGGTGCCGCCGAGTCGAAGGAGGCGCTGGCCGCGAGCGGCTTGGCGTCGATCATCGTCCCCGGGCGGCGCGGCGGCAGCGCGATGGCCGTGGCCGCTGTCAACGCCCTGGCGAGCGAGCGCGAATGAGCGGCGCGGAAGCTGGTTCCGGGACCCTTTACGGCGTCGGCGTCGGCCCCGGCGATCCGGAGCTCGTCACGCTCAAGGCCGTGCGGATCCTGCGGGCCGTGCCCGTCGTCGCCTTCTTCGCCAAGCGCGGGCGCGTCGGCCATGCCCGCACGATCGCCGCGCCGCACCTGCCCGGCGGGCAGCAGGAGCTGCGCCTGGAGTATCCGTTCACGACCGAGGTGCCGGTCTCGGAGCCGCGCTACGCGGATGCGATGCGTCCCTTCTACGACGCCTGCGCCGAGCGGATCGCCGACCATCTGGCCGCGGGGCGCGACGTCGCGGTCCTCTGCGAGGGCGATCCCTTCCTCTACGGCTCCTATATGTATCTGCACGACCGCCTGGCGGGGCGCTTTGGGAACCAGGTCGTCCCCGGCGTGCCCGGCATGGGCGGCTGTTGGGCGCAGGCCGGGACGCCGATCGCCCAGGGCGACGATGTCCTGACCGTCTTGCCCGGGACCCTGCCGGAGGACGAGTTGGCGCGGCGCCTGGTCGCGACCGACGCGGCCGTCGTCATGAAGGTCGGGCGCAACCTGCCGCGGATCCGTGCCGCCCTCGCTCGCGCCGGCCTGCTGGAGCGGGCGCTGCTGGTCGAGCGCGGCACCATGGCGGACGGGCGCGCCGAGCCGCTGGCGGCCCACGGCGGGGAGTGCGGCGTACCCTATTTCTCGATCGTCCTGGTCCCGGGGCGGCGGGGGGCGCGGTGAGCGGGCAGCTGGCGATCGTCGGCCTCGGGCCGGGCGCCGATGACCTGCGCTGCCCGCGGGCCTCGGCGGCCCTGGCCGCGGCCACCGACCTGGTCGGCTACGGTCCCTATCTGGCGCGCGTCTCGGTGCGTCCCGATCAGCGCTGCCACGGCTCGGACAACCGCGAGGAGGCCGACCGAGCCCGCTTCGCCCTCGGGCTCGCGGCCACCGGGCGCGCGGTCGCGGTCGTCTCGGCCGGGGACGCCGGCGTCTTCGGCATGGCCGCGGCCGTCTTCGAGGTCATCGACCGGGGCGAGCCCAGGTGGCGCGACATCGACGTCGTCGTCCATCCCGGCGTCTCGGCGGTCATGGCCGCTGCGGCCCGCCTCGGCGCGCCGTTCGGCAACGATTTCTGCGTCCTGTCGCTGTCGGACAACCTCAAGCCCTGGAGCCTGGTCCTGGAGCGCCTGGAGGCGACGGCCCGCGCCGGGTTCGCGCTGGCCCTCTACAACCCGCTGTCGAAGGCCCGCCCCTGGCAGCTCGGCGAGGCCCTGGAACGGCTGCGCGCCCTGCTGCCGGGCGAGGTCCCGGTGGCCTTCGCCCGGGCGATCAGCCGGGCGGACGAGCAGGTCGCGATCACGACGCTCGCCGAGGCGCGCGCCGAGCAGGCCGACATGCGCACGCTGGTCGTCGTCGGCACCGCCGAGACCCGCGTCATCGCCCGGCCCGGGCGCGAGCCATGGATCTACACGCCGCGCTCGGTGGGTCGGCGACTGGCCTGATGGGCGGCGATCCGCTCCAGGGCCGCGGCCACGTCCGGTACGACCTCGCCGCCGGGTGGGCGCGGCGGGCGCTCGACCATGACCACGGCGACGCCACTGTCGCGCGCCGCCGCGAGCTTGGCGGCGGTCGCGGTGCCGCCGGAGTTCTTGCTCACCAGGACCTCGATGCGATGCTCGCGCAGCAGGGCCGCCTCGTCGTCATAGGAGAAGGGGCCGCGCGCCGCGAGGAAGGCGCTCCGCGGC
Source organism: Thiococcus pfennigii (assembly GCF_016583835.1). Lineage (GTDB taxonomy): Bacteria > Pseudomonadota > Gammaproteobacteria > Chromatiales > Chromatiaceae > Thiococcus > Thiococcus pfennigii. Next base: position 14,469 of record NZ_NRRW01000057.1, on the reverse strand, counting down.
GGCAACCGTTCGGGCGGCTCGACGCTGCGGATCAGATAGAAGTGTTGCGGGGCGGTCAGGAAGGGCGCGAGCTCGGTCTTGCCGGTGGTCAGGAAGACCCGCCGCGGCCGCTCGCCGAGGGCCGCGGCCGCCGCCTCGAGGCTCGGCACGCTGTGCCAACGGTCGCCGGCCTGCGGTGTCCAGGGCGGTCGGCACAGGACGAGGAGCGGCGTCCCGGTCGCCCGCGCCGCGGCGGCGGCGTTGGCCGACATGCCGGTCGCGAAGGGATGGGTCGCGTCGACGATGAGCTCGAGCGCCTCGACGTGCAGGTACGCGATCAGGCCCGCGACGCCGCCGAAGCCGCCGCTGCGGCAGGGCAGGGCCGGCAGGTGTGGCGCTCGGGTCCGCCCGGCGACCGAGTAGGTCGGGGCGAAGCGCGCGTCGCCCTCGAGCGCCCGGGCGAGCGCCATGGCCTCGGTGGTGCCACCGAGCAGCAGGATGCGCAGGGGTGAGCTGGTCATGACGGATCCGCAAGCCGGGCGCGCTGCGCCGTGGTTGAGCATCATAGGGGTCGGCGAGGATGGCGTCGAGGGCCTGAGCCCGGTCGCGCGGGGGCTGATCTCGGGGGCCGAGCTGGTCGTCGGCGGCCACCGCCACCTGGCACTCGTCGCGGCCCTGATCCGCGGTGAGACCCGGGTCTGGGCCTCGCCGCTGGCGGCGACGCTGCCCGCGCTGCTGGCCCGCCGTGGCCGGCCGGTCGCCGTGCTGGCCTCGGGCGATCCGTTCCAGTTCGGCGTCGGCGCCACCCTCGCGCGGCACGTCGCGCCGGGCGAGATGCGGGTGCTGCCGCAGCCCTCGAGCCTGTCGCTCGCCGCCGCCCGGCTCGGCGTCGCGCTCCAGGACTGCGCCGTCGTGTCGCTGTGCGGGCGGCCGCTCGCGACGCTGCGCCCGGCCCTGCAGCCGGGCGCGCGGGTCCTCGTCCTCTCGGCCGATGGCGAGACGCCGCGCGCGGTCTGCGCAGCGCTCGTCGACTGGGGCCTCGGCGCGAGCCGCGTCACCGTCCTGGAGGCCCTGGGCGGGCCGCGCGAGCGGCGGCGTACCTGCGTCGCCGAGGGCTATGACCTGACGGACGTCGACCCGCTCAATCTGTTCGCGATCGAGGTCGCGGCCGGCCCCGGGGCGCGCGTGCTGCCGCGCGCCCCGGGGCTGCCGGACGATTGGTTCGAGCACGACGGCCAGATCACCAAGCGCGAGGTGCGCGCGCTGACCCTGTCGAGCCTGCGCCCGCTCGCCGGTGCGCTCCTCTGGGACATCGGCTGCGGCTCGGGCTCGGTCGCGATCGAGTGGCTGCTGGCCGACCCGCGCACCCGCGCGATCGCGCTCGACGCCGACGCCGAGCGTGCCGCCCGCGCCGGGCGCAATGCCGAGCGGCTCGGCGTCCCGCGCCTGGATGTCCGCGTCGGTCGGGCGCCCGAGGCCCTCGCTAGTCTGCCGCCGCCGGATGCCATCTTCATCGGCGGCGGGGCGCGCGATCGGACCCTGATCGATGCCTGCTGGGCGGCCCTGCCGCGCGGTGGGCGGCTCGTCGTGAATGCGGTGGCACTGGAGACCCAGCAGGCCCTGGTCTCGGTCTGGCAGGACCACGGCGGCGAGCTCTGCCGGCTGTCGCTGGAGCGGCCCGGGCCGCTCGGGGGTCTGCATGCGCTGCGCCCGGCGCTGCCGATCCTCCACTGGGCCGGGGTCAAGCCGTGACCGTCGCCGGTCTCGGCTGCCGCGCCGGCTGCCCGGCGGGGGCCGTGCTGGCGCTGATCGCCGAGGCGCTGGCCCGGGTCGGCGGCGGCCGGCTCGATGCGCTCGCGACTGCGGCCTTCAAGCGCGACGAGCCGGGGCTCGTCGCCGCCGCGCGGCAACTCGGCCTGCCGTTACTCGCGATCGAGTCGGCGGCGCTCGCGGCCGTCGCCGCCGCCTGTCCGACCCGCTCGGCGCGCGTGCTGGCGGCGGTCGGGCAGGCCTCGGTCGCCGAGGCCGCGGCGCTCGCCGCCACCGCCCCGCGCGGCACCCTGATCCTGCCACGCATCAGCAACGGGCTCGCGACCTGCGCGCTGGCCCGCGAGGAGGAGCCATGACCGTCCACTTCATCGGCGCCGGCCCGGGCGCCGCCGACCTCATCACGGTGCGCGGCCGGGATCTCCTCGCGCGCTGCCCGGTGTGCCTCTACGCCGGCTCGATCGTCCCGCCCGAGCTGCTCGCCTACTGTCCGCCCGGGGCCCGCCTGGTCGATACCGCACCCCTCGACCTCGACGCGATCGAGGCCGAGTACCGCGCCGCCCACGCCGCCGGGCTCGACGTCGCCCGCCTGCACTCAGGGGATCTGTCGATCTGGAGCGCCGTCGCCGAGCAGATCCGCCGGCTGCGCCGCCTCGCCATCCCCTACACCCTGACCCCTGGCGTCCCGGCCTTCGCCGCGGCCGCCGCCGCCATCGGCTGCGAGCTCACGGTGCCCGCGGTCGCCCAGAGCCTGGTGCTGACCCGCGTCTCCGGGCGCGCCTCGCCGATGCCACCGAGCGAGACGCTGGAGACCTTCGCCCGCAGCCGCGCGACGCTCGCGATCCACCTGGCGATCCACCGCCTGGAGGAGATCGTCGCGACCCTGACCCCCTTCTACGGCGCCGACTGCCCGGTCGCGATCGTCGCCCGCGCGACGCATGCCGACGAGGTCGTGCTGCGCGGCACCCTCGCCGACATCGTCACGACCTTCCGCGCCCGCCCCCAGGAGCGCACGACCCTGATCCTGGTCGGGCCGGCGCTGGCGGCCGCGGACTTTCGCGAGAGCGCCCTCTACGACCCGGACTACCACCGCCGCTACCGCTCCGGCGCCCCGGACTGAGCGGGCCCGGCGCGCCGCCGTCCTCGCCGATCGGTTGGACCCGCCCCGGTGGGCTAAGCTCAGTGGAGGCTCGTGCGGGCCTCGCGCGAGGTCCGAACGGCGGGTCGTAACCGATCGAACACAGGGGGAACGACGATGAGCGCGCAAGTCCATCTGGGGCTGACCTTCTACGGCGGCATCTCGCTCGCGGTCTTCGAGGCCGGCATCGCCTACGAGTTGGTGCGGGCGGTGCAGTTCAGCCGCACCGAAGACAAACCCGACGGCGTGCCCGAGATCCATGTCGATGTGATCACCGGCACCTCGGCCGGCGGGCTCGCGGCGGTGCAGATGGCCGCGGCCCTGGCCGGCACGAACACCGAGGCGGTGCTGGCGGAGATGCTCAAGATCTGGGCCAATGACGCCGACATCCGGAAATTGCTGCCCACGGCGGCCTTCGACCAGCAGGGCCTGCTCGACAATCAGCGCCTGCGCGAGTGCGCCGAGGATGTCTTGAAGCTGGCCGCCGAAGAGGGGGGCGAGCAGCGCCTGGAGGACGATCTCGACGCCTACCTGACGCTGACGAATCTGAGCGGCCTGCGCGAGCCGGTGGCGCTGACCGATGACCCGGGCGCCCCCGTCTTCCCGACGACCCGTCACGTCGAGTACGAAGGGTTCAGGTTCGACGACGTGACCGACCCGGCCCAGCGGCAGCGTTTCGTCGATGCCGCGGTCATCACGGCGGGGTTCCCGGTCGCCTTCCCGCCGGCCCTCAAGGCGAGCACCGAGATCGATGAGGGCAAGCCGGAGCCCGAGCGGACCCGCTTCGTCTATGTCGACGGCGGGGTCATGGACAACCGCCCGCTCGGCCGCGCCCTCGACGCGATCGCCGAGAAGCCGGCGCCGCAGCGCCTGTTCTTCTTCATCGACCCCAACGAGACCTGGGTGCCACCGAGCTATGGGGCGGGGGATGCCGCCGATCGCCGCATCGACCCCTGGGGGGTCTATTCGAAGATCGGCCCCGTCGCCCGCTCGGACTCGATCTTCAACGACCTGGCGCGTGTGCGCGGCATGTACGACGACCTGGCCATCCTGGACCCCTTGTCGCGGCAGGCGTTCGAGAGCCCGGCGTGGCGTGCCGATCTGCTGCGGGCCTACCCGCAGGTCGTGCAGCGCCGATTCAACCCGGAGGCCTGGGGCCTGTGGCAGATGGTGGAGAAGGCGGTCGGTCCCGAGGTCCAGGCCGCCTGGGACCGGGTCGGTCGGCAGGAGCGCTTCGCGCTGCGCGCGCGCCTGCACGAGTTCGTCGACCACATGGTGGATACGACAGACTTGACTGAGGCGCGCGCCGCGCAGATCAAGTTCGCGATCGACACCGCCCCGGGTTGGAAGGGTTACTACGCGGCGCTGCGTGGCCTGCGCGAGACCGACAAGCGCTTCCGCCAGCTCAAGTACCGCCTCTGGCACGACCACTTCCGGCACGGACCTCGGGCCGGGACCCAGCTGTCGGAGGAGCTGCAAGGGCTCGTGCGGGAGGTCTTCGAGGCCCTCGACGGCGCGGCCGAGCAGCTGCGCGGCGAGCGCGAGGGGCTGGCGCGGCAACTCCTGGAGGCCGCCGATCTGCAAGGGCTCGACCTGGCCGCCGCCACCCACTGCCAGGGCGAGATCAGGGCCTGCTTCAGGGCGTATGCCCAAGCCATGCAGGTCCTCGAGAGCCTGGCCGGCATCCGCCGGACCCCGAACCTCTCGGTCCGGCGCATCACGCCCTTCGACATCTACGCCGAGGGCACGGATCTCGCCTCGGTCCGGCCCCTGGCCGGTGGGACCCTCGGGTCCTTCGGTGGCTTTTTCGATAAGTCTTGGCGCATCAACGACTTCTTGGTCGGTCGCCTGGCCATGCGGGTGCAGCTACGGCGCCATGGGCTGATCCCCGAGGGGGCGGCCTTCGATCGCTATCTGGCCTGGTCGAACGGGCGCGACGCCGGTGTCATCGACCGGCTGAAGGCGGACCCATCCGAACGCGACCGGGCGGCGGAGTCGCCCGAGTGCGAGGCGCTGAGGCGGCTCGCGACGCTCGAGTTCCCGGCGGGCGGCTTCGCGAGCGACGCCGACAAACCGGCGCCCCTGCTCGCCGCCGACGCGATGGACCCGGGCGCGCTGCCGGGCTCCCGGGTCGGCCCCATCGTGCGCCAGCTCCTCGATTCGGTGCGCCGGATCCTGCGCATGAACCAGGACAGGCCCTTCTACCGGGTCCTGCGGAACCTGTTGTCGCCGCTCTTGGGCGTCGTCGGCGGGCTGCTGTTGATCACGGAACGCTCGTTCCGTCTCCGGGTGCCGGACGCGGGCGACAGCACCCAGACCTTCATCAAACGTTTCGTCTGGGTCATCGGCTGGCTGGCAATCGCCGCCTTCGTGCTCATCCTGTACATGCTGTCGCGTTGAGGCCTGCGGGTCGACCGCGCGGTCGACCCAGTGTGCCGGCGAGGATGGCCGGCGGGTCGGCGCTAGTGCTCGGTGGTCGCGGCGAAGGAGGCGGGGGTGCGGTGGCGGCCAGGCACTGATCGATTCCGTCCTTGGAATGGATCAGCTCTGCGCTTTGGTAAGGGGGGATGCGCTGCGGTCGACATCTCCCCGTGGGCGGAGGGGGGCGGACCCGAACCTGTGTCGGTTGTCACTGCCCCCGCTCCGGAAAGACCGTCGGTCGGCTCGGAGGGCGGGATGCGAGCGGGTATGACCGACCGAGCTTTCGCTGCGATTGCCGACCGATCCGCGTCCGTTCGGAGGGGTCGCGCTCGCGTTTGCAGGTCTGGAACTACGCGATCGGGCAGCCCGTGGGATTACTGCTCCCGCGGCACCCGGTAGCCGTCGACCCACATGAAGGCTTCCTGATAGGTGCCTTCGGAGATCGGGGTCGGCAGCGGGTTGTCGGGCAGATAGGCATCGAGGTACTCGCGGTAGCCCGGCTGGTACTCCTTCTCGAAGATATCGTGGGCGCCGGTGTCAGGCTTCGGATCGAGCCACTGCGCCTTGAGCGACTCGATCGCCGCCTCGGAGAGCTGGGTCGTGTAGCTGAAGTTCTGGCCCGGCGCCGGGACGGCGTAGCGCGACGGGGCGAACTGGGTCGTGTATTCGAACTTCTCGCCGGGCGCCCCGGCGGACGCCGGCATCGCCAGCGCCATACCCAGAACCAAGCTGCTCACAGTTGCTGCGTAGGGCAATTTCATCGTGGCCTCCTTCAAGGATTGAGGTTGCTGCCGTAGCGCCTGGTAAGCGCCTTGGGATTGTCCATCCAAAAGCAGGGGACATGCAAGCAGGTTGCGCCGGCGTCTAGGACCGATCCGCTCTCGGGCCGTCGTTCGGGATGGTTCGAACGCCTGCCGGTCGATCCTCGGCGGGACGCGCTGGCGAATCCCCGCTGCCGAGGCGAGCGGGCGAGGCGAGCGGGCAGGCCCCGCTGGTACGTCTCGTGTGCATCCTCCCGCTGTTCGGAATCCATCCGCCGGCCGCGGGCGGCGTGCGGCGGGGCCGGTCGGTGATACCGAGCGCTCGGGCCTCGGCGTCGACACCAGGGGGATGTCGAGGCAGTGCCATCGGGCAATCTTTCTACGGGGCGTGCCCGGGTGCGGGCATGAGTTCATAGAGATTTTCGATTGAATGAAAAATTTCGATCGTCTAACGCGATTGTTCCGATCCGGCGAAACGATTGGTTTCCGACCCTGTCCATGCGTACGCTCGTGGCGTGATTGGGTCGGTATCGCGAGGCCAACGAGCCTCCCTCACTTGGTCGAAAACGGAGGTGTTTATGACTGAGAACGTGACGACGGCCGCCGGCAAATGTCCGGTCATGCATGGCGGGAATACGGCCGCCGGCAAGTCCAATATGGATTGGTGGCCGAATGCGCTGAATCTGGACATCCTGCATCAACACGACACCAAGACCAACCCGATGGGGGCGGGCTTCGATTATCGGGAGGAGGTCAAGAAGCTGGATTTCGAGGCGCTCAAGAAGGACCTGCGCGCCCTGATGACCGACAGTCAGGCCTGGTGGCCGGCGGACTGGGGCCATTACGGCGGCCTGATGATCCGCATGGCCTGGCATGCGGCTGGGACCTACCGCATCGCCGACGGCCGGGGCGGCGGTGGCACGGGCAACCAGCGGTTCGCCCCGATCAACAGCTGGCCCGACAACGTGAACCTGGACAAGGCACGTCGCCTGCTCTGGCCGATCAAGAAGAAATACGGCAACAGGATCAGCTGGGCCGACCTGATCATCCTCGCCGGCACGGTGGCGTACGAGTCGATGGGCCTGAAGACCTTCGGGTTCGCGTTCGGCCGCGCGGACATCTGGCACCCGGAGAAGGATACCTATTGGGGATCGGAAAAGGAGTGGCTGGCGCCCAGCGACAACCCCGACAGCCGCTACTCCGGCGAGCGCGACTTGGATAACCCCCTGGCGGCCGTGATGATGGGCTTGATCTACGTCAACCCCGAAGGGGTCGACGGCAATCCCGATCCGCTGCGCACGGCCAGGGACGTACGGGAAACCTTCGCCCGCATGGCGATGAACGACGAGGAGACCGTCGCCCTGACCGCCGGCGGTCACACGGTCGGCAAATGCCACGGCAATGGCGACGCCAAGCTCCTCGGCCCGGAACCCGAGGCGGCCGGCGTCGAAGATCAGGGCCTGGGCTGGTTCAACAAGACGACCCGGGGCGTCGGCCGCGACACGGTCACGAGCGGCATCGAAGGCGCTTGGACGACCCACCCCACCCGTTGGGACAACGGCTACTTCCGGATGCTGCTCGAACATGAGTGGGAACTGAAGAAGAGCCCGGCCGGCGCCTGGCAGTGGCAGCCCGTCGACATCAAGGAGGAAGACAAGCCGGTCGACGTCGAAGACCCGTCGATCCGCTATGACCCCATCATGACCGACGCCGACATGGCCATGAAGATGGACCCGGCGTACCGGGAGATCTCCGAGCGCTTCTACAAGGACCCCGACTACCTCTCGGAGGTCTTCGCGCGGGCCTGGTTCAAGCTCACGCATCGCGACATGGGGCCCAAGGCGCGCTACATCGGTCCCTGGGTGCCGCAGGAAGACCTGATCTGGCAGGATCCGGTGCCCGCCGGTCGCACCGACTACGACGTCGAGGCCGTCAAGGCCGAGATCGCCGCCAGCGGCCTGTCCATCGGCGAGATGGTCGCCACCGCTTGGGACAGCGCCCGCACCTTCCGGGGCTCGGACATGCGCGGCGGCGCCAATGGGGCCCGCCTCCGGCTGGCGCCGCAGAAGGATTGGGAGGGTAACGAACCGGCGCGTCTGGCCAGGGTCCTCGGGGTCCTCGAGCGCATCGCGGCCGAGACCGGCGCTAGCGTCGCCGACGTCATCGTCCTCGCCGGCAATGTCGGGATCGAGCAGGCGGCGAAGGCGGCCGGCGTCGACGTCCGCGTCCCCTTCGCACCGGGGCGCGGCGATGCCACCGACGAGATGACCGATGCCGACTCGTTCGCGCCGCTGGAGCCGATCCACGATGGGTATCGCAACTGGCTGAAGAAGGACTATGCCGTCAAGGCCGAGGAGCTGATGCTCGACCGTACGCAGTTGCTGGGCCTGACCGCCCCTGAGATGACGGTTCTCGTCGGGGGGATGCGGGTCCTGGGCACCAATCACGGTGGCACCAAGCATGGCGTGTTCACCGATCGCGAGGGCGTCCTGACGAACGACTTCTTCGTCAATCTGACGGACATGGCCTGCACCTGGGTGCCGGTGGGCAACGACCTCTACGAGGTCCGTGATCGCAAGAGCGGTGCGGTCAAGTGGACGGCGACCCGGGTCGACCTCGTGTTCGGATCCAACTCGATCCTGCGCGCCTACGCCGAGGTCTATGCCCAGGACGACAACAGGGAGAAGTTCGTTCAGGACTTCGTCGCCGCCTGGACGAAGGTCATGAACGCCGATCGCTTCGATCTGCCCTGAGCCGTGGCGCGCCTCCCGCGGTTCCGCCGCGCGAGGCGCTGCCGCCGCTGCCGAGGTCGGTGCCGGGTTCGCTCGGCACCGACCTCGGCGGTCGCGTCGTCCACCAGTTCTCAGGCCGCCCCGCGGGCATCGCCCACCGGGTCCTTCCCCGACCCGCCGGTATCGGCTCGTCCCAAGCCAGCGCGTTACTCGGTCGCCTATCGGATTCTGGGCGACATCGGGGCTGACTCTGATCCAGCTCTCTCGCCTCGGGGTGCGCCGCGGCCATCCGACGATCGCGCCGGTCTTATTCGAGCCATTGCCGATCGTCGTCGCGGTCAGGGTGCGATCCGATCGAGCCCGGCGATCAGCGCGATGCGGACCGGTCCCGCGATGCCGGAAGCCTCGATCGGCAATGCGTCGATGCGAGACCGCCGCCGCGGGATCCAAACATATCAATGCGCCCCGACTCCCGCCGGCGGATAATTCCTACCGAACCGATCGGAAACAGGCGACGGGAGACCCGATCATGCCCCAGCAACGGCGACACGACATGGGGGCCGGCGGCATGTGCCTCTGTCCCAAATGCGACTACCGCGCCGCCCATCGGCGCGGCGTGCCCTGCCAGGACGAACGCTGCCCGCAGTGCGGCGCCAAGCTCCTGCGCGAGGGCTCCTTCCACGACAAGCTGCTGCAAGAACGGCGCACCGGCCAGGCGGAGAGGCGATGAGGGTCTATCTCGACTGCTGGCCGTGCTTTCTGCGCCAAGCGCTGAGCGCGGCCCGCCGAGCTGGTGCGCCGCCCGGATTGCAGCGTGCGGTCCTCGTGGAGACCATGGCCGAGCTGCGAACGCTCGCGGCGGATGCGACGCCGCCGGAGATGGGCGAGCGCATCCATCGGCTGGTGCGCGAGCGCACGCAGGTATCCGATCCGTATCGCGCGGCCAAGCGAGAGGCGACCGCGCGGGCCATGGCCTTGTTGCCGACCCTCCGCGCGCGGGTCGACGCCGCCGCCGACCCGCTCGAGACCGCGGTGCGCATCGCGATCGCCGGCAACATCATCGACTATGGCGTCGCCGAGTCCTTCGACCTGGAGGCGACCCTGGAGCGCGTGCTGCACGCCACGCCGGCCATCGACGCCTTCCCGGCGCTGCGCCAAGCGCTGCAACGGGTCGATGCGGTCCTGTACCTGGCCGACAATGCCGGCGAGACGGTATTCGATCGGGTCCTGATCGAGCGCCTGCCCGTGCCGGTGCGCTATGCCGTAAAGGCCGGTCCCGTGCTCAACGACGCGACCCGCGAGGAGGCGATCGCCGCGGGCCTGGATCAGGTCGCCGAACTGATCGACACCGGCTGCGATGCGATGGGAGCCCCGCTCGCCCTGTGCTCGCCGGACTTTCGCGGGCGCTTCGAGCGTGCCTCGCTGATCATCGCCAAAGGCCAGGCGAACTACGAGACGCTGAGCGGCGTCGACGCCCCCATCTGTTTCCTGCTGCAAGCCAAGTGCACCGTCATCGCCGAGGACATCGGTGTCGCGCCCGGCAGCGTCATCATCGAGGCGAGCGACCGGTTACGCACCGTCGGTGGCTCGGTCGGGTAGGGTCGCGGCAGCGGCCGGCCTCGATGTCGGCCCATGGCCGGGGCGGTGGCGCGACCAGGACGACCCCGTCTCTGTCGGACCCGGCTTGCCGGCGATTCGCCGTCGGCCGACAGCGTCGACCGCCCGCGAGCGGCCTCTCACCGTCGCGCAAGCCGTTGGGGGTGCCGCGCCGTCGGGCGCTGGTGCCAAGGTGGCTCGTGTCAGTCGCCGGCGGGGAGCGGGGGCTCGAAGCCCGGGACCAGCATCGCCTTGAGCAGGTCGATCGGCGTGACCCCGGCGCGCTCGGCGAGGGGGCGTAGCCGCTCGCCGGGGCGGGCGGCGATCCCGTCCGCGGCGAGGCGGGCGAGGGCCTCGTCGGTGCCGAGGCCCACGCGCGCGGCGACCTCGGCGAGGGTCAGTTGGCCGAGCCCGGTGCCCGCCCAGCGGGCCTCGACCTCCTCGGGTGTCGGCGGCCCGGTGCGCGGCGGCTCGGGGATCTCCAGGTCGCGGATCAGGGCGTAGACGGCCATCGGGGTCGTCGCGTTGCGCCGGGCGATCTGCTCGAGTGTGTCCTGCGGGCCGCGCACGGCCAGGCCCGCCGCGTCCAGGGCCGCCTCGGCCTTCGGCAGATCCAGGCGCAAACGGCGGGCGAGCCCGGCGAGCGTCGACTCCTCGGCGTGCCCGTAGGGCGGTTCCAGGGTCGGGTCGGTGACCCAGGCCGCCTTCAGCGTCGCGTTCAGATCGAAGACCCAGCTGACCGGGGGCAGGTCGCGGATCGCGAGCACGAGGATGGCCAGCGCGAGACCGAGCGACGCGAAGAGTTCGCGGCTCGGGCGCATGTGCGCGCCGATGCGCTCGGCCAGGTAGCGCGTGAAGGGCTTCCAGTTGAAATAGAGGTGCAGCGCCCCCGTGACGATGAAGAGGCCGCCGAACATCATGTGGACGCCGGCCCACTGGTCCTTGTCGAGGCCGAGGAGCGACCAGTGGGTCCAGTAGGCGACCCGGCCGTGCGGCAGGACATAGAGGACCAGGCCCGTGTCCGTCAGCACCAGGAAGGACCAGGTGACGAGGAAGGCGATCACGGAGCGCAGCGAGAGGCGGCGGCGTGGGGTCGTCATGGATGCGTGCGTGCGGTGGCTTGCGCTGTGCCCGATCATGTTCGCGCCGCGCGGTGCCTGCCTACCCGGGTGCGCCCGGCGCCTTGCCGGCGAGCAGGTCGGGACAGGTCGCCTCCAGCGCCCTGGTCAGGGCGGCGAGGTCGACCAGGTCCCAATCCGGCACTGGGATTTCGGTGGGCCAAGGCGCGCCCGGTGCAAAGCGCCCGGTGCGTACCAGGGCCGTCCACATCCCGAGCCGTGCGGCGCCGGCGATGTCGGTGTCCGGGCGGTCGCCGATCATCAGGCAGGCGCCGGCCGGGCAGCCGAGCCGTTCGAGGGCCATCTCGTAGAGCAGCGGCTCGGGCTTGCCGATGACGGTCGGCGTTACGCCCGTGGCGGCGGCGAATGGGGCGACCAGGGCGCCGCCGCCGGGCAGGATCAGGTGATGGCCGTCGCGTACGGCATCGACGGTCGTGTCCGGATTGGTCGCGATCAGGCGGGCGCCGCGTTGCAAGATCAGGTTGATGCCGATCGTCAGTTGCTCGAAGTCGAGCCCTGGCCCCTCGCCGATGACGACGAAGTCGGCACGTTGCGGGTCCTCGAAGCCGACCTGGCCGAGCGCGGCATGCAGGCCCGGGGCGCCGACGGCGAAGAAGCGGAAGCCCGGGTGCGTGCGCGCCAGCCAGCGGGCCGTGGCCTCGGCCGAGGTCAGGATCGCCGTCGGGTCCGGGCACGGTAGGCCCATCGCCGCCAGCCGCCCGGCGATCTCCGCGGGTGGGCGGATCGGGTTGTTGGTGACGAGGACGAAGGGGGTCGCCGCGAGCCGCCCGAGGAAGGTCGCCGCCCCGGGCAGGGGTCGCTCGCCGTGATAGAGGACCCCGTCCATATCGAGCAGGATCGCGCGTGGGGCAGGTCTGGTCATGGCTCACCGACGACGGCCGTTCGGTCCGTCCGGTGGGCGCCGCCCCGGGCGGGACCTCGATGCGGCGATTGTACGCCAGATGCCGAGCGCGGCGGACTGTGTCGTGACCGGCTCGAACCACCGAACCACCGAGAACCACCGAACCACCGGGGTATCGCACCCATGCAGTGCCCGAAATGCCACGCCGAACAGGCCGACCAGAACACCATCTGCGAACGCTGTGGGATCGTCTTCGCCAAGTACTACAAATACCACCCCCCCGAGGGGCGACCCGCCGTCATGCCGCTCCCGCCGAATCGGCGTCGGGCGGCGCGGAGCCGCTGGCGCGAGTGGCTGCTCCCGGAGCCCGCGGCGGGCGATCCAGTCGCCGTCTGGGGCCGGGGCCTCCTGCTGCTGGTGCTGGCGATCTGGGGCGGGCGGCTGATGTTCGCGCCGGTCTCGGCCAATGCGGCCGGCGAGTCCTTCCTGCACCTGATCAACCTGCCGTTTCACGAGGCGGGGCACCTGTTCTTCCGCCCGTTCGGCCAGTTCATGATGACCCTCGGCGGGACCCTGGGACAGCTCCTGATGCCGGCGATCTGCGGCGCCGTGCTCTTGCTCAAGACCCGCGATCCGTTCGGGGCCTCGGTCGCCCTCTGGTGGTTCGGTGAGAACTTCCTCGACATCGCCCCCTATATCAACGACGCCCGCGCCGGGGTGCTGCCGCTGATCGGCGGCAACTTCGGTCACTCCGCCCCCTATGGCTTCCACGACTGGGAATATCTGCTCACCGAGACCGGACTGATCCAGTGGGACCACGCCCTGGCCTGGTTCACGCACATCTCGGGTGCGCTGATCATGCTGATGGCCTTGGCCTGGGGTGCCGTCCTGGTCTACCGCGGCTGGCGTGTCGGTCGGCGCTGAGCCGGGCCTTCAGGTGCCGAACGCGCGCCAGCTGTCGCGCGGCGCACATCGGATTCGATGGCAGGTCCGATGGTCACGATCTGCCGCATCGGCCGCGCAGCCGTCGCTAGCCGCTCGGTTCCTGCGTCGAGTCGCTCGGCCATGGCTCGCGGGTGTAGCCGTACCGGGCCTTCGGGCTGAACCCCTTGTACCGCCACATGTTCCACAGCTGATCGGCGAGGCCCACGCCGCGAGGCTCGAACCCCAGGCCCTCGAGCAGGCGTCGGCACCGCAGGTTGGTCGTCAGGCACTCGGAGATCAATTGGTCGAATCGATGCTCGTCCAGTCCATCGTCGATGTAGCGGCGCAGCGCCGCCTTCATGATGCCCTGTCCCCAATAATCGGGGTGGACGTCGAAGCCGAGATAGCATACCTGGCCCGCCCGGGTCTCGCGGTCGGGGAGGTACTCGGCGATATGGCCGACGGCCAGGCCGTTGCGCGTGACCAGAAAGTGCGTGTGGCACAGGCCGTGGCGCCGGTTCTCGCCGGCCATGTAGCTGTCCAGCAAGCGGCAGAACAGCCTGGCATCCGGATTGTTCCGGCGAACCGACGAGTGCCCGACGACCTCTTTGATGAAGGCCGAATCCTCGGGGGTCGCACGACGATAGTCCACTGTCATGGGCGGCTGACCGATGCGGGTGCGGTGGGTGGGCGCGCGGTGCACGGGCTCGTCATCGCACGCAGTGCGGTCCGGCGCTCGGCGCGGGCCCGAGGGCGATGGACTCGTGATTTTAGGCGATTGCCGGAAACAAACCTACCGGATGACGCCGGACTTTCGTTCGTCTTCAAGGAGCGAGCGCAGGAGCATAGCCCAGCCCGTAGGTCGGGTTAGGCGCGCCGGTACGGCGGTCGCTGGCAAAGGACAGGCTTGCGTGCGCCGTAACCCGACGTGGCGCGCGCGGGTCGGACGCCGCGCCGCTACCCGACGTCGACCTGGACGGACTCCGCGTCGCCGGCCGTCGGGTTACGCCCCCGCGGGGGGGCTAACCCGACCTACGGGCCGCGGCGCCGTGCGAGGGGGCGGGGTTGGGCGCGCGGGGCTAACCGGACCGCGTGTGCCGCGCGGTCATTGGCACGCCCGTGCGGGATGGGCCTCCGCGGCCGCCGTCTCGACCGCTGCGAGAGGCGAGCA
>NZ_NRRW01000056.1 GCF_016583835.1 Thiococcus pfennigii | reverse complement strand
ACCGTCACCTCGACCGTCACCTCCTCACCCGAGCGCTTCACCACCGTCGCCACAGCCGCACCTTCTCTTCTCGCCACAGAAGGTTACAAGATACTCCTCAATGGCACATCATGTCGAGGCCGCACCCTCTCGCATCGTAGCATTGCCACCCCCGTCGGCTGGCTACGGCCCGACATCGGCGACTCCCTGAGCCCCCTGTTTTTATCGGGCAGGGAGAATGCCACAACGCCAGAACAGCCCCCCGATTACCCAGGCGGGATTCCCACCCGCGAGAAAACGCGGCCCTGCCAAGCCGCACTGACCCCTGGCGCAGGCATGCCGAACTCCTTGGGCGTAGCTGGCTCTAAAGGTATCAACGCCAAGAAAACGAGGCTCTATTCCGCGCTCTTCGCTAACCGCAAAGGGCCAAGCAGACCCTCTGCCTGCTCGATCGGAGGGAATGCGGCAGGCTCGATTCCTTCAACTCGGGGGCCATTTCGGTATAGACTTGGCCGCGCCGCGGCGCATCGTAGAATACAATGATGCGAGACTGGACCTCGAAGATGAAAATCAACAAGGATTTGAAGTCATCCCAACCAACCTCGGCATTCCCTACCCCAGGACGCAAGATTTCTAACCTCATTGTCGCGAACCATCAAGAAACCCGCGAAACAGCGCAGCATGCGGGCCACACCCGAAAAGAACCGGGCAGGAGCGAGGGTCGATCATGGACATTGAAACAGCCTAACCATAAGCTCAAAAGCGAGGGCGCGCCACCGTTTTTTGCCAGTCATCAGCGTCATTAGGGGGCGCACCGCTTTAGCAAACAAGCGCAGAGAGTTACCCCCTATGCCTGTAATAGCTCGATTCTTTGGGATTATCATTCGAATGTTCTATGACGAGCACAATCCACCGCATTTTCACGCGGAATACCAAGGCAACAAGGCCGTGTTTGATTTCCGCGGGAATATACTGAAAGGAAGCTTGTCATCAAGAACAGCCACGAGACTCGTACGAGAATGGACCGACACTCACGTTGCTGATCTTGAAGAGAACTGGACACTGGCAGAGCAAGGCAAGGAAATCAAGACAATCCCGCCACTCGATTGAGGTGTGCGCCGATGTGGAACATGAATGAGGTCACGCAGATCAGCTACAAGGGCGACTACGTTTATTATATCGTCTTCGATGACGGCGTGGCTGGGGATATGGACTTTTCAGAGTACCTAACGAAGGGACCGGTCTTTTCCGCGCTAAGCGACAAGTCACTTTTCAGCCAAGCCGCCATTGAAGGCGGGACCATATCCTGGCCGAACGGCGCGGATATCGCGCCTGAAACCGTGTATGAAAAGCTGCAATTGCTGACAATTTCGAAAAACGGAGCCAGGAGAAATTGACTCGGGAGCCGGAGTAATCTCGAAAGGAAGTCGAAAGGACGGATTTTACCTTGCACGCCTCAAGGCAGGAGTCTTCGCTGCGCAGCCCCCGATGTCGGGTTACACTGGGCCAACCCGCATCCAAGAATGCACCGGTTGTTTTCTCGCCGATGCCGGGTTCACCGGTCAATGTCGGCCACTCCCCGGAGATCTAGGACCAACGGTTGGTTGACCGGTGTCTCTCGCGTGTTTCGCGCATTTTGTAGTTTCGAGACAACAGCTCGGACTACTTTGAGGCCGCACCGGACCCATACTGTCTTGACGCCTGCCGTATCGATGTCTTGTCCTGCAACGCCATATCGACATCGAACCGCCGGTACCGCGCGCTCCGCGCGGACCAGTCGACGAGGCCGCGCATCCAGCGCTTGAGCACATCCACATAGGCGGCGTACGCGGATGCGTTTCTGGCGAACGCGTCTCCGAGCAACAGCGGGAGCTGCCGCTCGACTTCCAGAAAGGCATCGAGCTCGCCGTCGCACTGGCGGGCGACCGTGCGCACGGCATCGGCGATGCCGAGCGAATGATCCTGCTGGAGTGTGAAGACGACGTTGCCGAGCCCTTGCCTGACGTCGCGGCAGAGACCCGCGAGGTCGTTGATCCAGATGCTGTAGTTGATCGCCAACCGCTCCAACCGGCGGATGAAGGCGTCGGCGATGATGGGCTCCGGCGGGATGCGTTTCGCCGCCGCCATCAGGTCGAGGCAAGGCGCGACGCCCACGGTCATGTGCCGCACTTGCAGATAGAGGGCCGTATTGCTGTTGGCCGCCGTCGTAGGGCCGATCAGGCTCTCCCAGTGCGTGCCCATCACGTATTCGCGCAGGTGATGCGCCATGCGCCCATACCAGGGATGGAGGTCTCCATCGCAGAGCCGATGGACCCGTTGCAGAAAATCGCCGAACGCCACGATGACCGGCGGGTCGTTCTGCGACGCCTTCGCCCCGCCCAGAAGCTCGAGGTGCCGCTCGCAGAGCCGTTTCCGATAAGACCGGATGTCCTGTTCCGGGGACAGGCTGATATCCATGACGTCGTCGAACACGAAGAACCAGGTCATGAGGTGGGCGGCGGTGACTGCGGCCTCGAGGGGCAGGTCGTAATACTGATACGCCGAGATCAGGTCGAACCGCGTATCGCAGTACCGGTCATAGGTGTCGCCGTGCGGCAGGATACCGAAGCCCCGCGCCCAGGCGCGATGCTCTTCCAGGATCTTTTCGTGATCCCGGTGCAGCCCGGCGGCGAGGGGGCAGTGGATCTCGACTTCGAACGGCGGCTCCTGATGCAGGCAGCCGTACCGGAATACGACCCTGGCACCATCCACCAGGACAAAGTTGTCTTCTGTCATCGCCGAGTCCGGGCCGTGGGATCGATGCGCGCATTGTAACAAAGCGACAACTGGGCCAAGCGCGGAGATATGGCGCGGCGCCGGCGGCGGGACGAACGGCCGCGACGCGGGCGCTTTGACCCCCACGAGCCTCGACGGGTATGCTCAGGGCCATGAAAAGGCGACTGCGCAAGAAGAAGCACCTTGGCGAGTTCGCCGAATGGGGGCGACGGCTCATCGTCACCCGTAACACCCAGGCGGGGGCGGACGCCTTTCAGGATGCGTTCATCTGCGAGGCGATCGAAGGCAATGGGTGCTGCTGCGGCGGCGGCATGTCGGCGGAGCAGATCGACGTCGTCGTCGAGCTCGGCAAGGCCGACGACGATCCGGACGGGCGTTTCGCCAGGGTCACGGCCTGGCTCGATGCGCGGGCGGATGTCCGAGACTGGCAGGCGGGCCCCCTGTTCGACCTGTGGCACGACGACTTCGAAGGCCTGGAAGGCCGCGACGAACGGCGCGATGGCGAGGGCAGCTGAGAACCAGCGCCGTGCGCTCAGCGCCCCGCCCATGATCCGCACGCCCTGACCCCCGGCATCGAGCCCGTTCCGCGGGCCCCCGAAGCCCCCGACAACCTCCGTGCACACGCCAGCCCCCCAATGTCGGTTTGCGCTGCGCCAACCCGGCGAATGCTGCCATCCTTAGGAAGGGTGCAGAAACAACCGACACGAGCGCGGGGAAGACAAGAAACTACGAAATACAGGAAGCCGCGAAAGAACGGCCGATATTTAGCTGTTTATAAAGCCTTTTCGCGTTTTTCGCGTGTTTCCTAGTTCTAAGACGATGTGCCGGTTGTTGTTGAATCGTCACTTACCGAAACCTGCCCCCCATCACGATGACGGACAACCATGATCTGCCGGTCGATCCGACCGGCAACGGCCGCGTCCCGCTAGCGGACATGCGGCGCTCGATGCGACTGTCGGTCGCCCCGATGCTCGATTGGACGGATCGGCACTGCCGGTACTTCCTGCGCCTGATCAGCCGCCACACGCGGCTCTATACGGAGATGGTCACGACCGGCGCCCTGATCCACGGCGATCGGGCGCGGTTCCTGCGCTACGACCCATCCGAGCACCCGCTCGCGCTACAGCTCGGCGGCAGCGCCCCGGCCGAGCTGGCCGCCTGCGCGCGGATGGGCGCCGACTGGGGCTATGACGAGATCAACCTCAATCTCGGCTGCCCGTCGGACCGCGTCCAGTCCGGGCGCTTCGGCGCCTGCCTGATGGCCGAGCCGGCCCTGGTCGGCGACTGCGTCGCGACGATGAAGGCGGCCGTCGCAATCCCGGTCACGGCCAAGCTGCGCATCGGCATCGACGATCGCGACAGCTACGAGGAACTGGTCGCCTTCGTCTCGGCCCTGGTCGAGGCCGGCTGCGACGCGCTGATCGTCCATGCCCGCAAGGCCTGGCTGAAGGGGCTGAGTCCGCGCGAGAATCGCGAGATCCCGCCGCTGCGCTATGACTGGGTCTACCGGCTGAAGGAGGATTTCCCCGACGTGCCGATCGCACTCAACGGCGGGGTCACGCGCCTCGCCCAGGCCGCCGACATCCTCACCCGGGTCGACGGGGTGATGATCGGACGGGCCGCCTACCAGGACCCCTGGCTGCTGGCCGAGGCCGACCGCGTCATCTTCGGCGATCCGCACCCGGTGCCGGACGCCCACGCGGTCATCGACGCGCTGATCCCGTATGTCGAACGCGAGCTCGCGGCCGGGGTGCCGCTGAACAGCATCGCCCGTCACCTCCTTGGCCTCTTCCAGGGCCGCCCCGGCGCCCGCGCCTGGCGTCGCCACCTGAGCGAGGAGGTCCACCGCCAGGGGGCCGATGCCGAGGTGCTGCGCGCGGCCGCGGCCCGCGTCCGCTGAGACGCCCGGCCCGCCCCGGTGGACTGGCTCGCCCTGTCGCTGCTCTGCGCCTTCGCGCTGGCCTCCGCCGATGCCGCGACCAAGGCCTGGCTGCGCGACTATTCCGCCCGCGAACTGGTCCTGATCCGCTTCACGCTGACCGGCCTGCTGCTCGCGCCGCTGCTGGTCGGGCTGCCGCCGCTCGACACCTTGCCCGCCCCCTTCTGGTATTGGATCGCCGCCCTGCTACCGCTGGAGATCCTGGCCATGGTCCTCTACATGGCGGCGATCCGCGACTACCCGCTCGCGCAGACCCTGCCCTATCTGGCCTTCACGCCGGCCTTCGTGATCCTGATCGCCGACTGGCTGCTCGGCGAGCGGGTCGAGGCCCAGGGCGCGGCCGGGATCCTGCTGATCGTGACCGGCTCCTGGCTGCTCAACGGCCACTCGGCGCGCCTCGGCGACTGGCGCACCTGGACCACACCCTGGAGCATGGCCCTGCGCGTGCCCGGATCGCGGATGATGCTGGCGGTCGCCCTCCTCTATGCACTCACCGCGACCATGGGCAAGGGGGCGCTCCAATACCTGCCGCCCGAGCGGTTCGGCGCCTTCTACTTCGCGCTCCTCGGTCTAGCGACCCTGGTGTTCGTCGGCCTGCCGCAACCGCAGGCCCTGACGCGCCTGTGGCGGCGCCCGGCGGCCGTGGTGTTCGTCGCGGCCCTGAACGGCCTCATGGTCTATACGCACTTTCTCGCGTTGCGGCTCGTCGAGGTCGCCTACATGATCGCGGTCAAGCGGGTCAGCCTGATCATCGGCATCCTCTACGGGGCCTGGCTGTTCCACGAGGGCGGCCTGCGCCGCCACCTGCTCGCTGCCGCCCTGATGGTCGCCGGCGTCTTCCTGATCGCCTGGTGAGCGGAACGCGCCGATCGCCACCGGCGAAAGGGCACCTTGAAGAGTTCAAGGTGCCCGCGCGGAGCTAGAATGCCCCGCCATTTTCCGTCATTCAACGAGCTTGCAGCAGGGGCGGCACCCGAAAAGATGAAACGGGATGTTTCGCGCTGACCCGACGCGGCCTGCAGCGCAGACCAATCGGCGCTTCACCTGGCGGTGACGAGCGCTGTAGGTGCGGCTTCAGCCGAAAAACAATCTGCCAGGGTCGTGGCCTTCGTGCGGCTGAAGCCGCAGCTACACCGAATCGCCCGTGCAGCGTGGGCAACGTGCTGACACACCTCTACAATGTCTTGGACCCCGACCGAATCGTCGCCGCCGCCGACCCCGCCATCGCGCCGTACCAGGCATACGCCGCTTGGGTCTGTGCTCAGCTTTCGACCAACTGAAGAACGGCTTCGGCATCCGCGGATAAACCATGCGCGCACAGCGCCTATTCGACCTCGAGCGTCAGACCGATCCGTCCGCACTGCTCGCCGGCCAGGCGCACGGCGGCGGCCACGGCCTCGGCCGGGGCGAGCCCGCGCGCCAGCGCGTCGATGACGCCGGCGTTGAAGACATCGCCCGCCCCGAGGGTGTCGACGACTCGCGCCGGGCGATGGGCCGGTACCTGCTGCACCGCCCCCCCGCGCACGAGGCAGCTCGCGCCCTGCTCGCCCCAGGCGACGACGCAGAGCGAAGCGCTCGTGCGCGCGGCGAGGTCCGCGAGGAAGGCGGCCGGGTCGGTGAAGCCGCTCGCCGCGGCGAAGGCCCGGCTCGCGAGCAGGACCTGCGGCCCGTCGAGCAGCGCCTCGATCCCGGGGCGGACCTTCTCCAGCTCCAGCGAGACCGGCACCGTCGGGCATTCGGCACGCACGCGGTCGATCATCCGACGCGTCTCGGGCGGATGGCGACCCTCGAAGTGCACCCAGCCGACGCCCTCGAGCGCACAGCCGGCGAAGGCCGCAGCATCGAGTTCGGGCAGGTCGCGGAAGTGGACGATGGTGCGGCTGGCGGTGGCACGGCTCAGCGCGATGTAGGAGGTCGGCGTCGCCCCGCCGGCGATGCGCACCGCATCACCGGTCGCGACGCCGTAGCAGGCCAGGTCGGCGAGGATCAGGTCGGCGGCCGGGTCGTCGCCGAGGGTCCCGACCCAGCGGCAGCGGTGGCCGAGTTGGGCCAGCACGACCAGGCTGTTCGCGACATTGCCGCCACGCACCCGGCGCTGGGCGAGGGCCCGCACCTCGGCGTCCTCGCCCGGGTAGGCGGCGACCTCGTTGATGATGTCGAGCGTCGCGATCCCCACGCCGAGGACCTGAGCGGCGATCGCGCCGAATGCGGGCGCGGGCACCGAATCGCCCGGTGCCCCGCCCGCCCATCGCCCGTCCCGATGATCGCCCTGCATCGCCCGCCCCCACCTGTCCGCGCGCCGCACACTCGGCCTCGATCCCGTAGAATACGGCATCCGCCCGGCTACAACGATGGAGGCACCGGCCATGCCGACCGAGATCCGGTTCGCCGCCTTCGTGCGCGAGATCACGGTCCAACAGAACCGCTTCTCCTACAACAACATCACCCCGAAGGTCTGGCACGACGCGGACGGCAACGAGATCCCGTACAGCGCCCCGCCGATCCGGCTGCGGCCGATCGATGCCTATCGCCTCATCGGACCCTACGTCCATGTGCGCTTCATCGAACAGGTGCGCGCCGTCGTACCGCTGGCGCTGTACCTGATGCTGTTCCAGCTCTTCGTCCTGCACCAACAGGTCGCGGATGCCTGGGTCATCACCGGCGGGCTCATCGCGGTGATCCTGGGCCTGATGTTCTTCATGGAGGGACTCAAGGTCGGCCTGATGCCGTTCGGCGAGGCGCTCGGCACCATCCTGCCGGCCAAGGCGCACCTCCATCTGGTCCTGGTCATCGCCTTCGTCCTCGGCATCGGCGTCACCTTCGCCGAGCCCGCGATCGGCGCGCTGAAGACGGCGGGTCAGATCGTCGAGGTCGAGTCGGCACCCTACCTCTACGCCCTACTCAACGATTGGGCCGAGGCCCTGGTGCTCGGGGTCGGCATCGGCGTCGGGGCAGCCGCCATCCTGGGCACGCTACGCTTCCTCTACGGCTGGAGCCTGAAGCCGCTGATCTACCTGACCCTGATCCCGACGATCGGGCTCACCCTCTACATCCTCACCGACGCGGAACTCGCCAAGACCCTCGGTCTCGCCTGGGACTGCGGCGCCGTCACCACCGGGCCGGTCACGGTGCCACTGGTCCTGGCGCTCGGGATCGGCATCGCCGCCGCGGCCGGCAAGGGCCAATCGTCGCTGTCGGGGTTCGGCATCGTGACGCTGGCCTCGCTGTTCCCGATCATCGGCGTCCAGGTGCTCGCGATCGCGCTCTCCCTCGTCACCAGCCCGCAGGAGATCATCGCCACGGCCGCCCACGCGGCGTCCGCGGCGGCGCCGCCGGCCTGGCACGCGCAGACGCCTTGGCGGGAGATCCTGGCCGGCCTGCGGGCGATCGTGCCGCTCGTGCTGTTCCTCTTCCTCGTGATGCGACTGGTCTTGCGCGAACGGATCCAACACCCGGGCAGCATCGCCTATGGCATCACGCTGGCCGTGCTCGGCATGATCGTCTTCAATCTCGGACTGAGTTACGGCCTGGCCAAGCTCGGCGGCCAGGCCGGCGGCCTGGTGCCGGCCTCGTTCACCGACATCGCCGAGGTCGCCGACGCCCCGCTCTACGACCTTGCCGTCGGGCTCGCGATCGCCATCGCCTTCGCCTGGCTGCTGGGGCTCGGCGCGACGCTCGCCGAGCCGGCGCTGCACGCACTCGGCCTGACGGTCGAGAACCTGACCAACGGCGCCTTCCGCAAGGCGACCCTGATGTGGGCCGTGGCGCTCGGCGTGGCCTTCGGCCTGGCCCTCGGGGTCGCGAAGATCGTCTTCGCCTTCTCGCTGGCCTGGTTGCTGCTGCCAGGCTATGCCCTGGCCGTGGTAATGACCCACTTCTCGAGCGAGGAGTTCGTCAACATCGCCTGGGACAGCGCCGGGGTCACGACCGGCCCAGTCACGGTCCCGCTGGTACTCGCGATGGGCCTCGGGTTCGGCGACGCACTGGGCGCGATCGAGGGTTTCGGCATCTTGTCGATGGCCTCGATCTGCCCGATCCTGTCGGTCATGATCGCCGGACTCTGGATCCGCTGGAAGGTATGGCGCAAGCGGCGCCGCTACGACGCGGCGATGCATGTGGCGCCGCCGCAAGGGGAAACGACATGAGCACGCGGGAGATCGTCGTCCTGACCGACGTGGCCCTGATCACGGCGAGCGTCCAGCGCGGCATGGCCGACGAGATCGTCAAGGCCGCGCAAGAGGCCGGCGCCCAAGGCGCCAGCATCCACTACGCGCACGGTCGCGGCGTGCGCGAGCGGCTCGGGATCTGGGGTCTCGCCGTCGAGGCGGAGAAGGAGGTCATCAACATCGTCGTCTCGACCGATCAGGTCGACCGGGTCTTCGAGAAGATGTACCTGGCGGGCAAGATGGACACGCCCGGCATGGGCTTCATGTGGGTCACACCCTTGGAGAAGGCCGCGACCTTCGTCCCGCCCGAGATCGTCGAGCGGGTGACCCAGCGCAAGGGCCGCCGCCGCTAGGCGTCGCGCCGGCCCCGGTCATGTACTGCGACAGGCCCCAGAAGGTCATCACCTGCATCCTGCCGAAGGGCCGGGGGATGCCGGTCCTCGAGGTACTGGCACGCGAGCACGACCTCACGGCCCTCGATATCCACTATGCGCGTGGCGTCGGGCGCATCACGCCACTGCGCCACCGCGGCATCGGCGAGACCTCGGAGAAGGAGGTCCTGACGGTGACCGTCCCTGCGAGCGATGCGGACGCCCTCTTCGAACTCATCTACGAGATCGCCGAGATCAACCGGCCCCACGGCGGGCTGATGTTCATGCACGCCCTCCAGGTCAGCACCCGCTTCCGCCTCCCCGACCTACCCGAGGAGGCCTAGTGCAAGACGGCGCAATTCCCGAGACCACGCACCGCTGCCTGCAACCCTGGCGTGGTAGGCGCCCGCGTGCGGGCGATCCTCGCAGCCGCACGCAGAACCTGGTCGCCTACGCGAAGAGCCCGTAGTGGTAGGCGCCCTCGATGACGCCGCTCGTGTAGTAGCCGCTCAGACCGTCCCGGCCACCGCGGGCGAAGTAGACCCGCAGGTCGGGGTACTGGGCCATCGCCTGGCGGACGTTCGCGACGAGTTGGTCGTCGGCGTTGCGCACGAGGACGCCCGAGAAGCCGGCCGTCAGCGGGAAGATGTCGTTGCCGCTGTCGCCGCAGAAGACGGCCTCGTGCTTGGGCACCCCGAGCGCCTCGCAGACGTATTCCAGCGCGGTCCGCTTGGTCGCCGAGTCCGGGAGGACATCGAGCAGGCCCTTGCCGGTCTGCGAGTCGTAGCTGTAGATGATGACCTCGTCGTAGCGCCCCTTGACGCGCGCATCGACGGCGGCCAGGACCTCGTCGCGCCGCGCGTGGTCGACGTAGTAGCTCTGCTTGAACTGGTTGAGGTGCTCGTCCTCCTGCTCGGCGATACCGTCCACGTCGGCGATGGCCTCGCGCAGGGCCGCCGCGTTCCAGCGCGGGCTGGTCCGCTTGACGTGCCCGACCCAACCGTCGTCGAACGACCAGGCGCCGTCCTCGTAGCGCCGGATGGTCGTGCCGACGTCGCCGATGAGGATGCTCGGGTGGCGCACGCCGTAGTCGGCGATCGCCCGCTCGGCGAGTGGCAGGTTGCGGCCGGTCACGTAGACGACCGTGATCCCGTGCCGCTCGGTCAGGTCGTTGAACCGTGCGATCGCCCCCTCGTCGGCCGGCCAGTGGCCATTCGGGAGGAGGGTACGGTCCAGATCGGTTGCCAGTATCTTCATCGCGTCATCTCCGAAGGGGTGGTCGAGCGCGGTGTCGTCCCCGCACGTCCGCGCCCCGGATCGGGCCGGGCGCGGCGAACTCAGCGATATTCCCAGACGACCTCATCGTCGCCCTCGCCGGTATGGCTCACCGTGAAGCTGTGCTCGCGCAGGTCGGCCCAGAGGCGCGCCCGATGGCCATCGTGTCGCCAGGTCATCTCCAGGGTGTGCTCAGGCCCCTCGCCGAGCTCGAGGTCGCCCGCGAACGCGGGCGAGTTGTTGCGCAGCCGAATCAACGCCAGTTGGTCGCGCACGATCGGCCTGGTCAGCCCCGCCTCGACCTCGGCCGGCGACAGATTGGTGCGGTTGATCTCCTTGTGCCCACCGGCGCCCCCGAGATCCGCCGCGGCATAGTTGTTCGTGCCGGCGAAGAGATCCAGGTACCAGACCTGCGGGATCCCGGGCATGAACAGCTGGATCGCCCGCGCCAGGCGCAGCTTGCGCTCGTCCTCGCCCAAGGCGCTGAAGAAGGTCGCGTTGACTTGATAGTAGGAGATCTTGCGCCCATCCGGCCCGAACAGGTTCTTGATCCGCCCGCCACGCTCGACGATGCGCTGCATGACCTCGTCGATCTGCTCGTCGGGGAGCAGCCCGGGGCGCAGCCCCGCATCGCCCTGCTTGCCCCTCAGATCGAGGACCGGGATGCCGTCGTGACAACCGAGCATGTTGATGGTCTGGATCCCCTTCGCGCCGATCTCGTGCGCCCAGGCCCGCAGGTGCTGGCCGCTGCCGCGCTCCAGGGCATCGATGACGAGGCCGGGGAAGAAGAAGTCGTAGATCGGAAAGCCCTTCTGCGCGACCTCCTCGTGCAGGCCGCTGCCGTACTCGGCATGGATCTCGGGGAAGATGATCAGGTCGTGCCGCCTGGCGATCTCCTTGAGCCGCTCCAGGTACTCCCAGGTACCGGGACGGTTGAAGAAGTTCACCTCGCCGGGGGCCTTGTGCAGGTAGGCGAAGGCATCGAGCCGCACGATCCGCGCGCCATAGTCGCGGAGCTTGCGCAGGGTCTCCTCGTAGAAGGACCAGACGAGATCGGATCTGGCATTGAGATCCATCTGCCCGAGGTACTCTCGGTTACGCTCGACGAGCGAGACGACGACCTCGCGGTGCTCGGCGAACTCGCTCAGATCGACCTCGCGCACATCGGTCTGCGACTCGATCGCCTCGTTGACGATCTCGGCCAGGATCTCCGCCCCCTCGGGCGTGAGGCCGGGGATCTCCAGGAGGTCCGCCGGCGAGATCGGCCGGCAGTTGATCTCCTGATAGAAGGTGTTCCAGTAGGGCCGCTCGGAACCGTCGGGAAAGCGCACCTTCAGCACGGGCAGGCCCGGCTTGCGCATGAAGAGCTTCTGCAGGAATTCCTGCTTCGGGATCACATAGCCCTCCGGCCCCATGACCCCGTGGCCGGCCCAGAACTCGTTCCAGTCGACGAAGAAGTCCTTGTAGCGGGACCCATCGCCGTGTTGCAGGAGGTCCTGAAACTGGGGCGAGCGCACCGAGAGGTGATTGAGAATGAGGTCGAACTTGAAGCCGATGTCGAGGGTCCGTAGGTCGTCGAGGTCCTTGCGGGAGACGAATTCCTCGTTATGGTCGTAGTCGACGATCGAAAAACCTCGGTCCAGGTCGCTGTTGAAGAAGGTCGGCAGGATGTAGAAGAGTGAAAAGGCCCCTTCGAGTTCGGGCTTCTTCAACAACTCCACGATGTCCGACAGCTTGCCGCCGATGCTGTCGGGATAGGCGTTGAGCATCACCCCGTTGGGCAGTGCCTGCTGGATCGGCTGTGCTTCGCTCGGCATACCATCCCCTCTGTGGCTTGACCGCTTTTTGGTTCGTCGATACTCCGCATCGGATGGGCGAAGTCCTAAAGGATTCAGCGCGTCGGGACGAACGGCGAATCGGCGGATGACGCCAGCGCACCGCGGCAATCGACGTCACCGTCCCTGGCCCGGGACGACCTCGCAGGTCCGAGCACCACGCGCACAGGCTCGCAATGGATTACGAGGCCGAGAGGATCGGGGTCGGGATGGAACGCCGGGTCATCTCGTAGCTGCGGGATCGACTCGTCGCTGGCGAGGCGGTGAAGCGCGCGGCCGCAGCACGGCTTCGGGCCGCACCGACCGCGTCGGTCGAAAGGATCGCGCTCGCCATCGGCCGCGTCGCCGGTTCGAATCGGCCCGCTATCGAACGGGTCGTAATTTTCAGCGCGACACGCTAGGCACTAACGGGGCGCACGTCAAGGTCGGCGATCGCCATCTCACCCGGGATGCGAAAAAAGCCCCTGAAAAATCCGCCCGTTGGAAAACCGAGGATCTTACGAGGATGACAACGCCCCCCTGCCGATCCGGCCATCGCGCACCACGGACACGCACGGCCGGGAACGCGCCCGCACCAGCCCAAGGCCCGGGCGCCCCTCGCTCAGGACCGATGCAAAAACGACCGATACAAGCACGCGGAAGACAAAAAACCACGAAATGCACGAAAGTCGCGAAAAACGGCAGATTCTCCCGCGTATCTTCGGCCTTTTCGTGTGTTTCGTAGTTTACGAGAAGATGCGCCGGTTGTTCTTGAATCGTCACTCAGAGCATGCCGAGCTCCAGCTTGGCCTCGTCCGACATCAGGTCGGGCGACCAAGGCGGGTCCCAAACCAGGTCGACGATGACCTCGCCGACGCCATCGACGCCCGCCACCGCGTCCTTGACCATCAGCGGCATCATCCCGGCGACCGGGCAGCCCGGCGCGGTCAGGGTCATGTCGATACCGACATCCCCGTCCGGGCCGATGTCGATCCGATAGATGAGCCCCAGATCATAGATATTGACCGGAATCTCCGGGTCGTGGACCCCCCGCAGGGCCGCGACGATCGGCTCGCGCAGCGCCTCGGGGTCCAGGACCTCGACAGTGGAATGGGCCTGGTGAGCCTGGGCGACGGCATCGTCGTGGTGCCCGTCCTCACCGAAGCCGGCGAATCGCGCCAATCTGTTCATGCTCGACCTCGTGCATGACATGGTCCCGCCGGGCGCCGATGTACTGGAACCCGCGCGAGAGATACCCAGAGAGAGGATCCCTATCACCATCGGCCGGCCGCGCGACGGCCGGCCTCCGCGCACCGCGGCTAATCGAACGCGACCCGCTCCAACCGCGCGCCGACCAGTTCGGCTACGTGGCCATGCAGCGGCCCGAGGGGCCGCAGATCGGCCAGGATCTCCTCGGCGAAGGCCAGACACAGCATGCGCCGCGCCTCGATCGCTGGGATGCCGCGCGCGCGCAGGTAGAAGAGGGTCTCAGGTTCGATCTGACCGACCGTCGTGCCGTGGCTGCACTTGACGTCGTCGGCGTAGATCTCCAGCTGCGGCTTGGTGTCGATCTCGGCGTTCGCCGACAGCAGCAGATTGTTGTTGACCATCTCGGCATCGCTCTGCTGGGCATCGCGCGCGACCAGGACGCGACCATCGAAGACGGCGCGGCCCTTGCCGTGGAGGACGCCCTTGAAACGCTCGCGGCTTGCGCAGCCGGGCACCGCGTGATCGACGTCGAGGTGAAAGTCGATCAACTGCCGGTCGCCGGCCAGATAGAGGCCAGACAGATCGCACTCCGCGCCCTCGCCGGCGAAGCGGGCGACGAGGTCGGTCCGCGCCCAGGCCGCACCGAGCCCGACATTGAGGCCGCGGTAACGGCTCTGCGACTCCAGCGCGATGTGCAGGGCCGAGATGTGGAAGGTCTGCGCGCCTTCGGTCTGGACCCGGTAGTGCCCGAGCGTCGCGGCGCGCCCGAGCGCGACCTCGCCGACCAGGTTCGTGCAGCAGCGGGCCTCGTCAGTGCCCACGAAGCGCTCGACCAAGGTCGCTTCGGCACCCTCGCCCAGCGCGATCAGCGTGCGGGGTTGGGCGACACCGGGCCGCTCGGTACCGACGGCCAGGTGGATCAGCTCGATCGGGCGCGCCAGGCGCACGCCGGGCTCGACCAGGACGACCAGGCCATCGCGCATCGCGACCGTGTTGAGGGCCGCGAAGAGATGGGCACCGGTGCCGGCGACGCCCGTCAGACGCCCCTGCAACGCATCCGGGTCCTGGCTCAGGAGCTGGCCCAGGCCGGCGATGCGCAGGCCCGCAGGCAGGTCGCCGAGATCCGACAGGCCCGGCGCGAAGCGGCCGTCGACGAGGACCACGCGGTGACTGTCCAACCCGGCGATCAGGTGGGCTTCGAGGTCGTCGGGCCGAGCCCCAGGGGCGGCCGCGCCGTAGGGGGTGAAAGCCTGCTCGATCAGACCCTTGAGGCTGGTATAGCGCCAGGCTTCGTGTCTCGCCGTCGGGACGCCCAGGGCGCGCGCCGAGGCGAGCGCGCGCTGCCGCGCGGTCGCCAGCCAATCGAGGTCGGCGCCCGGCAGATCGATCGCGCCGCCGCCCGGCAGCCAGTCCTCGAATTGGCCCAGGGGCTGCGCGTTCATGCCGCTTCCTCGCCCGTGATCCAACCGTAGCCCTTCTCCTCCAGTTCCATCGCCAACTCCTTACCCCCGGAGCGGATGATGCGCCCCTTGGCCAGCACATGGACATGGTCGGGCTGGATATAATCGAGGAGCCGCTGGTAGTGGGTGACGACGATCATCGAGCGCTCTGGACTGCGCAACGCATTGACGCCGTCGGCGACCAGGCGCAGGGCGTCGATGTCGAGGCCCGAATCGGTCTCGTCGAGGATCGCGAGCCTGGGCTCGAGCATCGCCATCTGGAAGATCTCGTTGCGCTTCTTCTCGCCCCCCGAGAAGCCGGCATTGACGTCACGTTTGAGCAGCGTCTCGTCGAGGTGCAGGACCTTCAGCCGCTCCTTCATCAGGCGCATGAAGGACACCGAGTCGAGCGCCGCCTCCCCGCGTGCGGTGCGAATCGCGTTCAGCGCCGCCTTGAGGAAATAGGTGTTGTTGACGCCGGGGAGCTCCACCGGGTACTGGAAGGCCAGGAAGAGCCCGCGCTGGGCGCGCTCCTCGGGGTCGAGGTCGAGCAGATCGTCCCCATCGAAGCGCACCTCGCCGCCGGTCACCTCGTAACCGTCGCGCCCGGCGAGGACGTACGACAGGGTGCTCTTACCGGAGCCATTCGGGCCCATGATCGCATGGACCTCGCCCGGGCCGACGTCCAGATCCAGGCCCGTGAGGATCTCACGACCCGCGACGCTGGCCCTCAAGCCCTTGATTGTCAACATACTACCGCCTCCAGTGAATAGGCCATCGGACGCCGCTGGCGACCGCGTTGGAATCTCTCGCCGCCGGCGCCCGACCTGGCGGCGCGGCGGCCCGGCTCAGCCGACCGCGCCCTCCAGGCTGATCGCAAGCAATTTTTGCGCCTCCACGGCGAACTCCATCGGCAATTCCCGGAAGACCTCCTTACAGAAGCCGTTGACGATCATCGAAACGGCATCTTCCTCGGACAGGCCGCGGGCGCGACAGTAGAAGAGCTGGTCTTCGCTGATCTTCGAGGTCGTCGCCTCGTGCTCCATCTGCGCTGTCGGGTTCTTCACCTCGATGTAGGGAAACGTATGCGCCGCGCAGCGATCGCCGATCAGCAGCGAGTCGCACTGGGTGTGGTTGCGCGCCCCTTCGGCGCGCCCGGCGATCCGCACCAGCCCGCGGTAGGTCTGCTGGCCGTGGCCGGCGGAGATGCCCTTGGAGACGATCGTCGAGCGCGTGTTGCGGCCCATGTGGATCATCTTGGTGCCGGTGTCGGCCTGCTGGCGGCCCTTGGTGACAGCGACCGAATAGAACTCGCCGACCGAATCCTCGCCGCGCAGCAGGCAGCTCGGATACTTCCAGGTGATCGCCGAGCCGGTCTCGACCTGGGTCCAGGAGATCTTCGAGCGAGCGCCGCGGCAGTCGCCGCGCTTGGTGACGAAGTTGTAGATGCCGCCGCGCCCCCGTTCGTCGCCCGGGTACCAGTTCTGCACCGTCGAGTACTTGATCTGGGCATCGTCCATCGCGATCAGCTCGACGACGGCGGCATGGAGCTGATTCTCGTCGCGCATCGGCGCCGTGCAGCCCTCCAGATAGCTGACGTAGCTGCCCTCCTCGGCGACGATCAGGGTCCGCTCGAACTGCCCGGTGTTGCGCGCGTTGATGCGGAAGTAGGTGCTGAGCTCCATCGGGCAGCGCACCCCTCTCGGGATGTAGACGAAGGTCCCGTCGCTGAAGACGGCCGCGTTCAGCGCGGCGTAGAAGTTGTCCGTGTAGGGCACGACCGAGCCGAGGTAGGGGCGGACCAGATCCGGATGGTCGCGCACCGCCTCGGAGATCGAACAGAAGATGACCCCGGCCTCGGCCAGCTTTTCGCGGAAGGTCGTCGCGACCGAGACGCTGTCGAAGACGGCATCGACGGCGATGCCGGCCAACGCCTTCTGCTCCTCGATCGGGATGCCGAGCTTGTTGTAGGTCTCCAGCAGCGCCGGATCGACCTCATCGAGGCTCTTCGGCCCCTCCTTCTTGCGCGGGGCCGAGAAATAGGAGATCGCCTGGAAGTCGATCGGCGGGTAGTCGACCGCCGCCCACTGGGGCGTCGTCATGCCCTGCCAGTGCCGGAAGGCCTTCAGGCGCCATTCGAGCATGAAGTCCGGTTCGCCCTTTCGCGCCGAGATCGCCGCGATGACCTCCTCGTCCAAGCCGGGCGGCAGGGTGTCGGCGTCGATCTCGGTGACGAAGCCATGCTCGTACTCCGCCTTGACAAGGTCCTCAACGACCGGGGCTGTGCTCATGATGCCTTGACTCCAGAGTTTCCGAGCAATTCTCTAGGTAATTGATATACGACTCGACCTCTGCCTTTCAAGGTCGGTGCCAACGGGCATGGCGGCCTAGGTGGCAGGCATGATCCGATCGAAAGGCCGTGTTTTCAAGCCCCAGGCGCACGCGCGGGGGCACCGAGCAGGCGCCGAGGCGGGCGTAGTGCCACGCAGGCGCACCGATCCGGTGCAGGCGACGGCCCATGCCCACTGGCCAGGGTCGGCCTGGTGCAGGGGCGAACGACTGGCGAAGAAGGAAGGGGTTCGGCGTGCCAACCCGCCGAACCGATGACACGGGCCGAGGCGCGCGCGAGGGGGGATGCCGGGCGGCGGTCGGGCCCGATCGAACGCGAGGGAATCGCGACGCGTCGCGAACGGCCGCCGTGGGAAGGACGCGCGGCGAGTCCGATCAGGTCCGCCGGGCGATCGATGCCGAGGGCCTGCGTCCCCGTCAGGCCTCGAGGAAGCCGCCTGCCGCGGCACGAGACCCGGCCCTCTGCGCCAGCCAAGCTCGGTGTCGCCCGCTCCCTGTCGGCACCGAGCCTCGGTCTATTGGAAGAAGCGAGGGATGTTGTCGATCTCCTCTTCCGCGGCGAGCCAGTCCTCGATCTCGTGCCCTGGGGCGAAACCACGCCGCTGGGCACGGAAGTAGGCCACCTCCTTGATACGCTGCTCGCGCTCGCCTTCCGTCAAGGGCCGCCCTTGATCCAGGCTGGCCCGGGTCAGCCACCGCGCCTCGGCGGCGGCCTGGCGTGACACGGCCGACGCGATCCGTCCCTCGTCCCTGCACACAAAACGCTCAACTTGTCTCATGGGACGCCACCTCGCTGACGATCGAGCGGGATCGGATGACCCCCTCATACAGAGGCGCCGTGCGTCGCCTGCCGGCATCGGTCCGAATGCCTTTTTTCTTTCGATTACAAGTCTAGAAGGCCCGCGACCACCTGTATATCCGGAAAAATACCCGACTGGTCGGTTTTGCGCGGCCAGAGGCGGAGGTCCTCCTATCTGTGACAATGCCGGACGGGCGGAAGATCCCTCGGGCATCGGAGACATTTCGGGTACGCACCCCGTCCCTCGCCGACCTCGTGACCGTCGAGCGGTCCGGTGGGGGTTACAGGCTCGGGCCGAAAGCGGTGGCGGGCGTAGCCGTCGGGGTGGGGGCCGCACGCGGTCCGGCGAGGCAACGCCCGCTCCACGCGGGGAACCGCGCGTCGCCCCTGGTGCCGCCGGACGATCAGCGAATCGTGGTCGTCTCCGAGGCGCTCTGGCCGAGATTGTCGGTCCAGGAGATCTCGAGCGGATCGCCGGGCTCACCGCCGCGGAAACGGAAGGCGAGGTAGGGATCCTTCGAGACGCCCCCGGTCCAGTGCGCCCGCAGCACGACCTCGTCCTTCCACTTGCAGACGAGTTCCTGGATGAACTGGGCCGGAATCGGCTCGTCGGTCTCACTGTCCTTGCGCAGACCCGACTCCATCGGATGGGTAATCAATGACCGCACGGACGTGATGCCGTCCTTCGCCTCGGCACGAATCCTGATGCCACTCATGATCGGGGTACCTCTCGAGGAAATGCTTTAAGGAGTGACGCTCAGCCGACACAGCGGCCGGCCGCCGCGTTGACCCTCTTGGCGGCACTGAGGATGGCGTCATCGGTCTTGACCACGGCCACCACATCGGCGGTCTGGGCCATCTTGATGCTCGTCGAGATGAAACCCTCCGCGCGCGGCCCGAGCTCGAAGCTCGCGACGAGCGGGTAGGGATTGCCCGACGCGATCAAGCTGATCGACCGCACGTTCGGCAGGTCGACCTCGACCGTGACGCGCACCGCGGCGGCGTTCTCGGCATCATCCGGCGCCTGGAGTCGCACCGCATCCGAGGGGGTATGCTCGCTCGTGCCGAGCAGTCCTTGCAGGGCGGTGGCCGGATCCTCGGCACGGAATGCCGCGGCGTTCCAGGCCGCCAGCACGGCGCGCGCCGAGACCAGCCCGGTCGCGAACGCGACACCGACAGCGGCCAGGGCGCCCTTGAGCACCCGTCTACGTCTTGCATCGATCATCGAAGATCCTCCTAATTCAAGCCGACGACTCGGGCCTTTGGAGAGGGTCACGATCGATCGGGTCGGTCGATGCCCCGTCGAGGCCCGACGCCACCCCGGAGGCGACGCATCTCGCCCGGCCCGGCGCGCCGACCAAGGGGCCCGCAGGCCCCTTCATCGAGCGTGGCGGGTTCAACCAAAGGTATCGGCTACGATATTGTTATACCAGCTGTGGGCATAGGCCGCCTCGCGGGCCAGCGCCCAGTCCGGGGCATCCATCGGGGTGACGCCGCCGGAATCAGGCACGCTCGCGATCTTCGAGCCATCGGCGGCCATCTTGTACACGGCACTGACCGAGATCCCATAGTCTTCGCCCACCAGCGAATAGCAGGTGTTGAGGTAGGCCGGTGTCTGCGGCTCCTGACCCGCCAGCAGCATCACGACGGCCGCGGCGGCGACCTTGCCCTGGCTGTTGGCCGAATAGGCGGACTTGGGCATGTCGCTGGCGATGCAGGCATCGCCGATGACGTGGATACCGGGCTGGAGCTTGGACTCGAAGGTCTTCACATCGACCGGGCACCAGCCGCTCGCGTCGGCCAGGCCGGCCACCTGGGCGATCTGCCCAGCGCGTTGCGGGGGGATGATATTGATCACGGCGCCCTTGATCTGGTCGCCGAAGTACGTCTCGACCAGGCCCTCGTCCGGATCGACGCGCACGACGCCCGACTCGGGACCACGCTGCCAATCGATGAGGGCCTTGTCGGTGCCGTAGCCGTAGAGGCGCTCCCAGCCTTGGATGAAGAGCCCCTGCTTGGAGAAGCCCGCCTTGGCATCCAAGATGATGACCTTGGACTTGGGTTTGTGCCGCTTGAGGTACTGGGCGATCTGGCTCGCCCGCTCGTAGGGACCCGGGGGACACCGGAAGGGGTTCTCCGGTGGCGCGATGATGACGGTGCCGCCATCCTCCATGGCCTCGAGCTGACCGCGCAGCAGCCGGGTCTGCTCACCGGCCTTCCAGGCGTGGGGCATGACCTGACTGGCGGCCTCGCTATAGCCCTCGATCCTGTCGTAGAGGATATCGATGCCGGGGGCGACGATGCAGCGGTCGTACGGGAACTCCTGGCCACCGGCGGTCTTGACCACCTTCTTGTCCGGATCGATGGCGGCCGCCTTGTCGTGCACGACATTGACCCCGCGGGCGCGAAGCCCGTCATACCCGACCAGGATGCCCTCCAGGGGCCGCACGCCACCGATCACCTCATTGCTCATGTAGCAGGTGTAGTAGTGCTCGTTGGGCTCGATGACGGTCACATCTAGGCTGGAGCGGAGCTGCTTGAGATAGCTGGCGGCGGTCGCCCCGCCTGTGCCACCCCCGACGACGACCACCTTGCCGGTCGCGCCGAGTGCGAGATTGGGGAGGCCAAAGAGCCCGACGGCACTGGCGGCGCCGGTCGTCTTCAGGAAATCGCGACGGTTGATCTTCATCATCTGTGCTCCTCCAATCCCTTATTGTTGACTGGCGAAGAAGGCGTAGAGGGCCTCGAGGCTCTCCTCGCCTTCACGCTTGAGCATGCGCTCGAGCTGGGTCTTCATCTTGCGCTCGATCGGACGCCGTCCCTCGCGGAAGTCCTCCATCGCGTTGCGAAGATAGGGGGTCCACTGGCCGGCCAGGATGTAATACTCCTCGTCTTCGAGCACGACGCCACCATCGGCGTGGCATTTCTCGCAGTACTTCTTCTGCAATCGCCGCCCCTCATCGACGAGCTCGGCATCGAATGCCTGCCTGGCGGGGACGAAGGGCTTGTCGTGTAAATAGTCGGCCATCTGTTCGAGCTCCTCATCTGAGTAGCCCTTGGCGATGCGCCCCATGACGGTGCTATAGATCTCGCCGTCACGAAAGCCCTGCATGACTTCGACGAAATACCCGCTGTCCATCCCGCCGATCGATGGCATGGCCGGCCCAACGCTGGCACCATTCGTACCGTGACAACCGGCGCAGGTCTGCGCCAGGGTGCGCCCGTCGGCGCCCGAGACGAGCCCGTCGTCCGCTTGAGCAAGGCCGCCCACGGCGAGCGATAGCAGCCCGGTGAGCAGCTGGGCCACTCTTCTTGTTTGCAACATCGAACCCTCCTTACGACTGACTTTAATTATCGAGTAAGCCGGGCGCCCCGGAACGGGGACGGCCCTTCGCAGGCGCTGCGGTAGCGCCTCGCGGGCACCTCGTCGATGTCGAGGTGCCCATGCGGGACGGGGATGCCCCGCCATCGTCGGTCGCGCCAAACAACTGACGATGAATGCCGTCGAAAGCCACGCTTGCGACTGTCGTGTGGTTGTTCCGCCAGGATCGTCCGCCGATCGGCATCTCTCCGGAGGGCGGTCCTTTGCCACCGTTCAACCTCGGCCCATGCCTCGCTCGACGATCGCGCACGACCGGGAACGAAGGCACTCGGCGACACACCGGCGGCGACGAACCCGTTGGACCGAAGTACGACGCACGCGCGCGATGCGCGCCCTCGTCAACGACCGGCGAGAAGGGCGAGCGCCTCGCGATTGCCGACTTGCTCGGCGATCTCGGCGGCGGTCCGCCCTCGCTGGTCGGTCGCGCTCGGATCGGCCCCTTCCTCGAGCAGGAGACCGAGCAGTTCGTTGTGTCCGGTCGTCACGGCCTCCATCAGCACGGAGACGCCATCATCGTCTTGCGCGCTGGGATCGAGGCCGCGCGCGAGCAACTCCCGCGCGACCTCGAGGTGACCGTGAGCGACGGCGCGGTGCAGGGCCGTCGCACCGAGGGCGTCGCGGTTATCGATCCGGGCGCCGTGCTCCAAGAGGTGCCGCAGCGCATCGAGGTGGCCTCCGTCGGCGGCGATCAGCAGGGCCGTCTCGCCCTCGCGGTCGCGCGCCTCGACGTCGGCGCCGGCAGCCAGGAGCAACGGCAAGACCTCGGTGTGCCCACGTTCCGCGGCCTGCATCAAGGCCGTGCGGCCGTAGCGGTCGGCAGCCTTGGGGTCGGCGCCATGATGGAGCAACTGTGCGACCATTTCGGTAATGCCGTACCGGGCGGCGATCATCAGCGAATCCCAGCCGGCGCGGGTGCGATCATGGACGTTCGCACCGCGTTCGAGCAGCAGGGCCGTGATGCCGTAGTGGCCATTCTCGGCGGCGAAGGTCAGCGGGGTGCAGCTGGCGACGGTCCGGGCATTGGCGTCGGCGCCGCGCGTCAGCAGCAGGGCGACGGCCCCGAGGTGACCGCTCTCCACGGCGAACATCAATGGCGTCTTGCCGAACCGGTTGGCGGCATCGACGTCGACGCCGCGCCCGAGCAATTCGGCGATCTCGTCGGTGTCGCCGAGCATGGCCGCGACACGCAGGTCGCGGTCGAGATCCTCGGCCTGCGCCGGTCCCCAGAGGATCAGCGACAGGACCAGAATCAACGGGAAGAGGGGGTGGGTGCGCATCGGTTGGAACCTCGCAATGATCAGGGGCGCGGGCCAGGGGCGGGCGGCATCTCGCGCCGGACGATCACTCGTCTTCCGGCTCATCCGGGAGGTAATGGGCCACCCCCTGGTGGCACTCGATACAGGTCATCCCGGCGTCCTCGGCCTTGGCATGCCGAGAGCGTGCCGAGCGGCTCTGCTCGGCGAGATCCATCGCATCGAAGGCATGACAGGCGCGGCACTCGCGCGAATCGGTCCGCTCCATCTTGGCCCAGACGCGATTGGCCATGTCCCAGCGATGGGCCTCGAACTTCTCCGGGGTATCGATGGTGCCGACGATCTCGTGGTAGATGTCCTTGGTGGCGATGAGCTTCGCGTACATCTTCGGGAAGAACTCGCGCGGCACATGGCAATCGGCACAACCAGCCCGGACGCCGGACTGGTTGCGCCAGTGGAGCGTCTCCTGGTACTCGCTCAGATTGCCCTGCATCGAATGGCACGAGGTGCAGAACTCGGTGCTGTCGGTGTAGGACACGCCGTAGCTGAAGACGGTCGCCGCGCCGACCACGGCCAGCGGCAAAGCGGCAACGAGGAAGAGCACCCTCTTCCAGCGGGAGTTCTTGGACTCGGACATACCACCCTCGATGGAACGATCGTTCTTGTTGAGAGACCGGTGCCCGGTATGCGACCGCAACGCCGCGGCCTTTGCCAGACCGGCCCTTAGAATTGTCGATCTTATTGTTTTATATCTATTTTCAGCCCGATTCTCATTGTTCTTGCAGGCCTTTCACCGGATCTTAAGGGATCGCACCGCAGATTGCCAGCCAGGCGCCACCGACGGCCGAGACGGGCCGCTGCGGCCGCTCGCGCCGCGGTCCATCGGGTCCTCGGGCCGCCGCCCAGGGGGTACGAGGCCGCGCGGTGCCGACTGGATTCCCCCGGGAGGCGGGAGTCGCCAGCGCGCCCCGCCGAGGCCCGACCGGCAACCCGTCAGCCGGCTCGTAGAGGGCACCTTGAAGGATGCAAGGTGCCCGCGCGGGGCAAGGCAGGGCTGATCCGTTCTGCGGCCTTTTTCGTTGAGGGTGAAGGGTTGGCGGTCGATCCTCGACTGGGTGGTGCGCAGGCGAATGCTCGCCTCTCGCAGCGGTCGAGACGGCGGCCGCGGAGGCCCA
>NZ_NRRW01000055.1 GCF_016583835.1 Thiococcus pfennigii | reverse complement strand
GCCGGGGCGGGCGGTGTCGCGATGGCGGCTGGCGGCGGCGTCAGCGGCGGTGCGGCCGGGCGTTCGGCGCGCGCCGGGGCGGCGACCACTGGCGCCGCCGGTCGATCGCGCCGGCGCCACAGCGCCACCCCCATCGCCGCCAGGTAGCGGTCGCGGCGTTCGGCGTCCAACGCGGTGCCTCAGACGTCGCCGGTCTGCGGGTGGGCGCGCTGCTCGGGCTGCAGGAGCCGGTTGCAGGCGTGGATGTAGGCCTTGGCCGAGGCGATGACGATGTCCGTGTCCGCGCCCTGGCCGTTGACGATGCGCCCGCCGCGCTCGAGCCGCACCGTCACCTCGCCCTGGGCATCGGTGCCGCTCGTGATGCTGTTGACCGAGTAGAGCCGCAGCGTCGCGCCGGTGGCGACGATGGTCTCGATGGCGCGGAAGGTCGCGTCCACCGGCCCGCCGCCGTCGGCCTGTCCGGCGCGCTCCGCGCCGTCGACGAGCAGCACGACATCGGCCACCGGCGTCTCGCCGGTCTCCGAGCAGACCCGCAGCGAGACGAGCTTGATGCGCTCGTTGGCGGCCTCGAGGGTGGTGTCGGTGACCAGGGCCTGGAGGTCCTCGTCGAAGATCTCGTGCTTCTTGTCGGCGATCTCCTTGAAGCGGGCGAAGGCGGCGTTGAGTTCCTCCTCGGAGGCGAAGGCGACGCCGAGCTCCTGGAGCCGGGTGCGGAAGGCGTTGCGCCCCGAGTGCTTGCCGAGCACCATGCGGTTCTGCGCCCAGCCGACGTCCTCGGCGCGCATGATCTCGTAGGTCTCGCGGTTCTTGAGGACGCCGTCCTGGTGGATGCCCGACTCGTGGGCGAAGGCGTTGGCCCCGACCACGGCCTTGTTCGGCTGGATCGCGAAGCCCGTAATGCTCGAGACCAGGCGCGAGCAGGGCACGATCTGGGTCGTGTCGAGGCGGGTGTCGCAGTCGAAGAGGTCCTGGCGCGTGCGCACGGCCATGACGATCTCCTCGAGCGCGGCATTGCCGGCACGCTCGCCGAGGCCGTTGATCGTGCACTCGACCTGGCGCGCCCCGGCCCGCACCGCGGCGAGCGAGTTGGCCACCGCGAGCCCGAGGTCGTTGTGGCAGTGCACCGAGAAGACCGCCTGGTCGGCGTTCGGCACCCGCGCGAGGAGGGCGGCGAGGAGCCCGCCGAACTGCTCGGGGATGTTGTAGCCGACCGTGTCCGGGATGTTCACGGTGCGCGCCCCGGCGGCGATGACCTCCTCGATCACCCGGCACAGGAAGTCGAGCTCCGAGCGCCCGGCGTCCTCGGGCGAGAACTCGACGTCGTCGGTGTAGCGCCGCGCATAGCGCACGGCGTGCACGGCCTGGGCGACGACCTGATCCGGTGTCATCCGCAGCTTCTTCTCCATGTGGATCGGCGAGGTCGCGAGAAAGGTGTGGATGCGCGGCGCCGCGGCGCCGGCCAGCGCCTCGCCGGCGCAGTCGATGTCCTTCTCCAGCGCCCGCGCCAGGCCGCAGACGGTGCTGTCGCGCACGGCCTCGGCGACCGCCTTGACCGCCGCCGCATCGCCGGGGCTCGCGGCCGGGAAGCCGGCCTCGATCACATCGACGCGCAGCCGCTCCAGGGCCCGGGCGATGCGCACCTTCTCCTCGCGGGTCATCGAGGCCCCGGGGCTCTGTTCGCCATCGCGCAGCGTGGTATCGAAGATGATCAGGTGCGACTTTTCGCTCATGGGGGGCCTCGGGCCTCGGCTCGGTAGGGCAGGTGGGCAGACGGAGAATGGTCCGCGCCGCCGAGCCATCCTGTCAACGCCTCCTCGTGCCTGTGCCAGGGCTGATCCGTTCTGCGGCCTTTTTCGCTGAGGGTGAAGGGTTGGCGGTCGATCCTCGACTGGGTGGTGCGCAGGCGAATGCTCGCCTCTCGCAGCGGTCGAGACGGCGGCCGCGGAGGCCCATCCCGCACGGGCG
Source organism: Thiococcus pfennigii (assembly GCF_016583835.1). Classification (GTDB taxonomy): domain Bacteria; phylum Pseudomonadota; class Gammaproteobacteria; order Chromatiales; family Chromatiaceae; genus Thiococcus; species Thiococcus pfennigii. The sequence continues at coordinate 22,494 of NZ_NRRW01000055.1, read as the reverse complement.
TGCCAATGACCGCGCGGCACACGCGGCCCGGTTAGCCCCGCGCGCCGTAACCCGAAAGCCGGCAACGCGGCTCCGAGTAACGCCGCTGCCGGGTTACGGCGCGTGCAATCCTTTGTTTTAACCAGGACCGCCGTGCCAGCGCGCCCAACCCCGCGCCCTCGCACGGCGCCGCGGCCCGTAGGTCGGGTTAGCCCCCCGCGGGGGCGTAACCCGACGGCCGACACCGTGGCGCCCTCCGAAGCCCCTGTCGGGTTACGGCGCGCGCCATCCTTTGTTTTACCCCAACCGCCGTGCCAGCGCGCCTCACCCGACCTACGGGCCGTGCCATCGGCGCAGGCGACGCCGGCGGATCAGAACGGATCCGCCGTGGTGCCTCTGCCCACCCTACCGGGTCATGCAGCGATTCGCCGCGCCGTCGTCGGTTTAGCCTCTCGGGGCCTGACCAGACAGCCGGCAACCGGCTGCCACCGAGGCGGACTTCGGGTTCCGGTGCGCACCAGCCCGTTCCTTCTCGAAGACCGCCGTGCGGGCGCGCCTCACCCGCCACGGCTCCCCGAGGTAGGAGCCGGCTTGCCGGCGATTGGCCGCGCCCCCGGGTCGCCCGCAAGCGGGCTCCTACCCGTGCAGGCGACGCCTGGGCTGGGCCGCCGCGGCGCGGCGCGGGCAAGCGGGCAATGTCCGAGCAGGACCAGGAGGCTTCTCGGTCTTATGGAGGGAACGGGTCCGACTTTCGCGCGGATGGTCGTCAGCGGTTCGATCCTGCCCTTGTGTTCGCGTTGGAAGGTCCGTAAACAGCTGCTATGTTCTGGTCCAGTGAATTCTGGAGATCGAAACCCATGAGCGTGAAGTTGTCCGAGGACGTGGTGCCCTTGACCGACCTCAAGATCAATCCAGGGCGTGTCGTGCGGCAGGCAACCGAGACCCATCGTCCCGTGCTGCTGACGAGCCGGGGTCGCGGGGTGGCGGTCGTTCAGTCAGTGGCGGATTTCGAGCGAGACGCGAACGAGCGAGACTTCATGCGAGCGGTCGTCGCCGGCCTCGCCGATCTGGATGCTGGTCGGGAAGTGTCGCTTGCCGAGGCCAAATCTCGGCTCGGCTTGTCCCAGACGGATGGTTGAGATTCGAGTCACGCTTTCCGAATCCGCTCTCGGTGATTTGCAGGGCATTCGGGAATGGTACGAGGAGCAAGGGGTTCCAGAAGTCGGCGCGCGACTCCTGCTTGATCTCCTCGAGCAAATCGAGCCCCTCTCGGATCATCCCGACATGGGGCGCATCGTTCCTGAGTTTGGCCAGACCTTCCTGCGCGAGTTGATCCGTCCGCCATTTCGGATCGTCTACCGCATTGATCGGGGGCGAGTCCGTATCGTGCGCGTTTGGCGTAGCGAGCGCCTGTTGCGGCTGCCGCCTTCCGACCTGTCGCCGTCTCCAGAGGACTGATTGTTCGATCGAATTCGAAATGGGGCTCGGGCCGTGCAATGAGGTCCCGGCCCGGGCGAGGCGAAGTCGATGCCGCACTGGGGTGTTGATGCGGTGGCGAGCTTCTCCATCGTCTTTTGTCAGGTTGTGGCGCCAGCGCCCCCCGGAACACTGGTGATCAGCGCGCGCAACTCCCCGAGCGCGCGCTCGACCACGGGCGGCGCCCCCTCCGACGGATAGACCACATAGGTCGGCAGCCGCAGGCTGGGGCTGTCGGTGACCTGCTCGAGACAACCACCGGCCAGATAGGAGGCCGCGACCCGTTCCGGCACGAAGCAGGTCCCGCCATTGGCCAGGATCAGCTGGAGGCCGAGCCAACCGATGTTGGCGGTCTGCGCCGGGCGCTCGAACCCAGGATAGACCTTGCGGTGCTGGGCGAAGAAGGTCGGCCCCCAATCGACGTAGACGTAGCTGTCGTCCAGCTGGCGCCGGTCCGGGTCAGGGCCGACCAGGATCAGGGTCTCGTCGAACAGATACTCCACCTCGATGCCCGCGGCCTGCTGCGGGCTGTACATCAGCGCCACATCCATCGTGCCGGCGATGACCCGGCGCATCAGGTCCTCCTCGAAGCCGATCTCGGTGTTCAGCGACACGTCGGGTAGGTGCTCGCGCAGGCGCCCGATCCAGCGCGGCAGCAGGGTGTCCCACAGGGCGATGCGCGCGCCCAGCGTCAGGCTGGCGCGGAAGCGGCTCGGGAGGCCGACCTCATGGCGCGCCTGCTCGTAGGTCAGCAGCAGCGTCTTGGCGTGGCGCAGGAAGCGCTCGCCGGCGCTCGTCAGGCTGGCGCCGGCGCGGTTGCGCACGAACAGCCGCGCGCCGAACTGCCGCTCCAGGCTCTGGATGCGGGCACTGACGGTCGACTGGGTGACGTGCAGCCGCGCGGCCGCCTCGAGGAAGCTGCCCTGGGCGGCGACCGCGAGGAAGGTCTTGACCTGGTCGATGTCCATCCATTCCCTCTCCTTTTTGTATCGCTATGCGCGATATTAATATCAAATAAATTTCGTTTGTATGAATTTAATGTCGGTCTTACTCTCATCCCAATCGGAGGCGGTCGGACGGCCGCGCTCGAACGAGTGTCCCCGGGGCGAGGCGGCCTTGGGGTTGGCGAACAGGAGGGTACGAGATGATCTCAGTCAAGGTCTCGATGAAGGCGACCCGCGAGCCGTTGAAGCGCACCCCCGTGGTGCTGGAGTTCGACGCCGATGGCGCCGCGACGCCGCCGGTCCTGACCGACCGCGATGGCGTCGCCCGCTTCGATCGGCCGCCCGGCAGCGGGCGCGTCCTGGTCTCGGGCCTGCAGCGCTACGATGGCCGCCTCGCCGGTGAGATCCCGATCGAGCTCTGGTCCATCCTCCAGCCGGAACAGGACTCCAAGGGCGGGCCTGGCGAGCTGCCGAGCGGCAGCAATGCCTACCCCGGCATGAGCACGCGGCGGCTTCAGGTCGGCGACCAGGCCGTCCTGGTCGACAGCGAGGGCTATCTCGTCGACCCGCAGGACTGGTCGGAGGGCTTCGCCCGCGCGCTCGCCGCCGAGGAGGGCCTCGCCCTGACCGCCGAGCACTGGGAGTTGATCCGCTATCTGCGGGCCTACTATGTCCGTCACGGCGTGCAGGCCTCGGTGCGCGACATGATCGCCCACTTCCGCGAGGTCTGGGGCCGCGAGCAGGGCAGCAACCGCGGCCTGCACCGGCTGTTCCCGCGCGGTGGGCCGCAGAAGCAGGGCAACCGCCTGGCCGGGCTGCTGCGCACCAAGGGCGAACACTGAATGTCCGCCCAGGAGACGGAGTTGACCGACGAGGACGTGCTCGATGCGATGCGCCGCATCCCGGGGTACCTCGACATCAGCACCGAGGACTTTCGCGCCATTTACCAACTGGCCCGAGCCCATGCCAGCGAGCGCCTGTTCCAGCAGGTGAGCGCCGGCGCGCTGATGCGCATAGGAGTAGCGCCGCTGCGGTCAGAGATGCCGGTCGGTGAGGCGGCGCGAGCGCTGGTCATGCAGGATTGCAAGAGCCTGCCGGTCGTCGATGACGCGGGGCAGGTCGTCGGCATCCTCACCGAGACCGATCTGCTGCGCTGTCTGGGAGTGGGGTCCTATCTGGAGCTGCTGTTCGACGCCGTCGAGCACATCCCGGTCGTCGAGGAGCACTGCGGCCAGCGTTCCGTGACCGAGGTCATGACAGCGCCCGCGATCACGGTCAGAGAGCAGGATGGCTTCACGGCCATGATGCGTGCCTTCCGTCGCCATCCGGGCCGCACGATGCCGGTCGTCGATGCCGCCGGGCGCCTGCGGGGGATGCTGCTGCGCAAGGATTTCCTGCACGCCTGCCACATCGAGGACGGGGCATGAGGCCGGGCGGCCCCCCGGGCCAGCGGCCCGCGCAGGCCCTTGCCAGGTACCTGGCCAAGATGCGCGGTGCCAGCCGCGGCGCACCGCCGCGGGTTGGCAACGCCGAGGTCTTCTGGTCCTGGCTCGGCAGCCTGGTCGGCATCGGCCTGGTGGCCTGGCTGAATGGCATCTGGCTCGCCGAGACCGATGCCCTGCTGCTGATCGGCTCGCTCGGCGCCTCGGCGGTCTTGCTCTACGGCGCGCCGCGCAGCCCGCTCGCGCAGCCGCGCAATCTGATCGGCGGTCATGTCCTTTCGGCGTGCGTCGGGGTCTCGGCCTGGCTGCTGCTCGGCCCGATCCCCTGGCTGGCCGCGGCGCTCGCGGTCTCGACCGCGATCGCGCTGATGCACCTGACCCGCACCCTGCACCCGCCCGGCGGCGCCACCGCGCTGATCGCCGTGATCGGCTCGGATCAGGTCCACGCGCTCGGCTACCTCTTTGTGCTGGTGCCGGCCGCCCTGGGGCCGCTCCTGATGTTGCTGGTCGCGCTGCTCGTCAACAACCTGGCCCCCGGGCGCCACTATCCGGAGTCCTGGTTCTGAATCCCAGCGTGGCCGCCGGCCGCTTTGCCCAGGACGTAGTGGCTCGTGTCAGCGAACAATGTGCGTCACGAGGGGACGTGGTCCGCGGTTTGTCCATGGGGCTGCGGCCACCGCCGGGCCAGGAGCGTGCTGGCATGGCTCGCTCGGCAGGCTGGCCCGCGTGGTGCGGGGTGTCCAGGTCACGAAGTCGCGCTTTCGCTCTGGACCGATGGGTGGGCCGTCGAGCGGGGCGACATGTCGCCAAGGCGCGGCGGGCTGGAGGCAGGCGGCTCGAGGCGCATCATAGCGCCCGCAGGTTGAACCCAAGAGCGGCAGTTGACCGCTTCAGGATGGATTGAAGTCGCTGAAAATAATCGCAAAGAGGCCTTACGTGGGACCGGCTCACCCGCTCGGTGAAGGGCGCTACGGCGCCCGATGCACGTCGCGCGCGACGCCCGGCGGTGTTACGAGTCGTGGCAATCGCTTGGCGATTGCGCCGCCTTGTGCCTTGCCGGAGGCCCCGCGCGGCGCACCTCCGGCACCGTCCAACTGTCGCTCTTGGGTTGAACCCATCTCGGATCCGTCGGGCGCCGTTTCCCGGGTTAGAGACCCAGCCCGCCGGGGGCGAGCCGAGCGGTGAGGGCGAAGGCGACGCCCCCGGCGAGCAGCATGAAGCCGGCGGTGCCGCCGAGTGCCTGCCAGCGCAACCGACCGAGCAGGGCGAGTTCGCCGAGCGTGGAGATCAGGTAGGGCTGGCGTGGGTCGGTCGATCGCGTCACCCGCGACAGGGTCGGCGCGGAGGCGAGCCGCGCCTCGGCTTGCTCGGCGATCCGGCGGGCCTGCTCACGCAACGCCTCCCACGCGGCGAGGTCGATCTGTCCATCGGCGGGGCGCGTCAGCTTCGCCATTCGGGCCGGATCCCGCTTCCAGGTCCGGAGCAGGTGGCGAACCAGCCGGTCCCGCTCGGCGGTGCCGCGCCTTGGCGTCTCGAGGCGCCCGAGCACATAGGTCTCCTCGCCGGCGAAGATGCGCTCCTCGGTGAAGCGATATCGGCCGCTGGCGAACCAGCTGGAACGGGCCGGCTTGGGGGTATCGCGCCGCGCCCCGTGCCAGCGGTCGACCGTGCGGCAGGTCGTCGCGGCCCCCGCTGGCTCGACCAGGCAGCGGCCGGTCCCGTCATCGATGAGAAAGGGTTCCTCCGAGGTGCCCTGATCGACCGTGACCCAGCGGCTGTTGCGGCCGCTGCGCTGCTCCTTCTGCACCCGGTAGCGGTACCAGACGCAGGGCAGCCCCGTCAGCGGCCCGACGAGGGGGGCGTGGTGACTGGCGGCGCGACCGCAGAGCTCGACATAGCCCTGAGGGGCGGAGCGGATCCGGGCGCGCGGCGTGTCGAGGACCAGGCGCAGCCGCCAGAAGGCGTTCAGTCCCTGATAGAGGGCAATGACGGCGATGACCGAGACGATGAGCGCGAATGACCAGAAGCCCTCGGGGTCGGCCTCGATCGCGGCCTGTCGAAGGTCCTCGATCATCCGAACAGCTTGGCGAGATCGACATCGGCACGGGCCTCGGCAAACTCGAGCAGCTCGAAGGCCTTGAAGCCGAAGGCGCGCGCGACCAGGGCGTCAGGGAACTGCTCGATGCGGACGTTGTTGAGATTGACCCCGTCGTTGTAGAGCTCGCGCCGGTCGGCGATCGCCTCTTCGAGCTGCGAGATCCGCGTCGAGAGGTGCTTGAAGGCCTCGTCAGCCTTGAGTGCCGGGTAGTTCTCGGCGAGCGCGAAGAGCTGGCCGAGGCCGGCGCGCAGAGCGGTCTCGGCCGTCCCGAGACCCGCGACGTCGCCCCGCGAGCGGGCCTCGAAGACGGCCCCGCGTGCCCGGATGACCCGCTCCAACGTCTCCTGCTCATAGCCCATGTAGCGCTTGCAGACCTCGACGAGCTTGGGGAGTTCGTCGTGGCGTTGCTTCAGTGCGACATCGATATTTGACCAGGAACGGGCGACATCGTGCTTCAAACGCACGAGATTGTTGTAGATCAGCACGCCGTAGATCAGAACGACCAGGGCCAGGATGGTGACGATGATCGCGGTCAGGTCCATTGCTGCTCCTGTGCGGGCGGTGACGGGAGGGGAGGGAGGCGCTAGTCTATCGCAGAGTCGACCGGGCGTCGGTGCGCCGCGGGCGAATCCGGACCCGGCGCTTGAAATGGTCCGGCGGGGCGGCTATCTCGGGGGTGACCAGGGGTTCCTGGCGTTAAGGGTCGATTGGAGAGGAATCGCGATGGCAGTGACATTGACCGAGGCGGCGGCGGAGCATGTCGCCGGCATGATCGCCAAGCGCGGCCAGGGGATGGGCCTGCGCGTCGGCACGAAGAAGGCTGGTTGCAGCGGCTTCGCCTACGAGGTCGACTATGCCGACGAGGTAGGCGGCGATGACGCCGTCTTCGAGAGCCATGGCATCAAGGTCGTCGTCGACCCGGCGAGTCTCGCGCGGATCGACGGCACCGAGATCGACTTCGTCCGCTCCAGCCTGCTCAACAAGGGCTTCGAATTCCACAACCCGAAGGTCAAGGATGCCTGTGGCTGCGGCGAGTCCTTCAATGTCTGAGGCCCTCGCGCAGGCGCAGATCGAGGACATCGTCGAGACCTTCGATCTGCTCGGGGACTGGGAGGCGCGCTACCAATATCTGGTCGAGCTCGGCGAGCGGTTGCCGGCGATGGACACCGCCGATCAGGCGGACGCCAACCGCGTGAAAGAGTGCATGAGTCTGGTCCATGTCGCCGCGCATCCGGTCGGCGACGGGCGTATCCGCTATAGCGGCGATTGCGATACTGCGATCATCAAGGGGGTCGTGGCACTCCTGGTCGAGCTCTTCTCGGACAAGACCCCGGTCGAGATCGAGGATCTCGACGTCGACGAGTTGTTCACCGGTCTGCATCTCGACGAGCACTTGAGCCCCAACCGCCACGTCGGCGTCTATGCCATCGTCGGCAAGATGAAGGCCCAGGCCGCCGCCTACGCCCCCTGAGCGGCCGCCAGGAAGAGGCCGGTCAGCGTCTTGGCGTCCGTGATCCGGCCCGTGCGGCACCATTCGAGCGCCTCGTCGAGCGTGATCCAATGGATCTCGATCAGCTCGTCGGCGTCGTGCGCATGGTCGGAACGTCGCAGGCGCCGGGCCGCGTAGAGATGGACGACCTCGGTGAAGACCCCGGGTGAACTGTGAATGAGGCCCAGGTCGGACCACTCCTCGGCGCTCACGCCGGCCTCCTCGGCGAGTTCACGCCGCGCCGTGGTGAAGGGTGTTTCGCCAGGGTCGATCTTGCCGGCCGGCAGCTCCCAGAGCCAGCCCCCCGCGGCGTGGCGATACTGGCGCAGCAGGCAGACCCGCCGGTCCGCATCGAGCGCGACGGCGGCGGCCCCACCCGGGTGCTCGATGATCTCCAGCTCGACCCGGCGGCCATTGGGCAGCGTCACCGCCTCGATGCCGACATCGACGATGCGCCCTCGAAAGACCTGCCGCCGCCCCTCGTCCCGCTCTGCCATAGCCTCTCCTTCGCCGTTCTTAGCGTTCGCCGTCGGGCTATGATACGCCTTGCCGCCGGCCAGTGTGCGCCGGCTCAGCCGGCTGCCTCCAGGCGAACGACCGTTTCGCCGCCGCGGACACGCTCGCCGGGCGTGGCATCGTCTGGTGCGGCCAGGTCGAAGACCTCGCCGCGGCGGGCGATCCGGTAGCCGTGCTCCTCGATGCGTCGACCGGCCTCTTCCGACTCGTAGTGATAGAGGATCAATCGGCGCCGCTGCTCGGGCTGGTACTCCAGCGGGAGGTCCTCGATGCCGGTATGCGACGGGCTGCGGGCGTTCGCGCAGTCGTGGAAGATCCGTTCGCCGTGGCACGCGTAGCGGCACAACACCTCGGGGATCGGCCGGGTGTCGCCGGTGTAGAGGAAGCGTCCCGGCAGTGCGAGCCCGAAGGCGGTGAGGAAGTCGTGGTGGCGGACCGGGAAGACGCGAAACAGGAGCCGTTCGTGCCAGAACTGGGCCGAGACGGGGATCAGCTGGAAGGCATCCCAGAAGTTGCGGCCCCCTTCGGCTAGGATGCTCGGATAGTCAGCGAGGCGCTGTTGCAGGATCGCGACCAGCGGTACCGGGCAGAACAGGCGCGGGGCGGCGCCGTGCACTGGGGCGAGTCCGGTTGCCAGGCGGTAGAAGAGCCCCTCGAGGCCGCCGATGTGATCCAGATGGGTGTGGGTGACGAAGAGGGCCTCGGGCAGGGCGCCGTAGGTGCCGAGATAGGCGTCGATCGTGCCCGGACCGCAGTCGATCAGCAGACTGGGACGGCCCTCGACCTCGAGCACGGCGGCGGACGTGCCGAGGGTCGATGCCAGCGCGTTGCCGACGCCGAGAAACCTGAGACTGAAGGCCGACACCGGGGATGGTCTCCTGATGAGTGAACGGGGCGGACGCCGTCCCGGCGCCTGCCTCGATGAGGGCACCTTCGAGAGTCCCAGGTGCCAGCGCGGGGCCGGGATGCCCTACCCCTTTCAGCCGCGCCAGCGATGGAGAACGAGGCGAAGGGGGCATCGCACTCGCGTTGCGACTCGAACAAGTGTCCGGCCGGCGACCTCTCGAGGTCCCCATGAGCCTACCAGTGTCGGATGACGGTCCGCTTACCGGCCAGCGGACGCCGTAACCTGTCCGTCATTGGTCGTAAATAAAATGTGCGGCAACCCGATCGTGCGAAACAGACATGAGTTTCCGAGACTATGGCCACCATCCTGATCGTCGACGATGAGCCCGATATCCGCGAGGTGATCCGCTTCGCCCTCGAGGAGGCCGACTTCCATGTCCTGGAGGCCGGACACGCCGATGAGGCCCGCAAGCTCCTTGCGACGGAAGCGCCGGACCTGCTGCTGCTCGACTGGATGCTGCCCGGTCGCTCCGGGCTGGAGCTGGCGCAGCAACTCAAGCAGAGCCCGAAAAACCGCAATCTGCCGGTCATCATGGTTAGTGCCCGCGGCGAGGAGGAGGATCGCGTCAAGGGCCTCAATACGGGGGCCGACGACTACATCTCCAAGCCCTTCTCGCCCCGTGAACTGGTCGCCCGCGTCAATGCCGTCCTGCGCCGGGCCAAGGCCGATGAGGTCGCCGACCATGTCGAGATCTCCGGTCTGCGCATCGACAATATCAGCCACAGGGTCAGCGCCGGTGGTCGCCCCATCGAGATCGCGCCGACCGAGTACCGCCTGCTGCACTTCTTCATGACCCATGCCGATCGGGCCTTCAGTCGCTCCCAACTCCTCGATCAGGTCTGGGGCGACCAGGTCTACGTCGAGGAGCGCACCGTCGATGTCCATGTCCGCCGCCTGCGCAAGGCGCTCGAAGAGACCGGCCATGACCGGCTGCTGCAGACCGTGCGTGGCGTCGGCTACCGCTTCTCGGACAAGTAGCGCGACGCAACGTTCCCCCTGCACTGGTGCACTGCGGAGCGACGCCGGTCGCCGCGGAACGGCCGCCGCGTCCGCGGCGTTCGCGAGGACTGCGGGATGAAGGCGAGTCCTTTGCGTGGGAGCGGTACCTCGTCGCGATGGTTCGGCCTGTCGGCGACGGCCCCCGGGCGCACCTTCCGCGCCCTGCGCCGGCCGCTGCTCTTCGAGGCGGGGCTGTTCGGCGGTGTGCTCGCCGCCGCGTCGGCGATGGCGCTGCTCGGGTTCGGCGGCCCATGGGTCTGGCCCCTGCTGCTCCTGCCCTACATCGGTTGGCACCTCGCGCAGTTGGTGCGTCTCACGGTCCTGAGCCGCCGCCAGCACCGGCTGGCACCGCCGTTCCCGCCCGGCCTGTGGGGCGAGATCTACCGCACCATCGCCCAATACCAGCAACGGCGCCGCAAGCGGCGCAAGCGCCAGGTGCGCTTCGGGCGTCGCTTCCGCGAGGCCGCCAACTCGGTGCCGGATGCCCTCGTGATCCTCGACAAGCACAAGCGCATCGAGTGGGCCAATCCGTCCGCTGGTCCGCTGATGGACGTCCACTGGCCGAATGACGACGGGCGCCCGCTGACCGAGATCCTGCGTCACCCCGAGCTGCACGCACTCATCGATGCCGGTGAATACATGCGCCCGATGGACCTGGCCCCGGCCCACAATCGGGCGCTCATGCTGTCATTGCGCATCACCCCGTTCGGCGAGCGCAAGCGCCAGCGCCTCGTCGTCGCACGCGACATCACGAAGATCTACCACCTGAACATGATCCGGCGCGACTTCGTCGCCAACGCCTCGCACGAATTGCGTACGCCGCTGACCGTCATCGCCGGCTTCCTCGAGACCCTCGCCGACTCGCCGCAGACCCCGGAGGGCCACCGACGCCCGCTGAACCTGATGCGCAACCAGTCCGAGCGGATGCGTTCGATCATCGAGGACCTGTTGATGCTCTCGCGTCTCGATATGGTCGACCAGACCGGCCAGCCGCAGGCCGTCGACGTCTGGGCCGAGCTGCACCACATCCTGCACGAGGCCCAGGCCCTGAGCGAGGGGTCGCATCACTTCACCGCCGAGATCGACCGGGATCTGCTGGTCGCCGGCCACCAGGTCGAGCTGCGCAGCGCCTTCTCGAACCTGATCTTCAACGCCGTCAAACACACCCCCGCCGGCAGCCGAATCCGCATCGCCTGGCAACGCGACGCCGACGGCCCTTTCTTCGCCGTCGAGGACGACGGCGAGGGCATCGAGCCCGAACACCTGCCGCGCCTCACCGAGCGGTTCTACCGCGTCGACAAGGCGCGCTCGCGGCTCTCCGGCGGCACCGGGCTGGGGCTCGCCATCGTCAAGCACGTGCTCAATCGCCACAACGCCCAGCTGCTGATCGCGAGCGAGCCGGGCGAGGGCAGCACCTTCACCTGTCGTTTCCCCCCCGAGCGGGTGACCCGCCGCGTCGACAGCGCAGCGGGGGGCTCGGAGGATGCCTCGATCGACGCCGATCGGGCGCCCGAGCGGCGGGTCGAGGCCGCGCCCTGCGGCCGGCGATCATCCGCCGGTCAGGTATCTCGCTAGCGTCCGTGCAGTCCCTCACGGCCCCAGTCGCATGATCTCCGTGCCCGCAGGCAAGCGGCGCACGAGCGGATCGAGTGCTAGCAATTCCGCCGGCAGGTCCGCGCGGGCCGCCACGGCATCGCCGTAACTCGGATACAGGCTGTGGATCACCACGAACCAAGGCCGGTCTTGGTGCGTCTCCTCGCGATAGAAGACGGACGCGGGGAGGTCGTCGCGGGCGGCGAAGGCGAATAGCTGGTCGCGGTCGAAGTAGCCGACGAGCTGGAGGGCGTACGGCCGATCGGCGATGCGGACGAGGTCATGGCCGGTATCGCCCGTGGCCGATGGTACCTCTGCGCCTGGCTGCCCGCTCGTGGCGGGCTCGGCCTCGTCCGGCCCGGATCGGGGCTCGCTCGGAGCGGCCGGCGGCGTGGTCCGCTCCGAGGCCCGCTCCGAGGGTGGTTCGTTCGCCGGCGATGGCGCAGCGGTGGCGGGCGTCGTATCGGCGGCGTTGCCGGCCGGCGCTGACTTGGTCGCGGTCGTGCGCTCGGCGAGGCGCTCGCGCAGCGCGGCAACCTCGCCGGCGAGGCGCCGCTGGTCTTCTTCGAGTCGTGCGAGGGCGGCGCTCAGATCCGCGACCTCGGCGGCGGCCGCGGGCCGCGGCTGATCGCCGAGGTCGGCGACCGTCGTGCTCAGCGCGGCCAGGCGCGCCTCGATGGCGGCGAGGTCCTCGGCCTGAACGCCTTCGCGCTCGGCCTGGAGCGGCGCGCCCGCCGGCGGTCGGTCCCAATAGACGAAGGCCAGGGCGAGGATCACGAAGGCCGCGAGGCCGAGCATCGCCCAGCGGGTCGCGCTCGCCTGCCGATGCAGGCGCGCGGCGACCTCCTCGTCTTGGCCCTGGCGGGCCCGTTGCAGCAGCACCGCCGTGCGACGCCGGTCGTCGTCGACATCGGCGATACGCTCGATCAGCGAGCGCTCGATCTCATCCAGGCGCGCATGCAGGGCCGCGACGCCTGCGGCGAGGCCGCGGGTCGCGGTGTCGGCCGGGCCGTCGTCCGGTTCGGCCGACGGCGACGCCCAGATCGGCATGGCCGTGGGGTCGAACTGGTCGTCGGGCGCGGGTCGGGCGCCGGGCTCGGCGTCGCCCGTGGCGGTCCCTTTGTGCTGCTGCATCGACGCTCCTCCTGTGACGGGTCGAGGAAGGATCCCGAAAACGGCGGTCGCCCCTTCGCCGGGGATTCGAGTGACGGTGGTCGTCGCCGAATGGATGCGACATGATCCCCTAGCGGGGCAGTATCCTCAACTCGCGATCTGCGCGAGCCGTCCGGCGAGCACGGCATGCCAGGCGCGGGCCTTGTCGCCCGACGACATCCCAGCATGGGCCGGGCTGGTCGAGGGCAGGCGGCAGGTCGCGATCGCGCGGGCCGTGGGGCTCAGGCCGGGGCGCACCCGCCTGTGGTACTCGCGTTCGGCGGTCCCGCCGTTGAAGGCGACCAGGTCGATGTCGGGACAGGCGTCGAAGAGGGCCTGGAAGTCGTTGACGCGGATGCTCGCCGGGCGGATCGCCGTGTCCAGGCTGCCGATGCGCTCGCACTCGGCCATCACGTCCCAGAGGGCGATGCCGGCGGCGACCAGGGCCGTCGTGCGCTCGGCGTAGTCGGTCGCGGGGTCGATCCCGAGCAAGGCCGTCATGATCGGCCAGAAGGCGTTGCGGGGATGGCCATAGTACTGCCCGCGGCGCAGCGAGGCCTCGCCCGGCATCGAGCCGAGGATCAGGGTCCGGGGGCGGCCGCCGACGATCGGCGGGAAGGCGACCTTGCGTGTGGACACGGGTGAACGACCTCCGCAGGGTCGGACGGGCTCGCGCCGAGGCTCGGGGCGCGCCGCTCAGTCGCGCGGCGGGGCCGTCCGGGTGGCCGCCTCGGCCAGTTCGGCGATCCGCCGGGGCAGGCCATCGAAGACCAGTCGGTGCAGCGGCGCCAGCGCATGCCAGTAGAGGAGCCCCCAGACGCCGGCCGGGTGCCAGTAGCTGGTGGCCGTGATCCGCGTCTGCCCGGCGGCGAGCGGCTCCAGCGCGAATTCGAGGACCCCGGCCCCCGGGGCGCGCATCCCGAAGCGCAGCGTGAGGCGCCGCGGCGGGTCCATCGCGACGACCCGCCAGGAGTCGATCATGTCGCCGACGCGCAGCTCGCTCGGGTGGCGACGCCCCCGGCGCAGGCCCGGACCGCCGAGGAGCCAGTCGAGGACCTCGCGGCTGCGCCAGAGCCAGTCGAGATAGTAGTACCCACGCGGCCCGCCGATCCGTGCGACCTGATCCCAGACTGCCTCGATCGGGGCCTGGGCCGTGGCGCTGCCGCCGACCCGTTTGGCGTAGAAGGCGAAGTCTGGGCGGTAGTCGCGGAACATCAGGGCGCCCTCGGTCCAGCGCGAGGCGACGGCGTTGGCCCGCTCGGCGGCGAGCGTCGCCGCGACGGCGGCGCGGAAGTCGAGCAGCCGCTGCGGCACCAGGGCGCGCGCGGCGGCGTCGTCGGCGACGATGTCGTGGGCCAGACCCTCGATCAGGGCGCGGGCGATGTTGGTCGGCACCGAGGTGACGAGCCGCAGCCACTTGGCCGACAGACCGGGCGTGAGCACCGGCACCGGGATGATGACCAGCGGGCGGCCGAGGATCTTGGCCAGCGTGCGCATCATCTCGCCGTAGGTCAACATCTCGGGGCCGCCGACGTCGTAGATCCCACCGGCCGTCTCGGGCCGCTGGGGCAGGCGCACCAGGTATTCGAGCAGGTTGTCGAGCGCGATCGGCGGGGCCTTCGAGTCGACCCAGCGTGGCGTGATCATCAACGGCAAATGGTTGACCAGATCACGCATCACCTCGAAGGCGGCCGAGCCCGGCCCGACGATGATGCCGGCGCGGATCTCGGTGACCGGCACCGCGCCGAGGCGCAGCCGCGCGCCCGTGTCGCGGCGCGACACCAGGTGTTCGGAGCTGGCGTCGGGCGGCACCAGGCCGCCGAGGTAGACGATGCGCCCGACGCCGGCCTCGGCGGCGGCCCGGGCGAAGTGGTCGGCCGCCACCAGGTCGAGCCGGCCGAAGTCGCGCCCCGCGGCCATCGAGTGGACCAGGTAGTAGGCGATGTCGACGTCGGCGAGCGCCGCCGGCAGGGTCTCGGGCTCGAGCGCGTCGGCGGCGACCAGTTCGACGCCCTGCCAACCGCGCCCCGCCAAGACCTCGGCGTTGCGCGCGGCGGCGCGCACCGGGATCCCGCGGGCGAGGAGGTAGGGGACCAGGTTCGAGCCGATGTAGCCGGTGGCACCGAAGACGAGCGTGCGCATCCTGTTTCTCCTCGGGGCGTGCGGGTTGGCGGTCGGGATCGGCCGTCGCGGGGCGACGGGGGTGGCGTGCCTCGCGGCCGAGATGCCTCGGGGCGCGCCCGATGCCCCTGGCGTTCACGGCCGTTTCCTCTATATTAGGCGCCCTCGGGCCTATTGCCACGGTCGTCATCAGGGACCCTGTCGCGCCATGTCACACGAACCGCCGCCGGAGAAGATCGGGCCGATCCACTTCGCGCCATCGATCACACGGACCAACGCCTGGACCTTCCTCTATGCCGCCTTCGTCTCGATCGGGCTGCTGACCTTCATCACCGTCGGGCAGACCTACATCCTCAACGAGCACCTGAAGGTGGCGGTCTCCGAGCAGGGCCGGATCAGCGGCGACCTGGTCTTCCTCACCGAGATCGTCGCGCTGCTGCTGTTCGTCCCGGCCGGGATGCTGATCGATCGCATCGGGCGCCGGCCCGTCTACGTCGCCGGCTTCCTGCTGCTGGCGATGACCTACATCCTCTACCCGCTCGCGACCTCGACCGGCGAACTCTTCCTGTTTCGCGCCATCTATGCCGTCGGCATCGTCGCCGTCGCCGGCGGCCTCTCGACTGTGTTGGCCGATTATCCGGCGGAGCGCTCGCGCGGCAAGCTGGTCGCGGTCGTCGGGCTGCTCAACGGGCTTGGCATCGTCTTCATCAACCAGGGCTTCGGGATGCTGCCGGAGGTCTTCACGGGTCAGGGCTTGAGCGGCACCCAGGCCGGTTTCCTCACCCATGCCATCATCGCGGGGTTGGCGGCCGTCTCGGCCCTGGTCATCGCCCTCGGCCTCAAAGGCGGTACGCCAGTCGCACGCCAGGAGCGACTGCCGTTCAGGGAGCTCTTCGTCAGCGGCTTCGCCGCGGCACGCAACCCCCGCATCCTGCTCGCCTATGGGGCGGCCTTCGTCGCCCGCGGCGATCAGTCCATCAATGCGACCTTCCTCGTCCTCTGGGGGACGACCGCCGGCCTCGCAGTCGGGATGGAGTCGGCCGAGGCAGTCAAGCATGGCACCTTCATCTTCGTCATCAGCCAGCTCGCGGCCCTGGTGTGGGCGCCGATCCTCGGACCCCTGATCGACCGCCTCAATCGGGTCAGCGCCCTAGCCCTCGGTATGGCCTTCGGTGCCATCGGCAATCTGGCCGTCGTCCTGCTCGACAACCCGCTCGCCTCCTATGGGGTCTTCTTCTTCGTCCTGCTCGGCATCGGCCAGATCAGCGTGTTCCTCGCCGCCCAGTCGCTGATCGGTCAGGAGGCGCCGGTGGCGAAGCGCGGGTCGGTCCTCGGTGCCTTCAACATCGCCGGGGCGATCGGCATCCTGCTGATCACGACGAGCGGCGGACGGCTGTTCGACGGCATCGATCCGCGTGCCCCATTCGTCGTCGTCGGTACCATCAATGTGCTGTTGCTGGCGGCCAGCCTCTACGTCCGGCTCAAGGCGCCAGGCAAGGCGCCGGGCGAGATCGAGGCCGAGACGCCAACCTGAGAGGCGATTCCGACGGCCCTGGGCAAGTGTCCAAGTCGTCGCCGGGGTTTACCCCAAGAAGTGACGGGACTATGCTCGCCTGCAGCCCCGTCCGAGGCGGCGGGGCGAAACGGATAATAGCGAGCTTGGGACAGCGGATTCCGAGCCAAGTCAAGATCCACCGGGAGCGACCCACCCATGCGACGTCTCACGACCACTCTGTTGCTTGGCCTGTGTCTAGGGCTCGTGTCGGGAGGCCTCGCCGCCGCCGAGCATGCCCCGGCCCCGCCGCCGCCGGCGGAGCCCTTGCCACCCCAGGTCTCTGGCCCCCTCACTGGCGGCACCGCCGACCACACGAAGTTCGAAGTCCTGCAGCAGCCCTTCGCGGACGGGCCGGCGGTGACCGAGGCGTGCCTCAGTTGCCACACCGAGGCCGGCCAGCATTTCATGAAGAACATCCACTGGACCTGGGAGTACGTCAATCGCGACACTGGGCAACTGCTCGGCAAACGGCACCTGATCAACAACTTCTGCACCAATGCCCGCGGCAACGAGGGGATGTGCGCCCAGTGCCACGCCGGCTACGGTTGGAAGGACGAGAGTTTCGATTTCACCGACGAGACCAACATCGATTGTCTCGTCTGCCACGACAATACCGGCACCTACTACAAGACCCCGAATAGCGGGGGGCATCCCGCCTGTGCGGTCATGTTCGAGGACCTGCCGCCGCTCGATCTGACCTATGTCGCCCGGAACGTCGGTCTGCCGCGGCGCGCGAACTGCGGAAAATGCCACTTCAACGGTGGCGGTGGGGACAACGTCAAGCACGGCGACCTCTCCACGGCGCTCATCGATCCGCCGCGCGAACTCGACGTGCACATGGACAAGGACGGGCTCAACTTCGCCTGCACCGCCTGCCACCTGACCAAGCGCCACCTGTGGGCCGGCAGCCGCTACGACGTCATCGCCAAGGACACTGAAGGTACCGGCAAGCCCGGCGAGCGGCGCGACGTGGCCACCTGCGAGTCCTGCCACGGGCTCTCGCCGCACCCGGTCAACTCGGTGGCGAACTTCAAGCTCAACGACCACATCGCCAGCATCGCCTGTCAGACCTGCCACATCCCCGAGTTCGCCCGCGGCGGCGTGGCCACGATGGTCGAGTGGGACTGGCGCACGGCCGGCAAGACCCGCGACGGCGAGGGTTATCACGAGCACGGCTACATCCAGGGTAACGGCGAGGACCGCTACGTCTACAAGTCGATCAAGGGCAACTTCACCTATGGCGAGGATCTGGTGCCCGAATATGCCTGGTTCGACGGCCAGATGCGCTACACGACCATCCACACCCGCTTCGATCTCGATGCGCAGCCGATCGAGATCAATAGCTTCACGGGTTCCCGGCACGATCTGGACTCGCGGATCTGGCCCTTCAAGCGCATGCGTACCTGGATGCCGGTCGACGAAGGCAACGGCACCCTGGTCTACGCCCACCTCTGGGGCGAGGACGAGGCGGCCTATTGGGGTGGCTACGACATGGGCGTTGCGATCGAAAAGGGCATGAAGGATTTCGGCCTGGACTATTCCGGTGACTATGGCTACGCGGAGACCATCTCCTGGTGGCCCATCACCCACATGGTCGCGCCGAAGGAACAGGCCCTCGCGTGCCGCGATTGCCACGCCGCGGACGGGCGCCTCGATGGGCTGGGCGATATCTATCTACCCGGGCGCGATCACAGCCGCTGGCTCGACAATGTCGGCCTCCTCGCGGTGCTGGCCACCCTGATCACTATCCTGGGCCACGCCCTCATCCGCCGCTTCACCAACAGGGGAGATTCGCACGATGGCCACGCGTGAGGTCTTGATCTTCGGGCGCTTCGAGCGCTTCTGGCACTGGGGGCAGATGGTCCTGATCGTGCTACTGATGTTCACCGGCTTCGGCCTGCACGGTTTTCACAACCTGCTCGACTTCCGGGTCGCCGTCACCCTGCACACCTTCTCGGCCTTCGCCTTGCTGATCCTCTGGCTCTTCAGCGTCTTCTGGCTGTTCACGACCGAGACCTGGCGGCACTTCCTGCCGACCGGTCGTGGCCTCTGGAGGGTGCTGCGCTTCTACAGTTACGGTATCTTCAAGGGCGAGCGGCATCCCTACCGCAAGGCCTACTGGCGCAAGCACAATCCGCTGCAGGCGTTGGCCTATCTGATGCTCAAGATCGTGCTGTTCCCGCTGATCTGGATCACCGGCATCGCCTACCTGCTCTACTTCCTCTGGCGGGGCTTTCCGTTCTCGAGCGAGATCCTCGAATGGATCGCCCTGATCCATACCGGGGCCGCCTTCGCGATCCTCGTGTTCGCCTTGATCCACATCTACATGCTTACGACCGGACACTCCTTCTGGGAGCACGTGCGGCCGATGGTCACCGGCTTCGACAAGGTCGAACTGACGCCCGAGGAGGAGGCCTACCTGGAGAAGGACCAACCGGCGATGATCCGCTGACAGGGCCGGCTCGGGACTACCGCGCGCTGGCCGCGCCGCCGGCTCGACCCGGGGACCTCGGTCGATGAGCGATGCACTGAAGACCGCCGTCGCACGGCAGCGGATCCTATTGCAGGGGCAACTCGCGAGCGCCTTGGAGCGGTTGGCCGCGCCCTGTCGTGCCGTGTGGCCGGACCGCCGCGCGCTCGAGTCGCTCCTGGTCGCGGCGCTGCCGAGCCTGCCCTCCTGCAAGTACCTCTATGTCCTGGATGCCGAGGCGCGCCAGATCACGTCCAACGTCTCGGCGCAGGGCCTCCTGCCCGAGCACTTCGGCCGCGACCGTAGCGCGCGTCCGTATCTCGCCGACGCGCTCGGTGGCGCGCGCTTCGCCCTCTCGCCGGCCTACATCAGCCGCAACGCACGCCGGCCATCGCTCACCGCGGTCCAGCGCATCGGCGACGACGACGCGGCGGCCCGCCCGCTCGGTTTCCTCGGCGCCGATTTCGACCTGCGCGACCTGCCATTGACCCGGCCACTCTACGAGCAACCCGAGCAATGGTTGCAGCTCAAGGGCGACCCGGCGATCCGCGGGGGGCTCTTCCAACAGCAGCGCGTCGAGAGCCTCATGGACCGGCGCATCGACGAGATCCTCGACCTGCTCGCGGAACTCATCGCGGCCCACGGCGTCTTCCACGGCAAGCTGCACTTCTCCAGCTCTCGGGCCACGCTGTGGTTCCTCGACGATCCGTATCGCTACCGTATCCTGGACTACGAGGACCTGGCCGATCCGGGGATCTGCCTCGCCTATGCCCAGCGCCCCTATCCGGGCGACGCCGCCGTCCCGCTGGAGCGGGTGCCGGACGTCCTGGAGACCTTCCGCGCGTTGCGCTTCATGGACGAGAACATCTATCTGCGCTCGGGATCGCTGAACATCTTCAACGGCATCGTCGGGCTCAATTTTTCGTGCGACGGGTCGCACTACATGCCGTGGGCGGAGTTCCTCGACAAGAATCTGGGCTTCTGGCTCGGCGTCGGCGAGGCCTGCGCCGTGGGCGTGCCTTGAATGATGCCGTATGCTTGTTCTGTGATAGCTGCGCCGAGCCGCCGTTCAGGCGTGGCCGGGGCCGATTCCGTCAACCCGCAAGCCCAGAACTGCGGTTGATCCGCCGGTCAGCGACACCCCGCCGCGGCGACACCGCAGGCATCCATGGTATCGGCGTCAGATCGACGCCGACGAAAAAGGCCCAGGCGATGTCTCGCCTGGGCCTTCTTCTCCTTGGTGGGCCGTCAGGGATTTGAACCCCGGACCAAGGGATTATGAGTCCCCTGCTCTAACCGCTGAGCTAACGGCCCGCGAAAGACGGCGGGCGCATGGGGCGTGCGCCCGGGTGGTCGAAGTGTAGCAGACGCGCCGCGTCAGTCGGCGTCGAGGAAGCTGCGGAGCTTCTCCGAGCGGGTCGGGTGGCGCAGTTTGCGCAGGGCTTTGGCCTCGATCTGGCGGATCCGCTCGCGCGTGACGTCGAACTGCTTGCCGACCTCTTCGAGGGTGTGGTCGGTGTTCATGTCGATGCCGAAGCGCATCCGCAGGACCTTGGCCTCGCGCGAGGTGAGGCTCGCGAGCATGTTTTGGGTCGCCTCGCGCAGGCCTTCCATCGTCGCCGACTCGATCGGCGAGATTACACCCGAGTCCTCGATGAAGTCGCCGAGGTGGGAGTCCTCGTCGTCGCCGATCGGCGTCTCCATCGAGATCGGTTCCTTGGCGATCTTGAGGACCTTGCGCACCTTCTCCTCGGGCATCTCCATCCGTTCGGCGAGCTCTTCCGGGGTCGCCTCGCGGCCCATCTCCTGGACCATTTGGCGCGAGATGCGGTTGAGCTTGTTGATGGTCTCGATCATGTGCACCGGGATGCGGATCGTGCGGGCCTGGTCCGCGATCGAGCGGGTGATGGCCTGGCGGATCCACCAGGTGGCGTAGGTCGAGAACTTGTACCCGCGGCGGTATTCGAACTTGTCGACCGCCTTCATCAGACCGATGTTGCCTTCCTGGATCAGGTCGAGGAACTGCAAGCCGCGATTGGTGTACTTCTTGGCGATCGAGATGACCAGTCGCAGGTTGGCCTCGACCATCTCCTTCTTCGCCCGGCGGGCCTTGGCCTCGCCGATCGACATCTTGCGGTTGACCTCCTTGATCTCGCTGATCGTCAAGACGTTCTCGCGCTCCAGTTCCTGGAGCTTGCGCTGCGCGCGGCGGATGTCCCCCGCCGACTCGGTGAGCCGCGCGGCGTAGGGCCGGCCGCTCGCGAGCAGGTCGTCGAGCCAGGCCGGGTTGGTCTCGTTGTCCGGGAAGGACTCGATGAAGGCCTTGCGCGGCATGCCGGCCATGTCGACGCAGGCGGTCATGACGACCTTTTCCTGGTGGCGAATGCGCTCGATCGTGTCGCGCAGGATCTCGGCCAGCTCTTGGAAGACGCTGGCGACCAGCTTGAACTGCAAGAAGACCTCGGAGACCTCCTTCATCGCCGCGCGCGAGCGCTGATCGTCGCGCCCGAACTGCTCGAGGTGCTGCTTGAGCACCGCATAGCGCTCGCGCAGCAGTTGCACCCGGCGCGCGACCTCGTCGGGGTCCGGCCCGGTGTCGGGCACGGCGCCCTCGTCGTCATCGTCGCCATCGGCATCGGCATCGTCGCCATCGGCGGCGGCCTGCGGCTGTTCCTCCACGGCCGCGGTCGACGGGGACGCCTCGGGGGCCTCATCGCCGTCGTTGAAGCCGGAGATCACGTCAGCGAGACGGACCTCGTCACGCTCGACCCGCTCGAAGACCTCCAGCAGCTTTTCGATCGCGCGCGGATAGATCGACAGGGCCGTGAGGACCTGGTTGAGTCCGTCCTCGATGCGCTTGGCGATCTGCAATTCGCCCTCGCGGGTCAGGAGCTCGACGGTGCCCATCTCGCGCATGTACATGCGCACCGGATCGGTCGTGCGCCCGAATTCGCTGTCGACGCTCGCGAGCGCCGCTGCCGCCGCCTCCGCTGCGTCATCGTCCGAGACCGCCGAGTCGCTGAGGGTCTGATCGATGCTGTCCGGGGCGGTCTCGTGGACCATGATCCCCATGTCGTTGATCATCCGCACGATATCTTCGATCTGCTCAGGCTCGACGATGCCGGGCGGCAGGTGGTCGTTGACCTCCGCATAGGTCAGAAACCCCTGCTCCTTGCCCTTGGCAATGAGCTGCTTCAGCTGCGACTGTTGCTGTTCTTGATCCATGGGATACCTTGGGAATCGGGGGGATCAGTGGGGTGGAAAACTGAAAAGTATAGCAAGTTCGTGCGATGTTTTGTCAGTTATCCCTATCATCGGGATTATCGCTCCCGGATCAAGCCCTTGCGGATCAACTCCTTGTCCGCGTCGCTCCATTGCGACGGACTGGTCTTGGCGAACAACTGCTGCGCCGCCTGTTCGCGCGCCTGTCGATTGAGGGCCTGAAGCGCGCCATGCAACTCCGCGGCGAGGCCCTCCGGCGGGATGTGGCCGATCAAGGTCGGGTCGCTCAGGCGGTTGAGGTGGCGCCATGCGTCGCTGTCGCGCCAACGTTCGAGGAGCGCGGAGGGTGTCAGGCCGGGGTGTTTCACGAGGGTCTCGAGCAACGTGTCGAGCAGCCTCGTCCCTGGACTGGACAGGCCCCGCCAGTGGTCCGGTACGGCCGCCGCGTCGGCGTGCAATTGAGGGTGTTGGAGCAGGATGGCAAGGGCCAGGCGCATCGGCGTCAGGGTCAGGCGCGCTGCCGGGGGTGGG
>NZ_NRRW01000054.1 GCF_016583835.1 Thiococcus pfennigii | reverse complement strand
GGCACGGGGGCACGCTGGGGACACGGGGTCTTGTCTTTTGCCTTTTGAGCTCCGTTACTTCGGACGGGACTCAATTCTCCATTCTCTGAGCCCTCTGTGTTCTCTGAGCAAGAAATGGGGTCAGGTCTTGAAATGCAACATTTCGGGCTGTAGGAGAAGAGTGCAGGCTCCAAATTTCGAACCAAACGGCGGGCCGTGACGGTGTTCGGGTTGTCTTCTCCGCCGACCGGCCGGCCCAGCGGACGACACTCGAGCTCGTGGGGCTAATCTGCCATTTGGCCTAGAGTTCTGCAGCATCGCGCCGATTGCCTTTGGCGCCGGGCAGTGGGCGACAGCTCGGGCGTCCGTCGCCGCCGCTGTTGGCCGACCTGGGGCTCGGCGCTCCCAGGGGGCCTCAGAGGTATCGCATCGCTTACTTGGCGATCCCGAAGAACACCGCCAGGCAACGCTCGACCTCCACCATCGTATCGGCATCGATGCGCCCGAAGGTCTGGCCCACCTTGTCGCGTTCGACAGTCATAGCCTTGTCTACCATCACCTGCGATGTCTGTTGCAGGCCATTCTCCGCACTGGGCTCAACGGCGATGCGCAACAAGGGCGCGGCAACAAGCGTGCTGGTCACCGGCAGCACGGTGACCGTGGCGTGCTCGCTGAAGTGATCCGCCTGGATCACCAAAGCGGGTCGCGGCTTGCCGAAATCGCCTTGCATGGCGATGGTCACCAAGTCGCCGCGCATCAGTTCGCCCAGCCGTCCAAGTCCTTCAGTGCGTCATCCATCCACTGTTGCATGTCCCGGTCGGCTCGGTCCGCCTCAGCGACCAGATGAGACTGACGGCGACATTCCTCTGCGAAGCCCGGCCGTCGCGTATCCGGCACCCAAATCTGTACCGGGCGGAGCCCTGCCATGCGCAGCGCTTCGCGGTGCCTTTGAACTCGCGCATTGACGTGTGTGGCTGCCATGTGAAGCCTCTCCGCCTGAGGACAGGCAGCAGGATACGGAACAGGCGTGTTACATGCCACTTGCGGGGAAGGGGGTCACAGTAAGGGGGTCGCATTATGGCATTTAGCGGGAGCCTCGCGTCTTGCAAGGCAGCATTTCGGGGCTTAGTGCTCGCAGACGGCACCGAAACGCTGCTTATATCATCAGCCGACGCCGGAAGCGGGCCTAGCCCTGCCCGATGCCTTTCTCGATGCCGCCGCGTTCAACCGAGGGGATGTCGGGCCCTCTCGCGGTCGGACAGTCTCTGCCACAGGGCACTGGCAGGGTGTTCGGCAGCGCCATCATCCAGTCGAGGCCCCCAGGGCGTCACCCGACGGCCGGCAACGCACCCCCACGAGGCCGCTGTCGGGTTACGGCGCGCGCCGGCCTGTTCGCGCTCGGCGACCGCCGCGCCTAACCCGACCCCGCCGAGCCGTTGTCGCCGGGGACGGAGGTCGGGATGGCGAGGCACCATTTGGCGCCAAGGCACCCGGCCTCGTCACCGCGGGTCTGCCGGGTGCGCCGATGCGCCCCGGTCACGAAGGCCGCACCAGGACGAACACCCAGCGGGCGCCTCAAAGCAGTTTCACCAGGGCGGCGATCGCGGCAACCTGGGCGAACATCAGCGGCACGATCCACTTGAGAAGATCCACCTTGGTGCGCGCCACCTCGCCGCGCACCTGCTCGATCTCTTTGAGCAGCCGCAACTCGCTCTCGCGCAACGCACCGCGGACCTGCTCGATGTCTAGCTTGAGTTCGGCACGGACTCGCTCGATCTCCTTCTGCAAGCGCAGCTCGCTCTCGCGTACATGGCCCTGGGTAGCCAATTCCGGCAGATGGGGATAGCGCTCTTCCAAGCGCTCGAAGGCCTCGGCAATGACACGCGCCCGCGCGCGCTCGTCCGGGGCGCTGGTCAGGGCTTCATAGAGTGCAACGCTCGAGTTCATACCCGTACTCTGCCATGGGGTGGGTGCGATCGCAAGGCGCCCGAGAACGTCTGGAACGTGTCAGGTCTTGTCTTTTGCCTTTTGAGCTCCGTTACTTCGGAGGGGACTCAATTTTCCATTCTCTGAGCCCTCTGTGTTCTCGGTGGTGAAAAATTAACGCTTGAGGCGCTTTGTTCCGTTCTTGCTGTGAGGATTGAACCACAGAGAAAAAGCAATGGGGTCAGATCTCGAAAAGCAACATTCTGGCCTGGCCGGGACGCTCGGCACCGAAGTTGCGAACGATATGGGGTCGGGTCTTTCCTCTTGCCTGCCAGGCCCTCGGCCACCGTCACGCCGCCCGGGGTGGGTCTGGCGGCGCCGCGCTCCCGTGCCGGTGGCTGGTCGTTGCAAGCACCGATGCTAGCATATATGCTGTCATTATGATCCCAGTCGTGATTGATACCAATGTTTTTGTTTCTGCTCTGCGTTCCACTGGTGGCGCATCGCGCGGGGTGTTGCGACGGGCACTGACTGGGGTCTTCCAACCGCTGTTTGGTAATGCGCTGTGGTTGGAATATCAGGATTTGCTCGGGCACCAGGTGTGGGGTGAAACCACGACGCCGGCCGAGCGGTTACAGGTGCTGTCGGCATTGGCGAAGCAAGGGCGATGGGTCAAAGTATATTATGGCTGGCGTCCCAATTTGCCTGACGAAGCGGACAATCACTTGATCGAGTTGGCGTTGGCAGGGGGCGCCGCTGCGATTGTTACGCACAATGTGCGTGATGTGCGACGCGGCGAATTGCGACTTGGTGATCTCCGTATCTTGACTCCCGTGGAAAGTCTGGAGGAATGGCAATGAGCACTTTGACAATCAGATTGCCCGATGACACCACCGAGCGGCTCAAGGCATTGGCGCGTCGCCGTGGTCTAAGCGTGAACAAGCTCATAGAAGAATTGAGCACGCAAGCGCTGGCGTCTTGGGACACAGAAAACCATTTCCGCACCCTGGCGGCCACTGGTGATGTTCAGCAAGCGTTGGCCATACTGGATCGGATCGATGCCCAATACAATAGCCGAGGGTCAGGACCGGGGTCAGGTCTTGAAATGCAACATTTCGGGCTGTAGGAGAAGAATGCAGGGCCCAAATTTCGAACCGAACGGCGGGCCGTGACGGTGTTCGGGCTGTCTTCTCCGCCGACCGGCCGGCCCAGCGGACGACACTCGAGCTCGTGGGGCTAATCTGCCATTTGGCCTAGAGTTCTGCAGCATCGCTGCCGATTGCCTTTGGCGCCGGGCAGTGGGCGACAGCTCGGGCGTCCGTCGCCGCCGCTGTTGGCCGAGCTGGGGCTCGGCGATCCCAGGAGGCCTCAGAGGTATCGCGGGGACGGGGGTCAGGTAGAGATCTGTCGCGGCTAGGTCGTTGCACCGGGGGTGCGCGGCCAAGGTCGACGAATGGCAGGGTCAACGGGGTCTTGGCCGTAGCGGCCGTTCACCCGAGGTCGCCCTCCCTGCCGCCCGGCCAATACTCATCGTCCAGAACCTGATCGATGGTGAAGGGGCAGGTCGCCGGAAAGCGGTTCAGCTCCAGCCTGGTCTCCTGCGCCGCGTCGCGCCGAGCCGTGTCGTAGATCTCGTCCAGGGCCGGAGCCAGCGTTGGTCGCAGGCTCGGGCTCTCTCTGAGCAAGAGCTTGATGTCGATCCGCTGGGTGATGACGGTCACGTCCCAGCTGCGGGAACGACGTTCAGGATGGCACTGCATCTTGAGGAGATGCAAAACCAAAATGATCAGACGGTTGCGCAGTTGTCGCCGCTCGCTTCGGCTCATACCGTCGAGCTCCTCCGAAAGGCGCTCCCGATCGAGTCGGTCGAGGTCGCCCGCCCGGAGATGGCGCGCCTGGTCTTCCAACCAGCGCACGTAGTCGGTGTCATAGTCTGTACTTTGGCTCATGGCGGTGCCTGAGGCCTGCAATGCTGAACCTTAGGCTACGACGATGGCGGTGTATCCGTCATCCTGGGACTGTAATTGGGGTCCGGGGTCGGGGTCTCGCCTTATAGCATCGTGCGGGCTGGGGTCGTCAGGATGTGGGGTTCTTTGTGTAATCCGGGACTCAACCCCGATTTCGTGGTCTCAGGGGATGTCGGGCCAGGTCTGATATGACACATTTCGCCAATACAACAACGGGTCACCGCGGCCTGGGATCACACGGCCCCGCGGCCGCTGACCGTTCGCCTTGGTCGCCGCCCACCTCGCGCTCCTCGGCAGGTAGGGGCTTGGTGGCGGCCTCGCGCTCGGGCGTTGCCGGGGCCGCCAGCTATAATCGCGAGTAATCCGATCACCGAACGCAAGGGGATTCTCAGATGGCGTCCGTCGTCGAGTTGTACGAAGCCCTGGCCAGCGCGCCGGACGATCGCGCGCGGGCGCGGGTGATCGCCGAGGCCTTCGAGCGGCTCGAGGGACGTTATCCGCACCTGCCCGACCTGGCCACGCAGCAACACCTGCGCGAGACCGAACTGCGCCTGCAACGGGAGATCGAGCAGGTGCGGGCGGACCTGACCTTGCAGATTGAGCGGCTGCGCCGCGATGTCGAGATTCAGATCGAGGAGCTACGCGGGGAGGTGCGCACGCAGATCGAGGAACTGCGCGGGGAGGTGCGCACGCAGGTCGAGGAGTTGCGCGGGGAGGTACGCACGCAGGTCGAGGAGCTACGCGGGGAGGTACGCACGCAGATCGAGCAACTGCGCGGCGAGATGAAGACCGAGATCGAGCGTAGTCGCAACACCCTGCTGGCCTGGTTGATTCCGCTGATGTTCGCTCAGGTCGGGGCCATGGCGGCCCTGGTGAAGCTGCTGTGAGCGGCATCGAGCGAGCGGTGGCCGGGCCCACATCGTCGCAACACGAACCGCATGGGTTGGATCAGGTGCCCGACCTTGGAGCCCGATGCGCCCGCTAGGGTGCGGGATGCGCGCCATAACCCAACATCGCTAGGCGTCGGTTGCGTTGCCGTGAAACGGTATCGCTGACCACGCCAAGCCGCCCGTCGGGTGACGGCGCGTGCGAACCTCCCTTTCTCAGCGACCGCCGTGCCAGCGCGCCTCACCCGACCGGGCCGTGCCGACATGCGCTGGGGCCGTAAGTCGGCTGAGGAGGCTGAAGATCGCGGGGCCGCCTGGCCCCGCACGGGCTACCTCGACAGGCCGTGTCGGGGCGATCGAGGGCGGAGTGAGCGGCGCGTACCCTACGAGTCGACGCGCAGGCAATGGACGCTGAAGCGCTGATGGGGATCGGTCCAGACCTGCTCTGGGACGAAGCCGGCGGCCTGGGCGAGTCGCTGAAAGGCGGCGATGGCGTATTTGTAAGAGCTCTCGGTGTGGATGGTCTCGCCTCGGCGGAAGCGGAAGACCTCTCCGGCGACGCGCGCCTGCTGGTCGAGGCGGCTGACCAGGTGCATCTCGACGCGGCTGCGCTCGGTGTCGAAGCGGGCCAGGTGGTCGAAGGCCTGCGGGTCCAGGTCGCCGCCGAGTTCGCGGTTGATGCGGGTCAGCAGGTTGCGGTTGAAGGCGGCGGTGACGCCCTGGGCGTCATCGTACGCGGCCTCGAGGACGGCCGGGTCCTTGGGTAGGTCGACGCCGATCAGGAGCCGGCCGCCGGCGCCGAGGACGGCGGCGATGCGCCCGAGCAGGCGCCGGGCCTGGTCCGGCTCGAAGTTGCCGATGCTCGAGCCCGGGAAGAAGGCGGCGAGCCCGCCCCAGGTCGGGTCGAGCGGCAGCGCGAAGGGGCCCGAGTAGTCGGCGCAGACGGCCTGGATCTCTAGCGTCGGAAACCTGGCCGCCAAGGCGTGGGCGGATTCGAGCAGGTGCTCGCGGGAGATGTCGACCGGGACATAGACCCGCGGCTGCAGGGCCGCGAGCAGGGTCTGGATCTTGCGGCTGCTGCCGCTGCCGAGCTCGATCAGGACGCGCCCGCGCCCGAGCCGCGCGGCCATCTCGGCGCCGTGCGCCTGCAGGATGCCGATCTCGGTGCGGGTCGGATAGTACTCGGGAAGCTCCGTGATGGCATCGAAGAGCCGCGAACCAGCCTCGTCGTAGAAGAGCTTCGGCGGCAGGTGCTTGGCCGGCGCGGCGAGCCCCGCGAGGACCTCGCCGCGCACGTCGGCCGGTGCCGGGTGGTGGTCGTGGAGGCGCACGCGCGCGACGCCATGCCCCTCCCGTGGCGTAGTGCGGGCCGTTGCGTGCGCCCTCATCGGGCCTCCCCGGCGAGTCGCAGCCCCATGAACTGCCATCGCTCGTGCGGATAGAAGAAGTTGCGGTAGCTGGCCCGGACATGGTCGCGGGCGCTCGCGCACGAGCCGCCGCGCAGGACCATCTGGTTGCACATGAACTTGCCGTTGTATTCGCCGAGCGCCCCGCGGGCGGCGCGATAGCCCGGGTAGCCGAGATAGGCCGAGGCGGTCCATTCCCAGACGTCGCCGAAGAGCTGGCGCAGACCCGGCCCGGCCGCCGGGCGCGGGTGCAGCGTGCCGGTCTCGACGAAGTTGCCGCCGACCGGCTGGTCGCCGGCCGCGCACTCCCACTCGGCCTCGCTCGGCAGCCGCTTGCCGGCCCAGGTCGCGAAGGCGTCGGCCTCGTAGTAGCTCAGGTGGCAAACCGGCTCGGCGGGATCGAGCGGGCGCATCCCGGCGAGCGTCATCATCTCCCATGCCTCCCCCTGTCGCTCCCAGTAGAGCGGGGCGCGCCAGCCGCGTCGACGCACCTCGGCCCAGCCGTCGGAGAGCCACAGGGCCGGGTCCTCGTAGCCGCCGTCGGCGATGAATTCCAACCACTCGGCGTTGTTGACGGGCCGCTCGGCGAGCGCGAAGGGCTCCAGATGGACGCGGTGGCGTGGCCGCTCGTTGTCGTAGGCGAAGCCCGCGCCCGCGGCGCCGATCTCGATCAGACCACCCTCGAACGCCTGCCAGCGCAGCGGCTCGGGTGCGCTCGGCTCGGCCCGTGGCAGGTCGGCCCGATAGGCCGGGCGCAGCGGGTTGTGGGCGAAGTGGTGCTTGATATCGGTCAGCAGGAGCTCCTGATGTTGCTGCTCGTGATGGAGGCCGATCCGCAGCCGCTCGGTGACCGTGGCCCGATCGGCGGTCGGGCAGTCGTCGATCAGCCGGGCCATCGCGGCATCGACATGGTGGCGGTAGTCGTAGACCTCGGCGACGGTCGGGCGCGACAGCAGGCCACGCTCGGGGCGCGGCCAGAAGCCGCTGCCGGTCTGCTCGTAGTAGCTGTTGAAGAGGTAGTCGAAGCGCGGATGGAAGACCCGATAGCCGTGCAGGAAGGGGCGCAGCAGGAAGGTCTCGTAGAACCAGGAGACGTGGGCCAGGTGCCACTTGGGCGGGCTTGCCTCGACGGCCGTCTGCAGGCCGTAGTCCTCGATGGCCAGCGGCTCGCAGAGCTGCTCGCTGAAGGCGCGGATCCGTCGGAAGTCCCCGAGCAGGGCCTCCACCTCTTCGTCGGTCGCCGTCGGTCTCGACATGGCGCATCCCTCGTCGGTCGGTGGCTGATGGGCGAACGACAGGCCGGTCCGGCTCGGCGGCCCGGTCGGCGGTTGCGTTCGCGCGGGTCGTCGGGGTTTGACTGTGCGGCCGCCGGGGCGGATTTCCACCTGGATAGTTGGTCTTGCACTCAGAACGTAGGGCGGGAAAGCGCAGCGCATCCCGCCATTCATGGGGTGCCAACTCCTGACAAGGATTCTCACGCGGCCAGGCGGCATGGCCGCACGTCGCGGTGTACACGTTCAAGGGTTAACGTCCATGGTGCCTTACGCCACCCCGTGGCATGAAACCTGTAGGGTGCGGTGAGCTTGCGAACCGCACCGTTCGCCAAGCCGGTCTTGGTGCGGTTCGTTCCTCACCACACCCTACACCGCAGACTGTCGCGGTGACTCGACCGAGCATAGGACCATCGCGCAGAATACGACTGGCTCGTTCGATCGGCGGGGGGAGGCGCCGCCGTGGATGTAGGGATGCGGATCGCCCTTGGCGGGATGCGCTGCGCTTTCCCGACCCGATCGGGGCTGGGGTGCGATCCAAGCGGTAGAGAGTGGGACGCCGAGCCAACGGCGGGATGCGCTGCGCTTTCCCGACCCGATCGGGGCTGGGGTGCGATCCAAGCGGTAGAGAGTGGGACGCCGAGCCAACGGCGGGATGCGCTTCGCTTTCCCGCCCTACGCGGCTGGGATGCGATCGGATCGGTATAGAATGGGGCGCCGAGCACCGCAATATGCCACAGATGCCGACCGTCCCCGAGCTCTTCTCGTACCGTCCCTATTGGGCGCATCGCTTCGGCGTCGCGCCTGTGTTGCCGATGTCGCGCGCCGAGATGGAGGCGCTCGGCTGGGACAGTTGCGATGTCATCCTGGTCACCGGCGATGCCTATGTCGATCACCCGTCCTTCGGGATGGCGCTGATCGGACGGCTGCTGGAGGCGCAGGGCTTTCGCGTCGGCATCATCGCCCAGCCGGACTGGACCCGGGTCGATGACTTCCGCCGGCTCGGCCGACCGGGGCTGTTCGTTGGCATCACGGCCGGGAACATGGATTCGATGGTCAACCGCTACACGGCCGACCGTCGTCTACGCTCCGACGACGCCTACACGCCCGACAGCGCACCCGGGCGGCGCCCCGATCGCTCGGTGCTCGTCTATGCCCAGCGGGCGCGCGAGGCCTTCGGCGAGGTGCCGATCGTGCTCGGCGGCATCGAGGCGAGCCTACGCCGCGTCGCCCATTACGACTACTGGTCCGACACCGTGCGCCGCTCGGTGCTCGTCGATGCGAAGGCCGACCTGCTCATCTACGGCAACGGCGAACGGGCGATCGTCGAGGTCGCCCATCGCCTGGCGCGCGGCGAGCCGATCGCGGCGATCCGCGATGTCCGCGGTACCGCCTTCCTGACGCGGGAGGCACCGGCCGCGCACGAGGCCGTCGACTCGACGCACCTCGATGCGCCGGGACCGGTGCCCGCGCCGGCCGACCCCTATCACCCGGAGCTCCATCCGCAAGCCCCGGCCGACGCCGCGATGCCCGTGGCGGGGCGCCGCGGTGCGGACCGAGGCCGCCAGGTCGTGCGATTGCCCTCGTTCGAGCAGGTCCGCGACGATCCGGTCCTCTACGCCCACGCCGCCCGGGTCCTGCACCAGGAGACCAACCCCGGCAATGCCCGGGCGCTGATCCAAGGCCACGGCGATCGACTCGTCTGGCTCAACCCGCCGCCCTGGCCGCTGACGACGCCCGAGCTCGATCGCGTCTACGAGCTGCCGTACAGCCGCCTCCCGCACCCGGCCTACGATGGCACGCGTCTGCCGGCCTGGGAGATGATCCGCGGCTCGGTGAACATCGTCCGCGGCTGCTTCGGCGGCTGTACCTTCTGCTCGATCACGGTCCACGAGGGACGTTTGATCCAGAGCCGCTCGCCGGCCTCGATCCTGCGCGAGGTCGCCGAGATCCGCGATCGCACGCCGGGCTTCACCGGGGTGATCTCGGATCTCGGCGGTCCGACCGCGAACATGTGGCGGCTCGGTTGTCGCGATCCGCGTGCCGCGCAGGCCTGTCGGCGCCTCTCCTGCCTCTTCCCGGCGATCTGCGCGAACCTGGATACGGACCACGGCCCGCTGATCGCGCTCTACCGCGAGGTCCGGGAGGTGCCCGGGATCAAACGGGTGCTGATCGCCTCCGGCCTGCGCTACGACCTCGCGGTGCGCGCGCCGCGCTACGTCCGCGAGCTCGTGACCCACCATGTCGGCGGCTATCTGAAGGTCGCCCCGGAGCACACGGAGGCGGGGCCGCTCGGGCTGATGATGAAACCGGGCATCGCCGCGTTCGATCGCTTCAAGGCCCTCTTCGAGCGCTTCTCCCGCGAGGTCGGCAAGGAGCAGTACCTGATCCCCTATTTCATCGCCGCCCATCCCGGGACCACGGACGAGGACATGCTCCACCTCGCGCTCTGGCTGAAGGCGAACGGCTTCCGGCTCGAGCAGGTCCAGGCCTTCCTGCCGACGCCGATGGCCCTCGCCTCGGCGATGTACCACACGGGGCGCAATCCGTTGCGGCGGCTCACCCCGGATGCCCCGACGATCCCCGTCGTGCGCAAGCTGCGCCAGCGCCGTCTGCACAAGGCCTTCCTGCGCTATCACGACCCGAACAACTGGCCGCTGCTGCGCGAGGCCTTGAAGTCGATGGGCCGCGCCGACCTGATCGGCAACGGCAAGCGCCACCTCGTGCCGACCTTTCAGCCGCGGGGGACCGGCGACACGCTGGAGGGTCGCCGGCGCGTGGCGCCTGCGAGGCGACGCGCACCGCTCCCACCCAGGGGAAAACGACCGACCGGTCGGCGCTGACGTCCCGATGCGGGGTCGAGATCCGAGCCTTCAAGGTCCCCTACAGGCGCATCGGCATGATGACGTAGGTCTCCTCGGGGCAGCCCTCGCCGCGCCAGATCGCGCTCGTGTCGCCGTCGACGAAACTCAGTTCGATCGCCTCCGTCGTCACCGCATTGAGTACGTCGACGACATAGCTGCTGTTGAAGGCGATGCTGGTGTTCGCGCCTTCGTAGGTGATGTCGAAATCCTCTTCGGCGATCTCTTGTTCGGTGTTCTTCGATACGAGCCGCAGCGTGCCGTCCTCGAAGATGAATTCGACCCCTTTGTACTTGTCGTAGGAGATGGTGCTCATCCGCATCAGGGCATTGCGTAGCTGTTCCTTGTCGATCACCGCGCGCTTCGTCAGGTTCTGCGGTATCACCCGCTCGTAGTCCGGGTACTTCGCGTCGATCAGCTTGGTGTGGAAGACGATGTCGTCGATGCTCAGGCCGAGCAGTCCTTCGCCGAAGGTCATCCGGATGCGCCCATCGCGCGGCAGGCTCGCAAGGATGCGCTTGAGCTCCTGGACCGCCTTGCCCGGGACGATGACCTCGGTCTCGGCGCCCGCCGGGGCCTCGGTCGCGATCTCGATCTTCGACAGGCGATGGCCGTCG
Source organism: Thiococcus pfennigii (assembly GCF_016583835.1). GTDB lineage: Bacteria > Pseudomonadota > Gammaproteobacteria > Chromatiales > Chromatiaceae > Thiococcus > Thiococcus pfennigii. Next base: position 13,811 of record NZ_NRRW01000054.1, on the reverse strand, counting down.
GTCGTGACGCCGATCATCTTCTCGGGCGTGCGCGCGAACAGCATACCGTTCAGATAGTACCGCACATCCTGCTGCGCCATCGCGAAGGCGGTCTTGTCGATCAGGTGCCGCAGCGTCTCGACCTCGATCTCCATCTCGTTGTCGGCGCCTGTGACGGTCAGCCTCGGGTAGTCCTGCTCGGCAAGGGTCAACAACGCGAAGCGGGAGCGCCCGGCGCTCAGGGACGCCTTGTCCTTCTCCGCACGGACCTTCAGCACCGTCTCCTTCGGTAGCGATCGGCAGATGTCGAAGAGCTTGCGCCCCGGGATCACGCAGGCGCCGGGCGTCTGCACATCGGCGCGGGTGCGGGCCTGGATCTCGATCTCCAGGTCCGTGCTGACGATCTCGAGGGTGTCCTCGTCCGCGCGCAGGAGGAAGAAACCGAGGATCGGCAGGGTCGAGCGCTTCTCGACGACCCCGATCGTGTATGCGAGCGCCGCGTTGATGTCTTCGATCCGTATTTCAAAGTACATGTCTATCTACCTGTGTCTGCTGTAACGTCTGTGGATATCCGACGTAACCTGAAAAGGCCTTTCCAACCAACGCGATCGCGCGGCACTCGCGGTGCAGGACCGGGGCGATTCCCTGTGCAAACCATGTGGATGATTTCGCCCCCCGTCTTTTCCCCAAGTTTTGCACATCAACTCGTCAAGATTCTCAACAGGTTCTTGTAGTCTTCTTCCACAGCCAGCTCCTCCTGTCGCAAGCTATTGATCTTCTTCGTCGCATGGATCACGGTCGTATGGTCGCGGCCACCGAAGGCGGCGCCGATCTCCGGCAGGCTGTGTTTCGTCAACTCCTTCGCCAGGGTCATCGCGATCTGGCGCGGGCGCGAGATCGACCGGGTCCTCTTCGCCGAAAGCAATTCATTGATTCGGATCTTGTAATACTCGGCCACGACCTTTTGGATGTTGTCGATCGTGATCATCTTGTCCTGGGCGACCAGCATGTCGCGCAGCACCAGCTTGGCGAAGTCGACCGTCATCTCCTGGCCGGTGAACTCGGCGTTCGCCACCAGTCGGCGCAGCGCCCCCTCGAGCTCGCGGATGTTCGACTTGATGCGCCGCGCGACGAAGAACCCCACCTCCTCGGGCAGATCCACGCCGATGATCGCCGCCTTGCTCTGCAGGATCGCGACCCGGGTCTCCAGATCCGGTGGCTCGACGGACACGGTGAGACCCCAGCCGAACCGCGACTTCAGCCGCTCCTCCAGCCCGCTCACCTCCTTCGGATAGCGATCGCTGGTCAGGATGATCTGCTGCTTCGATTCGAAGAGGGCGTTGAAGGTGTGAAAGAATTCCTCCTGACTGCGTTCCTTGCCGGCGAAGAATTGGACATCGTCGATCAATAGTGCATTCAATGAACGATAATAGCGCTTGAATTCCGAGATCTGATTGTGCTGCAGGGCCCTCACCATGTCGGCGACGAACCGTTCGGAATGGATGTAGACAACCCGCGCCGACGGATTCGTCGTCGAGATCATATTGCCGATCGCGTGCATCAGGTGCGTCTTGCCGAGCCCGACGCCGCCGTAGATGAAGAAGGGGTTGTAGGCACGCCCCGGATTGCTGCCGATCTGCACCGATGCCGCGCGCGCGATCTGGTTGGACTTTCCCTCGACGAAGGTCTCGAAGGTGAACTCCGGGTTGAGGTTCGATTCATGCCGCCGATTCGTATCGCGGGCGCCCGACTCCTCCTTCTTGCCGCCCCGCGGCGCCGCCCGGGTCGTGGCCTCGTCGCGCCGCGCGGCCGGTTCGCGCTGCGAGGTGCCGACCTCGATGCTGATCGTCGCCACGAGGCCGTTGCTGAATTGCCCGCAGAGCGCCTCCAGCCGTTCCCGGTAATGCGACTCCACCCATTCGAGCACGAATTGATTCGGCGCGAACAACCGCAAGACCCCGCCCTCCTCGCTGACTTGCAGCGGCATGATCCAGGTATTGAACTCGGCGATCGAAAGCTCTTCTTTCAGTCGTGCCGCACATTTTTGCCAAATCGCCACAGGTTCGCTCCGCGAGGTTCGCAATGGGGGGGTTGCGGCGGGCCGCCGCAATCGGTGAGGGGTGTCGATTTCGGATCTTAGCCCGCTTTGGTGGATGAAAATAGGCGCTTGACCGAACCGGGAGTCTGTTGTACCTTAAAAAAGATTTTTATCCCGATATTCGAGTCTAACAATGAAGAGAACTTTCCAGCCGAGCCGGGTGAAGCGGGCGCATACGCACGGGTTCCGGGCCCGTCGGGCAACGAGGGGTGGCCGGCTTGTCCTCGCCGCGCGCCGTGCCAAGGGCCGTAAGCGGCTCTGCCCGTAGCCGCGGGGGCCCTGATCGGACCTTCCCTCGGACCGCGCGGCTCAGGTCGGCCGGGCAGTTTCGCCTGGTCTTCGCCGAGTCCGTCAAGAAGACCGACGCCTTTTTCATCGTTCGCGCGCGACCTAATCTCGCCGGTGAAGCGAGATTAGGTCTTGCCGTCTCAAAGCGAAGCGTCCGAAGGTCCGTCGATCGAAGCCGTATCAAGCGGATCATCCGGGAGAGCTTTCGGTCAGCCCGTGCGCAGGTCCGTGCCATGGATTACGTGGTCATCGCAAGGCATGCGGCTGTCGCGCAGCCGAACCAGGCGCTGTTCGACGCGCTCCGTTCGCACTGGCGGAGATTCGCCGACCATGATGGGTAAATTGCTCATCGCGCTGATCAAGGCCTATCAGTACGTCCTCAGCCCACTCCTCGGGAACCATTGTCGGTTCTACCCGAGCTGCTCGCACTACGCCGTGGAGGCGATCGAACGCCACGGCGCCCTGCGCGGCGGCCTGCTCACGATTGCACGCCTGTCTCGTTGCCATCCGTGGCACGAAGGCGGTGTCGATCCAGTCCCTACAACGACGAAACGAAAATAGCCAAAGATGGATAACTATCGGTTGATCCTCGTCCTCAGCCTGGGCTTCGTCTCTTTCTTGCTCTATCAAGCGTGGGTCAGGGATTACGGGCCGATACTGGAAGAACGCGCCGTTTCGTCGACGGTCGAGGCGACGGGGTCGGCAGTCCCGGAGGGGGTGCCAGTCGAGGCGGCGGCGACCGATGGCGTCGTCGATAGCTCCCCGAGCGTCCAGCTCGATTCCGGGGTCGTGCGCGTCGAGACGGACGTCCTGCGGGTCGATCTCGCGACGCGGGGCGGGTCGCTCGTCAACGTCTGGCTGAAGGACTACAAGGTCTCGCCGGACCGCCAGGATGAGCAGTTCCAGCTCTTCAAGGCCGAGAAGCCGAACCTGTTCATCGCCCAGTCGGGTCTGCTCGGCGGCGCGGCGGATCAACTGCCGAACCATAATGCCGTCTTTCAGGCGTCGCAGGATACCTACGAGCTCGGCGATCGCGATGAGCTGAGCGTCGACCTGCGCTGGCAGGGCGAGGACGGCATCGAGGTCATCAAGACCTATCGCTTCCGCCGCGGCAGCTACGAGGTCGATGTCTCGCACCGGATCGTCAACGGCGGCGATGAGCCGCTGGCGATGCGCCTCTACAGCCAGCTTCAGCGGACCGACTACAAACCGATCGAGGCGTCGCGCTTCGTCCGTACCTATACCGGTGGCGTCTACTACAGCCCCGAGGACAAGTACAAGAAGGTCTCCTTCTCCAACATGAAGGACGATGCGCTGAATCGCGACGTCAACGATGGCTGGATCGCGATGATCCAGCATTACTTCATGGCGGCCTGGATACCCCCGCGCGATCGCCTCTATACCTTTTACACGAACATCGTCGACGGCGACCGCTACATCATCGGCATGTACTCGCCGGCCTTCGCCGTGGCGCCCGGCGCCGAGGAGGTCCTCGAGGAGAGCCTGTTCGTCGGGCCGAAGCTCCAGAACGTCCTGGCCTCGATCGCCCCGGGCCTGGAGCTGGCCGTCGACTACGGTTGGCTGACCGTGCTCGCGCAACCGATCTTCTGGGTCCTGGACAAGATCCACAGCGTGATCGGCAACTGGGGCTGGTCGATCATCGTCCTGACGATCCTCATCAAGGGTCTGTTCTACAAGCTCTCCGAGACGAGCTACCGCTCGATGGCCGGGATGCGCGAACTGGCCCCGCGTCTCCAAGCGCTGAAGGACAGGTACGGGGACGACAAGGAGCGCCTCAACCAGGCGATGATGGATCTCTATCGCAAGGAGAAGATCAATCCGCTCGGTGGCTGCCTGCCGATCCTGATCCAGATCCCGGTCTTCATCTCTCTGTACTGGGTGCTCTTGGAGAGCGTCGAGCTGCGGCATGCGCCCTTCATGTTCTGGTTGAACAACCTCTCGGCGCCGGACCCTTACTATGTCCTGCCGCTGCTGATGGGCGTCTCGATGTTCGTCCAGACCAAGCTCAATCCGCTGCCGCCGGATCCGATCCAGGCGAAGGTGATGATGAGCTTGCCGTTCGTCTTCACGGTCTTCTTCGCATTCTTCCCGGCCGGCCTGGTCCTCTACTGGACGGTCAACAACATCCTCTCGATCGCCCAGCAGTGGTTCATCATGAAGGGGATGAAGGGCCAGAAGGCGAAGAAGTAGCGTGCGCTGACGTCATCTGGAACGAATACGGCTCGCCTCGACCGGAAACCCGTGTGACGGCCTCGTGCCGTCACCCGACCTCCGTACGCGAATCCTGCCATCTGCTCGGCACCGTGTCGCGACGGTGTCGACCACGGTCGTCGTTGAACCGAAGAACGGCCGTCGACCGATTCCTCATGGATCGAGGTCGTCGAAACGGTAGAGGGGCGGCGTTACGTGGGTCCTGCTCGCCCGCACGGTGAAGGCCGCTACGGCGCCCGATGGACGTCGCGCACGGTGGCCCTCGGGCACCGTCCAACCGCCGCCTCTATGGTCTCGCTTCGGAACTACCGGGCCGCTCTTTCATGTCACCCTAAGGAAGGGTTCAGAAACAAACGACACAAGCGCGAAGACGACAAGACACTAAGAAATACACAAAAGTCGCGAAAAAACGGCAGATTCTTGCGTGTAAGTTCGGCCCTTTCGCGTGTTTCGCGTGTTTCGTAGTTACCAGAAGATGTACCGGCTGTGCTTGAATCGTTACTAAGAATCCGCGCTCCGTAGGGGCCCGCTTGCGGGCGAGCAGCTCGCGCGTGGCGGCGAAGATCGCCCGCAAGCGGGCTCCTACCACGCGAGGGTTGCAGGCCGCCGCGTGCGGTCTCGGGAATTGCGCAGTCTTGCACTAGGTTGAATCATTGCGATGCAGACGGCTGACACGATCGCGGCGATCGCGACGCCCCCGGGGATCGGCGGCGTCGGGATCGTCCGGGTCGCCGGGCCGGCCGTGCGGCGGATCGCGGCCGCCGTCGTCGGTCGCCTGCCGGAACCACGGCGGGCGACGACCGCGGCCTTCCGCGATGCCGCCGGCGATGCCCTCGATGTCGGCATCGCGCTCTTCTTCGAGGCCCCGCACTCCTTCACCGGCGACGATGTCCTGGAGCTTCAGGGACATGGTGGCCCGGTCGTCCTCGACGCCCTCCTGCGGCGCGTCATCGACCTCGGCGCCCGGATCGCCCGACCCGGGGAATTCAGCCAACGGGCCTTCCTGAACGGGAAGATCGATCTGGTCCAGGCCGAGGCGATCGCCGACCTCATCGAGGCGCGGACCGCCCAGGCGGCCGGGCTCGCGCTGCGGATGCTGCGCGGGGACTTCTCGCGCCGGATCTCGGCCCTCGCCGAGGACCTCGTGCAGTTGCGCACCCTGGTCGAGGCGAACCTCGATTTTCCCGACGATTCGACCGACCTGAGCGACCCGGTGGCGATCGGCGGAGCGCTCGGGCGCCTGATCGAGGCGACCGAGGCGATCCTGGCTGGTGCCAACCACGGGCGCGTCTATCGCGAGGGACTGACGGTCGTCGTCGCGGGGCTGCCGAACGCCGGGAAATCGAGCCTGATGAACGCGCTCGCCGGCGATGAGGTCGCGATCGTCACCCAGGTACCGGGTACGACGCGCGACCTGCTGCGCCAGGAGATCGCGATCGACGGCATCCCGATGCAGTTGATCGACACGGCCGGCCTGCGCGAGAGCGAGGACCCGGTCGAGCGGGAGGGGGTGCGCCGCGCGCGCCAGGCCCTCGAGCGGGCTGACCATGTCCTCTGGGTCGTCGATGCCACCGCGCACGAGGTCGCGATCGATGCGCACCTGGCCGGGCTCGCGGGCGTCGCCCGGACCATCGTGCGCAACAAGCTCGACCTGCTCGGCGAGGGCGGCTACACGCGGGCCACCGAGGGCGGCACCGAGATCGGGATCTCGGCCGTCACCGGCGACGGCCTGGCCCAGCTGCGGGCACACCTGCGGGCGATCGCGACGACCGGGACAGGTGGCGAGGGCTCCTTCCTGACCCGGCGGCGCCACATCGACGCACTCGAGCGGACGCTGGCGGCCCTCCGCCATGCCGGGGCGATGGCGGACGCTGGCGGCCTCGAGCTCGTCGCCGAGGACCTGCGCAATGCCCACGGCGCCCTCGGCGAGATCACCGGCGCCTTCTCCAGCGAAGACCTGCTGGACCGGATCTTCTCCTCCTTCTGCATCGGCAAGTAGGCCCCGACAGTGGCCTCGCCCGGCGCCGCGCCGCCAGCCGTCGGGTTACGCTCCGAGGGGCTAACCCGACCTACGGCCCCGGCGACATCGGCACGGCCGTAGGTCGGGTGAGGCGCGCTGGCACGGCGCTCGCCGACAACGAACAGCCCAGCGCGCGCCGTAACCCGACAGCGGCCTCGCCCGGCGCCGCGCCGCCAGCCGTCGGGTTACGCCCCGAGGGGCTAACCCGACCTACGGCCCCGGCGACATCGGCACGGCCGTAGGTCGGGTGAGGCGCGCTGGCACGGCGCTCGCCGACGACGAAGAGCCCAGCGCGCGCCGTAACCCGACGGGGGGCGGTGGCATGTTTCACGGCACCGGCGAGCCGATGGCCGCCAGGTCCTTGTCGGCGTCAGGGTTCGATCGCCCATTCATGCACTGGCGCGCCGCGGGTCTGCCGGGCGAGGTAGGCGTCGAGCAGCCCGGCCATGTCCGGGCCATGGCGCGCGACCCAGGCCTGCTGCCAGGCGGCGCCCGTCTGACGGTTCGCGATGCGCCCGGCGATGATCGCGAGCCACTGGTCGCGCTCGGGCTCCGGGATCCCGAGCGCGGCGAGGCCTGCGTGGGCCCGCGGTAGCAGGTCCTCGCGCAGGACCGCGAGGATCGGCTCGGGACGCCCGCGCAGCCAATGAATCTTGGTGTCCAGCCCTTGGCGGGCCGCGGCGTAGAAGTTGGCCCGGGCGTGCGGGAACGCCAGCGCCCGCTCGATCGGCTCGGGCTCGTCGAGGAGCGCCTGGAGCGCGCCATAGTAGAGGGCGGCGTTGGCGATGGCGTCGGCGATCGTCGGACCGGCCGGGATCACGCGATGCTCGATGCGAATGTGCGGTCGGCCGTCATCATCGAAGCCGATCAGCGGGCGGTTCCAGCGCCAGATGGTGCCGTTGTGCAGGCGCAGGTGCGCAAGCTGCTCCGGTGGCGCGTCGGCGAGTTCCGGCAGCAGGATCGGATAGCGTGACAGGTTGGCGAGAAAGGTCTCCATGATCGAGCGCTTGGCGTAGCGGAAGCCGAAGTTGACGCGCTCGCCGAGGATCGAGCCACCGACCGCGACGGCCTGTTCGAACAGCGGGATCCGCGTCTCCGGCCAGAGCCGGTGGCCGAACAGGAAGGGTGAATTGGCGGTGATGGCGACCATCGGCGCCGACAGGATCTTCGAGAGGTTGTAGGCCCGGGCGGCGAGCCGGGGCGGCACCTTGACGTGGAGTTGGAACGAGGTCGCGGCGGCCTCGAGCATGACGTCCGTGCGCTCGATCCGCAGCGGCTCGTCGCCGTCGATCGCGAGGACCAGGGGCCGGCCGGCGCGCAGCGCGAGGATGCGTTCGTTCAACGCCCGGTAGCGCTCGCGCGGCGTCATGTGGTCGAGGACCAGGTCGTCGGGCCGCACGGTCGGGAGGATCCCGATCATCGCGGTCTCGGCACCGAGGGTCGCGGCGGCGCGCGCGCAGCGCTGCCAGACGTCGGTCAGGTCCTTGGCGAGGTCGGTGAGGACGGTGCCGGTCAGCGGTCGCGGCCGGCAGTTGATCTCGGCGTTGAAGGTCGCGAGCTCGGGCACGACGAGGGGGTCGTCGAGGCGGCGCAGCAGGGGGTCGATGACGGGGGCCGGGGCGCGTCGGGCGTCGACGAGCCAGATCTCCAGCTCGAACCCGGCCGTGACCGGCCCCGCAGCGAGGCCATCGTTGGCGAACCAGCTGGCGAGGAGCTCGGTCTCCTCGCGCAGCCGCTCGGCGAAGGCGTCGAAATCGGCAGCGCTGAACCGCGAGGTCGCAATCTCTTGCCCCATCGGCGGCCTCCGCTTGGGCGCTTCATGGACCTGTCTGCGCTTTTAGCATCCGATCGAGCGCCTGTAAACGCTCGGGCGTGCCGATGTCGAACCAGCGCCCGGCGAGGCGTTCGCCGCTCACCTGACCACGGGCCATGGCCTGGCGCAGCAACGGCGCGAGCGGGAAGGCGCCAGGCCGGCAGCCGGCGAAGAGGTCCGGGTGATAGACGCCGATGCCGCTGAAGGTCAGTCGCGGGCCGTCGTCATCGACGACCTGTCCGTCACGCAGCACGAAGTCGCCGCGCGGGTGGTGGGACGGATTGGCGACCAGCACCAGGTGGGCGAGCCGCGGTGCAAGGGTGCGCAGGCCGGCGAAGGCCAGGTCCGTCCAGATATCGCCGTTGACGACGAGAAAGGGTTCCGGGCCGACGAGGGGCAGGGCCTGGAAGATGCCGCCGCCGGTCTCCAGCGCCCGTTCCTCGCGCGAATAGCGCACCCGGATCCCCCACCGGGCGCCGTCGCCGACGAGGGCCTCGATCTGCTCGCCGAGGTGGGCGTGGTTGATGACCAGATCCTCGAACCCGGCCGCCGCGAGGCGCTCGATCTGGTGCTCGATCAGCGCCTTGCCGCCGGCCACCAGGAGCGGCTTCGGGGTGTGGTCGGTCAGTGGCCGCATCCGCTCGCCGCGCCCAGCGGCCAGGATCATGGCCTTCACCGCTCGTAGCCCGCCGGGGCTCGGGCGATCCCGTAGATGGCCGCCCGCTCGAGGATCCGCCGCGCCCAGCGCGAGTGGGTCGTCGGCTCGACCATCTGCCCGTGCGATAGGAAGACCGCGGGCGCGTCCGCGGCGAGGATTTCGCGGGCGAGTTCGTGATCGTCGGGGCAGACGCGGTAGGCGTCCTCGATCGTCGCGACCTGGGTCGGATGGATCGCGGTCTTCGACCAGAGGCCGTGGATGATGTCGAGCCGGACCTCCTCGCGCAGGACTTGGGGGTTGTCGATGTGTTCGAAGACGGGCGAGGACAGCTCGAAGCCGGCCGGGCGGCAGGTCATGATGAGTTCGTTGATGATGGTGCGCAGCGGTGTCTCGTAGAGGGTCAGGTGCTTGGGGCGCTTGAGCCCGAGCAGGTGCAGGATGTCGTTGCCGCCGATGCGCAGGCAGAGGATGCGGTTGTCGAGTCCGAGCAGTCGCTCGACCAGGCCCTCGAGGCGTCGGCGCGAGAAGACGATGTCGGTCTCGATCGTCGGCATCAGCGACAGGTGCGGGGCGCGGGCGGCGAGCTCGGCGTAGTGCAGCAGGCTCTCCTCGTCGACCTTGGGGAGGACCAGGCCGTCGAGGTGGTGAAGCCCATCGAGGCCCATGATCTCGGCCAGCACGGCCGGGTTGCGCGGGCGCAGGAAGCGGCGCAACGAGGTGGTCGGCGCGAGCTCGGGCAGCGTCCGGCGGAGGTTCTCCAGCGCCGCCGGCAGGTCGCGCTCGTGCACGGCATCCTCGGTGCAGACGATCGCCGAGCGCAGCCCGGGCAGGGTGTCCTGATCGAGGACGCCGGCGAGGTCGCGGCGCGTCGCCGGCAGATAGAGGGAGGCGCCGAGCGCCATGTAGCTGGTCGGTGCGGGCACGGCGGCGAGCGCCGGCGGTCTTGGCTGGATGTCATTCCATCCGCGTGTCACGAAGGTCCTCTTACTGGCACGTCTTGATGAAGGCGACCGCATTGAAGGGCATCCGCGGATCGACGGCGACGGGGATGTCCTTGCGCTCGGCGAGCAGCCGCAGGTGCGCGACGTCCGGGTGCGCCGGATCGCGTAGCATCAGGCGTTCGGGCACACGGCGCAACATCACGCGGGTCGCCTCGGCGACCCCGGGCTTGATGTGGTTGATATCGACGATGCCCAGGTCGCGCTGCCAGCGTCGCACGCAGTCGGCCGTCATCGCCGCGCGCGCCGCACGCTCGCTCGGCGGGAGCGGTTGGCAGGGGGCCTCGCGCATCGCGGCCGTGACCTGATCGAGGAACCAGTTCGTCTGATCGAACGCCGCCAGGTCATCGTATAGCACGCAGCCGTGGAATTGTCCCGGGCCGATCTCGTCGTTGAGGATGGTGCGCGAGACGAGCCCCGAGACGGTCGCGTTGAGGATCCCGGAGGGGATCGCGTAGTCGTCGTAGGTCGCCGCGGCGTCGGCACTGCCGCCGACGTCGGCGATGACGTAGAGGCGCGGGTCGAGCTGCTCCTCGCCGCGTGCGTTCCAGGCGGCGATCGCCGCCTTGAGCTCCCCTGTGATGACGCCCTTCGCGGTCCAGGCATCGACGAAGACGAGGCTCGCGGGGGCGTAGCCGCGCGTGCGCAGCAGGTAGCGCAACGCGGCCTCGTCGATGCCGCGGTCGCGGATGATCGAGATCGAGAAGTGCGCGGCCGGCACCGCGAACCGCTGCGTCAGCGCACGGCGCAGCAGGGCGCCGAACGGTGTGCCGGCGCGCGCCAGCGACACGATCGCGAGCGGTGCCGGGCGGGCCTCGGCGAGGTGCCCGGCGAGGGCCACGACCTCGCGTGCGAGCCGCTCCCGGTAACGCCCCGTCAAGGCCCGGAAGAGCTCCAGGTAGCGTCCGTCCGGGGCGCCCTCGCGGCTGATCATCTCGCTGTAGTGGCGGCCACCGCGCTGGATCAGGCGTTCCTTCTCGGCGATCGAGACGAACCGCGCCGCCAGCGGCGTCAGCAGGAAGAGGCAATCGTCCGCCGCATAGCTGCCGGTGATCGGCTGGGGTGCGGCCTGCGCGGGCGTGGTCAACCCAGGTCCCCCAGCTTCCCCGCCTCCGCCAGCCCCCCTGGCACGGCCCAGGCATGCGCCTGGATCTGCGAGTGCTGCGGTACCAGCGCGAAGTGGCACAGGCGCAGGAAGGGCAGGTCGGTGAGGCTGTCGCCGATGCCGATGTAGACCGGCTCGACCTCGAGGGTGCGCTCGATCTCGGCCATCAGGTGGCGCACCGCGGCCGCCTTGTCGGCGAACGGCGGCAGCAGGGCCAGGTTCTTGTCGTTGCTGTGCACCACCCCGGTGGACCAGTGCGGGGCGATCCGCTCGGCCAGGAACGCGAGCTCGACCGGGGGACCCTTGATCGAGACGTAGACCGGGACCCCGAGGTCCTCGATGACGCGGCTGCGCAGCGCCAGCCGCTCGGCGGCGATGAACTCCTCGGCGAGCGCCGCGGCCTCGGCGAGGGGCCCGGCCCAGCGGGCGGCCTGCGCGTCGAGCAGCACCCGCCAGCTCGGCAGCAGGTCCTCGTCCGGTCCGAGGACGAGGGCGCCGTGGCTCGTGATCCGGTAGCTCGCGAAGCGCGGCGAGCGCACCTGACGCAGCGCCCGCAGGTTGCGGCCCGTGACCGGGATCAGGGTCACCCGGCGCAGCAGGTCGAGCAGCGCGAGCTGCGCCGGCGTGTGGAACGACAGGGGCGCCCCGGCGCGGTCGTAGGCGGCCTCGACGAGGGGTGCCTGGCGGCACTTCTCCCGTGTCTGGAGCAGGGAGTCGTCGAGGTCGACGAAGGCGAAGATCGGCTGTGTCGTCATTCGGGCGCGGCCCTGGTCAAGGCATCGTCGGGCAGGACGCAGACCCGGGCGCCGAGTTGCTCGGGCAGCCTGTGGGCGGCGTCTCGGTGGGCGGACTCGTAGACGACGATGGTGCAGGCCCCCGGCGCCGGTGGGTTGTGCAGATAGTTCTGGACCCCTTCGCCGTGCTCGTCGAGGCAGCCGAGCGAGTCGGCGATCGCGCCGCCGGGGAGGATCGGCGAGCGCGTCGTGCCCTGGAAGCGGACCTCGCGGCCGCAGGCCTCGAGGGCCTCGGCGACGAGGAAGGCCGGGTACGCGAGCTCGCCGGTGCCGATGACGGTGACGGCCTCGGGCGGCCGATCGGCGAGGCCCTGGACGAGGTCCTGCGCCGTGCGGGCGATCGCGGCGCCGTCGGGGGGCATCACCAGCGCACGCCGCCCGAGGTCGGCGCGCGCCGGTCGCGGTGCCTGGCGCTGGGCCAGGACCGCGGCCGGCAGCGTCGGGGCGAAGGCCGGGTCCGGCTGGAAATCGAAGGTCCCGTCGAGGAGGCTGACGAAGCGGGTCGACACCGGCAGCGCCGCCGCGATGCGGTCGCGCGCGGTCGGGTCGAGCCAGTTGACCAGGCTCAGGATCACGATCTCGCGCAGGGCCGGCAGGTGGCCCGCGAGTGCGTCGGCGAGCCGCGTCAGCGTGCGCCCGGTCGTGATCTCGTCGTCGATCAGCGCGAGCGTCTCGGTCGCGCGGTAGCGCGCCGCGAGCGCCGGATCGGGCCGGTACAGGATGTGATCCGGCGCGTGGCTGTGCACCTCGTCGAAGCGCAGCAGGACCGGCACGTCGAGGCGGTGTCTCGTCGTGTGCTGGAAGAGGACGTCGTCGCGCGCCCGCCCGCGGGCCAGGCTGTCGGCGATCCCGCCGCCGAGGCCGGTCGCGGTCTCGGCGAGGCCGATCGCGAGCACCGGGCCGGGCACGTCGCCGAGCGCTCGGGCGAGACGCTCGTAGGTGTCGCGCATGACCCGCGGCGCGCAGGGGACGTGCTTGCCGAGGACGCGCGAGACGAAGAGGAAGCCGCGGCGCGGGTTCTGCCGGCTGGCGAAGCCGATCAGCCGCGCGAGCGGCAGCTCCTCGCGGACCGTGCGAATGCGCAGCCGCCCGCAGGCGAGCTCGATCTCGTACTCCAAGCGTCGACCCTTATCCGATGGCACCGCGTCGCTGCGGCATCAATCCTTGCGCCCGGCGACCCAGCGCAGGCCGAAGCCGTAGGCGCGGTCCATCACGGCATGGTCGCGGAAGTACTCGACCTGCTTGGTGACCTTGATGTTGCCGCGGTCGTTCTCCAGCAGCACCAACGCGCACATGTTCTGGTCGTTGCGGTGGCTGTCGAGGCGGATCTCCAGGGTCGGCTGATCGGGGGTGCGGATCGTGACGACGGCATCGGTCGCCGACCAGTTCGGCACGCCCTGGTAGATGAAGGCGTAGACGAGGACCTTCTCGATCGCCTCCCACTGGCGGCCATTGATGTGCAGGAACTCGCCCTCGGTGTTCGCGCCGGTACGGTCGTCGCCCATCAGCTGGATGTAGGGCGGCTGCTGGAGGCTCCCGAAGGCGTTGCCGAGCGCCTGGACCGCCCCGGCCGGGCCGTTGCGCAGCTTGAAGAGGCAGCCGAGGTCGAGATCGATGCTCGAGGGTCCGGCCAGCTTGGCGAAGAAGCCCTTGGCGGGCGCGACCCGTTGATTCCAATTGAGGTTGATGACCAGCTCGCCGAACCCCTGCGCGCGCTTCTCCAACGAGATCGGGGCGCGTTTCTCGAGGGTGATCTTCTCCAGGTTCACCGGGCTCGGTGTCGGCTTGGGCGCCGCGCTGGGGGGCGGCGTCGCCGGGCGCGGGGG
>NZ_NRRW01000053.1 GCF_016583835.1 Thiococcus pfennigii | reverse complement strand
GCGCCACGGTGTCGGCCGTCGGGTTACGCCCCCGCGGGGGGCTAACCCGACCTACGGGCCGCGGCGCCGTGCGAGGGGGCGGGGTTGGGCGCGCTGGCACGGCGAATCAGAACGGATCAGCCCTGGCGAGACAGGGCGGGGCGATCCGCTGCCCGGTGGTACCGCTTCGTGTGTCACCGGAGTGCCCTGGCGATTGGCCATCGGCGGCCCTTTTCGCCTTGGAAACGATGCAGCAGCAGCCGAAACGAGGGCGAGGGCGGCAAGACACTAGTAAATACGCGAAAGTCGCGAAAAAGGGCAACTGATCCTGTATCTGTTCGGCCCTTTCGCGTGTTTCGGTGCCTCTGGTCGTTCCAATGCGACGGATCGGTTGTCCTCGACTCGTCGCCTCTGCGCCTTCTCGGGGCCGCGTCGGAGGCCCGTGGCCGTCGATCGGGCCTTGGCGTCCGGCGCGGTGCGGTTTCGTAGACTTATCGTGAGCTGCTGGCGGCCGATCGGCGCCGCCTGGCCATGTGCCGAAGCCGGGGTCGTTGCGGAGGCGGTGCTCGATACAGGGCGAATATGCGAATTTAATAAATCACTTGCAGGATGGTCTGTCAGTCGCCCTTGACGGCAACCAAGATTGACAATTATCAATCAGGCGGTGAATGATGTAATCCCATTGTGGAAAAAAAGCGGACACGAGCCGGAGAATTGCCATGCCGCCATCGACAATTTCCTCATCGCTCGCGAAGGTCCCAGAGGCGCCGCCGCATCCCCCGTGCCTATCGCTCGTCGAAGCCTTGCGAGAGGTCGTGACCCGGTCGCAGCAGGTCCCGCGGGATCCTCAGCGTGCCCCGTCTTTCGTCAGCCAAGATATCGGCCGGGCCGATGTCGTCTGGGTCCGTGGTGGACCGATCGATTTGGAGGCCGCACCCGAGCCGGCGGCGGCGTCATTGATCGTCATGGTCCTACTGGCCGGTCGGGCGGCGGTGCGCCAGGGCGACGAGGTCGTCGAGTTGGGGGCCGGCGCGCTCTGTCTGGTCCGCGGCGCACGGCCGTTGGAGATGTCCCTGACCGAGCCCTTCGAGATGGCCCTCGTCAATGTGCCGGAGCAGGAGTTCGCCGAGCGCTTTCCGCTCTGGCGGGCGGCCCTGATGCGGCCGATCCCAGGTGGCGCCGGCGTCCCGGCCGTGCTCCTCGATGCCGTCCGGTCCTTGCAGCGTTGGCGCGATACCCTCGGTGTCGCCGGCCATCAAGGCATCGCCAACGCGCTCATCGATCTGATCGGGGCGGTGGTGTGCTTCGCCGTGCCGGCCAATGCCGATTGCATCCAGCGTTCCCTGTACCAGCGCGAGCGGGTCAAGCGCTTCGCCCACGAGAACCTGCGCAACCCCGAACTCTCCGTCGAGCAGATCGCCGACGGGGTGCAGCTCTCGCCGCGGCAGATTCACCGTTTGTTCGCGAGCGAACCCATCTCGCTGATGCGTTGGGTCTGGATGCAGCGCCTCGAAAACTGCTACCGGGAGCTACGCGATGCCGGTTCGGCCAGCCGGTCAATCAGCGACATCGCTTACGCCTGGGGCTTCAACGACCAGGCCCATTTCAGCCGGGCCTTTCGTCGTCGCTTCGGCATCGCGCCGCGCGAGGTCCGGCGCCAGGGTCAGCGCGAGGCGCCGCGTGCCGAGCTCACCGACGCTGGCCTTGCGAGGAGATGAGCGCGTCCCTCAGGGTTGCCCGCCGCCGCGCGGTGATGCGGTGCTCCAATCGATGGGGCGGGTCCGTCTGATCGCCCGTGCCACTCGACGAGGATCCCTTGTCACAATTAGGCAATAACCCTGGCGTTCAGCGGCAATACCTGGCCCCAATGCCTTTGGCAGACTTGCCTTGCACCTGGATAAGGCGCAATCGCCGTCGAAGGTCGCCGCCGCGGCCCGGCGAGGCCGAATCGTCCCGGCCAACCGGGCCGACGGCCGATAAGAACGACAGATAACAAGAAGATTGCACAAGGGGGATCGCCTGTCGGGCCGTCGGTCGACAGGTGGCTTGGTTGCGGGGATGGGCGTGATCGGTCTTTGGTCACGCTCCGCCTTTTCCAAGTCGTCCATCTCTCTCCCAGCTCGCAGTGAATCGCCGAGTGGTCCTCGGCGGCGGTGCAGGCCTGCGCCCGCGCCCCGAGGAGGCCGCTCCCCTTTCGGTCAGCCAAGCCCCCGAGAGAGGGATAGATAGCCAAATGAAGAGTCCAGTCACGTCTTCCGCCGTCAGCATCGGCCCGATCTACCGGGTCGCCGCGGGGCTGTTCGCCCTGCTGTTGATCTCCTGTAGTCCCAACACCGAGACGCGCGTCTCCGAGGCCGCCGACGGCGCACCGGCGAGCGGCGCGAACTACTCGCCGGCCATCTACGTCGGCAAGCAGGTCTGCATGGAGTGTCATGCCCACGCCGAGGAGCACGTCAGCCAGACTGCCCACGGTAGGGCCTTCGACCTCAATCCGCGCAACGAGAAGGAGCAGCAGGTCTGCGAGGCCTGCCATGGGCCCGGCTCCCTGCACGCCGAGGAGACCTGGGACAAGGACCTGATCATCGGCTTCACCCGCACCTGGGGGACCCCGGTGGAGAAGCAGAACGCCCAGTGCCTGAGCTGTCATCAAGGCGGGCAGCGGCTCCATTGGGTCAATTCGACGCATGATGCCAACAATCTCGCCTGCTCGGACTGCCACAACCCGATGTACGACTATTCGGCGACCGGGGATCTGAAGAAGAAGAGCATCGCCGAGACCTGCTACACCTGCCACGCGCAGCAGCGCGCCGAGTTCAAGCGCCGCTCGCACATGCCGGTGCCCGAGGGCAAGATGAGCTGCGAGGACTGCCACAACCCGCATGGCTCGCCGACCAGCCCCCTGCTCAAGGCGGACAGCGTCAACGAGGTCTGCTACCAGTGCCACGCCGAGAAGCGCGGCCCCTTCATCTGGGAGCATGCCCCGGTGCGCGAGCGTTGCACCAACTGCCACCTCCCGCACGGCTCGAACCACGACAAGCTGCTGGTCACGGCCCGACCCTTCCTCTGCCAGCAGTGCCATAACCAGTTCTTCCACCGCAGCACCTTCTACAACGCCAGCAACACAGCCGATGGCAGCGCACCCAGCCAGCGCGTCATCGGCCGTTCCTGTCAGAACTGCCATACGCAGATCCATGGCAGCAATCACCCCTCCGGTGCGAGGTTCCAGCGATGAGCCGAAGCCGCACTCGTATCGTTCGCTCTACCGGCCGCTCGAAACTCGCCCTGTCGCCGAGGTCTGCCGCTATGACAACGACATTCCGCCTGAAGCTCCTGACCTGCTGCGTCGGCGCCGCGCTCGCCCAGACGGCGGCCGTGACGGTCCAGGCCGACTCCGCCGTCGGCGTGGACACCATGCTCGGCAATGCGCTGAATCCGACGACCCTCAATCGGATCGATGTGCTCGACCCCGAGGGGCTGGATGTCAAGCTGCACTCGCGCACGCCGACCGGTCAGCTCTACGATTGGGATCCCCTGCCGAAGGAGCAGTCGACGACCTCGTCCGGCTGGGTCTATTCGGGCTCGATCGAGGTCGGGGGGATCGTCGTCTCCGGCGACGAGGACAATGCCTGGTTCAGGAAGTACAAGGATCTCGACACGGGGCTCTATCTCAACAATTTCGAGTTCCAAGCCCACAACCCCGACAGCGCCGGCTATCTGGAGGCCCTCGGTGGCGGGTTGGGTTACGACGACCAGTTCTACGGGCTCGAGTTCGGCCGCTACAACGACTGGCGCGGCAAGGTCTTCTACAACGAGACCCCGCACGTCTTCACGAGCCGTTACCGGTCGCTGTGGACCGACACCGACAGCGGCTATCTGTATCTGAAGGACCTGCCTGCCGGCGGCGACCCGTCCGGGGACGCGGCGACGACGCGCGCCAACATCGCCTCCGAGCTGGACCAGACGGGGTTCTCCGAACTCGGCATCGTGCGTCAGAAGGGGGGGCTGAGTCTCGACAAGCGCCTCAACGATCGCTGGCAGTTCCTCGCGACCTACAGCAAGGAGAACCGCGAGGGGTCGCGACCCTTCGGCGTCATCTTCGGCGGCGGTGGCGGTGGCGGTGACATCGAGATCCCCGAGCCGATCGACTACGACACGCATGACCTCTATGCCGGGTTGCGCTACGACGACGGGGTCAACAACCTGAACCTCGGCGTGACGGCCTCGCTGTTCCGCAACAACATCGATACCTTCACGTTCGAGAATCCGCTGACCATCTCGGTGAACAACGCCGTCGCCGGGGTCCCCGCGACCGCCTTCACGACCGGGACCTTCGACCTCTATCCCGACAACGACTACTGGAACGTCAAGGGCGAGTATGCCCGTTCGATGCCGGAGTTCTGGCAGGCGCGGTTCACGGCGCTCGCCTCGTTCAGCTGGCTGCGTCAGGACGACGACCTGATCGCCCCGACCAGCAATTCGCTGACCGGTGGCTCGATCGGCGGGATCCCGACCGACGATGTCTGGAACACCACGGCCGCCCTGTCGCAGCAGTCCGCCGATGCGGCGATCGATACCATGCTCTTCGATGTCGGCCTCTCGCTTCGGCCGGTGGACAAGTTGGACGTCAAGGGCAAGATCCGCTACTACGAGACCGACAACGACACCGAGTATTGGGCCTGCAACCCGCTCACCGGTCAGTGGGGCATGCTGATCAACGACGGTAGCGGTGCCGATCTGGAGTCGGCCTACGCGGCCGCCGGTTGCGACCTGGCCGCGGCGCGGGCGCTCGGCCTCACGCCGTCGAACCCCGCCAATCCGATCCGCAACATCCCGTTCGACTACAGCCAGACCAACTACGTCCTGGGGGGTGACTACCGCCTGACCCCGGGCTCGACGCTGAACCTGACGCTGGAGCGCGAGGAGTACGACCGCAACCATCGCGAGCGGGAGGAAACCTGGGAGAACATGGTCAAGCTCGGCTATGTGAACCGCGGCTTCGACTTCGGCACGCTGCGCCTCTCGGCCGACTACGGCGAGCGGCGCGGCGACGACTATGTGACCAATCCCTATCAGGCGTTCCGGGCCGCGTCGCTCGGGGAGCCGGATACCTCGGACGGGGCGAACGTGCGGACCTGGATCAACGAGACCACCGCGATGCGCAAGTTCGATCTCGCCGACCGGAATCGGCTGAATCTGAACGGGCGCCTCAATCTGATCGCCACGGAGGCGACGGACGTCGGTCTGACCCTGAATTATCGTGACGACGAGTACCCGAACTCGGATATCGGTCGCACCGACCACGACTATCGGGCGACGGGCACGATCGACGTCAATTTCCAACCCTCCGACAAGCTCGGGCTCTACGGCTTCTACACCTATCAGCAGGGACACATGGAGCAGACGGGTGTGGAGTCCAACACCACCTGCATCATCGGCGTAGACGGCGTCACGGAGGACAATTGGGAGACCGAGTGCGCCAAGCTCGGGGGTCAGATCTACGACCTCGTGGATATCTGGAACACGGAGTCGGACGATCGCTATCACGTCTTCGGCCTGGGCGGGCGGTACGATTTCGGACGGTTCATCGTCAAGCTCGACTACTCGTTCATCACCGGGGTGACCGAGTACAGCTACGACTACAACGCGAGTGTCTTGGGGGGGGCGGAGGATCCTGCGCAGGTCGGCAACGGCTTCTCCGATCTGGAGACCACCCAGCACATCCTCGATCTGAACCTGCTGTACCCGATCTCCAAGAGCCTGGCGATCCGCGGCCTCTATCGCTACGAGTACGGGAAGATCGACGACTGGCACTACGACGGTGTCGAGGGGAATCCGGCGCCGACGAACAACACCGTCTATCTCGACAGCGGTCCCGAGGACTATCACGACCACGTCGTGGGTCTCTTCGTGCAGTTGTCCTTCTGAGGGCGGGGCAAGGCCTGTCCTGAGGGTCCGTCATCACGACAACGGGCGGCGGCCGCGGTCCCGCGGCCGACAATGTCCGAACGTTCAATGCCAGCTTGGAGGATCGACGATTGCGCAATCCAGTCTACCAAGGCGGCGGCCCGCTGACGGGCGCCACCGGTCACGCGCGGCGAGGCCGTCGCCGCACGGCCCTGCGGCTGCTGCCGCTGCTGTCCCTGGTGGTCCTGCCCGCGCCCGGTCAGGCGCGGGACGCCCCCGAGATCATCAGCAACCTCTGTATCGCCTGTCACACGATGGACGGCAACGCCCTGGTGCCGGCCTTCCCGAAACTGGCCGGCCTGCATGCCGAGTACCTCGAGAAGCAGCTCGCCGACTACGCGAGCGGCGCCCGCAAGCACGAGGCGATGCAGGCCTTCGCCAGCGACCTCTCGCGCAACGAGATGCGCGCGCTGGCCGCCCACTTCGCCTCGCAGCGGCGCCACGACGGCGTCGTCACGGATCCGGGCCTCGTCGAGCGCGGCCGCGAGCTCTACCATGAGGGTAACAAGGCCAATGGCGTGCCGGCCTGTGCCGGCTGTCACAAGCCGGACGGCTCGGGCACGCCGCGTTCGGTCATGATCGCCGGTCAGAATGCCCCCTACGTGGCCGAGCAGTTGACGCTGTTCAAGAACGACACGCGTACCAACGACCGCGGCCGGCTGATGCGTACCGTGGCCGGGCGCATGACGCCGGAGGAGATCCAGGCGGTGGCCCAGTATGTTGCGAGCATGCAGTGATGAGAGACAGGCAGCCAGGGGAGCGAATCATGACTGAACGGATGACGACCAGAATGCTCTTGGGGGCGGTCCTCATCGCCGTCGGGGCCGGGCTCGCCGGCGCCGCCGACGAGCCGGCCCAGCCGCGGGCGCCCGGGATCGAGTCGCCGGGCTACGTCTGGAACGAGCGCGAGGAGGAGAAGCTGCTGGCGTTGAAGGCCGAGGGCAATGCGGTCCGAGGCGAGATCTCCTTCGACGTCTGCCAGGGTTGCCATGGCTTCGGCGCCCCGGGCGATGTGGAGGGCTACTACCCGCGCCTCGCCGGCCAGCACGCGACGGTGCTGATCAAACAGATGACGGATGTGCGGGCCGGCCGGCGCGACAACCCGACCGAGTACCCCTTCCTGACCGAGCATGTGATCAGCGTCCAGGAGATCGCCGACATCGCCGCCTACCTCGCCGAGTTGCCGGTGACGCCGGACAACGGCAAGGGCCCCGGTACGGATCTGGAGCGCGGCGAGCTCCTCTACCGCAACGATTGCCTGAGCTGTCACGGCCCCGATGGCCTGGGCGACGCGGAAGACTTCTACCCGCGCGTCTCCGGTCAGCACTACGCCTATCTGCTGCGCGAGTCGCGCGACATCCGCGACGGGCGGCGGCGCAACGCGAACCCCGAGATGGTCGAGGTCATCGAGGGCTACACGGACGACGATGTGATGGCGGTCTCCGATTACATGTCGCGGCTGCCGCTCAAGGGGGCGGCGCCGGGCGAGGCGGCCGTCGACGCCCAGTAAGTGACCTGACTCGAGAACGACCGGCGCATCTTCTTAGGACTACGAAACACGCGAAACACGCGAAAAGACTGAGTACGAATACGACTGTCCGCTGTTTTTCGCGACTTTCGGTGCGTAGTTTCTGGTCTTCCCCGCGCTCGTGTCGGTCGTCTCTGCACCGTTCCTGAAGCGGTGCTCACGGAAAAGGGGTGACCACAGGGATGTAAGGCGGTGGCTTGCCGCCAGCGCTCTCGTATCGTCTCGGCGAGACGGGCGCTGGGCGCCGGGGGGCGGCACAGGGACGTGCCCGCCCGGCGTGTCGCCGAACGGGTTATAGTGCCCCCGTTCCACCGGGCGACGGGCGGCCGCCGCGTCGCCGGGCGGTGGATCGCCAGCGCCCGAGCCCGAGATGATCCACGATCGAACCCTGTCCCTGAGCGGCGAGCGCCTCGCCGCCGTCTATCGCCTCGCCTGCCGGCCCGAAGAGGTCGAGGCGCGCGCCCGCGCCATCTGCGTCGAGCAGACCGTCGAGTTCCCCGAGGCGCTGATCGACGACCCGGCGATCCGCGCCCAGATCATCGGCGAGATCGCGTCGCTCGCGCCGCTCGACGGCGAGCGCTTCGAGGTCGTGATCCGCTACCCGGTCGAGGTCGCCGGTCGCGAGCTGACCCAGCTCATCAATGTCCTGTTCGGCAACGTCAGCCTCCAACCCGGGGTGCGGCTGCACCGCGTCAGGCTGCCCGAATCGCTGCTCCGCCAGTATCGCGGCCCGCGCTTCGGCGCGCCCGGCCTGCGCGATCGGGTCGGGGTCCAGGGGCGGCCGCTGCTGTGCACCGCGATCAAGCCGATGGGGCGCTCGCCCGAGGCCCTCGCGGCGCTCGCGTACCGGCTTGCGCTCGGCGGCATCGACCTGATCAAGGACGACCACGGCCTCGCCGACCATGCCTTCTGCCCGTTCGCCGAGCGGGTCGCGCGCTGCGCCGAGGCGGTCGCGCGGGCGAACCGCGAGACCGGCGGGCGCAGTCTCTACCTGCCCAATGTCACGGCCCCGGCCGATGAGATCGTCGGGCGCGCCCGCCAGGCCAAGGCGGTCGGGGCGGGCGGGCTCCTCGTCTGCCCCGGGCTCGTCGGCCTCGATGCGCTGCGCGCGTTGGCCGACGACGACGCGCTGGCGCTGCCGATCCTGAGCCACCCGGCCTTCCAGGGGGCCTACTGCGTGAATCCGGATGCGGGCCTCTCGCACGGCGTCCTGTTCGGTCAGCTCAACCGGCTGGCCGGCGCCGACGCGGCCATCTTTCCGCACTGGGGCGGGCGCTTCGCCTTCACGCAGGCCGAGTGCCGCGACCTCGTCGACGGGGCGACCTGCGCGATGGGCGCGATCCGCCCGATCCTGCCGGTGCCGGCCGGGGGGCTGCGCCTCGAGCGGGTCGAGGAGCTCGGCGACTTCTACGGCCGCGACTGCATCCTGCTGATCGGCGGCGACCTGCATGCCCAGGGGCCGGACCTGGTCGCGACCTGCCGGCGCTTCGTCGCGCGGGCCGAGGCCGCCGCGGGGCCGTAGCGCATCCCGCCGTCCACGATCGCGCACAATCGCCCGCCGGCGTTCAGGCGGCGCGCAGCGCCGTGATGCGCAGATCCCCGTCGCCGGGGCCGGTCTCGACGCGTGCCTCGACGCCGAAGAAGCGCCGCAGGTTGGCCTCGGTCAGCACGGTGTGCGGTGCCCCGTCGGCGCCGACCCGTCCGTCGGCGAGCAGGATCAGCCGGTCGCAGAAGCGCGCGGCCAGTGTCAGGTCGTGGATCGCGGCGACGACGAGCCGACCGCCACGGGCGAGGTCGCGGACCAGCTCGAGGACCGCGAGCTGGTGGCAGAGGTCGAGGTTCGCGGTGACCTCGTCGAGCAGCAGGACCCGGGTCTCCTGGGCGATCGCCCGGGCGATGATCGCGCGCTGGCGCTCGCCGCTGGAGAGGGTGTCGACGGGCCGCTCGGCGAGGGCGGCGATGCCGGTCTGGACCATCGCCCGGCGGATCCGCGCGAGGTCGGCCTCGCCCGGGACCTCGAAGCGCCCGAGATGCGGGTTGCGGCCCATCGCGACGATCTCCTCGACGCGGAAGGCGAAGCCGATCCGGGTGTCCTGCGGCACCAGCGTCACGCGCTGGGCCAGCGCGCGGCGGCGATAGCCGGGCAGGGGGCGGCCGTCGAGCGCGATCGTACCGCCGCTCGGGCGCATCAGGCCCATCAGGAGCTTGAGCAGCGTCGACTTGCCGGCCCCGTTCGGGCCGATCAGGCCGACCATCGGCCCGGGGGCGAGGTCGAGGTCCAGGCCCGCGAGCACGGCCCCCCGGCCATAGTCCATCGTCAGATTCCGTATCCGAATCATCCCGTTCGCCTCTGTCCTGGCGGACCTTCCGGTTGAACCTAATAGCGGCAGTTGGACGGTGCACGAGGTGCGCCGCGCGCGACGTGCGGCGGGTGCCGTAGCGGCCTTCACCGAGCGGGTGAGCAGGACCCACGTAGAGCCTCCGCGCGATTTCAACCACTTGGATCCATGATGAAGCGGTCAACTGCCGTTCTTAGGTTGAAACCCCCGGCCGTGCCTCCACCCTTTGCGCGTACATCGATAATTCCTACTATTTCGCTCTGGAGGACACCGCCCATGACCGCTGCCGTTACCGTCCCGTTGGACAACGAAGGGTTTCTCCTCGATCGCGACGACTGGAGCGAGGAGGTCGCGATCGAGTTGGCCCGCGCCGACGACTTCGAGATGACCGACCAGGTCATGGGCTTCATCCGCGAGGCGCGCGCGATGTACGACGAGGACGGGGTCGTGCCGCCGATCCGAATCTTCGCGAAGAAGCAGAAGGTCTCGACCAAGGACCTGTACGACATCTTCAAGAAGGGACCGATGAAGCTCATCTGCAAATGGGGCGGCCTGCCGAAGCCGACCGGCTGCGTCTGAGGGGTCCGCGCACCGCTGCGCCGCGCCGTTGTGTTTTCCCGTCGCATCAGCCATCGGTTTAGCCATCGAGGCCGCGCCGCTGTTGGCGCAGCAGCAGGAACAGGAAGAAGGGCGCCCCCATCGCCGCCGTGACGACGCCGAGCGGGATCGCGTGCTCGCCGAGGAGGCCGCGCAGCAGCAGGTCGGCGAGGACCAGGATCCAGGCCCCGGTCAGCGCCGAGAGCGGCAGCAGCGCCCGGTGCTGCGGTCCGACCAGGAGCCGCACGATGTGCGGCACCACGAGCCCGATGAAACCGATGCCGCCGGCCACGGCGACGGCCGCGCCCGTGAGCAGGGCCGTCGCGACGAGGAGCAGGAGCCGGGTCCGTGCCACGTCGACGCCGGTCGCGGCCGCATGGACCTCGCCGACCAGCAGGGCGTCGAGCTCGCGCTGGTGGCTCGTGACCAGTGCGAGCCCGAGCGCGAGCACAGGCGCGATCAACGTCACATGATCCCAGGTGGCCCCGTCGAGGCCGCCCATCGTCCAGTAGACGATGGTCCGTCCCACCTCCCAACTCTCCAGCGCGATCGCGAGCACGAACGAGCTCATCGCGACGTTGAAGGCACCGACCGCGATGCCGGCGAGGAGCAGGGTCGCGAGCGGCGTGCGCCCGCCGTGGCTCGCGATCGCGTAGACGACCAGGAGGGTCGCCAGCGCGCCGGCGAAGGCGCCGAGCGGCAGCGCCCAGACCTGGGTCGCCGACAGGCCGAGGAAGATCGTCAGCACGGCCCCGAGGCTCGCCCCCGAGGAGACGCCGAGCACGCTCGGCGAGGCGAGCGGGTTGCGGAAAAGCCCTTGCAGGACGGCGCCGCTCAGGGCCAGCGCGGCGCCGACCAGGGCGCCGGTCAGGACCCGCGGCAGGCGCACCTGCCAGAGGATCGTCTGTTGCCAGGTCGCCTGCGCGCCGCGGCCGCCGCCGAAGAGCGAGAGCAGGTCGGCGACCCCGATCCGGGCCGGCCCGATCAGGGTCGCGGCCACGAGCGTCGCCACCAGCGCCAGCAGCAGCGTCGCGAGGACGGCCGGCAGCCGGTTGCGGCGCGGTTCAGCGGGCGGCATCGGCGAAGGCCTCCGGGTGCAGCAGGCGGGCGAGGGCCTCGACCCCGGCGACGCGGAACTGCGAGCCGGACGTGACCCAGGCGCCGCGCAGCGCATGGAGGCGCCCGTCGCGCACCGCCGGGACCTGGCGCCAGGCCGGCGCGTCGCGCAGCCAGTCGACCTCGCCGGCACCGCTGCCCGACCAGTCGCTGACGATGATGACCTCGGGTTGCAGCGCGATCGCGAGCTCCGGCGTCACGCGCCGATGGCCGGTGATGCCGGTGTCGCGGATCACATTGTAGCCGCCGGCGAGCGCGATCATCTCGTCGGTCAGGCTGCCCGGGCCGCCGGTCGAGCCGCTGCGGCTGTAGAAGAGGACGCGCGGCGCCGGCCGCCCGGCGACCTGTCGTGCGACGTCGGCGAGGCGCCGGCGCAGGTCGGCGACGAGGGCCGCGGCGCGCGGCTCCGTACCCAGGATCGCGCCCAGGGTCTCGATGTTGGCGATGACCTCGGCGAAGCTGTCGAAGGCGGCGAAGCGGGCCACCGCGACCCCGGCGCGCAATAGGAGCCGCACCGCGAGCGCGTCGCTCAGGGTCGAGACGATGACCAGGTCCGGGCGGGGCGCGAGCAGGGCCTCGATGTCGCCGGCGATGCGCGGGATCGTCGCCGGGTAGTGGCCGGCGACGTTCGAGATGCCGGCATCGTCGACCAGGTGGGTGACGGCGACGACCCGCTCGGGCGCGACCAGGCCGGCGAGCATCTCGTCGCCGGCGAGGATCGCCGAGACGATCCGCGTCGGCGGCGCCGTGAGGGTATGCGCGCGCCCGAGCGGGTCGATCAGGCGCTTCGGGAAGCCCTCGCCGACGACTTGGGTGCCGCCCAGGTCGCCACCGGCGACGAAGGCGTCGCTCGGCGGGTCGAGCAGGGTCAGGACGAGGACCAGGGCCGCCGCCGAGACGAGCGCCAGCGCCCAGGCGCCCCCTGAGATCCGGGCCATGGCCGTCAGTCCTCGAGCCGGAAGACGACCGGCACCGTGACCGTCGCGGCGATCGCCTGGCCGCGGCGTAGGGCCGGGTGGAAGCGCCAGCGCCGCACGGCCGCGAGCGCCGCGTCGTCGAGCGCCCGTGCGCCGCTGCCGCGGCTCACCTCGGCATGGCCGACCCGGCCGGAGTCGAGCACCGCGACGCGGATCAGGACCCGCCCCTCGATCCCCTGGCGGCGGGCCAACCGCGGATACGCGGGGCGGGGATTGCCCGGCAGCGGCCGGGCCTCGCGGTCCACGCCGACCCCGCCCTCGCGACCGCTGTCGTCCCCGGCATGTCCGCCCTCGTCGCTGCGCCGCGTGGCGGTACTTGCGTGCTCCACGGCGCGCTCCGTGGCGCGCTCGGTCGGCCGCTGGGTGGGGCGTTGGCCCGGCGCGCGCGGTCGGGTCTTGGGCTCGGCCGGCGCGCGCTCGTCGGCCTGGGTCGCCGTGGGCGGCGGTGTCGGCGCATCGGGCCGTGGCGCGACCTCGGTCATCGTCTGGGTCGCCGTCGGCAGCGGCGCGGGCCGGGTCGGCGCCTCGGGCGCGACCGCCGTCACGCGCGGTGCCGCGGCGGCGCCGAGCGACAGGGTCCCGACCCTGAGGCCGCCCTGGCCGCCGCTCGCCGGTGCGAGCGGCGGCGTCGCCGCGAGCCAGGCCCAGGCGAGCAGGCCATGCAGTGCGAGCGCGAGCCCGCCCGCGAGGGTCCATTGCCGGCCGCTGAAGGTGCCACCGTCAGTCATCGGCGTGGGGTCTCTCGGCGATGGCCACGAGCGCCAGCCGCTCGGCGCCGACGGCCCGCAGCCGCCCGAGCAGGTCCAGGACCACGCCGCTCGGGGCGCCGCCGTCGGCCTCGATCTGGATCGCGGGCTGGGTCTCGGCCGCGGCCAGGCGTGCGTCGATCGCGGCCGCCAGTGCCGCGTCGCTCAGCACCTGGCCATCGAGGCCGAGTCGCCCATCGGCCGCGAGCTGTACCCGGATCGGCCCGTCGAAGGGTTCGCCGGGGCGCGCCGCCTGGGGCGGGGCGACCTCCAGCGGCGCGACCGGCTCGAGCGTCCCGGCGAGCAAGAAGAAGATCAACAGCAGGAAGACGATGTCGACGAGCGGGCCGATCGGCTCGCGCGGGCGGTACGATGGGCGTGGCGGGAGTCTCATCGGTCGGTGTCCCCGACGTCATCGGCGGCGCGGCGCTCGAGCAGGAGCGGATCGGTGACCCCGGCGGCCGCGAGCGCATCGAGGACCCGTACCAGCCCCTGGAGCGGCAGTCCGGGCGCCGGCTGCAGCAGCACGCGCGGCTCGGGGTCGCGTGCGCGCAGCTTAGCGAGTGCCTCGGGGAGGCCGGCGAGGGTGGCCGGGGTCCCATTGACGTCGAGCCGCCCGGCGGCATCGACGCGCACCAGCACCGCGCCGGCCAGGCCACCGCCGCCGGCCGCCGGCGGGTCGATGGGGATCGCCCGGGGCGTCTCCAGCCGTGCGACGAGCATGAAGAAGACCAGCAGCAGGAAGACGACGTCGACCAGCGGGGCGAGCCGCAGCCCGCGTCTGGGTCGGGCGAGGGGCTCAAGGTGCATCGGCCTGGACGCGCGGCGGGGCGGTGATCGGCGTGGCCGGGAGGGCGCCGGTGAAGAGGCGCGTGACGGCGTCCTCGGCATCGTGACGGATCCCCTCGACGACCGACTCGATCCAGTGCACGGCGGCGGCGGCCGGGATCGCGATGGCCAGGCCCGCGGCCGTCGTCAGCAGCGCCTCCCAGATGCCGCCGGCCAGCAGCGCGGGATCGGCGCGCCCGCCGGCGGCCTCCAGTTCGCGGAAGGCGTCGATCATCCCGAGCACGGTGCCGAGCAGGCCGAGCAGCGGGGCGAGCGTGGCGATCACATCCAGGCCGCGGGCATGGCTGGCGAGGCGCTTCTGCTGGGCGGCGGCCTCGCGCAGGACCTCCTCGCGCACGGCCGGTGCGGGCTTGCCGCCGCTCCCCGCGAGGCCCCGCATCGCCGCCGCGAGGATCGGGGCGATCGGGTTCGGGGTCGCGGCGAGGCGCGCCTGGGCCTCGCTCGTGCGACCTGATCGCCAGAGGGCCAGCGCCTCGCCGACGAAGCCGCGGGCGCCGACCCGCAGGCGCGCGAACTGCAGGAGCTTGAGCAACATCAGCGTCAGGGCGACGACGGAGGCGACGGCCAGGATCGCGAGGATCGGCCCGCCGTCCTGGAACAGCCCGAGCAGCCGCTCGGTCATGGCATCGAGTCCCACGGCGGTCGGACTCGCGGCCGTGGCAAGGTGGGTGGACGAGGGCTCCATCGCCGGTCTCCGGGTCAGCTGCGGTCAGGGTCGGTGGCCAGCGCGTCGCGACCCTGCCCGCGACGCCGGCGGACAGGCGGCGCTCAGGGCGGGATCGGGCAGATCGGGGGAGGGGAGATCGACTCGGGCGCCCGTCGATCTGGCCGTCTCGGTGCCGCAACGCGTTCACGGCATCGCCAAAACGGCAGACCGCACCGTCGGCGCACCCCGGCCGGCGGTTAGGCGATGCAGGCGATGGCCGGTCTCCTGGCTCGCGGGTCGCTGCCCTCGGCTCGGCCTTCCCGGTCGCGAAACGGACCAGTGGCATCGTCTGAGCCGGGGCTCGCCGCCTACAGTTGCGGGGGCAGCCAGGGCATTGGAGGAGGCAGCGTTGCCGTCCGCACCCTGTTCCCATTTCATCCCCGATGAGGGGAACCATCGTGGCCAAAATAAACGAAAGGGCGAAGGGGATTCAAGGGCACCGCGACGAATTCGAGGCGCTGACCCAAAAGGTCGGGGACGCACGCCGTACGCTGCGCGTCTCAGGCGGGCGGTGCACCGCCCAGCCGACCGCTCAGCCGCAGGCCGTCGCGCAGGCTCAGCGCGAGCAGCGCGATGTTGACGGCTCCGGCGACGAGCTCAACGGCCTGGACGGCGTAGAAGGGCGCATCGAACTCGCCGGCGCGCGCCTTGACGGACAGAAACAACGCGCAAGGGATCAGGACCAGCAGGCCGTTCGCGGCGACGATCGGCATGCGTCGGCGCTTCGCCGCGACCCGCTTCGCGGTCCGGCGCTTCGCGAGCGCCAGGCCTGACCCTCCGGCGGTCGCGAGGGCCGGGATGAGCAAGAAGAATCCCCAGGGGATCGCCGTCTTGACCGCGACGACGGTCGCCGGCTGGCCGAGGGTCTCGGCGATCAAGGTGGCGAGCCAGAAGGTCAGGATCGTCAGGAGCGCCAGCGCCGCGGCGATCCGATGGACGTGTTGCAGCATGATCGAACTCCGTACCGGATTAAACATAGCAAGCTATATAACATTGCATTGCTGGCTATGCAAATGGTACGAAGGGTCATGGGATTCATCCGAGACCAGTCGGCGGGCTATCTCGCCAACCATATGGCGCGGCTCTTCGCGCGCGAACTCCAGGCCCGGATCAAGCCGCTGGGCCTGAGCATCGGCACCTTCCCGGCGCTGCTGGTCCTCTGGGAGGGCGATGGCCTCACCCAGCGCGAACTGATCGAGCGCCTCGACATCGAGCAGCCGACGATGGCCAACACCCTGGCGCGGATGGAGCGTGACGGCCTGGTCGTCCGCAGGAAGGATGCCGCCGACGGCCGCGTCCAGCGGATCTGGCTGACGGCGGCGGCGCGCGCCCTCGAGGCGGCCGCCACCGCGGCCGCCGACGAGGTGAACGACCGTGCCCTCGCGGTACTCTCGCCGGGCGAGCGCGCGAGCTTCGTCGATGCGATGTGCCGAATCATCGCCGCGTTGCAAACGGGGGTGCCGGACGACGCGGCGGGCAGGTCGCCTTGATCCCTCGGGGCGCGTAACCCGACAGCGGGCCACGCGGCGGCCAGCGAGGCCGCTGTCGGGTTACGGCGCGCGCGGGCCTATTCGTTGTCAGCGACCGCCGTGCGGCGCGCCTAACCCGACCTACGGGTCGTGCCGATGTCGCCGGAGCCGTAGGTCGGGTTAGCCCCTCGGGGCGTAACCCGACGGCCGGCGGCGCGGCGCCCGCCGAGGCCGCCGTCGGGTTACGGCGCGCGCGGGCCAATTCGTTGTCAGCGATCGCCGTGCCGGCGCGCCTAACCCGACCTACGGGCCGTGCCGATGTCGCCGGAGCCGTAGGTCGGGTTAGCCCCTCGGGTCGTAACCCGACGGCCGGCGACGCGGCGCCCAGAGGCCGCTGTCGGGTTACGGCGCGCGCGGGCCTATTCGTTGTCAGCGATCGCCGTGCCGGCGCGCCTCACCCGACCTACGGGCCGTGCCGATGTCGCCGGAGCCGTAGGTCGGGTTAGCCCCTCGGGGCGTAACCCGACGGCCGGCGACGCGGCGCCCGCCGAGGCCGCTGTCGGGTTACGGCGCGCGTGGGCCTATTCGTTGTCAGCGATCGCCGTGCCGGCGCGCCTCACCCGACCTACGGGCTACGGGCCGTGCCGATGTCGCCGAAGCCGTAGGTCGGGTTAGCCCCTTGGGGCGTAACCCGACGGCCGGCTGAAGATGGCGGGGCATTCGCGCCCCGCACGGCGACGGGTGCGCGAGGCGTAACCTATTCCTCGGCGCGTTTGAAGGCGTCGCAGAGCTGTTTCTGGATGTTGCCGGGCACGGGCTCGTAGTGGCTGAGTTCGATGTTGTAGGTGCCGTTGCCGCCGGTCATCGATTTCAGCCGCGATTCGTAGCCCTCGAGTTCGGCCAGTGGGACCTCGCCCTCGACGATGATGCGCCCGTCGCTGCGCGATTCGCTGCCGCTGATGCGCCCGCGCCGCCCGGAGAGGTCGCCGGCGATGTCGCCCATCGCCTGGTTCTGGGCGGCGATGCGGATCTTGACGATCGGTTCCAGGACCACCGGGCGGGCCTTGTCGATGGCGTCGAGGAAGGCCTTGCGCCCGGCGGTGACGAAGGCGATGTCCTTCGAGTCGACCGGGTGGTGCTTGCCGTCGTAGACCGAGACGCGGAGGTCCTGGAGCGGATAGCCGGCGATCGCGCCCTCGTCGAGGACCTGGCGGACGCCCTTCTCGATCGACGGGATGAACTGGCCGGGGATCGAGCCGCCGACGGTGGCGTCGACGAACTCGAAGCCGCCCCCGCGCTCGAGCGGTTCGATGCGCAGGAAGACCTCGCCGAACTGGCCGGCTCCGCCGGTCTGCTTCTTGTGCCGGTGGTGGCCCTCGGCCGGCGCCGCGATCGTCTCGCGGTAGGGGATGCTCGGGGGCTTGGTGTCGACCTCGACGTGGAACTGATCGGCGAGGCGCTTGAGCAGGACGCGCAGGTGCTGCTCGCCTAGGCCGCGCAGGACGGTCTCGTTGGCCGAGGCGTTGTGCTCGATGTGCAGGCAGGGGTCTTCGGCCTGGAGCTTGTGCAGGGCGTCGGTGAGCTTCTGCTCGTCGCCGCGCTTGATCGGGTTGATGGCCAGCCCGAACAGCGGCACCGGGCACTCGATCGATCTGAGGTGGTAGTGGTCCTCGTCGTGGGAGTCGTGCAGCACCGCGTCGAAGTGGATGTCCTCGACCCGCGCCACGGCCAGGATGTCGCCCGGTACCCCTTCGGCGACCTCGATCTGCTCGGCCCCGTGGAGGCGATAGAGGTGATTGACCTTGAAGGGCTTGCGGGCGTCGCCGATGAAGAGTTGGCTGTCGGTCGCGATGCGGCCCTGGTGGATGCGAAAGACGCCGAGCTTGCCGCGGAACGGGTCGTTGACGACCTTGAAGACATGGGCGATCGCATGCAGGCGCGGGTCGGGCGTGACCTGGACCGGGGTCATCCGGGCCCCTTCGCCCTTCATGAACGGCGGCGGATTGCCCTCGGCCGGGTTCGGCATCAGTCGCACCAGGATGTCGAGCAGCTCGGGGATGCCGGCCCCGGTCTGGGCCGAGACATAGCAGATCGGGATCAGGTGTGCCTCGCGCAGGGCCTCCTCGAAGGCATCGTGGAGCTGCTCGGGCTCGAGCGCCTGGCCCTGCTCCAGATAGACCTCCATCAGCGCCTCGTCGACCTCGACGACCTGGTCGATGATCCGGCTGTGGGCCTCCTCGACCGACGAGAAGTCGGTCGCCTCGCCGCCCGGGCGGAAGAAGCAGTCGATGACGCGCTGGCCGCCGTCGGCCGGCAGGTTGATCGGTAGGCACTCGCTGCCGAAGGTCTCGCGGATCTCGTCGGTCAGGGTGGCGAGGTCGGCCTCCGGGGCGTCGATCTGGTTGACGAGGATCATCCGGCACAGATTGCGCCGGTCGGCGGCCTTCATCATCCGGTGGGTGACGGGCTCGATGCCGGCCCGGGCGTTGACGACGATGACCGCGGTCTCGACGGCGGTCAGGGCCGAGATCGCGCGACCGAGGAAGTCGGGCGCCCCGGGGGTGTCGATCAGATTGACGTGCTTGCCCTGGCTGTTGCAGCTCGTGATCGCGACGTCGAGCGAGTGGCGCAGCTCCTTCTCGAGGGCGTCGTGGTCGCAGACGGTCGTCCCCTTCTCGATCGAGCCCGGCGCGGCGATGGCGCCGGTGGCGGCGAGCAGCGCCTCGACGAGGGTCGTCTTGCCGGAGCCGGCGTGGCCGACCAGCGCGATGTTGCGGACGTCCTCGGCATCGTAGTCTGACATGAGTAGAACCTTTATTCCGAGCTTGAAAGGCAAGGCGCATCGCGATGCGCCACGACGAAAAGGCTGTGGTGACAAACGCACGTCATTGTATCGTAACTCGCTGAGCGAGGATCCTAGGCGGCGTCGAGGCAGAAGCGGCGGATCAGCCCCCGGAGCAGCTCGATCATCGGCGCGATGCGGGCGGCCTCGAGGTACTCGTCCGGCTGGTGGGCCTGGGCGATGTCGCCTGGGCCGAGGACGATGGTCTCCAGGCCGAGCGCGTTGAAGAAGGGCGCCTCGGTGCCGAAGTTGACCGCCTCGGCCGGGTGGCCGGTCAGGGCCTCGGCGGCCTCGACGATCGCCGAGTCGGCCGGCGTCTCGGCCGGCGGGATGCTCGGGAAGAGGGCGGTGACCTCCCATTGCAGGCCACGCGCGGCGGCGACCGCGGCGACCCGCCGCTCGAGCCCGGCGCGCAGCGCCTCCGGGGTCAGCCCCGGCAGCAGGCGCAGGTCGAGGTGCAGCTCGCACTCGCCGCAGATGCGGTTGGCGTTGTCGCCGCCGTGGATGTAGCCCGGGTTGATCGTCGGGTAGGGGATCGCGAAGGCCGAGTGGCGGTGCTGCGCGGCGAGCTCCTCGCGCCACGCGAGCAGCTCGGTCAGGACCGCGTGCATGCCCTCCAGTGCGCTGAGGCCGAGGCTCGGGTCGCTGGCATGGCCGCTGCGCCCGACGAGGCGGATCGCCTCGCCCATGACGCCCTTGTTCAGCCGCACCGGGCGCAGCCCGGTCGGCTCGCCGATCAGGGCGTAGCGCCCGAGCGGGCGGCCGGCCTCGAGCAGGGCGCGGGCGCCGTGCATCGCCGACTCCTCGTCGGCGGTGGCGAGGATCGTCAGCGGTCGGCGCAGGGCCTCGGGGGCGAGCCCGCGGGCGGCCTCGATCGCGAGGGCGAAGAAGGACTTCATGTCCGAGGTGCCGAGTCCGTAGAGGCGGCCGCCCTCCTCGGTCAGGCGCAGCGGGTCGTGTCGCCAGAGGTGGCCGTCGAAGGGCACGGTGTCGGCATGACCAGCGAGCACGAGTCCCTCTGGGCCATTCGGGCCACGGACGCCGCCCCCGAGGGTGGCGATCAGGTTGGCCTTGTCCGGCCGCCCGGGCAGCGCGAGGATCTCGACCGCGAAGCCGGCATCGGCGAGCCAGGTGGCCAGCAACTCCAGCAGCGGCCGATTGCTCTGGTCGCGATCGGGCTGGCTGCTGCTCACCGACGGGGTGGCGATCAGCCCTTCGAGCATCTGGCGCAAGGACGGCACGGGTCGGGACATCGTCTGTCTCCTGGGCGGCGCTCGGTGCGGGCGCCCGACGGGTGCGGCGAGAGGGGTATCGGCCAGCCCCCTATGGGCGGGTGGCGCTTCGGCGTAGAATCTGCGCGACCAGCGGGCTCGCCGCGTCCCCGCTGGTCGCGATGGATGCCAGATTAGCCCCTGCGAGCCGCCCCAGCCAGTGCCCTGTCAGATCCGCCCCGCCGTCGTCGCCGACCTCGATGCCCTCGTCGCCCTGGAGCAGGCCTGCTTCGCGAGCGATCGGATCTCGCGGCGCCAGTTCCGCTACATGCTCTCGCGGGCCCGGGCCAAGACGTTGGTCGCCGAGGACGCCGGACAGATCCTCGGTTACGTGATGCTGCTCTTCAGCAAGGCCACCGCGGTGGCGCGGCTCTACTCGATCGCGGTCGGCGCGGCGGCGCGCGGTCGGGGTGTCGGGCGGGCCCTGGTCGGCGCCGCGGAGCAGGCCGCCTGGCAGGCCGAGCGGCCCTTCGTCCGGCTGGAGATCCGGGTCGACAACCAGGCCTCGCGCGCCCTCTTCGAGGGGCTCGGCTACCATCAATTCGGTGTCCTCTCGGACTACTATGAAGACCACATGGAGGCCGTGCGCTACGAGAAGATGCTGACCCCGGCCCCGTCGCCGGCGCTGACCCGGGTGCCCTTCTACGAACAGACGCTGGACTTCACCTGCGGTTCCTCGGCGCTGATGATGGCGATGAAGGCCCTGGAGCCGGCGCTGACCCTCGATCGCACGCTGGAGCTGCGGATCTGGCGCGAGGCGACGACGATCTTCATGACCTCGGGCCACGGCGGTTGCGGCCCGTTCGGCCTGGCGCTGGCCGCCCTGCGGCGCGGCTTCGCCGTCGAACTCTATGTCAACGACCGCGGCGTGCCGCTCGTCGACTCGGTGCGCAGCCCGGAGAAGAAGGAGGTCATGCGCCTGGTCCACGAGGACATGCTCGCCGAGGTGACGCGGCTGGGCATCCCGCTGACCTACGCGACGTTGACCCTCGAGGAGCTGCTCGCGCGCTTCGAGGCGGGGGCGATGCCCCTGGTGCTGATCAGCTCCTACCGGATCTACGAGGAGCGGTTTCCCCACTGGGTCGTCGTGACCGGCTTCGACGAGCACTTCGTCTATGTCCACGACCCCTATATCGACTACGAGAACGGCGAGACGCCGTCGGATTCGATCAACATGCCGATTCAGAAGAGCGAATTTCGCCGCATGGCCCGCTACGGTCGGGCCGGCCTACAGGCGGTGGTGCTGATCTCGCGCGGCGAAGACGAGGCCGGGCGCACCGATGGCTGAGCACATCCTGCTCGTCGAGCAGCCCGCGGACTGGAAGCCGGGCTTCCCGCGCCTGCCGGTCGTCACCGCTCGCGACTACCTGGCGAGCGGCGACTACTCGGCCCACAAGCAGCTGCGCGTCATCAACCTGTGCCGCAGCTATCGCTATCTCAGCATCGGCTATTACTGCTCGCTGCTCGCCGAGGCCCGCGGTCACAAGGTGATCCCGACCGTGCGCACGATCCAGGACCTCTCCAGCCGCGACATCTACAACCTCTCGACCGAGGAGCTCAACGCCCAGGCGCAGAAGTCGCTTGGGCGACGCAAGGGCGGCCTGGTGCCGACCGGCTACGAGCTGACCATCTTCGTCGGCCACTGCGGGGTCAAGGAGCTCGAGCCGCTGGCGCGGCAGATCTTCGAGGCCTTCCGCTGTCCGATCCTGCGGGTCGAGTTCCGCCTGCATGGCACCTGGCGTATCGGCGGGATCAAGGCGCTGCCGATCGACGGCCTCTCCGGCGAGCAGGAGGGCGAGTTCTTCGCCGCGCTCGAGCGCTATCTATCGCAGCGCTGGCGCCAGCCGCGCGCGCGGCTCACCTACAAGTACGACCTGGCGATCCTCCACGACCCGGCCGAGGAGCTGCCGCCGTCGAACCCCAAGGCGCTGCAGCGCTTCGTGCGCGCCGGCAAGGCCCTCGGCGTCAATGTCGAGCTGATCCAGCGCAAGGACTACGGCCGCCTGGCCGAGTACGACGCCCTGCTGATCCGCGAGACGACCCAGATCGGCCATCATACCTTCCGTTTCGCGAAGAAGGCCGACAGCGAAGGGATGGCGGTCATCGACGACCCGGACTCGATCCTGCGCTGCACGAACAAGGTCTATCTCGCCGAGCTGCTCGAGGCCAACCGCGTGCCGCGGCCCAAGACCCTGATCCTGCGCCGCGAGAGCCTGCTCGATGCCGAGGCCGAGATCCCCTATCCGATCGTCGTCAAGATCCCCGAGGGGTCGTTCTCGCGTGGGGTCTTCAAGGCCGCCGACCGCGCCGAGCTCCAGCGCATCGCCGCGAAGCTCTTCAAGCAGTCCGACCTGATCCTCGCCCAGGAATACCTCTATACCGAGTTCGACTGGCGCATCGGCATCCTCGGGCGCCGGCCGCTCTACGCCTGCAAGTACTTCATGAGCGAGGCCCACTGGCAGATCGTGCGCCACGACGGCGATGGTCATCACGAGGAGGGGCTGTTCGAGACGGTCGCCGTCGAGGACGCGCCGGCCGCGGTCGTGCGCGCGGCGCTCAAGGCGGCCAACCTGATCGGCAACGGCCTCTACGGCGTCGACGTCAAGGTGACCGCGCACGGCCCGGTCGTCATCGAGGTCAACGACAACCCGAACCTCGACGCCGGCATCGAGGACAAGGTGCTCGGCGACGACCTCTACCGGGCCATCATCGGCGAGTTGGTCGCGCGGCTCGACCGGCGGCGTGGCGCCCCGCGGTGACGCGACATGACCGCCCGCCGCCGCACCGATCTCCCGGCCCTGCTTGCGTCGCTGACGCGCTACCGCGACCTGATCGACGACTGGCCGGCCTTCTGCGAGGCGATCGCGCGGCCGTTGCCGACCTGCCTATGGGCCAACCCGGCGCGCATCGCGGC
Organism: Thiococcus pfennigii; assembly: GCF_016583835.1. Taxonomy (GTDB): domain Bacteria; phylum Pseudomonadota; class Gammaproteobacteria; order Chromatiales; family Chromatiaceae; genus Thiococcus; species Thiococcus pfennigii. The sequence continues at coordinate 1,598 of NZ_NRRW01000053.1, read as the reverse complement.
CGGGGCGCTGGCCGAGCTGCTGGCCGGGGAGGGGATCGCCGCCGCGCCACTGGCCTGGCGGGCGGACGGGCTGCGCCTTGCGCCCGGGGTGCGCTCCGGGCGCCACTGGTGGTACTGCGCCGGGCTCGCCCACGCCCAGGAGGAGGCCTCGCAGCTGCCGGTGACCCTGCTCGATCTCGCCCCCGGCCAGCGCGTGCTCGATCTGTGCGCCGCCCCGGGCGGCAAGACGGCCCAGATCGCCTTTGCCCTCGGCAACCGCGGCACCCTCGTCGCCAACGACCTGGCCGCGGAGCGGATCAAGGCCCTGGTCGGCAATCTGGATCGCTTGGGGATCGTCAACACGACGGTGACGCGCGGCGACGGGGCGAACTTCCCGACCGCGGCCGGTCAGTTCGACCGGATCCTCGTCGATGCCCCCTGCTCGAGCGAGGGCACGCTGCGCCGCAACCCCGACCGCGCCGCCGACCTCGACGTCGCCCTCTCCGAACGGCTCGCCGCTCGCCAGCGCGCGCTGCTGCGCAAGGCCGTGCAGCGCTGTCGGCCGGGTGGGCGCATCGTCTATTCGACCTGCACCTTCGCGCCGGAGGAGAACGAACTGGTCGTCGCCGACATCCTCGCCGAGCAGGGTGGGCGGTTGCGGCTGTGCGCCGCCGAGGTGCCGGGGCTGAAGACGGCGCCGGGCGTCACCGCCTGGGCCGGGCGGACGCTCGATCCGAGCCTGGCGCAGTGCCTGCGGCTCTGGCCCCACGACAACGACACCGGCGGCTTCTTCGTCGCTGTCCTGGAGAAGGATCCGACCGTGCCCGGCGAGCCGGAGCCCGCGCCCGCGGTGCTCGCGGTTGAGCCGGGCGACGAGGACTGGGTCGAGGCCCTGACGGACCGCTACGGGTTGCCCGAGGGGCTGTGGCGGGACCTGCGGATCCAGCGCCAGACCCGCCGCGGGCTGCACCTGGTCGCCGCCGATCACCGCCCGCCCGTGGCGCCCGGCGCCGAGGGCCGCGGACTCTTCTTTCAGCGGACCAACATCCGCCCGCCGAAGCTCACGACGGCCGGCGCCCTGCTGCTCGGCAGCCAGGCCACTCGGCACCGCCTGGAACTGACGGCGACGCAGCGCGATGCCTATCTGGCCCGCGAGGACCTGGTGCCTTCTGCCCAACAGGTCGCCGAGGCGGCCCCCGGCCAGGTCATCGTCACCTATCGCGGCTTCCCACTGGGGCTGGCCATCTGGCACCGCTCCGGCACGCTCGCAAGCCTGTTCCCGAGCCGCTGGAGCGGCTGCGCCGGCGCCCCGGCCGCGCGCTGACGAAGGGTGGGGCTTGGAGGGGTAGGGAAGTGGGGCGGCCGTCGGGAACGAGTCGGAAACGGGGTGCGGCCTCGACATGATGTCGCACGCTGTTGCTACCTGGCAAGAAGAGGCTCGCGCAGAGACGCAGAGGCGCAAAGTGAAGAAAGAGCATTGATCGATGTCACCAGTGCGCTTCTCCTCTTCTTCTCTGCGCCTTTGCGCCTCTGCGCGAGATATCTTTTCGCGGCCACGCCTTCGCCATTCTTACAGCCCGTTGACGCAGCGGACGATTCCGTTTTTCATGAGCGCGGCG
>NZ_NRRW01000052.1 GCF_016583835.1 Thiococcus pfennigii | reverse complement strand
GGTTCATGCCGGCGGCGACGGCCTTCAGGCCCTCGCGGACCATGGCCTGGGCCAGCACGGTGGCGGTGGTGGTGCCGTCACCGGCGACGTCGGAGGTCTTGGAGGCGACCTCCTTGACCATCTGGGCACCCATGTTCTCGAACTTGTCGGACAGCTCGATCTCCTTGGCCACGGAGACGCCGTCCTTGGTGACGGTCGGGGCGCCGAAACTCTTCTCCAGGACCACGTTGCGACCCTTCGGGCCGAGCGTGACCTTGACGGCGTTGGCGAGGATGTTGACGCCGTGAATCATGCGGCCACGGGCGTCGTCGCCGAAACGAACTTCTTTTGCAGTCATCGTGAAGGAATCCTATGTCGAAGTGGTTGAATGATGGTGGGCAGCCGGCGGTGGACGGCGGGGCCTCAGCCCTCGACCACGCCCATGATGTCTTCCTCGCGCATGACGAGGAACTCCTTGCCGTCGAGCTTCACTTCGGTGCCCGAATACTTGCCGAACAGCACCCGATCACCGACCTTGACGTCCAGGGGACGCGTCTCGCCGTTGTCGAGGGCCTTGCCTTTGCCGACGGCGATGACCTCGCCCTGGATCGGCTTCTCGGCGGCCGTATCCGGGATCACGATGCCACCGGCGGTCGTGCGCTCCTCTTCCATGCGACGGACAACGACGCGGTCGTGCAAGGGACGGATGTTCATCTGGTCGAATCTCCTCATGCGGTTGATCAGTTGCGCGCCGCCAGCCCGGTGCGGGCTGTTAGCACTCATCTAACACGAGTGCTAATCATAGACGCGGCGGGCCGCCTGTCAAGCGGTCATGGGCGGATTTTTGCGGGTCAGTCCTGCTCGCGGCGGTAGTCGGCGTCGATGATCCGCGCTCCGTCGTCGCCGGTCCCACCTGCGTGGGGCGGGCGCTGGGCCGGGAAGACCTGCGCATAGCGCCCGATCAGCCGGTGGCGCAGGGCCGGCACCAGCAGCGCGAAGCCGACCGCATCGGTGAGGAAGCCGGGGACGAGCAGGAGGAGACCGGCCATCAGGAGTAGGGCGCCGTCGAGCATCTCCAGGGCCGGGACCTCTTCGCGGTGCATCTGCTCCTGGATCCGGCGCAGGACGGCGAAGCCCTGTTGGCGCACGAGGACGGTGCCGATGATCGCGGTGAGGACGGCGAGCAGGATCGTCGGCAGGGCGCCGATCAGGCCGCCGACCTGGATCAGGACATAGAGCTCGGCGAGCGGCGCGACGATGAAGAGGATGAGTAATTGCAGCACGATGTCGGTCTCAACGTGGATAGGCCGACCCGGGGCTGGCCCGGATTTGCCGGGTTAATGATCGCGGGCAGTTTCGCGTACCCTAACGCGAGTCGCGAAGTGACCTTAGAAAGAAGCCATGTCTCTACACGATAACACGATGAACGATGATCCTCTGTTGGCCCTCTGCACGTGCCCCGACCCCGCGACCGCGGAGCGGATCGCCCGCGCGCTGGTCGAGGAGCGCCTCGCCGCCTGCGTCAACGTCCTACCGGGGATCACGTCCCTCTACCAGTGGCGCGGCCGCGTCGAGCGCGACGCCGAGGTGGCGCTGCTGATCAAGACGGTCGGGGCGCGCTTCGAGGCCCTGCGCGCGCGCCTCGTCGCCCTGCATCCCTACGAGGTCCCGGAGGTCATCGCCACGCCGATCGTCGCCGGTCTCCCCGCCTACCTGGATTGGGTCGCCGCATGCACCATGGGCGAATGCTGATGCGCTGGGTCGCCGTCACGCTGGCGCTGCTGGTGGCGCTCCCGGCACTCGCGGACGAAGACTTCCTGCACCCCGAGCAGGCCTTCCGCGTCGAGGCCGAGCCCGCCGGCCCCGAGGCCGTCGCGCTGCGCTGGCAGATCGCCCGCGGCTACTACCTCTACCGCGACAAGTTCGCCTTCGGCAGCGACACGCCCGGCATCGAGGTGCGCCCGGTGGCCTGGCCGGCGGCCCTGACCAAGCACGACGAGTACTTCGGCGAGGTCACGATCTACCGCGATTCGCTGGTCTTCGAGGTGCCGCTCGCGCGTGCCGCAGAGGCCGGCGACGCCTTGGCCTTGACGGTCACCTACCAAGGCTGCGCCGACGCCGGCCTCTGCTATCCGCCCGAGCGCCGGACGCTCGAGGTCGCCCTGCCGCCAGGCGGGGGCACGGCCGATTCGGGGGGGCTCGGGGCGGTCGAGCCGCGGTCGGCGCTGGCCGGTCTGCTCTCAACCCTCGATCGCACTGGGAGTCGTGCGCTTGGGCTCGCCGCCGACGAGCTGTTGCCGGTCGAGGAGGCCTACCGGCTGTCGGCGGACGTCCTCGCCCCGGATCGGTTGCGCGTCACCTGGGCGATCGCCGACGGCACCTACCTGTACCGCGACACCTTGGCCCTCGCGCTGGAGGATCACCCGGATGTCGCCCTCGGCCGCTACGCGCTGCCGCCGGCGCGGATCGCGCACGACACGGTCCGCCCGGACGGCGAGGTCGGCGATGTCGCCATCTACGACGAGGCGATCGCGTTCGAGGTCCCGCTCGTGCGCAGCCGCGCGGCGCCGACCGAGGTCACGCTGGTCGCCCGCTACCAGGGCTGCGCCGAGCGGGGCGTCTGCTACCCGCCGCAGACCCGCCGGCTGCGCCTCGCGCTGCCGGCACTGCCCGTCGCCGAGGCGGCCGGGGCGGCCGGGGCGGCCCGGGTCGTCGTCGCCGAGGTGCCGCCGCCCGACCCCGTCGCCACATCGGTCGCCGAGCCCGTGTCGGAGCCCGATCGGCTCGCCGCCGTGCTCGCCGGCGGCAACCTCTGGGCGATCCTCGCGCTCTTCTTCGGTCTCGGTCTGCTGCTCGCGGCGACCCCGTGCGTCTTTCCGATGATCCCGATCCTCTCGGGGATCATCGCCGGTCAGGGCCAGCGCCTCACGACCGGCCGGGCCTTCGTGCTGTCGCTCGTCTATGTGCTGGCGATGGCCGTGACCTACACGGTCGCCGGCGTACTCGCCGGGCTCTTCGGCGCCAACCTCCAGGCCGCCTTCCAGAACGTCTGGATCCTCGCGGCCTTCGCCCTGCTCTTCGTCGCGCTGGCCCTGTCGATGTTCGGTCTCTACGACCTCCAGCTGCCCTCGGGGCTCCAGACCCGCCTCGCCGAGCTCAGCCGGCGCCAGCGCGGCGGGACCCTGACCGGGGTCGCCATCATGGGCCTGCTCTCGGCCCTGATCGTGGGTCCCTGCGTCGCTCCGCCGCTCGCCGGGGCGCTGATCTTCATCGGCCAGACCGGCGATGCGGCGCTCGGCGGGCTCGCGCTGTTCGCGCTGAGCCTCGGGATGGGGGCGCCGTTGATCGCGATCGGCACCACGGCCGGCAAGCTCCTGCCGCGCGCGGGTGCCTGGATGGAGGCGGTCAAGGCGGTCTTCGGCGTGCTGTTGCTTGCGGTCGCGATCTGGTTGCTCGAGCGGGTCCTGCCGGTCGCCGTGACCATGGCGCTCTGGGGCCTGCTGCTCGTCTGTTCGGCCGTCTACATGGGTGCCCTCCAGCCGGTCGCGGCCGGGGCGAGCGGCTGGACGCGGCTCTTCAAGGGGCTCGGGTTGGCGCTGCTCGTCTACGGCACCCTGATGCTGGTCGGTGCCGCCGCCGGTAGCAAGGACACCCTCCAGCCGCTGCGCGGCCTGACCTTCGGCGACGGTGTCGAGGCCGCCGAGGCGGCCTTCCGGCCGATCAAGACGGTCGCCGACCTGGAGCGCGAGCTCGCGGCGGCGCGCGCCGCCGGGCGGCCCGTGATGCTCGACTTCTATGCCGACTGGTGCGTGACCTGCAAGGAGCTCGATCGCCACACCTTCGCCGACCCGGCCGTCGTCGAGGCGCTGCGGCCCTTCGTCCTGCTGCGCGCCGATGTGACCGCCAACGATGCCGACGACCGCGCCCTCCTGCAGGGCCTCATCGGCCTGCCCGGCCCGCCGGCGATCATCTTCTGGGACGGCACGGGCCGCGAACTGCGCGGCTACCGGATCGTCGGCTTCAAGTCCGCGCCGGAATTCGTCGCTCACCTGCGCCAGGTGACGCCGTGAATGCCGTCAAGACGGTGCTGGTGACGCTGCTCGCCGGCGTCCTCAGCATCGCCATCGCGGTCCTCGGCGAGCGCTGGCTCGGCGAGGAGGGGCCGCCACGGGCCGACCGGGTCGCTGCCGGCGGCCTCCTCGATGGCCTGCCGCCGCTGCAATGGACCGATGTCACCGGCCGCCCGCTGGCGAGCGCCGACTGGGTCGGCGAGCCGGTCATCCTGCACTTCTGGGCGACCTGGTGCCCGGTCTGCCGCGAACAGCTCGGGGTCATCGCCGAGGCCCGGCGGCGTCATCGGGACGCGCCGCTGCGGGTCGTCGGCATCGCGATCGACCGACGCGCCGACCTCGAGCGCTTCCTCGCCGAGCGCCCGCTCGACTATCCGGTCGTGCTCGGCGATCCCGACGCGATCGTCCTCGCGCGGCGCCTCGGTAACCACCTCGAGGGGCTGCCCTTCCTGGTCCTCTTCGACCGCGATGGGCGGCGCGTCTTCGCGCGCCTCGGTCCCCTCGCGGTGGAGGAACTCGACGAGCAGCTCGGGCGCCTGCCGGCCGGCGATGCCGCTGGGGCTCGCCGCTCGGCCGGGTGAACACGCTGCGCCCCAGGGGCGGCGAAAACCGGGACAACTGGACAGGATCGCGACGAATCGGGACAATTCGCCCTGGTCCGTCGCGGTTTCCAGGCAGGGTGAGCCAGGGCCGTCCACTCCAACGACTCGAAGCAGCCCGATACTACGCCATGGCGTTGATCCTGGTCCTCAATGGTCCGAACCTGAACCTCCTGGGTACCCGTGAACCGGGTCACTATGGACGGGTCGGGCTGGCGGATATCCAGGCGGGGCTGGAGCGGGCCGCCGGCGCGGCTGGCCACCGGCTGCGCTTCCTGCAAAGCAACGCCGAGTCCGAGCTGATCGAGGCCGTCCATGCGGCGGGGCGCGACGGGGTCGGGTTCATCCTCTTCAATCCGGCCGCCTTCACCCACACGAGCATCGCGTTGCGCGACGCCCTCCTGGCCGTCGCCATCCCGTTCATCGAGGTCCACCTCTCGAACGTGCACGCGCGGGAGCCGTTCCGCGCCCATTCCTACTTTTCCGACATCGCCACCGGCGTCATCACCGGTCTCGGTGCCCAAGGTTACGACCTGGCCCTGCGCGCCGCCCTGGCGCGGCTCGATCCGGACGCCACGCCAGAGAACTGAACAGATCATGGATATCCGCAAGGTCAAGAAGCTCATCGAGCTCATCGAGCAATCCGACGTCGCCGAGATCGAGATCCACGAGGGCGAGGAGTCGGTCCGCATCAGCCGTCACGGCGGCAACGCGGTGCCCTACCTGATGCCCCAGGCCCTCGCCCCGCAGGCGGGCGCCGCGCCGGCGAGCTCGGCCCCGGCGGCCACCTCGGCACCCGCCCCGGCCAAGTCCGACGAGGAGCCCGAGGACAACCTGGTGCGCTCGCCGATGGTCGGTACCTTCTACCGCTCGCCCTCCCCGGGCAGCCCGCCCTTCGTCGATGAAGGCGATCGGGTCAAGGTCGGCGACACCCTCTGCATCATCGAGGCGATGAAGATCCTCAACCAGATCGAGTCGGAGAAGACCGGCACCATCCGGCGCATCCTGGTCGAGAACGGTCAGCCGGTCGAGTACAACCAGATCCTCTTCGTCATCGAGTGACGTCACCCGACGGGCGACGAGGTGTCTGCACCGCCCCCTTCCGCCGTCCTTCACCGAACCTAGACGACTATGATTGAAAAGGTATTGATCGCGAACCGTGGGGAGATCGCCCTGCGGATCCTGCGTGCCTGCCGCGAGCTCGGCATCAAGACGGTGGCGGTGCACTCCGAGGCCGACCGCGACCTCAAGCACGTGCTGCTCGCCGACGAATCGGTCTGCATCGGCCCGGCGCCCTCGCGCGACAGCTATCTGCAGATCCCGGCGATCATCAGCGCCGCCGAGGTCACGGATACGGTCGCGATCCACCCCGGCTACGGCTTCCTGTCGGAGAACGCCGACTTCGCCGAGCGCGTCGAGCGCAGCGGCTTCATCTTCATCGGCCCGCGCCCCGAGACGATCCGCCTGATGGGGGACAAGGTCTCGGCGATCAACGCCATGCGCGCCGCCGGCGTGCCCTGCGTGCCGGGCTCCGACGGCCCGCTCGACGAGGACAAGCGGCGCACGATGGAGATCGCCCGCCAGATCGGCTATCCGGTCATCATCAAGGCGGCCGGCGGCGGGGGCGGGCGCGGCATGCGCGTCGTGCACTCCGAGGCGACGCTGCTCAACTCCATCGCGCTGACCCGCGCCGAGGCCGCGGCGGCCTTCGGCAACGAGACCGTCTACATGGAGAAGTACCTGGAGAACCCGCGTCACATCGAGTTCCAGGTCCTCGCCGATCAGCACGGCAATGCGATCCATCTGGGCGAGCGCGACTGCTCGATGCAGCGCCGCCATCAGAAGGTCGTCGAGGAGGCCCCGGCCCCCGGCATCACCGAGGAGCAGCGCCGGCGGATCGGCGAGCGCTGCGCCGAGGCCTGCCGCACGATCGGCTACCGCGGCGCCGGCACCTTCGAGTTCCTCTACGAGAATGGCGAGTTCTACTTCATCGAGATGAACACGCGCGTGCAGGTCGAGCACCCGGTCACCGAGATGATCACGGGCGTCGACATCGTCCGCGAGCAGATCCGCATCGCCGCCGACGAGCCGCTGCGCTATCGGCAGGAGGACATCGAGATCCGCGGCCATGCGATCGAGTGCCGGATCAACGCCGAGGACTCCGAGACCTTCCGGCCGAGCCCCGGGCGGATCGAGGAGTTCCACGGCCCCGGCGGACCCGGCATCCGCCTCGACACCCACATCTACAGCGGTTATGTCGTACCGCCGTACTACGACTCGATGATCGGCAAGCTCATCGCCCACGGCGAGGACCGCGACTCGGCGCTGGCGCGCATGTGCAACGCGCTGCGCGAGACCGTCATCGAGGGTATCTCGACGAACATCCCGTTGCAGCGCCAGATCATGAAAGACGTCGCCTTCCGGGCCGGTGGGGCCAACATCCATTATCTGGAAAAGAAGCTCGGGATGTAGGTCCGCGGGCTGCCCGCCGATGTCTTGGCTCCAGATTCGGGTCGCGGTGCGCCGCGCCGAGGTCGAGGCCGTCGAGGCCGCGATGGAGGCGGCCGGCGCCGCTGCGGTCACCTTCGCCGACGCCGCCGACGAGCCCCAGCTCGAACCGCCGCCGGGGGCGACCCCGCTGTGGCGCGCCGTCGAGGTGACCGGGCTCTTCGCCGACGACGCCGAGGGCGAGGCCCAGGTCCGCGAGCTCGAGGCGGCGCTGCGCCGCCTGGTCGCCAATGCCCCCGTCGTCGCCCGCCTTGCCGACCAGGTCTGGGAGCGTGTCTGGCTCGATACCTTCCGCCCGACCCGCTTCGGCCGCCGACTCTGGGTCTGCCCGCACGGCCAGCGCCCCGACGACCCCGAGGCCGTCGTCGTCGCCCTCGATCCGGGCCTCGCCTTCGGCACCGGCCACCACCCGACGACGGCCCTGTGCCTGACCTGGCTCGATGGCTGCGCCTTGGCCGGCGAGACCCTCATCGACTACGGCTGCGGGTCGGGGATCCTGGCGATCGCCGCCGCGCGCCTCGGGGCGGCGCGCGTCATCGCCGTCGACCATGACCCGCAGGCGCTGGAGGCCACCTCGGCGAACGCCGCGGCCAACGGGGTCGCCGAGCGGGTCCTCGTCTGCCACCCCGATCAGGCGCCGGACGTCGTCGCCGATCGCCTGGTCGCCAACATCCTCGCCGCGCCCCTCATCGCGCTCGCGGGACGTTTCGCCGAGTGCCTGCGCCCGGGCGGCGCGCTGGCCCTCTCCGGCATCCTCGCCGAGCAGGTCGAGGCCGTCGCCGCGGCCTACGCCGCGGGCTTCGCGCTCGCCCTGCCGCAGCGGCGCGAGGACTGGGCGCTGCTCACCGGGCGGCGCCTCGAGGGGCGCCAATCCGGGGCTTAGGCGATTTCTGTCGACAAACCTACCGTCTGGCTTGTCTCTTCGCCCGCCTTCGGTGTCGCGAGCGCACTCACATCGCTGGGCTAGGCTCCTGCGCTCGCTCCTTGAAGACAAACGAAAGTCCGGCGTCATCCGGTAGGCTTGCTTCCGGCAATCGCCTTAGCGGCGTCAAATCGCTTGATCCTCTCGCCGCGCCCGGCGCGGCGGGACCTGGCGATCACGGCCGTCGCCGACCTCGCGTATCCTGTCGCCCCGGCGCTCGGCGCCCATCGCGGAACCGTCCATGCAGATCGGCCCTGTCACCCTGGCGAACGCTGTCATCCTGGCCCCGATGGCCGGGGTCGCCGATCGGCCGTTCCGGCAACTCTGCCGGCGCCTCGGTGCGGGGCTGGCGGTCGCGGAGATGGTCGCCGCCAACAGCGCCCTGTGGGACACGCCGAAGAGCCGGCGACGCCTGGACTTCGCCGACGAACCCGGGCCGATCGCGGTGCAGATCCTCGGCAGCGACCCGCGTCAACTGGCCGAGGCGGCGCGCCGCCATCTGGCCCTCGGTGCCGACATCATCGACATCAACATGGGCTGTCCGGTGAAGAAGGTCTGTCGGACCCAGGCCGGCGCGGCACTGTTGCGCGACCAGGTCCGGGTGGGGCGGATTCTCGCGGCCGTCGTCGCGGCCGCGGCGCCGGCGCCCGTGACGCTCAAGATCCGCACCGGCTGGTCGCCGGCCGAGCGCAACGCGGTGGCCATCGCCCGCATCGCCGAGGATTGCGGCATCGCCGCCCTGACGATCCACGGGCGCACCCGCGCCTGCGGCTACCGCGAGCCGGCCGAGCACGAGACGCTGCGTCAGGTCCGCGAACAGGTCGCGCTGCCGCTGATCGCCAACGGCGACATCGACTCCCCGGAGAAGGCCCGCCAGGTGCTGGACTATACGGAGGCCGATGCTATTATGATTGGACGCGCGGCACAGGGCCGACCCTGGATTTGCGGTCAGATCGCCCACTACCTAGCCGATGGCGTGCGCCCCCAAGAGCCAACCCAAGCCCGGGTGCGGGAGATCCTCGCGACCCACTTGGATGCCCTCTATGGCCTCTATGGCAGCGAGGCCGGGGTGCGCATCGCCCGCAAGCACCTCGCCTGGTATGGCCGCGCGCGCGCCGCCCCGGCGTCGTTCCTGACTCAGATCAATGGGGCCCAGTCACCAGAACGACAGCTGGCCCTCGTCGAAGCCTTTTTCTCGGGACCCGGCTCGGAGGGGAAGCAACCGCTATGAAGACAGGCGCCATCATCAGCTCCCACGGAGACGGATGGGACGAGCTTCGGGTCTCGACCTCGGAGCGCCGCGCACCGCTGAGCGACTGCGTGCGCGATGCCCTGCAGTGCTATCTGGACAAGATGGACGGGCACCCGGTCAACGATCTCTACCGGCTGGTCATCGAGGAGGTCGAGCGCCCGATGCTCCAGACCCTGCTCGACCACACCGGCGGCAACCAGACGCGGGCGGCCCAACTCCTGGGCATCAGCCGCAGCACGCTGCGCAAGAAGATCGCCGACTACGGCCTGCCCAGCGACCGTTGACGACAGATCGCCGGGTCGCGACGAGACGGGTCGGCGCCGAGACAACCTCAATTGCAACGAATAGGCCTTGAGATGCATCCGATACGCCGTGCCCTGATCAGTGTCTCCGACAAGACCGGCCTGCTCGAGCTGGCCCGCGGGCTCGTCGCCCGCGGCGTCGAGATCCTCTCGACTGGCGGCACGGCCCGGCTCCTGACCGACCACGACATCCCGGTGATCGAGGTCTCCGACTACACGGGCTTCCCCGAGATGATGGGTGGGCGGATCAAGACCCTGCACCCGCGCCTGCACGGCGGGATCCTGGGGCGGCGCGGCGTCGACGACGGCGTGATGCGCGAGAACGGGATCCGCCCGATCGACCTGGTCGTCGTCAACCTCTATCCGTTCGAGCAGACGGTCGCCGACCCGGCCTGCGACCTGGCGACGGCGATCGAGAACATCGACATCGGCGGGCCGACCCTGCTGCGCGCCGCGGCCAAGAACCATGCCGCCGTCGGCGTCGTCGTCGACAGCGCCGACTATCCGCGCCTCCTCGCCGAGCTCACCGAACGGGGTGGTACCCTGAGCGACGCGACGCGCTTCGACCTGGCGGTCAAGGCCTTCGAGCACACGGCCCGTTATGACGGGGCCATCGCCAACTACCTGGGCCGCCAGCTCGAGGAGGGCACGCCGCTGCCGCGCACCTGGAGCCAGCAGTTCGTGCGCAAACAGGCGATGCGCTACGGCGAGAACCCCCACCAGCAGGCGGCCTTCTACGTCGAGCACGCGCCGAGCGAGGCGAGCATCGCGACCGCCCACCAGCTCCAGGGCAAGGCGCTGTCCTACAACAACATCGCCGATGCCGACGCGGCGTTGGAGTGCGTCAAGCAGTTCGCCGAGGGGCCGGCCTGCGTCATCGTCAAGCACGCCAACCCCTGCGGCGTCGCGCTCGGCGCCGACCTCGCGACGGCCTACGACCGCGCCTTCGCGACCGATCCGGAGTCCGCGTTCGGCGGCATCATCGCCGTCAACGGCCCGCTCGACGAGGCCACGGCTCGGGCCATCGTCGAGCGGCAGTTCGTCGAGGTCATCATCGCCCCCGAGGTCACGCCGGAGGCCGTCGTCGTCGTCGCCGCGAAGAAGAACGTGCGCCTGCTCGCGACCGGCGCCTGGGACCAGGAGGCGGCGCAGCGCTTCGACTTCAAGCGCGTCAACGGCGGCCTGCTGGTCCAGGATGCCGACCTGCGCCTGACCGACTCGCTGCGCGTCGTCACGCGCCGCGCGCCGAGCGAGCAGGAGATGACGGACCTGCTGTTCACCTGGCGGGTCGCGAAGTTCGTCAAGTCCAACGCCATCGTCTACGGCCGCGACGGGCAGACGGTCGGCGTCGGTGCCGGGCAGATGAGCCGCGTCAATTCGGCGCGGATCGCCGCGATCAAGGCCGAGCAGGCCGGCCTCGCGGTAGCCGGCGCCGTGATGGCCTCCGACGCCTTCTTCCCGTTCCGCGACGGCCTCGACCAGGCGGCCGCCGCCGGCATCCGGGCCGTCATCCAGCCGGGCGGCTCGCTGCGCGACGAGGAGGTCATCGCCGCCGCCGACGAGCACGGCCTGGCGATGGTCTTCACCGGGATGCGCCACTTCCGCCACTGAGGCGGCGCGCCGTCCCCGATGTCGATCCACCCCACGGCCATCGTCGAGGACGGCGCCGAGGTCCACCCGTCCGTCGAGGTCGGACCCTACTCGATCATCGAGCGGGGCGCCGTCGTTGGCGAGGGCTGCGTGATTGCCAGTTGCGTGCGCATCGGTGGCCAGACGCGGCTCGGGTGCGGCAACCGCATCGACCACGGCGCGGTCCTCGGCGGCGAGCCCCAGGACCTGACCTTCACGCCCGAGCGGGCCCGGCCGCTCGTGATCGGCGACCACAACCGATTCCGCGAGGGCGTCACCGTCAGCGCCGGGGTCAAGGACCCGGTCGGCACTCGCATCGGTAGCCACAACTACCTGATGGCCCAGGCCCACGTCGGCCACGACTGCCGCGTCGGCGACCACAACATCTTCGCCAACGCCGCGACCCTGGCGGGGCACGTCGAGCTCGAGCACCACGTCTTCCTGTCCGGCCAGGTCGCCGTGCACCAGTTCTGCCGTATCGGCGCCTACGCCCTGGTGGGCGGCGTCTCCGGCGTGCCGCAGGACGTGCCGCCGTTCGTCATCGCCGACGGGCACCGCGCCCGGGTCGTCGGCCTGAACGTCATCGGCCTGCGACGCAACGGCTTCAGCCCCGCGCAGCGCCAGACCATCAAGGCCGTCTATCGCACCATCTACCGCGGCGGCCTGCGCCTCGCCGAGGCCCTTGTCGCCGTCGAGGCGGCCCACCCCGCGCCCGAGACCCGCGAGATCGTGCGCTTCATCGAGGCGAGCCGCCGGGGGATCCTGTCCTTCGGCGGCCTCGCGTCGCTCGGCCGGACCGATCCAGACGAGTCGACGCCCGCCTGAGCGGCGCGCGTCCAGAAGGAGAGCCATGAAGATCCTGATCATCGGCGGCGGTGGCCGCGAGCACGCCCTGGCCTGGAAGGCCGCCCAGTCGCCGCTCGCCGAGCGCGTCTATGTCGCCCCCGGCAACGGCGGCACTGCGAACGAGCCGCGCGTCGAGAACGTCCCGATCGGGGCCGAGGAGATCGACCGCCTGGTCGCCTTCGCCAGCGAGACCGGCATCGAGCTGACCATCGTCGGCCCTGAGGCGCCGCTCGTCGCCGGCGTCGTCGACGCCTTCACGGCGGCCGGCCTGCGCTGCTTCGGGCCGAGCCGCGCCGCCGCCCGCCTGGAGGGCTCGAAGGCCTTCACGAAGGCCTTCCTCGCCCGCCATCGGATCCCGACCGGGGCCTATGGCGCGTTCGACGCCGTCGGCCCGGCCCTCGACTACCTGCGCCAGGTCGGCGCGCCGATCGTCGTCAAGGCCGACGGGCTCGCCGCCGGCAAGGGCGTGATCCTGGCCGACGACCTGGCGAGCGCCGAGCAGGCGGTGCGCGACATCCTGGAGGGCGAGCGCTTCGGCACCGCCGGGGCGCGGGTCGTCATCGAGGAGTACCTCCGCGGCGAGGAGGCGAGCTTCATCGCGATGGTCGACGGCCACCACTGCCTGGCGATGGCCACCTCGCAGGACCACAAGGCGCGCGACGATGGTGACCGGGGCCCGAACACGGGCGGGATGGGCGCCTATTCGCCGGCCCCGGTGGTGACCCCCGAGCTCCACGCCCGGATCCTGCGCGAGGTCATCGAGCCGACCGTCGCCGGCCTGGCCGCCGAGGGCACGCCCTACGTCGGCTTCCTCTACGCCGGTCTGATGATCGCCCCCGACGGGACGCCGAACGTCCTGGAGTACAACTGCCGCTTCGGCGACCCCGAGACCCAGCCGATCCTGCTACGGCTGCGCTCGGACCTGGTCGCGCTGTGCCTCGCGGCCCTCGACGGGCAGCTCGATCGGGTCACGGCCGACTGGGACCCGCGCCCGGCCCTCGGCGTCGTCATGGCCGCCGGCGGCTACCCGGATACCTACGAGCGCGGCTGCCCGATCGCCGGGCTCGAGGCGATCGCCGATCCCGACTGCAAGGTCTTCCACGCCGGCACCCGGCTGGCCGGCGATCGACTCGTGACCAATGGCGGGCGCGTCCTCTGCGTCAGCGCCCTCGGCGAGACGGTCGCCGCCGCCCAGGCCCGCGCCTACGCCGCCGTCGAGCGGATCCACTGGCGGGACGCCTACTACCGCCGCGACATCGGCCATCGCGCGATCGCCCGCGAGCGCGGCGCGGTCTGACCTCGGCCCGGTTCCCTCAAGGGCCGATCAGGCCCTGGAGGCGGCCCTGCATCGAGGCCAGGAGCCGCTCCATCGGTTTCTTTTTCTTCGTGTACTTGACCTGATAGATGCGGGCGCGCTCGCGGGCCGCGAGCAGGTAGTCGTCGCTGGTCTGGATCCGGTCGACGAGGCCGAGCTCCAGGGCCTGCGGGCCGTACCAGTACTCGCCGGTCGCGACCCGCTGCAGGTCGACGGCGGGGCGGAACTCGGCGATGAAGTCTTTGAATAGCCGGTGGATCGTCTCGAGCTGCTCGCGCACCTTCTCGCGCCCTTGCTCGGTGTTCTCGCCGAACAGGGTCAGCGTGCGCTTGTAGGCGCCGGCCGTGTGCAGCTCGAAGTCGACGCCGTGGCGCTCGAGCAGGCGGCGGAAGTTCGGCAACCCGGCGACCGCGCCGATCGAGCCGACGACGGCGAAGGGTGCGGCGAGGAGCCGGTCGGCGACGCAGGCCATCAGGTAGCCGCCGCTCGCGGCGACCTTGTCGACGGCGATCGTCAGCGGGATGCCGCGCTCGCGCAGGCGCACCAGCTGCGAGGCCGCGAGCCCGTGCTCGCTGACGACCCCGCCGGCGTTCTCCAGGCGCACCAGCACCTCGTCTTCCGGGCCGGCATCGAGCAGCACCGCGGTGACCGCCTCGCGCAGCGAGGCCACGTCGGTCGCCTTCAGATCGCCGTGGAAGTCGAGGACGAAGAGCCGCGGCCGGTCGCGCTCGGCGGCGCGCGCCCGGCGCCGTTCCTTGCGTCGCAGCCGCTGCCGACCCTTGCGCGGTTGCGAGGCGGCCTTCAGCGCCTCGCCCATCTCCCGGTAGCGCTCCCCGAGATCGATGATCTCCAGGCGCTCGCCGCCGGGGGGCTCCTCGCGCGAGCGCAGGAGCATCAGCAGCGGCAGCGCGATGGCCGCGACCAGCGTCAGCGTCTTCGCGAGGAACAGGCCGTAGTCGCTCAGCAGGTCGGTCATGGGATCGGGCTCCGGCGGCTCAGGGGGCGTCGCCGGAGTCTACCTGGGCGCCAACGAGTTTTCACGGTCGAGGTCGGCGAGCGGCGTCGGTCTGTGGGTCCAGAGTCGGGCGGCGTCCCGGCGCTGCAGGCGCGGCCCGACGAGCCCCGCCGGCTCGAGGCGAAAATCGATCGCCCCGGTGCGGCCGGTGTCGAGCTCGGTGGCCCCCGTGGCCGCGACCCGCGTGCGCACCGCCGCGGCCGGGAAGCCCCAGCGGTTGGCGAAGCCGCTCGTGTAGAGGACCCAGCGCGGCGCGACGGCGGCGAGGAAGGGGGCGCTCGAGGAGGTTGCGCTGCCGTGGTGGCCGGCGACCAGGATGTCGCTGCGCAGCGCCTCTCCGAGCCGCTCGACGAGCCGCGTCTCGACCCGGGCGCCGATGTCGCCGGTCAGCAGCAGGCCGGTCTCCCCGACACGGATGCGCAGCACGCACGAGGCATCGTTGCCGCGCGGGCCGGGGCCGTCCGGGTGCAAGAGGGTGAAGGCGACGCCGTCCCAGCGCCACTGCTCGCCGGTCCGGCACGGCGCGGCCGCGACGCCCTGGAGCTCCTGCGGCTCGCCGCTCAGGACCCGCCCGATCGGCAGGGACTCGACCAAGGCGCCCAGCCCGCCGGCATGGTCGTTGTCGGCATGGCTCAGGATCAGCGTATCGATGTGCGTGACGCCCGCCTGGCGCAGGAAGGGCAGCACCGCGGCGCTGCCGGCATCGAGGCCGCTCGGGAAGGCCGGGCCCGTGTCGTAGACGAGCGCGTGCCGGGCGGTGCGCACGACGACGCCGAGCCCCTGGCCGACGTCGAGTAGGGTCACCCAGGCCGTCCCAGGCGGCGGGGTCGGCGGTGGCACCAGCGCGAGCGGCAGCAGCCAGACGGGCGCGAGCCAGCGCCCCGGCAGGCCGCGCGGCGCGAGCCAGAGCGCGACCCCGGCCGCGGTGGCGGCCCACACCCAGGCCGGCCGCGCCGCGAGCGTCGCGCTCGCCCAAGGGTGTCCGGCGAGCCGCTCGAGCAGGCCGTAACACCAGGCGAGGAACTCACCGATGAGGACCAGCGGCAGCTCGAGGCCCGGGATCAGGCTCGCCAGGGTCGCGACGAGGAGCGCCGGCAGCACGAGGCCGAGGAGCGGCACCGCGATCAGGTTGACGGCCGGTGCGACGAGCGAGGCGCGGCCGAAGAACAGGAACAGCAGCGGCGCCAGCCCCAGGGCGACGGCCCACTGGGCGCGGCCCCAGCGCGTCCAGAGACCCGGCGCCGCGGGGCGCTGACCGAGGGCGAAGAGCAGCACCGCGACGGCGCCGAACGACAGCCACAGGCCATAGGCGAGGACCGCCCGCGGATCGATCAGCAGCACCGCGGCCAGGGCCAGCGCCAGCGCGGCGAACGGGCGCAGCGTGCGGCCCCAGACGAGGGCCGCGAGGACCACCGCGAGCATGACCAGGGCGCGCTGGGTCGGCACGGCCAGGCCGGCCAGGAGGCTGTAGCCGAGCGCCCCGGCCAAGGCCGCGCCGGCGGCGGCCCGCGGGGCGGCGAGCGCCAGGGACAGCCGGGCGCTGCGCGACCAGAGCCAGCGGCCGGCGACGAAGAGGGCGCCGGCGACCAGGCCGACGTGCAGGCCCGAGATCGCGATCAGGTGGTTGGTCCCGGTGCGGGTCAGGACCTCCCACTGCGGCGGGCCGAGCGCCCCGCGCTCGCCGAGCACGAGGGCCTGGACCAGGCCCTGGACGACAGGGTCGGGGAGGCGCGCGGCGAGGTGATCGCGCAGCCGCTCGCGGGCGCGGGCCAGCGCGAAGGCCGCGCCGCCCGGTGCCAGGCGCTCGTTGCTCGGGTCGTCGCGGACATAGCCGGTCGCCTTGATCCCCTGCGTGAAGAGCCAGCGCTCGTAATCGAAGCCGCCCGGATTGGCGAAGCCGTGCGGCGGGATGAGCCGGACCACGAGCCGCCAGCGCTCGCCGACGTGCAACGGCGGCGCGTCGCGGTACCAGGACAGGCGTATCCGCCCCGCGAAGGGGAAGGGGGCCGCGTCGCGGTGGGCCTCGTCGACGCGGAACTCGAACCGGCGGGCGAGGCCGGTATTGCTCGGCAGCGAGACGATCGTCCCCACGACGACGAGATCGGCTCGGCTCGCCTCATCGGGAAACGGCCGGCAGAGCGGGTCGCAGGCCTGCACATGGGCGTAGAGGAGACCGAGCGGGAGGAGGGCCAGGGGTCGCCCCGGCGGCCAGCGCCAGGTCGAGAACGCCGCGAGGAGCGCGAGCGGGGCGACCAGCGCGAGGGGCGCCGGCGTCGTTTGGCCGTAGAATAGGAGCACGCCCGCGGCGAAGGCGAGTGCACCGGGGATTGCCCGAGCCGGGCGCGTTGCACGAGGTGTTTCCAAGCGACAGGTCCATCCGTCGGCGGCATCCAATCCCCATATACCAGGCTGGCGCTCGCTCGTCGACCGCCTGTCCCGGGTCCCACAGTGGCTTCATCGACGGAGCATGGGCGTGAAAAGCTGGCTCAGGCGCAACCTCCCCTCACCGCGCAAGCTCCGCGAGAGCCGTCAGATCGGGTTCTTCGGCGAACTCCTGCACGACCCGCGTCTCTGGCACCTCAATCGTCGTTCGGTCGCTGGGGGGGTCGCCGTCGGCGGCTTCTGCATGTTCTTCCCGCCGCTCGGCCAGATCTTCGTCGCCGCCGCGGTCGCGATCCGGGCGCGCGTCAACCTGCCCATCACGCTGGTCGTGGTCTCGATCACCAACCCGCTGACGATGCCCGCGATCTACTACGTCTGCTACCGGATCGGCGCCCTGTTTCTGGGCCACCCGCCGATCGAATTTCGCACCGAATTCTGGCTGGACTACGACAACTGGCTCGGCATCCTGGCCCCGCTGCTGCTCGGTAACCTGCTCTGCGCGATCGTCTGCTCGACGCTCGGCTACTTCGTGGTGCAGGGGCTCTGGCGCAGGCGCCTGCGGCGCGAGATCGCCGAGCGCCGACGGCGCCTTCAGGCGCTCTCGACGGCCGGGGTCAGGCGCCCGTCGTCGAGTCGCAGGACCTGATCGAGGCGCCCGGCGAGCTGCGGATCGTGGGTGACGATGATGAAGCTCGTGCCCCGTTCGGCATGGAGCTCGAGGAGGAGTTCGTAGACCCGCCCGGCCGTATGGCGGTCGAGGTTGCCGGTCGGCTCGTCGGCCAGCACGCAGCCTGGCTCGGTGACGAGGGCGCGGGCGATCGCCGCGCGCTGACGCTCGCCGCCGGAGAGCTCGGCCGGCTTGTGGGCGAGCCGATGGCCGAGCCCGACCCGCTCGAGCATCGCGGTGGCCCGCTCCTTGGCCTCCGCGGGGGCCGCCCCGCCGATCAGCAGCGGCATCGCGACGTTCTCGAGCGCCGAGAACTCGGCGAGCAGGTGGTGGAACTGATAGACGAAGCCCAGGTGGCGGTTGCGCTGCACGTCGCGCTCGGCCTCGGTCAGGGTCGTGACGTCCTGGCCACCCCAGAGCAGTTGGCCGCTGGTCGGCCGTTCCAGGCCGCCGAGGCAGTGCAGCAGCGTCGTTTTGCCCGAGCCCGAGGCGCCGACGATCGCGATCCGCTCGCCGGCGCGCACGCACAGATCGACGCCGCGCAACACCTCCACCTCCAGCGGCCCCTGGCGGAAGGTCTTGCTCAGGCCGTGGGTCTCGAGGACCGGCGCCGCACCATTCGCCCCGTCATTCATAGCGCAGCGCCTCGGCCGGATCGGTGCGCGCCGCCCGCCAGGCCGGGTACAGGGTCGCGAGCACCGACATCAGGAAGGCCCCGCCGCAGATGAAGAGGATGTCGGCGAGGCGCGGATCGGATGGCAGCGTGCTGATGTAGTAGATGCTCGGGTCGAGGAAGTGGACGTTGAACAGCCGCTCGATCGAGGAGACGATCGCCTCGACGTTGAGCGCGAGCGCCACGCCGCCGACGGCCCCGAGGAGGGTGCCGACCAGCCCGATCGTCGTGCCCTGGACCATGAAGATCGCCATGATCCGCCGCGGCGAGGCCCCGAGCGTGCGCAGCACGGCGATGTCGGCGCGCTTGTCGGTGACCACCATCACGAGCGTCGAGACGATGTTGAAGGCCGCCACCGCGACGATCAGGAACAGGATGATCGTCATCATCCGCTTCTCGATGTGCAGGGCCTGGAAGAAGTTGCGGTAGGACTGGGTCCAGTCCGAGACCCGGTAGAGGCCGCCGAGGTCGAGCGCGATCTGGCGCGAGAGCTCCGGGGCGCGGAACATGTCGTCGAGCTTGAGGCGGATGCCGGTCACCGCCTCGCCGAGGCGCAGCAGCTTGGCCCCGTCCTCGAGGCTGATGAAGGCCGCGCCGTTGTCGAAGTCGCCCATCCCGACCGAGAACAGCCCGGTCACGGTGAAGGCCTTCAGTCGCGGCATCACGCCGACCGGCGAGGCGCTGAGCTGGGGCGTGACGACGGTCACCTTGTCCCCGGGGCCGACGCCCAGCACCATCGCCAGCTCCTGGCCGAGGATGATGTTGAACGAGCCGTCGGTGAGGTCATCGACCGAACCGGCGATCATGTCGCGGCGCAGGTCGGCGACCTGATCCTCGTCGTTCGGCACGATGCCGCGCAGCACGGCGCCGTTGACGTTGCCGCCGTGGGCCAGCATCGCCTGGATCTCGACGAAGGGCGCGGCGCCGACGACGTGCTCGTGTTGGCGCACCCGCTCCAGCAGCTCCGGCCAATCGGCCAGGGCCCCGTCCGGGCCGCTCAGGGTCGCGTGCGAGGCCATGCTGAGGATCCGCTCGCGGATCTCGGTATGGAAGCCGTTCATCACCGACAGCACGACGATCAGCGCGACGATGCCGAGCGTGATGCCGAGCATCGAGATCGCCGAGATGAAAGAGATGAAGTGGTTGCGGCGCTTCGCGCGGGTATAGCGCAGACCGATGAAGAGCGGGAGGGGGCGAAACATGCGCCATTAAACCATGCGGCCCGCGAGGGCGCCACCGGCCCCGCGGCACCGTCCGGCGCCCCTCTTGGCCCGGCCGCGCGCTGCCTGTAGCATCTTGGCCGCCAACGTCTTTACCGCCCGCCGAAGGACCCGCGATGACCCGTCTGCCCGCCGAATGGGAGCCGCAAGCCGCCGTCATGCTGACCTGGCCCCACGCCGGGACCGACTGGGCCGCGCGGCTGCCCGTCATCGAGGCCCTCTACGACGCGCTGGCCGCGGCGATCGCCCGCTTCGAGCCGGTGCTCATCGTCTGCCAGGACCCCGCCCATCGCGAGGCCGTCGCGGCGCGACTCGCGTCGGCGGGCGTCGCGTCGTCGCGGCGCCGCCTGGTGCTCGCCCCGAGCGACGACACCTGGGCGCGCGACCACGGGCCGATTACGGTGCTGGCCGACGGCGCCGCCGAGGTCGTCGACTTCCGCTTCAACGGTTGGGGCGGCAAGTACCCGGCCGAGCGCGACGACCGCATCACCGCGACGCTGCACGGGGTCGGCGTCTTCGGCGCCGCGCCGCGCCGACCGGTCGACCTGGTCCTCGAGGGCGGCGCGATCGAGAGCGACGGCCGCGGTACCCTGCTCGCGATGACCCGGACCCTGGTGGATGCCCGGCGCAACCCAGGCCGCGACCGCGCCGCGATCGAGGCCGTGCTCGCCGAGACCCTCGGGGCGACCCGCTTCCTCTGGCTCGAACACGGCCAACTGAGCGGCGATGACACCGACGGCCACATCGACACCCTGGCCCGCCTCTGCGCCCCGGACACCATCGCCTACGTGCGCTGCGACGACCCGAGCGACCCGGATTACCCGGGGCTCGCCGCGATGGAGCACGAGCTGCGCGCCTTCCGCCAGGCCGACGGCCAGCCCTACCGGCTGGTCGCGTTGCCGCACCCGCGGCCCGTCCACAATGCGCACGGCGAGCGGCTCGCCGCGGGCTACGCCAATTTCTTGATCATCGACGGTGCCGTCCTCGTCCCCGTCTATGGTGACCCGGCCGACGCGGCGGCGCTGCGGATCATCGCCGACCTCTTCCCGGGCCGCGCGGTCCTGCCGCTCGACGCCCGGCCCCTGATCGAGCAGGGCGGCAGCCTGCACTGCCTGACGATGCAGCTGCCCGCCGCGTTGACGCTGGCCGGCGACGCCGCGCCGCCCCAGCCCTGAGCCCCAGACCCGGACCGAGGAGAGCCCCGACCATGGTCAAGGCGCAAGCCAGCACCCTGATCCGCCGTCCGCCGGCGCCCGTCTTCGCGTTCGTCGCCGACAACTTCCACCGCAACTATCCCCGCTGGTCGCCGGAGGTGAAGCAGTTCCAGCCCCTCTCCGATGGGCCGATCCGCACCGGCTGGATGGCACGCCAGGTGCGCGTCGACGTCGGACGACGCTCCGAGGCGACCTTCCGCGTCAGCGGCTACGAGCCGGGGCGCTGCCTCAGCTTCGAGGGCATCTCGCGGCCGTTTCGCGTCGACTACCGCTTCGAACCCGTTCACCACCACACGCGGATCACCTTCACCTTCGAGCTGCCCCGCCTCGAGCTGGTATGGCGCCCGTTCGAGCGGCTGATCCGCTCCACCGTCCAGGACAGCGCCGAGCGCCTCGTGCAGAGCGTCAAGCAGCTCGCCGAGGCCGAACTCCCGCCGGCCGACCCGCCACCGCGGTAGCGCGAAACACCCAGTCGTTGCGACCCCGGGCGGTGGAACTCGCGATCGGACGGGCCATCAGCCTGACGATGTGGGGGGTTGACCCAGCCGCTCGCGTTGCCATTCTGGCCGACACGGCGGCGGCGCTCATGACCCGTCCAGAGACCTGGCGTCCGACGGCGAGCTCATCGCACTCGTGGTTGGCGGTTGTCGGAACCGATGCCACCTCGCCGTCATCCGTTCAACCTAGAAGCGGCAGTTGGACGGCCTCTGAGGTGCGTCCCGCGGGGTGTCCGGCAAGGCACAAGGAGGCGCAATAGCTGCGCTATTGCAACGAGTTGTAACACCGCCGGGCGCCGCGCGGGGCGTGCATCGGGTGTCGTAGCGGCCTTCACCGAGCGGGTGAGCAGGACTCACGTAGAGCCTCGGCACGATTCCAACCACTTGAATCCATGATGAAGCGGTCAACTGCCGTTTTTAGGTTCGAGTACCGGCTGGTGTTCATCGTGGCCGGAAGGTGGGTGATCGGCTTCGACGATGAACGCAGCAAGGGCATGGGGTCTCAGCGGTGCGAAGATGCCGAGGCGCGCACAGGAGCCGCCCGCATGTGCCCAGCGCATCGGCCGGTATGGATCGCCGAGTCGTTCGGAACCCAGGTCCGCAAACCCAGCGATCGCGGCCAGTCCGCCGTGTACCTGTCGAGGACCCTCCCCTTGATTGCTGGACGACATCCCTTCGGTCGTGACCGGGTTGCTCGGTGCCGTCACCGCTGTGCCCCGAGGCGGCCGGGCGCCGAACGCAGCATGCAGGCGTGACGGCACCCCGAAAGATGAAACGGGGTGTTTCACGGTAGTCGCTTGTTGATGCGGCGATTGGCGTCCACAATTTCCGCATGACACGCGGCGATTACAGGTACATCTGGCAGGCCAGCGACTGGCCGAACTGGCGCTCCGACCTGGCGGCGCTGGCCGACCCGATGGCCGAGGTCGGTCGCGCCCAAGGGCTCTTGCTGGGGCGTTTGGCTGACGTCGGCACTACATTGCGCGGTCAGGCGTGCCTGGCGGCCCTCACTGAAGACCTGGCCAAGACCACCCCAGACAGAGGCAGAGGTATCCTCACAACATCGGCCTCGACGGCGAGTCGGTGCGAACTGCGATCTTCGACGCTGGAGCCAGGGGATCGCCCATAAGCGCCGCTGGATGGCCGGCCCCACACGTGCCCTCCTACCGGCCCAGGCGCCGCCGACGCGGCATCGAGCCGCGACGGCGACGAGCCGGCTGGAAAGCCGGCGCTCCCAGTGAGCCGTGCGACGGCGAGATGGCTCAGATTGCGAGAGCCGGCTTTCGTCGGTAAGTCGTAACTTCTCAATAAGTCATGGCAACCATGAAAGCAATGACTTGAAGGTGCTGGCGACTGCGTTCGTGCGCCTCGCCGCTCCTCATTCGCGGTCGATCCTGACTACAAGTCATTGATCCTTCGTCTGCGCTCTCGCTCGACATGAGACTTGGAGCACGATTTCTGACTTGCAAGTCATTGATTCTTAATCCGCCACGGGCTATTGAGAAGTTACGGTAAGTCGACCTAAGTCACTGCGGTTTAAGCCTTTTATTCGGGGATGCCCCAGAGACCGAGGTCGTTCTGGGCCTGCCTCATTCAAGGCTTGATCAGCTTGTCGTGGTCGATCAGCAACAGTCGGCAGTGCGGGCAGTGCCAGGCCATGTTCGCCGCCGGGCGCAGCGCAAGGCTGATGGTATTGTCCAGTGCCTGACCGATGTGCGCGAAGGTCCCCGGGGATCCTTTGCCGCGCGGCGACCAAATCGCCCCTTTGCCGAGCATCACCCAGCCCTGATTCATCGGCTGCCCGCAGGCTGGGCAGCGATAATCCCGCCCGTGCCAGAGACCGGCCCGGTTCGCGACGGCGACATGGCGCTTGGACAGACGGTGGAGCAACCACAGTGTGACGACCAGCAGGAGCAGGATCCCGATCACGGCAACAGTGGCTGAGCTCATCGCATCGATCATCTTGGCTCCCATCGCCTTCAAAGCAGTCGAGCCCGGTGCGCCCTGCTGACGGTCTCGCCCTGGCCCGGGATGGGCACCTTGAAAAATTCAAGGTGCCCGCGCGGGGCAAGGATGCCCCGTCTTGAAAAATTGCCCGGATGGCAATTTTCCAAGGTCCCCAGATGATGGTCCCCGCGTCAAAGCTCGGGTGCTGGACCGGCTGGCCGGTCTCAAGCACCGGGTTTTACCTTGATCTTGGGGAAATCCCGCACGCCCGGGAGGTCGCGGAAGTCCTCGTCCTGGGTCCAAACGGTCGCGCCCCGGGATTGGGCCGAAGCGTAGACGATGCTGTCAGCGGTGGGTAGGCGATGCTGCCGGGCGAGACGCGCCGAGGCGAGGGCCAGATCGATATCCAGGACGACGGCCGCTCCCGTCTGCATGGTCGCGATGGCCCGGCTCGCGGCCGGCTCCCCACCTTCACGGTCGGCCCACCGGTAGACCTCATGCTGCACGATGGTTTGTACCAGCAGGTTCGCCGTGTCCTCCACGACCGCGCCGAACCCCTCCGCGTCGGGCCCCTCGGCGAAGTACTCGATCCAGCCCGACGAGTCGAGCAGGTTCATACCCGCTCGTCCCGCTCGCGGATGTCGTCCATGTCCGTGTCCGCCCCGGCCAGGAGGCCGCGCAGGGCGCTCGGCGGCTCGCAGGGCACCAGCTCGATCCCGTGCTCGCTCGGTCTCACCAGGAAACGCTGCCCTGGCTTCAGGCCCAGGGGCTCGCGGATCGACTTGGGCAGGAAGAGCTGGTACTTGCTTGAAAGCCTGCTGGTTTCCATGGATCAAACGC
This sequence comes from Thiococcus pfennigii, assembly GCF_016583835.1. Lineage (GTDB taxonomy): Bacteria > Pseudomonadota > Gammaproteobacteria > Chromatiales > Chromatiaceae > Thiococcus > Thiococcus pfennigii. The sequence continues at coordinate 1,298 of NZ_NRRW01000052.1, read as the reverse complement.
CGGCGGGGCATCGATGAGATGCAGTAAGTCGAAGTGTAGTGGATGCTTCCTGGTGCGCCAAACCTGGCCGTGGCGAGCTGCCTTGCGCCGCATTTTCGGGTTCGGCGCGGCCGGGGAGTCGGCAGCCCCTCGATCAGTCGGGGCAATGGCTGGGCTAGGCGAATTGGGACCCGCCTCCTCTTCGAGAGATGTCGCACGCGCTGGGCGCCTTGCACCCCTGGCAAGGTCGTCGTCGAGCTCTGATGGCCACAGACCCTGGTCGCGTGCGGCATCGCGGCGGCGCGCGGTGGCTCGAGGCGGGGCAGCGGTCTTCGGTCGCCGCTATGACCCTCCGCGTTGTCGGCGCTGTGTTCCTGCACGATGGATCGCTGTCGGCTGCACCGTCGGTCCCATTGCCAGGTTCGCAGCAGGAGTGGCCTGTTGCGTCCGCCAGCCTCGCGACCCCGAAGGGTCGTTAGCCGCCAGAAGCGGGCCTTGACCGGTACCCGGTCCGGCGGCAGGATTCGGCCATAAGCCGTCATTGACCGGAAACGCACTTCGGGTCACGATCCGACCAGCAGCAGGATCTCTGCGACAGTGATCCGAGGATTCCGAGCATCCAAGGTAGTGTGTTCCTGACGTTACGACACCTTTTGCACGCATCGTCGCGGCCTGCTTCGGGATAACATCCAATTTTGACCTGACACCCAGAAACCGGATACCAATTTGTTAGAAATCTGAGCATATGAATTGGAAGAAGAACGACCCTTTGGCAGCTGCTGCCTATCGTCTCGTAGAAGAGGAATTGTATGCGCTTGCTTTGAAGGAGGTAGAAGACGGAATGCGCAGGGACGGATTGTGGGCTAAAGCGCTAACAGATGCTCAATTTGATGAAAGACAAGCCAAGGTTCTCTATATGAGATACCGAGTTCAGTCGCTGAAGGATGAGTTCGTATTAAGGGCGGAACAAAACAAGAAGAACGTGGCGCTAGCAAACGAAGAGGATAGGAAAAATGCGGCTTTCGACGCAAAGAAGCGTGAGCGCCTCAAAAACAAAGCGAAAGAGTTAGCAGCGAAGAATTTCAGATGGACCGAGTTCGAAGTTTGGTTTAATAAGACAGACTTTAGTCCTGAAGTTTCTCGTTTTCCTCAGGCGACTAACCGCATGACAGCCGCGATGAGGGGATTTCGAGTGCCGTGGCCGGGATCGCCGCAGTCGACCCCGAAACCGACGTCGGCGAGCTCATGGGCGAGCGCTCGGCGCACATCGGCGAAGGCATATTCGGTGCGGCGTGCAGCGGCGTAGCGCCGCGCGGGGG
>NZ_NRRW01000051.1 GCF_016583835.1 Thiococcus pfennigii | reverse complement strand
CGAACAATCAGGCAGTTAGCGGCGGCGCCGTGGGCCCAGACGGCTTCCGGCCGCTCGACTTCCGGTGCCCGATTCGATTATAAGGCATTGTTCTTGCGATTGAAAACGACTTTCCGTCCAGGCACTATCTGCTGACCGGGGTCATCACCATCATCCCGATCCTGGTGACCGTCTTCGTCTTCGACTTCTTCCTGCGCCAGCTCTCGAACTTCGGCAAGCCGACGGTGCGGGCGATGGCGATGTCGGTGCGCGACTTCTCGCCGGAGCTGGCCCGCTGGATGCTCGAGGTGCCCTGGTTGCAGTCGCTGCTCGCGATCCTCTTCACGATCGGCGCAATCTACCTCCTCGGTTGGGCGACATCGATCGTCGTCGGCCGGCGACTGCTCTCGCTCATGGAGGCGCTGGTCGAGCGCATCCCGCTCGTGACGAAGGTCTACGGCTCGACCAAGCAACTCGTACAGTCGTTCCAGCACCGCCCGGACCTGCAACGCGTCGTGCTGATCGAATTCCCGCACAAGGAGATGAAGGCGGTCGGCTTCGTCACCGAGACGATGCGCGACGAGGAGGGCGGCGTGGAACTCGCGGCCGTCTATGTGCCGACGACCCCGAACCCGACCTCCGGGTACCTGGAGATCGTGCCCAAAGAGCGACTGGTCAGCCTCGACTGGAGCGTCGATGAGGCGATGACCTTCATCATCTCGGGCGGGACCGTCTCCCCCGGGCGCATTCGTTGGGGCGCGAAGGCGCGATCCAACGGCGGCACCGACGAGGGGCCGGACGGCGAACAGGACCAGGCCGGCAGCGCGGCGGCCCCCCGGCCGGGTACTGGGGCGGGCCACCCGGTGGACTGAGCGCCGCCCTCGCGGGCTAGCGCCGCGAGATCTGCAGCAACTGCCCGTCGCGCCAGATGCTCAGGCTCGCGAGGCCGCCGAAGCGGCGCAGCACGCGACGCAGCTCCTCCAGGCTGCCTGTCCGCTGTCCATTTACCTCGACCACCAGATCGCCCTCACGCAACCCGACCTCCGAGGCCGGGCTCTCCTCCTCGACGGTGCCGACGGCGACGCCGGCGAGTTGCCCGCGCTGGGTCGCCATCGCACCGTCGCCGAGCCGGGCGCCGGCCAGGCTGCGACTGACGCGCACACCGTCGGTGAAGCTCGCGTAGGGATCGGCAATGACCCCGCGAACCATCCGCTGCCGGCCGTCGCGCAGGATCGTCAGCTCGACCTTGTCACCGATCCGTTTCAGGCCGATGCGGTTGCGCAGATCGGCCGCCCCCTGTACCTCGATCCCGTCGATCGCGACGACGACATCGCCCGGACGCAGCCCGGCGCGCTCGGCGGCCGTGCCCGACTCCACCTGGGCAACGACCGCGCCTCGGTAGATGTCGGCCTGGAGCGCCCCGGCGAGCTCTGGCGTCAAGTCCTGGACGGCGATGCCGAAGAGGCCGCGGCGCACGACGCCGTGCTCGACGATCTGTTCCATGACGCTACGGGCCATGTTGACCGGGATCGCGAAGCCGATGCCGACGTTGCCGCCGCCCGGCGCGAGGATCGCGGTGTTGATGCCGACGAGTTCGCCACGCAGGTCGATCAGCGGCCCGCCCGAGTTGCCCGGGTTGATCGAGGCATCGGTCTGGATGAAGCTCTCGTAGCCCTCGATGCCGAGCCCGGAGCGGCCCAACGCGCTGACGATGCCCGAGGTGACGGTCTGCGCCAGCCCGAACGGGCTGCCGATGGCGATGACGAAATCCCCGACCCGCAGGGCATCGGAGTCCGCCAGCGGAATGTCGGTCAGCCCCTGGGCCGGGACCCGCAGGACGGCCACGTCGGTCTGGGGGTCGGAGCCGACCAACTCGGCCATCAGGGTGCGCCCGTCGTGGAGGGTCACCTCGATCTGCTGGGCCTTGCTGACGACATGGTAGTTGGTCAGGATCAGGCCGGCCTTGGCGTCGACGATGACGCCGGAGCCGAGGCTCTGACCGCGCCGTTCGCGGTGCTCCGGGATGTCGAAGAAGTAGCGGAAGAAGGGGTCGCGCAGGAGCGGATGCTCGGCCATCTCGATGCGGGTGACGGTCGCGATGTTGACGACCGCCGGTACGGCGCGCTCGAGGATCGGGGCGAGGCTCGGTAACTCCTTGCCGCCGACCGCGGCCGGCAGTGCCGCCGGCACCGCCGGGCCGATCGAGAGCAGGACCAAACACAAAAGCAGGGGCCAGCGACGGCGGGCTCGGCCGCGACGCACGGGCGAACGGTTGGGGCACATCATGGGTGTCGTCAGTCCTCAGCGAGAATGAAAAAGGCCGGGCGTCGGCCCGGCCTCTGGTCTCAGCGTCAGGCGGCGCGCTGGACCTTCTTCTCGGCCTCGATGAAGTGACCGCCATCGGCACCGCGCACCTCGATCTTGCGCGGCTTCATCGCCTCCGGCACCTCGCGCACCAGGGCGATGTGCAGGAGGCCGTTGACCAGCCGGGCGTCGACCACCCGGACATAGTCGGCCAACTGGAACTTGCGCTCGAAGCTACGGTTGGCGATGCCGCGGTAGAGGTAGCGGCGTTCCTTCTCGTCATCCGGCCGGTGACCGGTGACGGTCAGGATGTTCTCCTTGACCTCGAGGTCGAGGTCGCCCTCGCTGAATCCCGCGACCGCCATCGTGATGCGGTACTTGTTCTCGTCTTCGATCTCGACATTGTAGGGCGGATAGCCACCCGACTCGCTTCGATAGGCGGACTCGAGCGCGCCGGCAAGACGATCGAAGCCGATCACGGACCGGAACAACGGGGAAAAGTCAATGGTCGTCATGGACATATCCTCCAATGAGCAATATGACAATCGATGCGTTCGCAAGGAACCGCATGGGTCGCAGGCCTCCGATGAGCGCCTGCGTTATGTAAAGTAATGCGCGGCGCGGCGCATTTCAAGCCCGTCGCCGAACCCCTTCGGCGACCGCCGAGGCGACGACGGGCGCCGCCCCGACCTCGCGGCCGGCTTGAATTTCGCGCACGTCCCGTTTAGCTTCGGCGACCGGCCGCCGCCCGGCACCCCGGTAGACCGCCCAGACGATGAAGAGTTCGCCGCCCGTCGCAGAGACCCCATCGCTGTCCGTCGTGGTCCCGTTCGATCGCGAACGCGACAACGGCGCCCCGCGCCTTGCCCGCGTTCACGAGGGGCTCGCCGCGTACCGCGGGCGCTGGGAGCCGATCTGCGTCAACGACGGCAGCCACGACGGCCCGGCCCGGCGCCTGCGCGAGGGGACGGCACGGTACGGCGATCATGTGCGCCTGATCGGCCTGCGGCGCAACTTCGGTCAGACGGCGGCAATGCAGACCGGCCTCGACGCCGCCCGCGGCGGGCTCATCGCGACCCTCGACGGCGAGTTGCAGAAACGACCCAGGGGACATCCCGCGGCTCGTCGACGAGCCCCTCGCGCGCGATCTGGATCTGCTCCAAGGCTGGCGTCGCGACCGGCTGGATGGGCCGCTGCGCAGGATCCCGTCGTGGATCGCCAACCGCCTGATCGCCGCCATCACCGACGTGCGCCTGCACGACTACGGTTGCCGCCTCGAGGTCTACCGCGCCGAGGTCATCCGGGAGGTGCACCTGTTCGGCGAGATGCACCGCTGCATCCCGGCGTGGGTCGCCGGCGTGACGGCACCGGAGGGGATCGGCGAGAGCCTCGTCGACCACGCGATGAGGCGCCATGGGGAGTCCAAGCACGGCCTGTCGCGGACCGTCCGGGTCCCGCTCGACCTGCTGGCCGCCTTCCCCTCGCTGCGTTTTCGTGCCCGTCCGGACCATTTCTTCGGCGCCATCGGCCTGATCTTTGGCCTCTCGGCGCGGCGATCATGGCCGATCTGGCGGTCATCAAGTTCTGGCCGGGCGAGGAGATCCGCGGGCGGCCCCTGCTGTTCGTTGGTATCCTGTGCCTGGTCGCCTCGATTCAATTCCTGACCACGGGAGTGCTTGCGGAGATGCTCACGCGAACCTTCTACGCCTCGACCCACCGCACCGATCACGCGATCGCCTGGCAGAGCGACCCGACCACCGCGGGCTGGCGGGGCGAGCGATGAGCCGGGTCGCCGACTACACCGACCGGGCGTTGCACTCGCGATGGCTCATCCTGGCCGTCGTGGCACTGGCCTTCTTCTGGCAGATCGGCGGCTCGCCCCTCTACGACGCCGGCGAGGGGACCCTCGCCGAGATGACGCGCCAGGTGCTCGCGAGCGGCGACCTCATCGCGCCCCTCGGGGACGGCGCGCCGCTGGCCTCCTGGCTCCAGGCCGCCTCGGCCCAGCTCCTCGGCTTCGACGAATTGGCCCTGCGCCTGCCGTCGGCGCTGGCGGCGAGCCTCTGGATCCTGGCGCTGTGGTGGTTCGTCCGCGAGAAGACCGATGAAGAGACGGCGACCGTGGCCGCGATCGCGATGACACTGTCGCTGGGGGTCTCGGCGATCGCCAAGGCGGCCGTCGCCGACGCGCTGCTGAACCTCTTCATCGCCCTTGCCCTCTTCGAGCTCTACCGCTTCTGGCACGCCCCGGCGCGCGGCCCGCTGCTGCGCGCCTACCTGTGGATGGCGCTCGGCGTCCTGACGAAGGGACCCGTGGCCCTCGTCATCCCGGCGGTGGCGAGCCTCCTGTTCTTCTGGTCGGGGGGGGTACTCAAGACCTGGCTGCGGGCCGCCGTCTCGCCGCTCGGCTGGGCGATCCTGCTCCTCGTCGCCGGTTCCTGGTACCTGGGGCTCTATCTCGGGCACGGCGCCGACGCCCTCGGGGACGTCGGCCTCGGGTACCGGGCCGGCGAATCCGGCGACGCCGTGCTGGGCTCCGGCGGCTTCATCGGCGACTACCTGATCCTGCTGCCGCTGATCCTGCTGCCCTTCACCGGCTGGTTCCTCCAGCTCCTGCCCGGGCTGCGCGACTCCTGGCAGTTGCCGTTGGAGCGCTTCCTCTGGATCTGGTTCCTCACCGCGCTCGTCGTCCTCTCCTTCTCCGCCACCGGGCTGCCGCACGGTCTCATCTACGGCAGCGCGCCGCTGTTCATCCTGATGGCCCGGCACCGCGAGGAACTCACGAACCGCTGGCTGGCCTATGCGCCGCCGGTGATCTTCTTCGCGCTGCTGTTCTTCCTGCCCCAGATCCTCGCGACGATCAACGGGTTCGTCGCGGCGCCGCACGTCAGCGTCCTGCTCGCCAACGGCATCGGCGCCCTCGATCTCGGCTACAACTGGTACCTCGTCGGCGGGCTCGCGGCCCTCTTCGCGATCATCCGCTGGCGCAAGATCTGGCCCTGGCAGGGCCTGGTCCTGATGGGCCTGGTCCATATCGTGTTCGTCTACGGAATCCTGGCGCCGCGGGTCCTGGACGTCGTCCAGGGGCCGGTCGAGGAGGCCGCGCTCATGGCGCGGGAACTCGATCTCCCGACCGTCTCCTATCGCACGGCGCTGCCGAGCTTCAGCGTCTACCGCGACGCGACGACACCCGACCGCCCGCCCGAGGCCGGCGACCTGGTCTTCCTGCGCATCGACGCCCTCGACGACCTGGCCGCGCGCTACCCGGGGCTCGCACTCGAGACGCATTACCGCCACGGCGCCGTCGCGCTCGTGCAGTTGGTGCCGCCGGCCGGCGCTGATTGAGGATCTGCCGCCCGCGCGGCGGCGCCCTCAGTGGCGGCGGCAATCGCGGGCGGCGCGGCAACGCCCGGTTCAGTGGTAGTGCTCGGTCGTGTAGTGCCCAGGGGTCTGGCCGCGGCGGCGCACGAGCCCGCGGCCCTCGAGGATCGCCCGGGCATCCTTGATCATCGCCGAGTTGCCGCAGAGCATGACATGGCTGCGCTCCGGGGCGATGGGCACGCCAACGCGTCGCTCGAGCTCGCCGCTGACCAGCAGGTCGGTGACCCGCCCGGCGAGGGCCTCGCCGTGGACCTCGCGACTCACGAGCGGGACGAAGGTGAAACGCTCGCCGTGCGCGTCGGCGAGCAACTGGATGGTCTCGCCATAGGTCAGGTCGTCGGCGGCGCGCACGCCGTGGACGAGGATCACGCGCTCGAAGGCCCGCCAGGGGTCGGGCGTGCGCAGAATCGAGAGATAGACGCCGAGGGCCGTACCCGTCGCCAGCAGCCAGAGCTCGCGGCCCGGCGCGACCCCCTCGAGGGTGAAGAGACCGCTGGCCGCCGCCGACAACCACACGGGGTCGCCGGGCTCCAGCTCCGAGAGCCGAGGTGTCAGCGGTCCCTCGGGGATCTCGTTGAAGTAGATCTCCAGCGGCCGCTCCTGCGGCGGATTGACCAGCGAATAGGGTCGGCCGACGCGATCGCCGCCGATGTCCAGCGCCACCTTGACGAATTGTCCGGCTGTGAAGTCGGCGATCGGCGCGTCGACCTGCATGCTATAGAGCCCGTCCTTCCAGCGCCGCTTGGCGACGACCTTGCCTCTGACCCACTCGTTCATGCTCTGCATCCTCGCTGATGGCGTTGTCGGTATGGGCCGGACATCGGTGCGCCGCGACGGCTTTTCAAAGCCCGCTCGCGCGCCCGAGCGCTGGATTTGCCCCGATCCGGCCACAATCTGGGCTCCAGAATCGACGCCGAATGGAGCCCACAGACGATGATCGCCCCCTCGTTCACGACGACGGCCCTGGCCGCCGCAACGACCGACGCAACCTGCCCGCCGCTGCTCGACCTGGAGGTCCGACGCCTCGCCGACGATGAACGGGTGCGCCTGTGCGACGCCTACCGGGGCCAGGTGCTCTTGATCGTCAACACCGCGAGCAAGTGCGGCTTCACGCCGCAATACGAGGGCCTCGAACGGCTCTATCGACGCTATCGGGACCAGGGCCTGGTCGTGCTCGGCTTCCCGTCGAACGACTTCCTGCACCAGGAGCCGGGCGACGAGGCGGAGATCGCCAAGTTCTGCCGGCTGACCTATGACGTCGAGTTCCCGATCTTCGAGAAGGTTTCGGTAAAGCGGGGCCATGCCCATCCGCTGTTCCAGCGCCTCGCCGAGGCCGGCGCGCCCTACCCGAAGTGGAACTTCTACAAGTACCTCGTCGACCGCCGGGGACGCCTGGCGGGGCACTTCTCGAGCGTGACGCCCCCCGAGGGCCGCCGGCTCGTCGAGGCGATCGAACGCGCCCTCGCCGCACCGCCCGCGGGGGCGCCGTGAGCCCACCGGAGACCACCGGCCCGCCGCCGTTGCGCTTCGGCCTGATCGTGATCGGCGACGAACTGCTCGGCGGCGGCCGGCAGGACCGGCACCTGGCCCACTTCAAGGCCCTGTTGCAGGGCCGGGGTCTCGATCTCGGTTGGTACTGGCTGCTGCCCGACGAGCCGGAGGTCGTCACCGCGCACCTGCGCTTCTCGATGGCGTGCGGTGGGCCCGTCTTCGTCTGTGGCGGGATCGGCGCGACCCCGGACGACCACACCCGCGCCTGCGCCGCCGCGGCGGCCGGCGTCGCGCTGTCCCGTCACCCGCAGGCCGCGGCCCTGATCGAGGGGCGGTTCGGGCCGCAGGCCTACCCGGAGCGCATCGCGATGGCCGATCTGCCCGAGGGCAGCGAACTCATCCCGAATCCGGTCAACCGCATCCCGGGCTTCCAGCTGCGCGACCACCACTTCCTGCCGGGCTTCCCCGAGATGGCCTGGCCGATGGCGCAATCGGTGATCGAGGACAGGTACCCGATCGCCGGCGAACCGCTGCGGGCGCTGGCGGTACGGATCGTCGGCGTCCCCGAGAGTCGCCTGATCCCGCTGATGCGCCGACTCGGCCCTCGTTTCCCCGAACAGAAGCTCTTCAGCCTGCCACACCTCGGGCCGCCGCCGCACGTCCTGCTCGGCCTGCGCGGGCGGGCCGGCATCGAGACGGCCTTCGCGGCGCTCTGCGAAGAACTCGCGCGCGAGGGCTTGGCCTACGAGGTATCGACGGCGCAATGACAGAGGCCCCGGGGCCTCTGCTCGGCGCAGCACGCGCCGGCGACGCCAGGATGATCACGCAGGACTCAGCGCCCGAGGAGACTGCGCAGCATCCAGGCGTTCTTCTCGTGCACCTGCATCCGCTGCGTCAACAGGTCCGCCGTCGGCTCGTCATGGGCCTCATCGACGAGCGGGAAGATCGAACGGGCCGTGCGCACGACCGTTTCCTGCCCGGCGACCAGGCGCCGGATCATCTCCTCGGCGTCCGGCGTATCGTCCTCTTCCGGGATCTCCGTCATCGACGCATAGGCCTTGTAGCTCCCCGGGGCCGGATGGCCGAGGGCGCGGATCCGCTCGGCGATCTCGTCGACCGCGGCGGCGAGCTCGGTGTACTGGGTCTCGAACATCAGGTGCAGCGTGTTGAACATCGGACCCGTCACGTTCCAGTGATAGTTGTGGGTCTTCAGATAGAGGGTGTACGAATCGGCCAGGAGCTTAGCGAGCCCACCGGCGATCGCCTCGCGATCCGGGGCCGAGATACCGATATCGATGGACATGGACTTGCTCATGCGTGCTCTCCTGAATGGAAGGCTCTCGTCGTTGGGTCGAACCGCGCCGCGGGTGGGGCGGCACCGCCGCCCCGATTCCCCCGCGAGCCGTTGGGTAGAAGTCTAGCGGCGACCGCGCAAGACTTGAAATCGATTGTCTTTAATGCCTCGATCGCCGCCGACGATCGCCGTCACGTAACGCGCTGCGCGAGGACCGGGCGCACCCGCTCGGCGAGTGCCAGGACCAGGGCCTCGGTGGCCTCCCAGTCGAGGCAGCCGTCGGTGATCGACACCCCGTAGCGCAGCCCCCGCGGGGCGTCGCAGGCCTGCTTGCCGGCGACCAGGTTGCTCTCCAGCATCAGACCGACGATTGAGCGGTTCCCCGCCTCGATCTGCCCGGCGACGGCCTCGACGACCTCGCCCTGCCGACCATGATCGCGGTAGGAATTCTCGTGACTGGCGTCGATCAGGATGTTTTCCGGCAACTGCGCCCCGCGCAGCGCCCGCTCGGCCACCGCGACCTCGGCCGGCGAGTAGTTGGGGCCGTGGCGGCCGCCGCGCAGGATCAGGTGGGTATGGGGGTTGCCCGAGGTGTGCACGACGGCCGCACGACCTTCGTGGTCCAGGCTCGGGAAGCAGTGCGGGGCGCGGGCGGCGACCATGGCGTTGACGGCGGCCTCCAGGCTGCCGTCGGTCCCGTTCTTGAAGCCGACCACCGACGGCAGGCCGCTGGCCAGCTCGCGATGGATCTGCGACTCGCTGGTGCGCGCCCCGACCGCCGACCAGGCGACGATGTCCTGCAGATACGGGGCGACCAGCGGCTGCAAGACCTCGACGGCGACCGGCAGCCCGAGGTCCGAGACCTCGAGCATCAGCCGCCGGCTGAGCTCCAGCCCATCGTCGAGCGCCGCCGTGCCGTCGAGATAGGGATCGCTGAGCAGCCCCTTCCAGCCGACCCGCGTGCGCGGCTTCTCGACATAGACGCGCATCAGGACGTAGAGCGTCTCGTCGACGCGCCTGGCCAACTCGCTCAGACGCACCGCGTAATCGAGGGCCGCCACCGGATCGTGCACCGAGCAGGGACCCAGGACGAGGATCAGGCGCGGGTCCTGGCGCTGGAGGATCCGCCGCAGCGAGACGCGGGCGGTGACCACCTGCTGGCGGCCCCGCGCGCTCAGCGGATAGCGCTGATGCAGGACGCGCGGGCTCGTCAGCGGCTGGTAGACCAGGCCCGGCTCGCCCCCGGGGATCTCCATGTCGGCAAGCTGCTCGGCGCAATTGTCGCTCTCGTTCATCTCTCCGGCTCCCATGCTGAGTGGGCGACCCCGAAACGAAAAGACCCCGGAAGGCGGCTGCCTTACCGGGGTCTTCTCTTGCCAAGGCAGCCTACTGGTCGAGTGGGCTGCCTTCCGGATCGATGCTGAATCTTGCGCTCAGGCGGGCCCGTGGCTCTCGAAGTGAAAGCCAAAAAACCAATAGCCACGCCAATAGCTGGATAGGCAATCGAGCCCGCTCGCCGGCGCCATGCCGATCCCGAAGGGTTCCAAGCCGATATCCATGCTGCTCATGGGGCCGGATCATGCACCCTTCGCCCGATAAAGACAAGTAGCCGATCGCCGACAGGCCGGCCCAAGGCGCGCCGTCGGCCGCCCTGGATCGCAGGGATTCCCTGGCGCACCAGGACGAGGGGCGAACGGCGACCGTTCGACCGCCTCGAAAAGGGCCACAGAACGGATCGGACCCCCACCCCCGCTGACCTTGCCGATGCCGACCCGAGCCCGTATCGTCGCCCTCTCGTTCCCAGATGCCCAACCGACTCGGACAGCCGCGATCCCATGCCGCCAACCACCCACCACGGCCCAGTCGCCGCGAGACCCAGACGATGCGGGTGATCGGCATCGACACCGGCGGGACCTTCACCGATTTCGTCGTCTGGGACGGGGCCGGCGTGCGCGTGCACAAGGTGTTGTCGACACCGGCGGCGCCCGAACGGGCGATCCTCCAGGGGATCGCCGAACTCGGCCTCGACCCGACCGGCCTGCACGTGATCCACGGCTCGACCGTCGCGACCAACGCGGTCCTCGAGGGCAAGGGCGTACGCACCGCCTATATCACGAACCGCGGCCTCGCGGACCTGTTGACGATCGGGCGCCAGGCGCGCCCGGACCTCTACGACCTGCAACCGCCACCGCGCCGCCCGCCGGTGCCGGCCGAGCTGTGCCTCGAGACGGGCGGGCGCTTGGCCGCCGACGGCACCGAGGTCGAGCCGCTGACGGAGGCCGACCTCGCGGCGCTGCGCGCGGCCGTCGCGCGGCTCGCCCCCGAGGCGGTCGCGATCAACCTGCTCTACTCCTATCTCGACGACGGCGCCGAACGGGCGATCGCCGCGGCGCTGCCGCCCGGCCTCTTCGTCGCCCGCTCGGGCGAGGTCCTGCCGGTCGCCGGCGAGTACGAGCGCGGCGTGGCGACCTGGCTCAACGCCTGGGTCGGCCCGCTCGTCGGACGCTACCTGGAGCGGCTGGCCGCGGGCCTGCCCGGCGCCCGGGTCGCCGTGATGCAGAGCACGGGCGAGGCGGTCGCGGCCGCGCAGACGGCCCGCCAGGCGGTGCGTCTCTTGCTCTCGGGGCCGGCCGGCGGGCTGGTCGGGGCCGGCTTCGTCGGCCGGCTGGCCGGCTGCGAGCGACTCCTGACCTTCGACATGGGCGGGACCTCGACCGACGTGGCGCTGATCGACGGCGCCCCGCAGCTGACCCGCGCCGGGCGCATCGCCGGTTGGCCGGTCGCCGTGCCCATGGTCGACATGCACACGATCGGCGCCGGCGGCGGCTCGATCGCGCGGCTCGATGCCGGCGGCGCCCTGCTGGTCGGCCCCGAGTCGGCCGGGGCCGATCCCGGACCGGCCTGCTATGGACGCGGCGGGCGCGAGCCGACCGTGACCGACGCCAATCTGGTGCTCGGGCGGCTGCGCCCGGAGGCCTTCCTCGGCGGGCGTTTGCGGCTCGATGCCGGCGCGGCCCAGGCCGCCGTCGGGCGACTCGCGGCGGCGATGGGGCTTGCGCCCGAGGCCGCGGCGCGCGGCATCGTCGCGCTCGCCAACGAACACATGGCCCGGGCCCTGCGGGTGATCTCGGTGCAGCGCGGCTGCGACCCGCGCGACCATGTGCTGACCTGCTTCGGCGGGGCCGGCGGGCTGCACGTCTGCGCCCTCGCCGAAGCGCTCGGGATGCGGCGCGCCCTGGTACCTGTGCAGGCCGGGGTGCTCTCGGCGCTCGGGATGCTGGTCGCCCCGCCGGGGCGGGTCTTGTCGCGGACCTGGCTCGGGATCCTGGCGACCCGCACCGACGCGCAGGTCGAGGCCCAACTCGCGGCGCTGGCCGGCGAGGGCCGCGCGGCGCTCGTGGCCGAGGGGCGAGCGAGGTCCGAACTCACCGCCGAGTACGCGGTGGCGCTGCGCTATCGCGGCCAATCCTCTACGCTCGACCTGCCCTGGCAGGGCGGCGCGGCGACCGAGGCGGCCTTCCACGAGCGCCACGCGGCGCGCTACGGCCACCGCCTCGGGCTGCCGGTCGAGCTCGTCGACCTGCGCGTGCGGGTGACGGCCCCGGCGCCCGCGCTCGACCTGAGCGGCGCGGCGCCGCCCGCGCCGTCCCGGCCCGCGACGGCCCGGGTCGCCGGCATCGCCGCCCCGGTGCCCGTGCTCTCGCGCGGCGCGATGGCCCGCCGCCACGCCGACCCGGCCCGGCCCCTCGCCGGCCCGGCGATCCTCGTCGACGACTATGCAACGACCTGGCTCGCCCCCGGCTGGCAGGGCTGGTGCGACGCGGTCGGCAATCTCCAACTCGCCCGGGTCGAGGGTTAATGCCTGAAGGCGACGGGCTTTCGGCGCAACGGGCGCACCGCGCTATACTCGTCGCACCAGATCGGGAGGCCGCCGATGTCGACCCAGCCGCAGCCCCATTACAGCTTCGAGGACTATCTCACCGTCGAGCGCGAGGCCTGCGACGAGAGGCACGAGTACCTGGCCGGCCAGGTCTTCGCGATGACGGGGGCGAGCTATAGCCACAACCTGATCGTCATGAACCTGGCGGCCGAGCTGCGTCAGCGGCTGAAGACGGGGCCTTGCGCCGTGCTGGCCAACGACATGCGGCTGCGGATCGAGGCGGCCGACGCCTGCGTCTATCCCGATGTCGTCGTCCTCTGCGACGCGCCCACCTTTCACGACGGCCGCCGTGACGTCCTGACGCGGGCGACCTGGGTGGCCGAGGTCCTCTCGCCATCGACCGAGGGCTACGACCGCGGCGGCAAGTTCGCGCTCTACCGGCGCCTGCCGAGCCTCCGCCAATACGTATTGGTCGCCCAGGACCGGCTCGCCGTCGACGTCTTCACCCGCCAGGCCGACGGCCGCTGGATCCTCGACGCCCATACCGATCCGCACGCCGACGTCCCCTTCGAGTCGCTCGGCTGCACGCTGCGCCTAGGCGAGATCTACGACAAGGTCGCCGGCGAACCGCCGGCCGATCCACCGTTACCCGATCCCGCCGCATGAAGATCGCGATCGCCACCCATGACTACACAGACGTCGCCGGCCACGCCGGGCAGGCCCGGCACTGGCTCGTCCACGACAGCGAGACGGGCGCCGTGACGCCGCAGCGGCTCGAGCTGGCGAGCGGCGAGGTACTGCATCACTGGCAGGAGGACGGCCCACATCCGCTCGACGACGTCGCCGTGATCGTCGCCGCCAGCGCCGGCGACGCCTTCGTGCAGCGCATGGCGCGGCGCGGTGTCGAGGTCCGGCTGACCAGCGAGCGGGACACCTCGCGGGCCCTGGCCGCGGTCCTCGACGGCGAGGCCCTGGCCGCGCCCGGCTTCAATCCGGCCCTGGTGCTCTGTCGGCTGCGGGATCTCCTCTCGCGGCACTGAAGGCGGCCCGCACGCCACCGTCGCCGGGCGCATCCCCGGCCTCCCCCTCGTCCCCGCCGTGCCCGGCGGCCTCGCCGGCGAGTCGGCTCCCCGGCAAGATCTCCGGTCCGAGCAGGATCGCGATCGGCCGCGTGTCCGGGTAGGCATCGAGGGCGATCTTCAAGGCCATCGTCAAGGGCACCGACAGGAACATGCCGACCGGCCCGAGGACCCAGCCCCAGAAGACCAGCGACGAGAAGACGACCAGCGTCGAAAGCCCGACACCCCGCCCCATGTACTTCGGCTCGATGTAGTTGCCGATCAGACCGTTGACCAGAATGTAGCCGAGCGTGACCAGCAGGACGGCCTCGAGGTCCATCTGCACCAGGGCGAGGAGCACGGCCGGGGCGGCGGCCACGAACGAGCCGATCGTCGGCACGAAGTTGAGCAGGAAGGCGATGAGCCCCCAGAGGACGGCGAAGTCGACGCCGACGACCGTCAGCCACAACCAGATCAGCAGCCCGGTCGCCAGGCTGGTCGTCGTCTTCATCACCATGTAGCGGTTGACGTTGTCGAGCACGTGCTGCAGCCGTTGCAGCGTCGTCTCCGGCGACTTCATCGCAACCTTCAATTTGGCCGGTAACCCGGCGGCCTCGAGCAGGATGAAGAACACGGTGAGCAGGATCAGGGCGGCGTTGCCGAGGACGTTTCCGACACCGCTGATGAAGTCGCCAGCGATGGCCACCGCGTTGCTCGGGTCGATGTAATTGGTGAGCGCCTCGGGGGGCAGGTGCAGGCCGAACGACTCGAGCCAGGCGAGCAGCTCGAGCGTGAGCTCCTTGAGCCGCACCTGGAGGTCGGGCAGCTTGACCAGGAAGGTGTCGAGCGAGGTCGACACCAGCGACGCGACCAACCCGCCGATGCCGACCAGCCCACCGATGACGATCAACAAGGCGGCCCACAGCGGCAGGCGATGACGATTGAGCCACAGCAGCGGTGGCGAGGCGATGATCGCGATGAACACCGCCAGCAGGAACGGCGTCAACAGGGGCGCGGCGGCCCGCATGCCGGCGACGACCACCACGAGGGCCGCCGCGTTCAGCAGGAAGCGGGCCGCCGGAGAGGATTCCATCGGCCAGGACGGCGTCCGGCGCGGGACGGGGTCAGTGCCCTGATCGGCCACGCCTCGGCCTCATCGGAACGCCGGCAGCCCGGAATGGAGCCACCAGCGGCGGCCGTCCGGATCGTAGCGCCAGACCTGGCGGTCGGCCAGGCTGTGCATCCGCTGCACCTCCTCGTCGACATAGTCGATCTGAACGACCTGAGTGGCGGTCGTCTCGTCGGCCATCACCGGGTCCTGGACGACGTCGTAGCCGACGACGCGTACCCGTTCCACCCAGTCGGCCTCCAGCGGGGCCTCGCGCAGCTCGGGGTGGAGATAGCCCCAGGCCGTCTCGTAGTAGCCCCAACGCAAGGCCGCCCGATAGCCCGACAGCGTCGATTCTAGCGCCATGTCCTGCTTGTCGCGCTGGATCTGGCCGCAACCGGTCAGGACGAGGACGAGGACGAGGACGAGGACGAACGGGGATGCGGCGCGAATTCTCGGCATCGGCGCAGGCGGATCCATCGGGGGGGAGATCGCATCATCATACGCGAGCCCGCAGGCGGCCACCAAGAGGCCCTGCGACACACTGGCAGGCGCGGTATCATGGCCACCTTTTGGAGCGATGCGCATGCCCGATTCCCCGACCTCGCCCCCCGACGCCACCGCCGGGGCCGCCGCGAACCCCGGCGAGCCGCGTGTCGATCTCTCCCTCGCGGGGGCCGAGCTGACGCTGCTCGGCACGGCCCACGTCTCGCGCGCGAGCGCCGACATGGTCCGCCGCCTGATCGAGGAGGGGCAATACGACGCGGTCGCCGTCGAGCTGTGCCGCAGCCGCTACAGCGCGCTGATCGACCCCGCCTCGCTGTCGCGGATGGACCTCTTCTCGGTGATCCGCGAGGGACGCGTCTACATGGTCGTCGCGAGCCTCGCGCTGTCGGCCTATCAGCAGCGCCTCGCCGACCAGTTCGGGATCGAGGCCGGGGCCGAGCAGCGCACCGCGGTGCGCATGGCCCAGGAACGCGATCTGCCCCTGCTCCTGATCGACCGCGAGGTCGGCATCACGCTGCGCCGGCTGGTGCGCAACATGGGCTGGTGGCGGCGCTACAGCCTCTTCGTCGGCCTGGTCCTGGCGATGGTCTCGCGCGAGGACATCACCGAGGAGGAGATCGAGCGGCTCAAGGAGGGCGATGTGCTCGAGACGACCTTCGCCGAACTCGCCGAGGATCGCCGCGACCTCTTCATCCCTTTGATCGACGAGCGCGACCGCTACATGGCCGCGAAGCTGCGCACCGAGATCGCCGAGAAGGGGTACCGGCGCCTGCTCGCCGTCGTCGGTGCCGGGCACCTCGACGGCGTCGCCCGCCACCTGCGCGGCGACACCGGCGACCAACCTGCCGAGACGGTCCGCGCCCTCGAAGAGGTGCCACCGCCGAGCCGCTGGCCGCGCCGACTGCCGTGGCTCGTCGTCGCCGTCATCCTCGCCGGCTTCCTCTACGGCTTCGCGAAGAGTCCTGCGCTCGGCCTGGAGATGCTCGTCGAATGGGTCCTGATCAACGGCACCTTGGCCGCGGGCGGCGCGGCACTCGCCGGGGGCCATCCGCTGACCGTCCTGGCCGCGTTCGCCGCCGCGCCGCTGACGTCGCTGAACCCGACGATCGGCGTCGGCCTGGTCACGGCCGGCGTCGAGTTGTCGCTGCGCCGCCCGAGCGTCGGCGACTTCAGCCGTCTGCGCACCGAGGTGACCCGCTATACGGGCTGGTGGCGCAATCGCGTCGCGCGGATCTTCCTCGTCTTCATGCTGAGCACGCTCGGCTCGGTCATCGGCACCTACGTCGCCGGCTTCCGGATCTTCGAGAAGCTGTTCTGAGGAGCCTCGGATCGGGTCGACGTCTCGCCGGCGTTGGCGACCGACGGCTGTTGGCCGAAGGCCAACTGCCCCATCCGGGTTCGAGTCGTCCCGAGAAGGGCCGCCGTACGGATCTGGCGCGGCCCGAGCGGATTAATGGACCGATTTCGTCGGTTATCGTACCATTGCGCGATCCTGTTCGGAGGGGAGCGCATCTCTCGTGAGACTCACTACGAAGGGGCGGTATGCCGTCACCGCCATGCTGGACTTGGCCCTGCATCGCGATCGCGGGCCGACCTCGCTGTCCGACATCGCCCAGCGCCAAGGGATCTCCTTGTCCTACCTGGAACAGCTGTTTGCGAAGCTGCGCAAGCGGGCACTGGTATCGAGCGTGCGCGGACCGGGCGGCGGCTACCATCTCGCGCGCCAGGCCGGTGAGATCAACATCGCCGAGATCATCGCCGCCGTCGACGAGAGCGTCGATACCACCCGCTGCGCCGGCGGTCACGATTGCCACTGCGACGGCCCCTGCCTGACCCACGACCTGTGGGAGGACCTGAGCCGTTGCATCTACGACTACCTGAGCCGCATCAGCCTGCAGGATCTGGTCGCTCGCCGATCGGTGCAGGAGGTCGACCGACAGCAGGCTCGGCTCATCGCCGAGGCGAGCTTCCAGCCCCGGCCACGGGCCTCGCTCGGCGCCTGAACGCCGCCCGGTCGGTGACCGGCGGCGCGGCGGTCTCGCTCGGGGCCCTCAGCACTGTTCCCACGGTAGCCCGCGGCAGCGCCAGCCGCCGAGGGTGCCGCGGTGGTGGTGCTCATCGAGCTCCCCCTCGAAGCCCTCGTCGACGTGGAAGACCTGCCGGAAGCCGCTCTCCAGCAGGCATTTGCCCGCCTCGAGCGAGCGCTTGCCGCTGCGGCAGATCAGGATCACCGGGGCACAATGCGATTGTTCCGTGCAGATGACGCCGCCCAACAGCAGCTTGCGAATCTCGGTGACGAAGTGTGGGTTCACGGTCCAATCCGGCTCGTCGATCCAGGGGACGTGGACGGCCCCGACGGGGTGACCGACGAAGAGGTATTCCATCGTCGAGCGGATATCGACGAGCAGGGCCTGCGGGTCGCCTTCGAGCAGCTGGTGCGCCTGCTGCGGCGTGAGGCCTTTCGGCGTCGCTTGAGTCATCGCAATCATCTCCTTGGTGGATCTCGTTCTTGGCATGCCTTATCGTCGCGTCGGCCCGGACCGACAGCGGCCGGGGCCGAGCGGCTAGTCTAGCGGATGGGCGCGGCACCGTGGCGATGCCCGATGCAGCGGGCCGCCCTCGCCCCCAGGCGCATGCGTTTGGAATGGAGGCTTATGTCCTTGCCCTCTTCAGCAGATCGGTCGCCCGCGACGGCGGCCAATTCTCCGGCCCCGGGTCGGCCCGCACGAGCGGGGGCGGGCGAGCGGGCGATCCGCTGGCTGGTCGGTCTCGTGGCGCGCCTGCCCCTGCCGGTGATCCACGGCCTGGGCGACTGGCTCGGCCGGCTGATGACCTGGATCCCCAACCGACAACGGCGCAACGCCCTAATCAACATCGCCAGCTGCCTGCCGAGCCTGTCGCCGACCGAGCAGATCGCGCTGCGCGACGCGAACCTCCGCGAGTTCGGCAAGACCTATCTGGAGATCGGCTACCTCTGGCTGCGACCGACCGAGCAGGTGCTCGGCCTCGTGCGCGAGGTGCGCGGCGCCGAGTTGCTGCGACGCCGCGAGGGCAAGGGCCTCATCGTGCTCTCGCCGCACATCGGGGCCTGGGAACTGGCCGGCCTCTACCTCTCCCTTCAGGGGCCGACGGCCATCTTCTACAAGCCCCAGAAGCACCTCGATGACCTGATCCTCGCGGCACGCCGACGCGGCGGCGCACGCCTCGCGCCGATCACGGCCAAGGGCATCCGGGTCCTGGTCCAGGCGCTGGAGCGCGGCGAGTATGTCGGGATCCTCCCGGACCAAGAGCCGAGGCTGGACAAGGGGGCGGTCTTCGCCCCCTTCTTCGGCGTCCCGGCACTGACAATGCTCCTGGTCAATCGCCTGGCGCGCCGCACCGGCACGCCGGTCATCTTCATGTTCGCCGAGCGACTGCCGCGGGCCGGCGGATTCCGAATCCATTGCCTCCCGGCCCCAGAGGGGATCGACGGCGACGACGACCAGACGGCCGCGACTGCCCTGAACCGCGGCATCGAGCAGTGCGTGCGCCTCCGCCCGGCACAGTTCCTCTGGCCCTACAAACGCTTTCGGCGCCGGCCGGAGGCCCTGCCGAAGCTCTATCGGGGACCGCTCGGCGACGCGCGGACGCTGGCGCGGCTGGCCTCGCACGACGAGGAGAAGGCAAGCGGCCTTCGAGGGCATGGGGCCCGCGATCGCGCCTGACGCGCCCCCGGGCGGCGGGGCCCGTGACCGCGCCGGCCAGCACACGGGCGGGCCGCATCCGCAACGGACCGGCGCGGCGCCCACGCGGCAGGCGCCCTCAATCGCGATCCTGGCTGGCCCCCTTGCTCCAGGGGTCATCCTTCATCGCCACCCGCTCTGCCTCGAGCTCATCGAGGCGGGCCTGGATGCTCGAAGCCGCATAATAGGAGAGGTCGCGCTGGCGCACGGCCCGCTCCAGCTGCTCGATGGCCGCCTCGATATCGCCGAGGGCGTACTGCTCCTCGGCACGGTAGCGGTAGGTCGCCGCCTCGTCGCCGGCCCTCAGGGCGGCGCGCACCATCAGCGCGTAGAGGCTCGGGCTCCCGTCGGTGCGCCGGGCGGCCTGCTCCAGGAGCCGCAGGCCCTCGGCCGGCCGCCCCGCATCGATTAGGGTCTCGGCATAGGCGATGCGCAGCGGCAGGCTCGTCGGCGAGAGCCCGAAGGCCTCACGCAGGGTGCGAAGCGCCTCATCCATGTTGCCTGAGCGCCGCGCCAACTCGCCATCGAGGGCCAGCAGCTCGGCCTGACCGGGGCGGGCCTCCAGGAGGCGCCCGAGCTCCTTGCGCGCGGCGCCGAGTTGGTCGCCACGCATCAGGGCCAGGGTATAGCCGTAGCGTTCGGCCAGCGCGTTCGCGTAACGCCCCTCGCGCAGCGTGGCGCGGAAGTGGTCGATCGCCTGCTCGGGCCGACGATAGCTGCGTTGGCGCAGATCGGCGCGCGCAAGCTGGAAGCGCAGGCTGTCGGGGCGCTGCCGCACGCCGTACTCCTCGGCTCGGCCCAGGGCGTCGGAGATGCGGTTGGTCGTGACCGGGTGGGTGCGCAGCATCTCGGGGGCGGCGCTCTCCTGGATGCGGGTCGCCTTCGCGAGCCGATCGAAGAACCCGGCCATGGCGTAGGGGTTGTAGCCGGCATCGGCGAGCATCGCGATGCCGATGCGGTCGGCCTCCTGCTCGTTCTCGCGGGTGAAATTGATCTGCCGCTGAAGGGTCGCCGCCTGGATGCCGGCCATCGCGGCGGCCCCGGCGTCACCCGAGACCTGGGCGCCGAGGATCGCGGCACCGATCATCAGGGCCGTAGCCGGCAGGCTCATCTTCTGGGTATCCTCGTAGGCGCGCATCAGGTGCCGCTGGGTGACGTGGGCGATCTCGTGGGCGAGGACCGCCGCCAGTTCGCTCTCGGTCTCGGCGGCGAGCACCAAACCGGCATAGACGCCGACATAACCGTCCGGTCCAGCGAAGGCGTTGACGGTCGAATCCTCGATGAGGAAGAAGCGGAAATGCCGTCCTTTGGCGTCGCCGGCCGCGACCAAACCATGGCCGAGGCCGTTGATGTAATCGTCGAGGAAAGGATCGTCGATGACCGGCAGCGACCGGCGCACCGACTGCATGAAGGCCCGACCGAGGCGGCGCTCCTCGCCAGTCGAGAGGAGGCTGTCGGCGGAGCTGCCGAAGTCCGGCAGCGCGATCTGTCGGCGGCCGGTGTCCAGGCCGAGGTCGAGGGGCTCGCCGAAGCTATTCGAGCCACCCGAGATGAGCGCCAGACATCCGACCAACAGGAGGGATCTGGAGAGCGTTTTCATTGGCGATGGGGCCGCGCAAGGCGATGGCGTCCGACTGGCGATGACTGTAGCGCAGACCCGACCGGTCCGCCTAGCCCCGCGGCGGCGCTGGACCCGCGCCACGACGCCGGGGAGCGGCGGCCGCGGGCGGGGTTGCCATTTGCCGTTGGCATCCATAAGAAGTTCAAAGTATTCTTATTGGTCTGCCGGCTCAGGGCGTGCGTCCAGGGCCGAGTGGCACTCCGTCGATAATCGAGGACAGCGGGGTCCTCCGCCGGTCGCGCGGTGCGCGGTCGGGCCAACGGCCCCGGCACGATCACAAGCAGCCAAGGGGGCAGGGATCCCCAACCAGTCAAAGCTCGGAGACCGAAGATGAATCAATTCTACTACGATGCCGTCACCAAGATGGAGCAGATGGGAGTCGACGACGAGTACATCCAGGGCTGGCAATGCGGATTCCTGCAGAATCCCAAGCGGGAAGAGCAGCGCATCACCGAGGCCTACGAGGCGGGCTACGCCGACGGCGAGGAGAAGAATGCCGACAACTTCGCCGACTGGGTGAAGGGCTAGAGGCGCCGACCGGCCGGCATCCCGCAACCGCGGGGCGGACCGGCCGCCCGGGCACGAGTGCCCGCGCCGGCCCATCTCGCCGAGCCCTCATTCGCCGCCCGCGACCCGGCACGCGCCCGTCGCGCGGCCACCCGCTCCCCGTGTCAACCCGGACGAGGCAGGCAGCGTCGCATGTTCGGCCCGCTTCCGCCCGGCCAGAGGGTGTCTATACGAATCGGTCAGCGCCGGGCACCCTGTAGCGCTCCATCAGGTAGCACAGACAGTCCTGGCGGATCACGACCTCGTTGCAGGTCAGCATCGAAGGCATCACCGCCCGCTTGAGCCGCAGCTCGCCATCCTCGACCTGGAAGTAGTCCTCGCCGACGTCGCGACCGAGTTCGTCTTGAACCTCGAGGCGAAACCCATGGCCGCCGTGGACGCGCCCGAGCGCGGTGCCACGCGGCAGCTCGCGAAAGTTCAGCCGCTCGAGCTCCGGGGAGAGGACGATGTCGCCCTCGCCGGGGGCGAACGCAAAGCTCGCGTCCACGGCGAGCCGCACCCGGGCGACGGTGCGGAAGAGGTCGATGTCCTGGGCGACGACCGGATGAGCGGGCAGCGCCGAGAGGCGCAGGCAGGCATCGAGATAGTCGCGGGCGTGCTCGACCCCGCGGGCATCGCCGACCTTGCCGCACTCCAGCGTCACGGCCGGACACAGCTCCGCCATCGCCAACGACTGGACCCCGCGCGGCCGCGTGAAATAGACGACGGTGCGGCCAAACAGGCTGGCCAGGTGCAGGAAGGCATCGTCGAGCCGGTTGACGCAGGCGTAGTGCGGATTGCAGCCGGTGTTGTTGTGGACATCGACGCTCGCGAAGACACCCCGCTCGGCCAGGCGTGCGACGACCTGCGCCATCATCTCGTGCTCCGGGGTCGGCGGAAGCTCGCTGCCGGGCCAGACGCGGTTGTAGTCGGGCTGACCGGGCAGGTGGCGCACATGGGCGGCGGCGGCCGTCACATTGCCGATGAAGAGGCTCAGCGAACGGGGCAGACGCAGGGCGCCGAAGCGCTGCTGCCGCTCGCCGAGCAGGGCGCGGATCGCCTCCCAGCCGACCGTCTCGTTGCCGTGCATCAGGACCGCGACGAAGAGCGCCGGCTCGCGCTCGCCGCGCAGATGGATCAGGGTCGGGGCACCGAGGACCCCCGCGAGCTCGTGGCTCGCGACGGCGAGCAGCCCCTCGGGCAGTTCATCGAGCTCCTGCAGTAGGCCCATGGCGCGGTTGCCTTGCTTGTACGCGATGGGGGCATCCTAACCGAGCGGCGCGACCGGTGCCACGACCGCCGGGCTAGGTTCGGCGGGGCGGACGCAGACTCACCTCCCCGGCCTGGAAGGTCTGCTCGCCGATCTCGGTGAGGACGCGCAGCGCCCCGTCCTCGGCGATGCCGCCATGGATCCCGTCGATCGTGCGCGAACCGATGAGGATCGCGATCGGCTCGCCGCGATAGGGATCGCTGGCCTCCCACAGCGGCAGAAAGGGGGCCAGACCCTCGCGGCCGAAGCGGTCCAGGGCCTCGATCAGCGCCTCGATCAGGGTCGCCGCGAGTCGATTGCGCTCGATCCGCCCGGCCGGCCGACCGAGCGCGGTGGCGAGATCGACCCAGGGTTGGTCGATCTCGGCCGCCTGCCGTGGGGTCAGGGACAGATTGAGGCCGAGCCCGATCACGACATGCGACGACCCATGGGCCTCGCCGGCCGCCTCCAGCAGCAGACCGGCGAGCTTGCGGCCGTGCCACAGCAGGTCGTTCGGCCACTTGAGCGCGATGTCCGCGACTCCTTGGGCGCGCAGCGCATCGGCGACCGCAGCGCCGGCGGCGAGGCTCAGCCCCGCCAGGCCGGCGATCCCGAAGTCATACCGCCATAGGACCGAGAGGAGCAGGCTGCGCCCGAACGGCGAGACCCAGGTGCGGCCGTGCCGACCGCGACCGCGCTCCTGGTGCTCGGCAAGACAGACCCGCCCCCCGGCCACCCCGTGCTTGGCCAGCTCCATCAGGTGGCTGTTCGTCGAGCCGAGGCTGGCATGGACCTCGACCCCGCCGAGCCGCGCCCGAGCGCCCGCCGACAGACCGGCCTGGATCCGGCCGGCATCGAGCAGCTCCAGGGGCTCGACGAGTCGGTAGCCGCGCCCGCGCAGCGTCGCCACCTCGATACCGAGGCCGGCGAGCTTCTCCAGGGCCTTCCAGACCGCGGTCCGACTCAGGCCGAGGCGCGCAGCGATCGCCTCACCCGAATGGAGCTCGCCGTCGGCGAGGAGGCGCAGGACGGCCAGGTGCGTGGGCGGCACCGCCGCTGCGGCCCCTGCGGTCACGCCCCCACCTCGGCCTGGCCGAGCCAGGCGGCGCGCCGCGCGAGGACCCCGGGCGCGGCATCGGCGATGAGGCGCAGCTCGCAGGTGTCGGCCGGCGCCGGTCGGGGCTCTACGGCGAAGGTCATGAGCTCGTCGCGGCGAAAGGCATGGACGGTGACCGTCCCGGCGGTCGCGGCCCGCCCGAGCAGGCCAGCGAGGTTGTCGCGGGTGACCCGCAGGCCATCGATCGCCACCAGGGTGTCGCCCGGGGCGATCCCGGCCCGCTCCGCGGCGCTGCCGGTCAACACGTTCAGGACGACGGGATCGGTCCCGGCCGGTTGCAGGCGGATCCCCAGCGTCGGCGGTGGCGGCCCCTCGTCGACGGCGTCGACGAGGCCCCCCAGGTCCTTCGGACCGCGCGCCGGGCGCAGGCGCAGCGCGATGCCGACGTCGGCGAGGAGCGGGGCCAGATCGAGATCCTCGGTGCCGTCGAGCGCCCGGTCGAAGAGGTCGCCGAGGTCGCGACCGGCGATCTCGGCGGCGAGCGCCTCGATATCGCGCTCGCCCAGGCCGCGGCCGGTCCGGCCGAAGCGCGCCCAGAGCGCGCGCATCAGGTCGTCGAGGCTGCGCCCCCCCTGGGTCTCGCGGCGGATCGTCAGGTCCAGCGCCAAGGCCACCAGGGCGCCCTTCGCGTAGTAGCTGACGATCGCGTTCGGGGCATTCTCGTCCTGCTTGTAGAACTTGGTCCAGGCATCGAAGCTCGACGCGGCGACCGACTGGACCCGGCGACCCGGGTTGCGCGTGACGCGGCTGAGGTTCTCGGCGAGCAGCCCCAGGTAGGCCCGCTCGTCGATGCAGCCGCTGCGCACGAGCGCGAGGTCGTCGTAATAGGAGGTGATGCCCTCGAAGGCCCAGAGGGTACGGGTGTGGACCTCGCGGCTCAGATCCGCCTCGCACAAGGCGTGCGGGCGGATCCGCTTGACGTGCCAGAGGTGGAAGTACTCGTGGCTGCACAGCCCGAGGAAGCGGCGATAGCCCTCGGCCGGGGGGCCCTCGGACCGCTCCGGCAAGTCGTCGCGCGCGCAGAGCAGGCTCGACGAGTAGCGATGCTCGAGGCCCCCGTAGCCATCGCCCGTGACCATCGCCAGGAACAGGTAGCGATCGATCGGGAGTTCGCCGAAGAGGGCGGCATGCTGCCCGCAGACCCGCGTCAGATCCGCGGCGAGGCGCGACTCATCGGCATGGTAGCGGCCGGTGAGGACCAGCCAGTGCGGCACGTCGGCGACCTCGAACGGAACGATCCGGAAACGGCCCATCTCGACCGGGTGGTCGATCAGGTCCGCATAGTCCTCGGCCTCGTAGCCGCCGAAGCCGAACGGCTCGGCCCCGCGGCGCGCCAGGCTGGTGGCGACCCGCCAATCCCGGTATTCCTGGCCCTCGGGCGGCGAGAGCTCCACCCGGCACGGGACCCGATCGAGCCCGACCACCCGCAGGAACAGGCTGGCGCCATTGAAATAGCCGTGGGTCGTATCCAGGTGTGCGGCGCGAACCGACAGCTCCCAGGCATAGACAGCATAGCGCACGACGACCGGGCCGCGCACGCGCGCGAGGTGCCAGCTCTGCTTGTCGAGCTTCTCCGGCACGAGGGTACCGGATGCGTCTTCGGCCGCGAGCCGGACGACGTGCCGGGCGAAGTCCCGGATCATGTAGCTGCCGGGTATCCAGGCCGGCAACGTCAATGTCAGGCTCCCGGCAGACGGATTCGGGATCGAGAGTTCGACCGCGAATAGATGGGCCTGCGGCGAGGCCGGGCGCACACGATAGATCAGGTAGGCTGGGTTCGACATGCTGGTCCAAGGAGGCTCTTCAGGGGACCTCGAAGAATTGCCATCCGGGCAATCGTTCGAGACGCGAAGCGAACATGCGATGTGCGCTTCGCTTCAGTCATCGCCGCTCCGCGGCGGGCGCCGACGAGCGCGGCAAAGGCCAAAGCGATCGCTCGGGTGAGGTCCCGATGCCGGGAGCGCCCGGCCAGGCTCGGATCGTCTCCGATGCGCACCGTCGATGCAAGGATACCTTGCACCTGAAGACGGCAGTTGACCGCTTCGTCATGGATTCGAGCCGTTGAAACTGCGAACTGAAGTTTCTCGTTTTCCTCAGGCGACTAACCGCATGACAGCCGCGATGAGGGGATTTCGAGTGCCGTGGCCGGGATCGCCGCAGTCGACCCCGAAACCGACGTCGGCGAGCTCATGGGCGAGCGCTCGGCGCACATCGGCGAAGGCATATTCGGTGCGACGTGCAGCGGCGTAGCGCCGCGCGGGGG
>NZ_NRRW01000050.1 GCF_016583835.1 Thiococcus pfennigii | reverse complement strand
CTCTCCCGAGACCCCCAGATAGACCCCCCAGATAGACCCCTGAATCAGAGCCAGGAGCGAAGCGGTCATCATGACAAAGGTTGGCATCGTCGGCGGGACCGGCTACACGGGTTCCGAGTTGCTGCGGCTGCTGGTCGCCCATCCGCAGGTCGAGATCGCGGCCATCACCTCGCGCAGCGAGGCCGGCATGGACGTCGCCGACCTGTTCGCGCACCTGCGTGGGCACCTGTCGTTGCGTTTCTCCGAGCCGAGCCCCGAGGCGCTCGGCGACTGCGATGTCGTCTTCTTCGCGACGCCGAACGGCACCGCGATGCAGATGGTCCCGGAGTTGCTCGGGCAGGGTATCCGCGTCATCGACCTGGCCGCCGATTTCCGTCTCAAGGACCCCGCCCTGTGGGAGCGTTGGTACGGGATGGCCCATGCCTGCCCCGAGCTTCTCGAGGAGGCCGTCTACGGTCTGCCCGAGCTCAACCGCGAGGCCATCCGCACGGCCCGCGTCATCGCCAACCCGGGCTGCTATCCGACCGCCGTCACGCTCGGTCTCGCGCCGCTGGTCGCGGCCGGCGCCGTGGATCCGACCTGGCTGATCGCCGATGCCAAGTCCGGCGTCAGCGGGGCCGGCCGCAAGGCGGCGACGGGCCTGCTGATGGCCGAGGTCGGCGAGGGCTTCAAGGCCTATTCGTCGGCCGGCCACCGCCATGCCCCCGAGATCATGCAGAACCTGGCCGCCCTGACCGACGAGCCGGTCCAGCTGACCTTCGTCCCGCACCTGGTGCCGATGATCCGCGGGATCGAGGCGACCCTCTACGGCCGCCGGGTCGCCGCTGGGCTCGATCTCCAGCGGCTCTTCGCCGAGCGCTACGCCGGCGAGCCGTTCGTCGATGTGATGCCGCCCGGCTCGCACCCGGATACCCGCTCGGTGCGCGGTGCCAACCTGTGTCGCATCGCGGTCGGGGAGCAGCCCGGTGGCGTCGTCATCGTCCAGTCGGTGATCGACAACCTGGTCAAGGGCGCGGCCGGCCAGGCGATCCAGAACATGAACCTGATGCTCGGCTTCGAGGAGACGACCGGGCTGCGCGGGGTGCCGCTCCAGCCCTGACCCTGGGCTCGGCGGGGCATCGGACCGCCCCGATCGTAGGGCGTAGGGCGGGAAAGCGCAGCGCATCCCGCCGTTCTGACTCAGGTGGCGCGCCGGCCGTAGGATATCGATATCCACGGCGGCGCCTCCCCCACCGATGGAATCGGCTTGATCGCCTGGCGCGCGATGATCCCGGACAGCGCTCCCATGGGCCTGGCTGCGCGAGCGTCATCGGGAGTTGGTGCCCCGTGGGTAGCGGGATGCGCTTCGCTTTCCCGCCCTACGTTCTCGGCGGCTGCCAGCGTCGCCGGCCGTCGGGTTACGCCACCGAGGGGCCAACCCGACCTACGGCCCCGGCGCAGATTGGCACGGCCGGTCGGGTTAGGCGCGCCGGCACGGCGGTCGCCGAGCAGCGATAGGCCCGCGCGCGCCCTAACCCGACAGGCGGCCACTCGTCGAGGGCCGGCCGATTCGGGCTAGAATGCCGCGATGGAACACCTCTCAGATATCCTCGATCCGCTCAACCCGGCGCAGCGCGAGGCGGTCACGGCCGAGGCCGGCAATCGGCTGGTGCTAGCCGGGGCCGGTAGCGGCAAGACGCGCGTCCTGGTACACCGTATCGCCTGGCTGATCCGCGCCGAGGGCGCGCCGCCCCGGTCGATCCTGGCCGTCACCTTCACGAACAAGGCGGCGCGCGAGATGAAGGAGCGCATCGAGGCGATCCTCGGTGTGCCGATCGGCGGCATGTGGGTCGGTACCTTCCACGGCCTGGCGCACCGTTTCTTGCGCGCCCACTGGCAGGACGCGGGGTTGCCGGCCCAGTTCCAGATCCTCGACGCCGAAGATCAGTCCCGGCACGTGCGACGCATCCTCAAGGCCATGGAGCTCGACGAGGCGCACTGGCCGCCGCGTCAGGTGACGGGCTTCATCAACAAGCAGAAGGACGAGGGTCGGCGTGCCGAGCACCTCGACGACGAGGGCGACCCCCGTCTGCGGCGGATGATCGCCATCTATCGCGAGTATCAGGCCGCCTGCGAGCGCGGCGGGATGGTCGACTTCGCCGAGCTGCTGCTGCGCGCCCACGAACTGCTGCGCGAACGCGCCGACATTCGTCAGCACTACCAGGAGCGCTTCCGGCACATCCTGGTCGACGAGTTCCAGGACACCAACGCGATCCAGTATGCCTGGCTGCGCCTGCTCGCCGGGTCGCAGGACAACCTGTTCCTGGTCGGCGACGACGATCAGTCGATCTACGGTTGGCGGGGCGCCCGGGTCGAGAACATCCAGACCTTCCAGCGGGACTATGCCAACACCCGCGTGGTGCGCCTGGAGCAGAACTACCGCTCGACCGGCACCATCCTCGGCGCCGCCAATGCCCTGATCGCCCACAACCAGGCGCGGCTCGGCAAGAACCTCTGGACCGATGGCCAGGCCGGCGAGCCGATCCGCCGCTACGCGGCCTTCAACGAGATCGACGAGGCGCGCTTCGTCGTCGCACGCATCCGCCGTTATCTCGACGAGGAGGGCTACCGGCGCGGCGAGTGCGCGATCCTCTACCGCACCACGGCCCAGTCGCGGCTCTTCGAGGAGGCCCTGATCCAGGCCCAGATCCCCTATCGGGTCTACGGCGGCCTGCGCTTCTTCGAGCGCGCCGAGATCCGCGACGCCATGGCCTACCTGCGCCTGATCGCGAACCCGGACGACGACGCGGCGCTCGAGCGCGTCATCAACGTGCCGACCCGCGGTATCGGCACGCGCACCGTCGATCAGCTCCGCGTGCAGGCCCGCGAGGCGCGCGTCTCGCTATGGCGCGCGACCCGCGACCTGCTCGCCGCCGGGGCCTTCGCGCCGCGCACCGC
Source organism: Thiococcus pfennigii (assembly GCF_016583835.1). GTDB lineage: Bacteria > Pseudomonadota > Gammaproteobacteria > Chromatiales > Chromatiaceae > Thiococcus > Thiococcus pfennigii. The sequence goes on along the minus strand of NZ_NRRW01000050.1, from coordinate 23,519 downwards.
CGGGGCCTTGCAGCGCTTCGTCGACCTGATCGAGGCCCAGCGCGAGGTGGCCGACGGCCTGCCGCTCGCCGACCTCGCGGCGGCCGTGATCACGGCCGTCGAGCTTGCCGACTTCTACCTCAAGGCCAAGGACGGCAAGGGGCAGGATCGGGTCGAGAACCTGGAGCAGTTGATCGAGACGGCGGCGCGCTTCGCGCCGGAGGCCGGGTCGGAGGAGGCCGCGGCCAGCCCGCTCGGCGCCTTCCTCGCGCATGCCGCGCTCGAGGCCGGCGAGGCCCAGGGGGCCGACGAGGTCGACGGCGTGCAGCTGATGACGCTGCACAGCGCCAAGGGCCTGGAGTTCCCGATCGTCTTCCTCGCCGGCATGGAGGAGGGCCTTTTCCCGCACAGCCTCTCGCGCGAGGATCCGCCGCGCCTCGAGGAGGAGCGGCGCCTCTGCTACGTCGGCATGACCCGGGCGATGCGGCATCTGTATCTGACCCACGCCGAGAAGCGCCGCCTGCACGGCAGCGAGAATCACCCCTTCCCGTCGCGCTTCCTGCGCGAGATCCCGGCCGACCTCCTCGAGGAGGTGCGCGGTGGGGGCGTCGCGGGTCCGGCCCAGGTGGCGGCCGCGGCCGCCCGGTCCAGGGCTGAGGCCGGCGGGCTGGCGCTCGGTCAGCGGGTGGTCCATCCGAAGTTCGGCGAGGGGGTCGTCCTCGACAGCGAGGGGTCTGGTTCGAAGACCCGCGTCCAGGTCAATTTCGCGAGCGCCGGGACCAAGTGGCTGGTCTTGGCCTACGCCAGGCTGGAGCCGGCCGGCTGAGCGCCGCGCCGGCCCGATCATCACGAGAAGCACGCAGGAGGGATACGCATGCAGCGCCGTCGATTCATCCGTGGGCTCGGCACCGGTTCCCTGGCGGCCCTCGGGGCGGGCGCCGTCGGCGTCGGCCACGCGAAGGCCAAGACCGAGCACAAGTGGCGGATGGTGACCACCTGGCCGAAGAACTTCCCGGGCCTCGGCACCGGCGCCGAGCGGCTTGCCGAGCTGATCGAGACCCTCAGCGCCGGGCGCATCCGCGTGCGGGTCTTCGGTGCCAATGAGCTGGTGCCACCCTTCGAGGTGCTCGACACGGTCGCCCGCGGCACCGCCCAGATCGGCCACGGTGCGGCCTACTACTGGAAGGGCAAGAGCGAGGCGGCCCAGTTCTTCTCGGCGGTGCCCTTCGGCCTGACCGCCCAGGAGATGAACGGCTGGCTCTACCATGGCGGCGGCCTGGAGCTCTGGACCGAGCTCTACGATCGATTCGGCCTGATCCCCGCACCGGCCGGCAACACGGGCGTGCAGATGGGCGGCTGGTTCAACAAGGAGATCCGCTCGCTCGAGGACCTGAAGGGGCTCAAGATGCGCATCCCGGGCCTTGGTGGCGAGGTCCTCCAGCGCGCCGGGGGCACGCCGGTCAACCTCCCCGGCAACGAGCTCTTCATCGCCCTGCAGAACAACACCATCGACGCGACCGAGTGGGTCGGCCCCTACAACGACCTGGCCTTCGGCCTCTACAAGGCGGCCAAGTACTACTATTACCCGGGCTGGCACGAGCCGGGCACGACGCTGGAGGCCATCATCAACAAGGAGGCCTTCGCCGAGCTGTCGGAGGACCTCCAGGCGATCGTCCTGAACGCCTGCAAGGTCGTCAACCAGGACATGCTCGCCGAGTATACGGTCCGCAACCCGGTCGCGTTGAAGACTCTGCTGCGCGAACATCAGGTCGAGCTGCGGCGCTTCCCGGACGACGTGATCGAGCGGCTGCGGGCGCTGTCCGAGGAGGTCGTCGCCGAGATCGGGGCGCGCGATGCCTTCTCTCAGCGGGTCTATGCCTCGTTCCGCGAATTCTTCGAACAGGCCCGGGAATGGGGTCGGATCGCCGAGCTGACCTACATGCAGGCCCGCGACCGCGCGTGACCGTCCCGGCCGCCGGTGACGGGCGGGAAGATTTGTCCGTCGCCGGTCGGTCGATCCCGCTGTCCCTCTACATCCATGTCCCCTGGTGCCTGCGCAAGTGTCCGTATTGCGACTTCGGGTCGCGGCCGCGGCCGGCCGCGCTGCCGGAGTGGGCCTATCGCGACGCGCTGCTGCGGGACCTGGCGCGAGAACTCGCCGACCTCGCCACGCCCCGCCCGCTGACGAGCATCTTCATCGGCGGCGGCACGCCGAGCCTGCTGTCGGGGGAGACGATCGACGGGTTGCTGCGCGGCATTCGCGCCCTGGCCGACCTGGCCCCCGACATCGAGATCACGTTGGAGGCCAACCCGGGCAGCGCCGATGCGGCACGCTTCGCCGCCTATCGCGCGGCCGGCGTGAACCGTCTCTCGATCGGCGTGCAGACCCTCGCTGCCGAGCACCTGGCGCGCCTCGGTCGGATCCATGATCCGGGGCAGGCCCGCGCCGCCGTCGCCGCCGCGCGGGCGGCGGGCTTCGCGAACCTCAACTTGGACCTGATGTACGGCCTACCCCGACAGACGGCGGCCGACATGGCCGCCGACATCGAGGGCGCGATCGCGCTGGAACCCGAGCACATCTCCTACTATCAGCTCACGATCGAGCCCGACACACCCTTCGGTCGCGCCCGACCGCCACTGCCCGACGAGGACCTGGTCGCCGACGCCCACGAGGCCGCCGTCGCGCGGCTGGCCGCCGCTGGCTTCGCCCATTACGAGACCTCGGCCTTCGCCCGCCCCGGACGCCGCTGCCGCCATAATCTGAATTACTGGGCATTCGGTGACTATATCGGGATCGGCGCTGGCGCCCACGGCAAGCTGACCTTCGCCGCGCCGGACCGGGTCGCGCGGCGCATCAAGCGCGAGGGACCCGAGGCGTATCTGGCCGCGCGGGGACACGGCGGCTTCGCGTCCAGCGAGGAGCGGCTCGCGGAGGACGACCTGGCGCTGGAGTTCATGCTCAACGCGCTGCGGCTCGCGGAGGGTTTCCCCGTGGGGCTGTTCGAGGCCCGCACCGGGCTGCCGATCGACCGGCTCCTATCCCGGCTGGAGGCGGCCGAGCGGCGCGGGCTCCTCATCCTGAACGACGGCTGGATCCGCCCGAGCGACCTCGGCCGGCGCTTTCTCGACGACCTGCTCGGGCTCTTCGTGCGCTGACGGGCGGGGGCGTCCCCGCGGGGAGGGGATCAGGGCTGGCGATTCGGGTGGTCGATAGCCGGCACACGGGCACCTGCCGGGGCAGGCGACGCTGGCGGAGGCCGGTGTCGGGTTGCGGCGCGCGCAATCCTTCGTCTTTCGTTGGCCGCCGTATCGGCGCGCCTAGCCCGACCTACGCGGCCGATCAGGTCGGATCCGTCGTGCCGTGCGGCGAGCCACGGCTTGCATCACCTGCGTCCGCGGGCTAGACTGCGCAATTCAGTGCCGATCCGACTCCATTCTTCGCCCCACGGATTCCAGGTTCCCCATGAAAGAAGGCATCCATCCTACCTATTCCGAGATCAAGGTCCAGTGTAGCTGCGGTAACGAGTTCATGACCCGTTCGACGCTCGGTACGGAACTCCATGTCGAGGTGTGCTCGGCGTGTCACCCATTCTATACGGGCAAGCAGAAGATCGTCGATACCGGCGGTCGGGTCGACAAGTTCCGCCGCAAGTACGGCCGCTGACTCGAGCGACGGCCCCGAGCGGTCGGCGGGCGGGCCGGGACTTCGCTTGGTTGGAGTCTGCGGCCTGCGTGATGGCCAGATCGCGCGGTGGTTCTCGGCCGCATCGGGGGTGCGGACGTCGTCGCGGCCCGGCCCATCGAGAACCTCCGTTTCCGGCGTCCGGCCGCCATGGGAGTGGCTGGGCGCATTGGTGCGCGCGCGAGTCCCGGCGCGCGACCTGACGGCACGGCCGGACCGGCACGCCGGGTTCGCCGCGCCGGCAGCGCCTCGGGTGGCCCTTCGCGATGGGCCATGAGCGCGCCGTCCCCGTCATCGATGCCCTGTCGAGGAGCAAACCCATGCAGAAGATCGCCGTCATTGGTGCCGGGCGCGTCGGGGAGACCACGGCCCAGATCCTGGCCCAACAGGAATTGTGCCGCGAGGTCGCCCTGTACGACGTCCGTCCCGACTATCCAGCGGGTGTGGCCCTGGATGCCTACCAGACCGCCCAGCACTTCGATTCCGATACCGTCCTGACCGGCAGCCACGACCCGCGGGTGATCGAGGGCGCCGAGATCGTCGTCGTCACCGCCGGCCTGCCGCGCAAGCCCGGGATGTCGCGCTCCGATGTGCTCGAGGCCAATGTGCGGATCATCGATGAGGTCACCGACCACACGCTGCGCCATGCCCCGGACGCGATGATCATCGTCGTCAGCAACCCGGTCGACACCCTGACCTATCGCGTCGCCCAGCGCACTGGCTGGCCGCGCGAGCGGGTCTTCGGCCAGGCCGGGGTGCTCGATGCGGCGCGGATGGCCAGCTTCATCGCGATGGAGACCGGCTTCTCGATCCGCGACATCACGACCCTGGTCCTCGGTGGGCATGGCGACACCATGGTGCCCGTCTCGCGCTTCTGCACCATCAACGGCGTGCCCATCTCGCACTTCATCCCGGCCGAGCGCATCGCCGAGATCAACGAGCGCACCCGCAAGGGTGGCGCCGAGATCCTCGGGCTGCGCCAGAACTCCAGCGCCTATGCCGCCCCGGGCGCCGCGGTCGTCACCATGGTCGATGCGATCTGCAACGATCGCCGCCGGCTCCTGCCGTGCGTCGCCCTGCTCGATGGCGAATACGGCGAGCGTGACATCGCGATGGGCGTGCCCTGCGTCCTCGGCAAGCGCGGTCTGGAGTCCGTCGTGACCCTCGATCTCAACGCCGAGGAACAGGCCGACTTCCAGCGCTCGGCCGGCGCCGTGCGCGAGGACATCGAGCGGCTTCGGGAGATCAAGTAGTCGCACGCCAGCGGCCTGCTAATTGCTAACGATCCATTGGGGGCGCGGCGCCGCACGGCATCGCGCCGACCCGAGGGACTTCGAATCGATCGGCATCGTCACGGAGCGGCTGATTCGCGGGACCACATCATTACGGCCAGGAGCGAGCGTATGGCGAATGAGACCGTCACGATCACGAATAACGACAACGGCAAGACCGCCGATTTCCCATTGCGACGAGGCACCCTCGGTCCGGCGGCCGTGGACATCTCGACCCTCTACCGGGAGACGGAGATCTTCACCTACGACCCCGGCTTCATGGCGACCGCAAGCTGCCACAGCGCGATCACCTACATCGACGGCGAGGCCGGCGTCCTGCTCTATCGCGGTTATCCGATCGAGCAGTTGGCGACCAAGGCGAGCTTCCTGGAGGTCGCCTACCTGCTGCTCTATGGTGAACTGCCCAGCGAGCGTCAGCTCCTCGCGTTCGAGGAGGAGATGGCGCGCTACAGCATGATCAACGAGAACCTGAAGGGGTTCCTCGACGGGTTCCACTACGATGCCCATCCGATGGCGATGCTGGTCGGCGTCGTCGGCTCCCTGTCGGCCTTCTATCACGACTCGCTCGACATCAACGACCCGAAGCACCGCGAGATCTCGGCGCTGCGCCTCGTCGCCAAGGTGCCGACCATCGCCGCGGCGGCCTACAAGCACAGCGTCGGCGAGCCGATCGTCTATCCCCGCCACGCCCTGCGCTATTGCGCGAACTTCCTGCACATGATGTTCGCCACGCCGTGCGCGGACTACAAGCCGGGGCTGATCGCCGAGAAGGCGCTCAATCTCCTCTTCATCCTGCATGCCGACCACGAGCAGAACGCGAGCACCTCGACGGTCCGCCTCGCCGGCAGCTCCGGGGCCAATCCGTTCGCCTGCATCGCCGCCGGCATCGCCTCGCTCTGGGGTCCGGCCCACGGCGGTGCCAACGAGGCCGTCCTCGACATGCTCGAGCAGATCGGCGACGTCGCGAACGTCCAGACCTACCTGGACAAGGCCAAGGACAAGGACGACCCCTTCCGGCTCATGGGCTTCGGCCATCGCGTCTACAAGAACTACGACCCGCGCGCCAAGATCATCCGCGAGGTCTGCCATCAGGTGCTCGACGAACTCGCCGACGCCAACAATCCGCTCTTCGAACTGGCCCTCGAGCTCGAGGAGATCGCGCTCAACGACGAGTACTTCGTCGAGCGCAAGCTCTATCCCAACGTCGACTTCTATTCCGGCATCATCTACCGGGCGCTCGGGATCCCGCGCAACATGTTCACCGTCATGTTCGCGATTGCCCGCACCGTCGGCTGGGTGGCCCACTGGATGGAGATGATGTCGGATCCGGACGGCCGCCTCGGGCGGCCGCGTCAGATCTACTGCGGGCCGACCCACCGCGACTACGTACCGATCTCGCAGCGCTGACCGGGGGGCACCCCGGCTGGGCACGGCGCCGGTACCCTGGGCCGTGCCCGCGGCGCTAGTGCAAGACGGCGCAATTCCCGAGACCGCGCACGCGGCGGCCTGCAAGCCTCGCGTGGTAGGGGCCCGCTTGCGGGCGGTCGGGGCGCGGATGCCTCGGTGGTCGCCGCGTTGCCGGCCGTCGGGTTACGCCCCGAGGGGCTAACCCGACCTACGGCCCTGATCCGCCGCGCCGGCCGCGCCCCGACCCCGCGCAAGCCGACCCGCCCGACGCGCGCGGCGAAGGAGCGACGCCTCGCCGGCAAGCGCCAGCGCGGGACGCCGTTCGACGACTAGTGCAACAGTGCGGATGTTCCGAGACCGTCTCAGATCGTTGTCGTTGTCGGCTTGCGAATCTCGACAACGACAACGAACAGCCTCGGGATTTCTGAAGTGCTGCACTATCCGTCGGGAGCGACCGGGCGCGCGGCGTAACCCGACAGGCCAGGCGGCCGCGATGTCGGGTTACGCCGCGCGGGCCCGACACCGCGCCGCGACGAAGGTCTACAGGGCCACGTTGCGCGACCATCCGGGCTGGATGTGGCCGCGCGCCCCGAGGCCACCGTCAGATCACGAACAGGTCCATGAACTGGTGGACCGGCGTGGCCGCGAGCCGGCCGGGATCCCCGCAGAGATCCAGGATGCGTTGCGCCTGGACCCGCGGGAAGCGGGTCCGTAGCGCCGCCTCGAACTTGCGCTCCAGGACCGGGATTCCCTCGGCACGGCGGCGGCGGTGGCCGATCGGGTACTCGATCTCGATGCGGTCGGTGCTGGTGCCGTCGTTGAAGAAGACCTGGATGGCGTTGGCGATCGAGCGCTTGCCCGGGTCCAGGTAGTCGCGCGTGTAGCGCGGCTCCTCGCGCACGACCATCCGCTCGCGCAGCGCGTCGATCCGCGGATCGGCGGCGACCGAATCCTCGTAGTCGGCGGCCGTCAGGCGACCGAAGATCAACGGCACGGCAACCATGTACTGGAGGCAGTGGTCGCGGTCCGCCGGATTGTGCAGCGGGCCGTCCTTGCTGATGATGCGCACCGCGGACTCCTGCGTCACGAGCTCGATGCGCTCGATGCGATCGAGGCGGTCCTTGACCTGCGGGTGCAGCTGCATCGCGCACTCGACGGCCGTCTGGGCGTGGAACTCGGCCGGGAAGCTGATCTTGAAGAGGACGTTCTCCATCACATAGGTGCCGTAGTCGCGCTGCATGACGAACTTGTGGCCGCCGAAGAGCACGTCGTAGAAGCCCCAGCGCGGCGCGCTCAGCACCGATGGCAGGCCCATCTCGCCCTTGTCGACCATCATCGCCAGGCGCACCGCGCGCGAGGCGGCATCGCCGGCCGCCCAGGACTTGCGCGAGCCCGTGTTCGGCGCGTGCCGGTAGGTCCGCAGCGACTGCCCGTCGACCCAGGCCTGGCTCAGCGTATCGATGACCTGCGCCTTGCTCGCACCGAGCATCCGCGCGGCGACCGCCGCCGAGGCGACCTTGACGAGGACGACGTGGTCGAGGCCGACCCGGTTGAAGCTGTTCTCCAGCGCCAGCACGCCCTGGATCTCATGGGCCTTGACCATGTAGCGCAGGACCTCGGCCATCGTCAGCGGCGCCCGTCCTTCGGAGACCGCCTTGCGGGCCAGGTAGTCGCCGAGGCCGAGGATCGCCGCCAGGTTGTCCGACGGATGCCCCCACTCCGCGGCGAGCCAGGTGTCGTTGAAGTCGAGCCAGCGCACGAGGGCGCCGAGGTCCCAGACGGCCTTGACCGGATCGAGGACGAATTGGGTGCCGGGGACTCGGGCGCCATTGGGCACCAGGGTGCCGGGGACGATCGGCCCGAGGTGCTTGATGGCCTCCGGGTATTGCAGGGCCAGCATCGCGCAACCGAGCGAATCCATCAGGCAGTGGCGCGCGGTCGTGATGGCCTCCTGGGAATGGACCTCGTAGTCGCAGACATAGTCGGCGATGGCGACGAGTTCCGGATCCGGGTCGGGCCGAACATTGGCGTCGGCGATATGTGAGCTCATGGGAATCTCCGGGGAGGGGTGAGGAACGATTCAGGGCAAGGGCCGCGCGTCGGGTTATGGCGCGCGGCAACCTGGTCTTTCTCGGGGACCGCCGTGCCGGCGCGCCTAACCCGACCTACGGGCCGTGCCGAGCTTCGCCGGGGCCGTAGGTCGGGTTAGCCCCGCGGGGCGTAACCCGACAGCCGGCAACGCAGCCCCTCCGAGGCCGTAGGTCGGGTTAGCGCAGCGTAACCCGACATTGCGGCGGCAGATTTTTTCCGTAGCGCCGTCGGGCCAGCGCGACCTGACCCGACAGTGCCGCTCAGCGCTGCGCGATCGGCACCCAGGGGCGGTTCTCGGGTCCGGTGTAATTGGCGCTCGGGCGGATGATCTTGCCGTCGAGGCGCTGTTCGATGACGTGGGCGACCCAGCCGGTCGTGCGCGAGATCACGAAGATCGGCGTGAAGAGCTGGGTCGGCACGCCCATCTGGGCGTAGGAGACGGCCGAGAACCAGTCGAGGTTCGGGAACATGTGCTTGAGGTCCCACATGACCGACTCGAGGCGCTCGGCGACCTGGAACATCAGCAGGTCGTCGTTGCCCTCCGACAGGCGGCGAGCGACGGCCTTGATGACCTCGTTGCGCGGGTCCGAGACCGTGTAGACCGGGTGGCCGAAGCCGATGATGATCTCCTTGCGGGCGACCCGCGCCCGGATGTCGGCCTCCGCCTCGTCGGGACTCGCGTAGCGGCTCTGGATCTCGCAGGCGACCTCGTTGGCACCGCCGTGCTTGGGGCCGCGCAGGGCGCCGATCGCGCCCGTGATCGCCGAGTAGATGTCGGAGTTGGTCCCGGCGATGACCCGCGCGGTGAAGGTCGAGGCGTTGAACTCGTGCTCCGCGTAGAGGATCAGCGAGGTGTGCATGGCCCGCACCCAATCGGCCGAGGGCGCCCGCCCGTGCAGCAGGTGCAGGAAGTGCCCGCCGACCGAGTCGTCATCGGTCTCGACCTCGATGCGCCGGCCGTGGTGGCTGTAGTGATACCAGTAGAGCAGCATCGAGCCGAACGAGGCCATCAACCGATCGCCGATCGCCTTGGCCCCGGCGACGGACATGTCTTCCTTCTCGGGCTCCATCGTACCGAGCAGCGAGGCGCCGGTACGCAGCACGTCCATCGGATGGGCGGCGGCCGGGATCTGCTCGAGGGCCAGCTTCATCGTCGCCGGGAGGCCGCGCAACGACTTCAGGCGCTGCTTGTAGCTGGCCAGCTCGGTCTGGTTGGGCAGGTGCCCGTGGATCAGCAGATAGGCGATCTCCTCGAACTCGGCCTGGTCGGCGAAGTCGAGGATGTCGTAGCCGCGGTAGTGCAGATCGTTGCCGGTACGCCCGACGGTACAGATCGCGGTGTTGCCCGCGACGGTACCGGACAGGGCGACGGACTTCTTCCGCTTCGGTGCCTCGGTCTGTGGTTCATCGGCCATCGTCTTCTCCTCGTGCTGGGTGATGGGCAGCTCCGCCCCGACCGGCACGCTCGCCGGCCCCGACGGCGGAAGGGGCGTCTCGGCCCAGGCCGCCCGGTGGATCTGTCATGCCGGGCCGCGCGTCACTCCTTGCCGGCGGCGAATAGCGCATCGAGCTTCTGCTCGAAGCCATGATAGTTCAGGAAATCATAGAGTTCCTGACGGGTCTGCATCGTCTCGACGACCCCGGCCTGGGTGCCGTCGCGGCGGATCGCCTGGTAGACGTCGAGCGCCGCCTTGTTCATCGCCCGGAAGGCCGAGAGCGGATAGAGCACCAGGGCGACGCCGGCCTCGGCGAGTTCGCCCGTCGAGAAGAGCGGTGTCGCGCCGAACTCGGTGATGTTGGCCAGGACCGGCACCCCGACGGCCGCCGCGAAGCGCCGATACTGGTCGAGCTCGGTCATCGCCTCGGGGAAGATCATGTCGGCGCCGGCCTCGACACAGGCGACGGCCCGCTCGATCGCGGCGTCCATCCCCTCGACGGCCAGGGCATCGGTGCGGGCCATGATCACGAAGTCATCGGTGCGGGCATCGACGGCCGCCTTGATGCGATCGACCATCTCCGCCTGCGAGACGATCGCCTTGCCCGGGCGATGACCGCAGCGCTTGGCCGCGACCTGGTCCTCGATATGGCAGCCGGCGGCCCCGCCGCGGATCAACTGGCGCACGGTGCGGGCGATGTTGAAGGCGCTGCCCCAGCCGGTATCGGCATCGACCAGCAGCGGCACGTCGCTCGCGTAGGTGATGCGGTGCACGTCCTCGAGGACGTTGTCGAGGCTCGTCATGCCCAGATCCGGCAGACCGTAGGAGGCCGCGGCGACGCCGCCCCCGGAGAGATAGATGGCGCGGTAGCCGGTGCGCTCGGCCATCATCGCGTGATAGGCATTGATCGCCCCGACGACCTGGAGCGGGTGCTCCTCGGCGACGGCTTGGCGCAGCTTCGCGCCCGGGGTGGTGCGTGTCTGGGTCATGGGGATCCTCTCGATTCGTCTGGCTGGGGCTGGGCACCGAGCCGGCGCTCGGCGTGGCGGCGCGAGGCGCGGATGTGCCGGCGCGTCAACCACTCGGCGAGCTCGCCGTCGCGCTCGGCGATGGCGTCGACGATCAGCCCGTGCTCGTCGAGGGCGGCGCGCGAGCGATCACCCGCCATGCCGAACTGGTAGCGGTACATCCGCGCCACGTAGTAGAGATCGTTGCAGAGCATCGCGATCAGGCGGCGATTGCCGCTGCCCTGGGCGATCCGGAAGTGGAAGTCGAGGTCACCCTCCTTCTGGAAGTAGGCCCCGGAGGGGTCGCCGGCGACCTGATCGCGGTGCCGGGCGAGGAGCGCCCGCAGGTCGGCGATCTCGGCGGGCGTCATGCACTCGGCCGCTAGCCGCGCGGCCATGCCCTCGAGCGCCTCGCGCAGCTGATAGATCTCGATCAGACCGGCGAAGGTCAGCGTGACCACGCGGGCGCCGAAGTTGGCCCGCCGCTCGACCAGGTTCGAGGACTCCAGCCGGCGCAGCGCCTCGCGCAGCGGCCCGCGGCTGATGCCGTAACGGGTCGCCATCTCCGGCTCGCTGAGCTTGCTGCCGCTCGGGATCTCGCCCTCGACGATGGCCTGACGGATCTTGGCGAAGACCTCGTCGGCGATCGTAGTGGTGACCAGACCAAGGGGTTGCAGCATGAAATCTGTCGACAATTATTCCATAGACAGGCCAAATCTACCGATTTCTCGGCCAGTGTCAAGAAAAGGTGTCGACAATGTTCGCCCCTCACGGGCAGGGCGGGACCCAACGGCCCATTCAGATGCGGCCCGCCGGGTGCGAGCCGCGCCGGGAAGTGGCGGCGCCACCCGGGCGGGCGGCGCCGCTAAACGGCGCCCGTCAGCCCCGTTTGGCGTAGCCGATGGCGGCGAGCGCCTGCTCGATCTCCCCGAGGATCGCGGGGTCGTCGATCGTCGCCGGCATCCGATACTCGCTGCCGTCGGCGATCCGCTTCATCGTGCCGCGCAGGATCTTGCCGGAGCGGGTCTTCGGCAGCCGCTCGACGATGGCGACGTGCTTGAAGGCCGCAACCGGACCGACCTCCTCGCGCACGAGCGCGATCAACTCCTTGGTGATGACGGCCAGATCGCGGGCGACGCCGGCCTTGAGCACGACCAGGCCGACCGGCAGCTCGCCCTTGAGCTCGTCGGCCGCGCCGATGACGGCGCACTCGGCGACATCCGGGTGCGACGCCAAGGCCCCCTCGATGCTGCCGGTCGACAGCCGATGACCGGCGACGTTGATGACGTCGTCGATGCGGCTCATGACGAAGATGTAGCCGTCCTCGTCGAGGTAGCCGGCGTCGCCGGTGAGATAGTAGCCCTCGACAGCGGAGAGGTAGGACTCGATGAAGCGCTGGTCGTTGCCCCACAGCGTCGGCAGGCAGCCGGGCGGCATCGGCAGCTTGATCAGGATGCGACCGATGTCGCCGGCAGCGACCGGGTGCCCACCCTCGTCGAGCACCTGCACGTCGTAGCCCGGCACCGCCACCGTCGGCGACCCCGGCTTGACCGGCAGCCGCTCGATACCCAGGCAGTTCGCGGCGATCGCCCAGCCGGTCTCGGTCTGCCACCAGTGGTCGATGACGGGCACCTTCAGGATCTCCTCGGCCCAGCGCAGCGTATCCGGGTCGCAGCGCTCGCCGGCGAGGAACAGGGCGCGGAAGCCGGCGAGATCGTAGTTGGCGAGGAGCTCCGCGCGCGGATCGGCCCGCTTGATCGCGCGGAAGGCGGTCGGCGCCGTAAACAGGACATTGACGCCATGCTCCTCGATCACGCGCCAGAAGGCGCCGGCATCGGGCGTCCCCACCGGCTTGCCCTCGTAGAGGACGCTCGTACAGCCGGCGAGCAACGGCCCGTAGACGATGTAGGAATGCCCGACCACCCAGCCGACGTCGGAGGCCGCCCAGAAGACCTCGCCGGGTTTGACGCCGTAGACGTTCGCCATGCTCCAATGGAGCGCCACGGCGTGGCCGCCGTTGTCGCGGACCACTCCCTTCGGCTGGCCGGTCGTGCCCGAGGTATAGAGGATGTAGAGCGGATCGGTCGCCGCGACCGGGACGCAATCGGCCGGCGTCGCGGCGGCCATGGCCTCGGCCCAGCCGACGTCACGCCCGTCGATCAGCGCGCCGGGCTCCTGCGGGCGCTGGAGGACGATGCAGCGCTCAGGCTTGTGGGCGGCCAGCTCGATCGCCTCGTCGAGGAGCGGCTTGTAGTGCACGACCCGATTCGGCTCGATGCCGCAGGAGCCGGCGACGATCGCCCGCGGCTTGGCATCGTCGATCCGAGTCGCGAGCTCGCGCGACGAGAAGCCGCCGAAGACGACCGAATGGATCGCGCCGATACGCGCGCAGCCGAGCATCGCGATGACCGCCTCGGGCACCATCGGCATGTAGATGATGACCCGATCGCCCTTCTCGACCCCCTGGTCCCGCAGCGCCCCGGCAAAACGGGCCACGCGCGCCTGGAGCTCGGCATAGCTGATCGTCTCCTGGGTACCGGTGACCGGGCTGTCATAGATGATCGCCGCCTGCTCGCCGCGGCCCGCCGCGACGTGGCGATCGACGGCGTTGTAGCAGGTGTTGAGCATGGCACCGGCAAACCAGCGGTAGAAGGGCGGCTTGGACGCATCCAGGACCCGCTCCCAGGCGCGATCCCAATCGATCGCCTGCGCCGCCTCGGCCCAAAACCCCTCCGGATCGCGCTTGGCGCGCTCGTAGACAGCCTGATAACCCATCGTGCTCAATCCTCCTCTGTCTGGAGTAGAGACGCGCCCCGGGTCTCGCCTCAGGGCGCGCTTCGCTGGAAACTCGGAGTAGCTCGCGCGGTTGCCGCCTGTATAACACGGGCATCAGGCACAAAAATACATCTTCCGCTGATGATCTGTATTTGAAAACCGGCACCTGGCCCCGCGCCCGAGGTCAGCCGACGACGCGCCGGGGGGCCCCGTTCGCGAGCGAGCGCCAGGCCTCACCGGCTCAGGACACACCGAGCGCCGGCAAGCCGGCCCCGCCGCGACGGCGTCCAGCCTTCGCTCAGCGCACGAGACCTTCGGGGCAACGCATCAAAACGCCGCGAGGAACCGCTCGACGAACAGGTCGTAGTCGGCCTCGGCGAGGACATTGATGCCCGCGGCGCCCTTGCGGCCACCGCCGGTCGGGAACTGGCGGCACAGGGCATCGGCACCCTCGCCGGTGGCGCGCGGCGCGCGCACGCTGACGACGAAGCCACCGTCCGGGCGCTCGGTCAACAGGGCATGGGCGCGCTCGGGCGCCCCGTGCGCGACCTCGTTGGCCAGGACCCCGCTGATACGCCGCGCCCAGGCCTCGGCCGGCAGGACGTAGAGCCCATGGCGCTCGTCTTCGAGCCTTGGCGCCAACTCGCGCGCCCGCGCCATATCGTCGGCGAAGCCGGCGCTCAGGGTCGCGAAGGCGTCGTCCTCGGCCATGAACGCGAACGGATCGCCGAAGGCCTGCATCCGTCGGTAGAGGGCGTCCGGGGCGAAGTGCAGATCGGCGACCCGCTCGCCGTAACCGTTGTAATTGAGACAGATGCCGAGCTCGCGCAGCCGCATCAGGTCGGCCTCCGCGAGCCCGAGCGGGGCCGCGGCCGAGCGTGCCGCGGCCTCCATGCCGTCGCCGAAGGCCCCGACGACGGCCCAGGGCCGACAGCGCCCCCGCAGCGCCTCATCGACCAGCAGGCTCGTACAACGATCCGGGGCCGGATCGATATGGACGGAGAGTGCCGGGTGGGACGGGATCTCGCCGGCGTAGTGGTGATCGAAGTAGGTCACGGGCACGTCGCGGGCGAGCAGCTCGAGCAGCGGACCGCGGTTCTTGTCGAGCGAGACGTCCAACACGGTGACCGAACTGGCCGACTCGACCGGCACCCGCTCCAGGAGGGCGATGTCGCGCTTCACGCCGGTCACCAGGACCGAGTCGATCGCCTCGACCAGCCTCAGCTGATGAAGGGCACAGAGCCCGTCGGCATCGCCGTTGAACACGTCATAATGGGTCATGGTAGGCGTCGCTCCGAAGTAATGACTCATGGTCCGGTCCGTCGTCGATCCTCGTCGACCGGCCAGGGCATTCTAGCGCCGTCGGCGCCGCGTTTCGTGACTCGCGGGCGACGGGGAGCAGATCCAACGGGAGGGGCGCGGGCGGCGTGCACCGCGCAGGCGCGGCGAACCAGGCCGCGAGGACCAGATGCACGAACGCCCGAGCGGGCGCCGCCACTGGCAAGATCGGCGCGAGGCCCACCTTCGCAGCGGGCCTCGCGCCGAGCCTTGTCACGGTCGCATCAAGGGATCACCAGCTCCATGCCGGCCATCAGGGCGTCCGGATTCGATAGCTGACCGCGATTGGCCTCGTAGATGCGCTGCCAGGCGCCGGCGTCGCCATAGACCCGCGCGCTGATCGTCGAGAGCGAGTCGTTGTCACGCACCCGGTAACTCGCCCCCTGCGCTGCCTCGCCGACCGTGGGACCGCCATTCAGCGCCTGCGCGTTGATCCAGAGCACCGCATCCTGGGAGAGCTCCTTGCCCGCGTGCTCGGTCGCCGGCCCAGATCCGAGGCAGGCGAAGCCCCAGACGCCCGGCATCGGCACACCGAAAGTGAATATGCCGTTCGGATCCGTGATGGCGACGATCGTCGTCGCCGGGGTCTCGGCGAGCGGCTCCGCCCCGAAGGCATTGCCCTCCTGGTCGATCCGCGTGTTGATGAACTCGATCTCGCACTCCACGCCCGGGGCCGGCTTGCCATCGGACAGCAGCTGACCGGTGAAGGTCCCGCCGGCGAAGACCTGATACGGCTTGGTCAGCGGCACAATCTCGGTCGGCAGCCCGAGCGGCTCGTTCCAGCCCGTCGGCATGGCGCCCTTGTTCACGTAGGCCTTGGTGATCTGCTGGATGTAGATGTCCTCGTTGGCCTCGTAGTAGGGCGCCGGCACCAGCGCGAAGATGTAGTCGCCATTGCGGGTGACGCGGTAGCCCGTCTGATAGGCCTTGGCCTCGTTGTGGGCGCCCCTCCAGGTGATCGGCTCCAGCTTGTCCTTCAGGTCCGTCTTCTCGCCCTTGAAGACGACGAAGAAGGCCTCCGGCTCGCCCATGTCCATCGTATGCCCGTTCTCCATCGGATGGGCGAAGACCAGCTCGAGGTCCAAATTCGTCGGTCTCTCCAGCATCACCTCGGGGGTATAGAGGAGCTGGAAGTGGGCCTGCACGGCCGGAACGGCCAGCAGCGTGGCGGCGCAGCAGGCGGACAGAACGGCATGCTTCATCGGCAAAGACTCCTAGTGGGAGAGTGGATCGAAAATCCGGGGCATCGGCGATCGCCACGCCAGGCCGGCGCCAAGCCGCCGAGGCTCGCTGCGCAACGCCGCGATCACCGGCGCCACGTCAATAGATCGCGCTCGCGGGGATCTCGACCGCGTGACCCGGACCGGCATCGAACACGATCGTGAAGTCACCGTCCGGCCGATCGAGCTCGAACTCGCTGTTCTCGTTCATCTTGCCCTCCAGGATCACCCCGCCATCGGCATCGACGACCCGGACATCGACCCCGGCGGCCGAGGAACCGTCGGAGAACCCGCCCTCGCAGAGCAGCGTGCCATCACCGTTGTCGTAACAGGAACACAGCGGCGTGTGGGCCACCGCCGTCGACAACCACAGACCGGCCACGAGGCCGCACGCCAGACGCGCACTTCGATTCATCGGCAATCTCCTCCAAGAAGGCATCGAACAGTCAGACCGGCCGGATCGACCGGGCAACCCCAGCGGGACTGCGGAAAGGCTAGCACGCGCCGCGCCATTACTGCAAATGGGAATCGTTGCTTTTTGTATTTGACAGGCGCATATGGTAGCGTTCGGGTACCGTTAGGTAACCGAGACCCACTGCCACACCTGGCAGCCGCCCCCCATGACACCGAACCCCGACAGGCCCGTTCGCACGCTCAACGACTTCCCGCCCGGCCGCCGGGTGCGCATCCATCGCCTCCTCGGCCACGGGGCCGTGCGTCAGCGACTGATGGATCTCGGCCTGATGCCCGGGATCGTGGTCACCGTCGTGCGCAGCGCGCCGCTCGACGATCCGATCCAGGTCATGCTGGACACGAACCATGTCACGCTGCGGCGTCACGAGGCCGCGGCCATCGAGGTGTCGGACGAAGGGCCCGCCGGGCGGCCGACCAACTGAATGCACGTCGACCCATGGCCAAGACCCTCGCGGAGGTCCCGACGATGAACAGCCTATCCACCACAGGCACGACGACCGACCCGGCCGTGCCCGACATCTCGGCCGAGCACCATTTCGGCTGGGCCGACACCGCGGTGACGGTGGCGATCGTCGCCGCCGCCGGCTACTACCTGTATCGCAAGCTCTGGCGCCGCCGGGGCGCCTGCGGCGAATGCGGCGACGGCAAAGGCTGCTGCGCGACCGGGACACCGGGCGGCCCACCCGAGCAGCGCGTACCCGTCCCCGAGGTCCCACGGCGGGACTGAGGCGATTGCCGGAAACAAACCGACCGGATGACTCCGGACTTTCGTTTGTCTTCAAGGAGCGCGCGTAGGAGCATAGCCCAGCGATGTGAGTACGCTCGCGACACGGAAGGCGGGCGACAGGACCAGCCAGACGGTAGGTTTGTTGACAGAAATCGCCTGAGGTCCTTCGACCCGGGGATACGACGCGCCGCCGCCGCGCGGCGCCCTCCGCGAGCCAGCCCGCCCCAGTCGGTGGCCGCCAGGGGGTTGATAACGACACGAGGCACCCAACCTATGTGCCGAGGCAGGCGTGCCCGCTCGGGCCGTCGGACTTGCCGCCGACCTTCCGGGCCTCTAGACTGTCTCATTGCTTCATGGGGGCGACATGGCTTCGACGTGGGTCGCAAAACCTGAGGTGCATGCCGAGGTGCGGACAACCTCGTAAAACCAGCCGCAAATCTATAGTTGCCAACGACGACAACTACGCTCTCGCTGCTTAATCCCAGCGGGCCTCTGGCCGTCTCTTGCCTGTGGGCGGCGGATTCCAGGGGTAACCTCACACAGGATCGCGGTGACGGGGGCTCGGACCTGATCCGCTAAAACCCAATTCGAGATCGCCGACCGTTCGCCCTGCCCCTCGGGCGTTGGAAGGCTAAAAATAATAGAGCGGGCTAAGCATGTAGGACCAAGGGCGGAGGGCTTGCGGACGCGGGTTCGATTCCCGCCGCCTCCACCAATTCCCGTCTCAGGCTCGGACCCTCTGGGTCCACCTGAGACCCCTTCAGACTGATTGATATCAATCACTTGCCGATCCACCACACGACCGCCCGGTTGGTCTGGGTGGGACCTGGTGGGTCTCGGCTTGTCCCCAGGTTGGCCCCTTTCGGCCCCTGTATGGCCCCCGCGCTGTGCAGCGATCAGGGCGGCCACGCGCTCGCCTGCGGCGGGGTCCACGTCCGGTATCCATCGGCCGTAACAACGGCGGATCATGCCCCAGTCGGCATGCCCCATCTGACGCGCAACCCACATCGGATTCTCGCCGGCCGACAGCAGCGTGCTCGCATAGGTGTGGCGGGTCTGGTATGGAGTGCGGTAGCGGACGCGCGCGCGCCGGATGATGTGCGCCCAGGCGGTCTTGCGGATCTGCCCGTCGGTCTCCCAGGGCTCGCCGGTGCGCGGGTTGAGGAAGATGCGGCCGCCGGCGAGCTCGCTGTGGGCGCGCTGCGCCTGGAGCGCCTCGCGCGCCGGGGCGAGGAGCTTCACTTCCCGGATCCCGGCCTTGGTCTTGGGTGGTTTCACCCGCTTGCGCACGCTGTTGCGCCGCACAAAGACGACTCCACGCTGCCAGTCGATGTCGCCCCATTCGAGGGCGATCAGCTCACCGGTGCGCAGTCCGGTCCAGAAGGCGAACTGGAACAGGTTGCGATGCTGTGGCTCGGTGCAAGCGGCGAGGATCGCCTCGCGCTCGGCGGGCGTGAACGGATCGGGCTCGTCCTGAACGATCGGCAGGTATTTGATGCGGGCGAGAGGGTCGGCTTCGACGCGACCTTCGGCGAATGCCTCCGCGTAGAGCTTTCGCAGCGGAATTAGGACGTTGTTGATGCGTTTCGCCGAGATCACCTGGGCGGCGATCCATTCGCGGACCTGGCGCGTGGTCAGCGCCGACAGCGGGATGCCGCCGAACGCCGGGATCAGGTGGTTCTCGATGGCGCTGCGATAATCGCGGTGGGTGCTGTAGGCGAGCGCGGACTGGGCGGCGCTGAGGTATTGGCGCAGTTCCTCCTCGATCAGCGCGTTGCTCAACTGCACACCATCGAACAGGGCGGCGCGCGGGCTGTGCGGAAAGTGGGCGCTGTATCTGAAGGTGCCGATGGCGAGTTCGTGGTGGATCGCCGCCAGCAGGCGCCGCGCGTGGGCGAGGTTCGCCCGCGTCGGCGCCAGGCGCAGCGTTTCCCGGCAGCGCACGCCGCGGACGTAGAACGTCACGCGGATGCTCTTGCCGCGGGCCTCTATGCCGCCTTCCCCTCGACCCATCGGTGGTATGCAGCCAACGACATGAGCAGCCGCCCATCCGGAGCCCTGCGGTAGTGGATCTTCTCCAGCCAGACGCCGGTCTTGATCTTCTTGCGCACGGCATCCTCGGTGTAACCGCTCAGCTCGGAGAAGCGCTTGATTGTGACGAAGTCAACGCGGTCTGTCATCCTCGCGCCCGTCGGATTGAACCAGTGAATCGCCCGCCGGCCGGGGTCGGCTCAGGCCCCCATCGCGTAGTGTTCCGGCCAGCCGCGCCACGCGCAGACCGCCAGCCGCCAATCCCGGTCGAGCCGGTGCCAGGCCTCGATCGGGTCCGCGTAGGCGGTCGGCAGCAGGTCATAGCGGTCGGCGGCGAGCGCGACGAAGCAGCGCTCGCCGGTGGACAGCAGCCCGATCTCGACGGCATCGCCGGCGAGCAGGTCCCGGATGATTGCATCCAGTCGATCGTTCATGGGCATTCCTCCCCGTGCGCTGCGGCGAAGTCGAATAGGGCCAGCCCGGGCTGATCGACGATGCGCACCGGATTGAGCCCGAAGAGTCCGCCTCCGGCGTAGTTGCACGGCCCTGGGCCATCGCCCTCGAACGCGTCGCGCGCCTCGTCGAGCCAGCGGCCGACACAGGAGAAGGCGATGGCCCCCTCCGGCGCCCCGGCGTCGCGCCAGTCCTGGGCGCTGGCCACGTGACCACAGGCCGGACAGACGAAGCGCCACTTGCTGACCTCCTCTCCAAATCGGCGAATCGCCTCGGCCTGGAATTCGCCAAGGGTCATCTCCCTGCGCGGTTGCTTACGGGTGGTTGCGTCGGGCATGGCTCATACCTCCATGTCGGATCGGAACGTCAGGCTGGGTCAGGCCCCGCGGGCATGCCGGGCGATCGCGATCTCCCGGCGCCAGGCCCCGAACAGCAGCCCGGGGGCCTCGGGCGCGTAGGCCCGTGCGGTCTCGATGCAGTCCTCGCGCATGTGCCCGTGCTGCCAGCACAGGCAGGGCACGTGCGCCTCGACATAGTCGCGCAGCGCGAGGCAGCGCGAGCAGGTGTCGAAGGTGTCCGGCTGCCCGCCCCAGCGGCCGAACACGTGCTCGTAGCGTTCGCCCAGGTGGATGGCGCCGCCGCACTCGGCGCAGCGGTGCGCGTGCCGCAGTGGTAGAGGCTAGGCGGATCCCAGTCGCAGTGGCAGGCGGTCATCGGTCATTCCCCGCCACCTTGCCGAGCGCCGCCTCGGCGGTGGCGCGCTCGACTGGGAGCAGCTCCCGCGCGTGATCGGGGTTCTGCAGGATCAGCATCAGCGCCTCCAGGAGGTCCGGTGCTGCGGCGATCAGGCGCGCGTTGGCGGGCCGCTGCCGCTGGCCGTAGACGGCGCAGATCGCGTAGCCGTCGTTGAGGCGCGCGCCGGCTAGCACCGCGGCCGCCGAGGGGCGCACGCTCTGATGCCAGGGGCCCACTTCCCAGGGGCCCGGGGTGTGCCGATCCCGGCTCGTCTGGGGGCCACGCGCTGCGCTCCCGTGCATGCCCTCCTGTTCGTCCCGGCGCTGGGGCGGTGCGGCGAGAGACCGCAGAGCGGCGCCCGCGAGCCCCGCGTTGTGCAACGCCACGATGTGCGCAGCCACCGCACGCATCGCCTCGCGGGTCGGGCCGTCGTGGCCATTCTCCTCGGTGTGCAGCGCCGCGAGTTCCAGATCGGCGACGATCTGCGCAGCGTGTGGGTCGGGGTCGCCAGCGAGAACGGTCAGGCCGGCATCGCGGCCGCAGGCCCAGGGCGGCCCGAGGAGATACCAGCGCTGCGTAAGGATGTCCGTGCCCATGTCCTTGGCCTCCGCTCAGATCAAAAAGGAACGTCGTCATCGAAGTCGGCGGGCGCCTGGGCCGGAACGCCGGGCCCGTACTGGGGCCGCCGGGGCCGGCTCGGCGCGCTGGCGCCCCCAGCAGGGGCCGGCGCCGTCCGGTCGCCCCGCCCCGCTGGCGGGTCCAGCAGGAGCAAATCGCGTCCCTGAACCTCGGTCGTATAGCGGTCCTGACCCTGCTGGTCCTGCCACTTGCGCGTCTTCAGCGGCCCCGCGACATAGATTCGGCTGCCCTTGCGCGCGTACTCATTGGCGATCTCGGCCAGGCGCCGCCAGAGGACCACGCGGTGCCACTCGGTCTGCTCCTGCTGCTCGCCGGTCTGCTTGTCCGTCCAGGCCTCGTTCGTGGCGATCGAGAGCGTCGCCACGGCGTCGCCCCCCTGGGTGTAGCGGAGCTCCGGATCCGTCCCCAGGTGTCCGATCAATTCAACGCGGTTCAGTGATCGCATGGCCTATTCCTCCTCGAATGGCACGAGCCTGTAGTCCCAATGCTCGATATGGCCTGTCTCGAAGTCGCGATGCTCATGGCAGGGCAGGACCTGATAGATCCCATCCTGGCATTGGTGCAGGTTGATGATGCGGCGAATGGGGTCATCGGCGCCGGCGACGTCGGCCTCTTCTTCCAGCCAATTGAAGCCGGCGCACCGGCGCCGGAGAAAGAGCATGTCCCGCCGCATGTGAAGGCCCTTCTGGTCGTGCCAGGCGGCCGTTCTGAGGCGAATCACGATGCGGTTCGGTGATTGCCCGACAGGCCCGCCGCTGCCGGCGCCGGCCATCAGCTGCCGGCTATCTCGGGTCCGTGGCGGCATCATCGGCCTCCGCGCAGCGCGCGCCGCAGAATGGGCAGAACGCGGCGCTCAGGTCCGGCATCGGTTTGCGGCGGCCGCTCGGGCGCGCGGTGCGCAGCGCGACCCGCGGGGGCCGCAGCGCCAGGTCCTTGCCCAGCGGCTGCACGAGCACCAGGCACAGGTCCTGCTCGCGCAGCCTGGCGTTCACGGTCGAGATGCATTGGCACATGGCTCCTTCTCCCGCCGGCGCCCGGCCGGCCATCGGTGCGGCGTGCGGCCGCGGGTTGGTGTTACGTCTCGAGGTCGCGGACGGAGAGTTCCCACTTCGGCACGCCATTGCGCATCACCACGACGGGGGCTCCGGCGGCGGCGATGTGCTCGGCGACGGCACCGCAGGCGGCCCCGGTGACGTCCGCTCGCCCGGCGCCCCAGGTCCGCCCGTCCGCAAGCACGCGGCCGGCAAAGATCCGGTTGGTCAGTGGGGAGGTCGCAACGTGCAGAGCAGGCATCACGCGGGACATGGATCACCTCCCGTCGCGAGGCGCGCGATGGCAACCAGCACGTCGCGGAAGGCGGCTGGCGTGGCCTGGGCCTGCCGCTTGCTGATCTGCCGGATGCCGCGCAAGGCCAGCTCGGCGCGTGGCCGGTCGGTGCTGATCCAGGCGGCCGGGGCCGGACCGGGCCCCCAGCGCAGTTCCGGCGGCTGTAAGCCGTGCGCGTAGAGCCAGGTGCGCTTGCGCGCGGGGTGTCCATAGCGGCCCTGTTCGACGTGGCAGGTCCAACCCCCGCATGGGGTCTCGACCCAGCCGCCCCGGGCCGGCGGTCGCGGCAGGGCATGGGCGTCCCAGGCCAGCGAATAGGCTGGGTGCTCCAGGACGCCGCCCCACCGGCGCACAGCCGCGATCGCCGCCCTGAAGCACCCGCCGTCGTCGCCGACCGCCTGCCCGTACCGGGTCTGATTCACCCTCGCCAAGCGGCACCAGCGCGCGCACGGCGGGTGGGCCACAACGGGCCACGGGCCGGAATAGCGGCGCGCGTCTCGCGACTCGTCCCATGGGTCAACGCCCGGCACGTCGAAATAGCAGCCGTTGCGCTCGACGAACAGCGCGGCCACGACGGGCGCGGCTTGGTGGTTACCTGGCATCGCCCGCGTCCTCAATACCGGATGGCGACATGGGCGACGCGGCCACGCGCGATGGCCGCGATCAGGATGCGCGCCGGCCCCTCCTCCAGGCGCCAGCCTCCGAGGTCCAAATCGCAAAGGTCGGCGAGGACCTCGCGGTTGACCTGGGCGCGGTGCGCCTGATCGCGGGCGCGCGCTTCCGCCTCGGCCCGGGCACGGGCCTGCTCGGCGGCGAGGCGCTCGCGCTCGCGCTGGACGGCGGTGGCGGCCTCCTGCCCGGCCCGGGCCTTGGCTTCGGCGGCGGCGCGCTCGGCGTCCTGCGCCCG
>NZ_NRRW01000049.1 GCF_016583835.1 Thiococcus pfennigii | reverse complement strand
TGAAAGCAATTCACATCGCCCCCCCGTATTCCTCGCTGACGGCCTCGATCCGAATGAAAAGCCGCCGCCGGGGCGGCATGAGGCCAGCGGTTTTTTTGAATTCAACGGGGTTTTCTTCCAGGCACTAGCTCAGAAACGGCTGGAGATAGCTGGCGTTGATTGCGTCGCGGTCGTCCGCGCCGGCCAGGGACCAGAGATGGTTGGCCAGCAGGCCGACCGTCCAAGGCCCGGTCTGCTTCAGAACCACGCCGGTTGGTCCCAGACCCCATTGCTCGGTGCCCAGCGCCTCCTCGGTCGCCGTCGGCAGCAGCATCACCGGCCCCGCACCCCAGATCCAGCCGCCGGCGGTCGGCGCCTTCGGCGAAAAGAACAGGCTGAGGGTGCTGTCGCCAAGGCCCGACTCGTTCATCGCCTCGACCGGAAACCCCCGTTGCTCGACGAGCGGCACGATGGTGCGCGTGATCAGATTCCAGTCCTCATTCAACGCGAACGGGATGACCGGCTGGATCACTAGCCGGTCACTGGTGGCCCCGTCATTGAACCCGCCATAGGTGTCGGTGTTGTATTGCAGCGGCACGCTGATCAAGGAGGCGATGGGGTTGGCCAACTGCTTGGCTAGGTCCGCCGCCTCATCGGCCTGGACCCAGGGCGCAGCCATCAGCGCGGCGGCGAGCGACGCCGGGAGGTGCAGCGATCCGTCGAATCTCATCGCCATTGTGATGACTCCTCGGTTCGAATCCAGGATTACCAGGGCGGCCCCAGGATCAGATAAACGGCCTGATCGCGGCCTTCCGTGTTGCCGTAACTGAGAAAGAGCGGTCCCAGCGGGGTGTCCGCCGCCAGGAAGAGGCTGCCGGCCAAACGGGCCTCGGTGAATTCGATCTCGTCTCGCCGGTCCCAGGCATTGCCCAGTTCCAGCGAGGCGCCGGCATAGATAGGCACCAGCACATCGTTGAGCCGGTAGCGGTACAGGCCGCGCAGCAGGCCCAGATGCTGACCGCTCAGGGCGTTGCGTTCGAGTCCGGACAGACGCATGAAGCCGCCGAGCTGGAACAGCGCCTCCACCGGCGCATCCTCGTCCAGGGTCGTGGCCAGGGTGACGCCGCCCTGCAGGGCATGTCGGCCCTGGCTCATGACCCCGCTGTAGTCGAGCTCCACCTGATCGTAGTCGGAGCTTGCGCCCAGGCCTTCGCGCGAGCTGGTCAGGGACAGACTGCCGAGTGAGCCGCGGCTGGGGAAATAGTAGTCGTCGTAGGTATCGATGGCGCCGAGCAGGCTGAGCCGACCCACGTCGAAGTCGTAGTCGACCAGATCCGGGGCGCCGACAGTGACCTCGGCTTTCCCGACCGACCGGTCGTACATCAGCTGCAACCGGCCCCAGGTGTCGAGATTGCGTCCGAACCTCAGACGGGCGCCGAGGCGACTGGTGTCGTACTCGGCCAGCGCCCGGTCCGCGTCCTGGTCGAACAGGCGGAACAGTCTGGACTCATACCCCAGATCGCCGCCCACGAACCATTTCTGGGCCGGATCCAGCGGATAGTAGACCTCTGTGATGAACTGCTGCTCCTCGCCCAGACTGACCAAGGTGCGCCACTCGCCGGCATTGGCGCCGAAGGGGGTCAAGGTGACGGCGCCGCCGAGGTTGAAATCCGATCCGTCGCCGAAGCTCGTATAGAGTTGCAGTCCCGTTTGCAGCGAGTTGGTGCCCCAGGATTTCTCCTGAGCCCGCACCACCACGCCATGTCGCCCGTCGCGTCGCTCCAGCCGATAGCCGATCTTCTCGAAATGGCCTAGACCGTAGGCACGCGCGATGCCGGCCTCCAGACGATCTACATCGAGCGGATCGCCCGCATGCACATCGAACTGGGCCGCGATCACGGCATCGCTGATCGACGAGTTGTTCTCGATCTCGACGAACGCCAGACGCTCCACGGGCGCGGCCCCCTGTCTCGGGTTGGGGTGGGCGGCGAGATACTGGGCATAGGCGTCCGGCGACACGCTCAGGGCCGCCAGCCTTTGTGTGTGGTCGCGGGCGGCCCGTTCGCCGATGGCGATCGCCTCGGTGGCGCGCTTGAAGTCACCGCTGCCGATCCCCGCCTCATCGAGCGGTGGCACGATCAGCAGATCCCGCCGGGTCAGGGATTCGATCTGGCGCTCCGTGTTGCCGCGCGTGAGAAAACCGGTGAGCTGCTCGACCACGCCGAGGACCGACTTGATCTCCTCGCGGGTGAGCAGCGGCGTGCTGATGTCGACGGCGATGACGATGTCGGCGCCCATCTCGCGCGCCACACTGATCGGCAGGTTGTTGGCCATGCCGCCATCGACCAGGGTCCGTCCGTCGATGTCCACCGCCGCGAAGGCGCCGGGAACCGCCATGCTGGCCCGGACCGCCTGGGCCAGATCGCCGCGCTCGAGTACCACCTCCTTGCCGGTGGCGATATCGGTCGCCACGGCGCGATAAGGGATCCGCAGCCGGTCGAAGTCGCGCACCTCCGATACCGGCAACAGCAGCCGGCGCAGCGCCAGGTCGAATTTCTGCCCCTCGACCAGGGCCATCGGCAGCCGCACCTCGCCATCCTTGAGGCCGGGTTTGTGCTGGATCAGATTGAGCTTGTCGTCCTGCTTGCGACGAAAGGCGCGTTCGTCGCGCGGAGTGGCGTCGGTGAAGACCTCGTCCCAATCCACCTCCTCCAAGGCTTGGGCGATCTCGTCCGGGGTCATCCCCGAGGCATAGAGGGCGCCGACGATGGAGCCCATACTGGTCCCGGCGATGTAGTCCACCGGGATCTTCAGCTCCTCCAGCACCCTGAGCACGCCGACATGGGCTGCGCCGCGTGCGCCGCCGCCGCTCAGGGCCAGGCCGATCCGTGGGCGCTGGGCGGCGGCGGCGGCGTCGGCGCTCGCCATCGGTCCGGATGGTGGGCTGAAGCCGGTCGCGCTGTTGAGGAGCCAGCCGGCGACGGCCAAGACGACGAGGATCAGGGGCCTTCGGAGCATGAGGGTTCTCTGACGATCAGCGGACGCCGACCCGATTCACGGGTCCACCCAAGTTGCCGCCGACCCCGGCCTGGCCGGCGCCAGCGCCGGGCAGCACCCCGACGCCCGAGGCCGGTCCGCCCACGCCCCCGGCCCCGGGCGCGCCCACTCCTGGCGTGACGGCCCGAGCCGTGGTGCGCCGCGCCACGCCCGCATAGCTCACGGGTGTCGCGGGTGCGCCGACGGCGGCTTCAGCCGTGGCGATCTGACTGAGGTGAGTCCCGGGGCCGATCGACCCATCGAGCAACCAGCCCCCCACGGCCAGGGAGCGGAGGGCCAGTGTTTTCAGCGATCTACCGATCATGGGTTGTCTCCAGGGGCGGCGTCCGGGGGCAGCTCGTCGAGATCGACGAGTTCATGGGCTTCGAGCCTCTGGGCGTCTTGGGGCGGGGTGAAGGCAAAGGCATCGGCCGCCGGCGTGACACCGGTCTTCCAGTCCTTGACCTGAAGCGTGTATTGAGGCGCGCTGTTCAGGGTCTTGCTGGTGATCACCAGCTTGCGCGGGATGGGCCGCTCACCCACTTCCACCCAGAGCTGCCAGTCGGTATCGCGGTTGCGGAAGGCCAGATGCTCGCACTCCAGGCCGTCGATGACCCCGCGACCGATGTGCTTGGCCTCCAGGATGCCGTTGGTCAGCACCTCGTAGGCATTCGTCAGCAGCAGATCGGCACCTGGCAAGGCGACGCCCTGGCCCGAGCGCAGGGCCTCGATCAGGGCATCGACGCTCTCGGGTCCATCGAACTGGGCATAGACGTTGCGGGACTTGCCGAGCATGCTCACGGTCCGGCCGTCGAAGACCAGCTCGACATCGGCATAGCCGCCGACGCGGTGGGCACGCAGCTTGTCGGGTCGGTTCAGCAGCGCCCCGCCGGAGTTGGTGAACTGGATCTTCTCCAGTTCCGGGGTGATGACCTCGATGGAGCTGTCGAAGCTGAACTCGAGGCTCGTTTGACTACCCACATAGTCCGTCATCGACTCGAGGATGGCCAGGGCATCCGCTTCGCGGGCCTGGGCGAATGAACCCGTCCCGATCAGCGAGGCCGCCAGCATCATGGAGATGGCGGTGAGGCGGACGCGCCGAGGGGCTGGGACGCTTGGGGTGGATGTCGTCATGGCACGGATGTCCGGGGGGGGTGGGTCCGAATGAATGCGTCGGAATGGTGATGAGGAGAGCGGTCTTGTAACCGGAGATCGCCGGATCCAGGGGCCTATTGGATCTGCACCACCACGTACTGGCCACCCCAGGGCTGATAGTAGGTTGCCCCGCATCGATGCAGGGTCGTCCCCTCGATGATGACGGTCGTGCAGCCGACGGGTAGCGTCGCTCGATACACTGACGTGACATAGATGGCGCGGCGTGTGGTGCGACGGGCGACACCGGCATAGCTCATCGGCGTCATGGGCCGCCCGATCACGGCCTGCGCCTCCGGGACCAGAAGACCGCCGTCGAACCCGACCTCCGCGACCAATCCGCCGAGCAGGGCGGCGCAGGCGATGAGGCTCGCCTTGACTCTTGAATGGAGCATCCGTCGGCTTCCTCTCTGAGTGAGTGGTTGGACGTCGAACCTGAAGGGTGCTGCCGGCGGGCCATGACAAGGGTCAATCGCCGCCGGCGCGGTGATTATGTCCAATTGCCCGGTCGCTTGGTTGACATTTCACGACATTTTCGCGCCCCTGGGCGCGCGCCGGATCAGGTAGCGCGTCGGCGTAAGGAGCGCCACGCGGTGGGCGATACCCCGGACCAGCGCCGAAAGGCCCGGATGAAGGCGGTGACATCGGCATAGCCGAGCGTGATCGCCAACTCCTGCATGGGCAGTTGCGTATCACGCAACAGTTGGCGCGCGATCCGGTAGCGGGTCTCGTCGAGCAGCGCCTTGAAGCTCGTGCCCTCGGCCCGCAGCCGACGATTGAGGGTGCGGACGTGCAGACCGAAGAGCGCCGCGACCGGCTCCAGCCGGAGTTCGCTCGCCGGCGCACCGGCGATCAAGAGTCGACGCAGTACCCGCTGAATGTGCTCGTGTAGATCGACGTCGCGGAAGGCCTCCAGTGCCTCGACCTCGCGTAGTCCGGCGGCATAGGCGAGCGCGTCCGATCCGGGCAGCGGTCGGCGGAGATCCTCGGCACGGAAACCCACGGCCGCGTGTTGGGCCGCGAAGTGCAGCCGCGTCTGGAAATGGTCGCGGTAGGGCGCCTTGTCCTCGGGCGGGGGACGGTGCAGCCAGACGCCGTTGGGTCGCCAGCCGGGACCGGCCAGTGACTTGAGGATGTTGTAGATGATCGCCACAGTGCCGTCATAGATCTGCTCGGTGCCGGGCACGTCCGGCCAATGGATGACATAGCCGAGCATCGCCTGGTCACCGCGTTCCCAGAGCAGGGGCACGGCTCCGCGGTCGTGCAGATGCAGGTGCAGGATGAAGAACCGCAAGGCGCTGCCCAGATCCGGCGCGGTCTGGGCGATCTCCCCCAGGACGCCCAGGGCGTCCAGCCCAGCGCGCCGCCCGAGCTCCAGCCCCAGATGCGGGCAGCCGGTCGCCCGTGCACAGTGGTCGAGCAGGCGGCCCAGCACCGGAAAGGGCATGGTCTTGTCCGGGTCGTCGAAGGCGGCCGGGTCGCCGCCACCCGCGCGGATCACGCCGTCCGGATCGGCCCCCATGGCCGCGAGCAGTGCCGGCAGGCGCAACAGCGACGCCATGCGGACCGCCCCGTCGTCCACCAGGGCCAGACCAGTCGACCACCGGCGGGGTCTGGGATCGCAGCATTCCATAGGTCGATAACCCTTCGGGCGGCCGATGTGCCCATGCCGACTCTTATTCTGGTTCGAGCCGTGCCGGCCCAACCGGGTGGGCGACATCGTCTTCGATCTGTTCGACTATACCGCTCTCGTGGAGGGCACGCTGGCCGTGCTCGAGACGCTGGTGCCGGGCGCGCAACGGGTGCAAACGCAACAAGGCGACTGGTCTCTGATGCGCGTCGATCGCTATCGCACCCTGGGCAACCTCATCGCGGCACGGTGATCTGATTCGTCGCTCCGCCACCAGCTCGGCCCGTGCCCGGGTTCGGGCCTTCGTTGCCTGGCTGGACTCGCCCGCTTGAGACGGCGGGCGCCGCCACGGGGGGAGCCCGGTCAGGGTCGCGCCGGCCCAGGGGCCTTGGGCGCGCCGCCGCCATGGCTGGCCGCGGTCGCCGAGTCGGCGCCGCGCTGCGTGTAGCGCCCCAGACAGGTCGCGAGCCGGCCTTTCGGGGTCCGCTGGAGCTCCCCGAGCAGCGGATGCGTGACGGCCGCGAGCCCGAACCGCTCGATCAGCCGCTGCTCCAGGTACAGCGTCAGATGGGCCGCCATCTCGGCATCCGCCTGGGCGCGGTGGGAGCGGCCGGTGACCGGCAGCCGGGCGAACTCGGCGAGGGTGCCGAGCTTGTGATTCGGGGCCTCGGGCAGCAGGCGCCGGGCGAGGAGCATCGAGCAGGCGAAGGGTTGCGCGCTGCACCGCCCGATCCGCCGCAGCTCGGCTTCCCAGAACCGGCGATCGAAGGCCGCATTGTGGGCGATCAGCGGATGGTCGCCGACGAAGTCCGCGACCTCGGCCATGACCTGGCTGGCCGGTGGCGCCGCCCGCACCATCGCATCGGTGATCCCGGTCAGCTGCGTGATGAAGGCCGGGATGCGCCGGCCGGCATTCATCAGGCTCTGGTACCGAGCGACGATCTGACCCTCGCGGATCAGGACCGCGGCGATCTCGGTCGCGCGATCGCCGTGATCCGGGGATAGCCCCGTCGTCTCGAAGTCGATGACCACGACGGGTTCCACGGCAGGACCTCCAGGGTTCGGGCCAGGGGGGCGCACCGCGCCAAGGGTTCGCGCGGTCGGGCAGCGCGGACCGGTCGTCATCTCGCGGATGGGGACCGTGTCCGCTGGGCTCGGGCGCAGGATAGCGCGTCCACAGGCCCTCGTCTCCGGTGCCGTCCAATGGCTCCGATGACCGCGATCAGGCCCGCTCACCCGTCGGCCATCCCTGCCGTCCCCGCGCCATCCTGAGCGCGGTCCGGTCGCTGATCAGCGCCGAACTCGCCGAGCACGGCTGCGATGCGGGCGAGCCCCTCGGCGTCGATGAGATTCGCAAGGGCGAGGGTGCTCGCTCTATCGCACCGCGTGGGTCGCTGACGGCGCACCCTGTCCGGCATGGGCGAAATGCCACCATGCGAGATCTGGTGACCCCGTCTCCTATGCCGATCGGGCCGGCAGCGGATGGCGAGGCACGGGGTTTGTCAGTCCACCTTCTCCGCTAGAATGCAAAAAGTAAGAAATCAGGACCGCGCGATGTCCGAGACGACTTTGACTAGCAAGGGCCAGACCACGATTCCCAAGGAGATTCGGGATCAGCTTGGCTTGCTTGCCGGCGATCGGTTGACCTTTAGGCTGCTGCCGGACGGCACGGTCCTCCTGCGGGCGAAGAACCGCCGTCTCGCCAGTCTAGGCGGCTGCCTTCAGCGGGAGGGGCAACCGACGGTTCCCATCGACCAGATGTCGCCGTGGCGGTGATCGGCATCGATACCAATGTCCTGGTGCCCTGAGCCTTGATCCAGCAAAACCGGACCCCCATCGGTCAGCGTCACCAGCCCGAGCGAAAACCGGGTCTGACCCTGAGGTATTCCCGGACAAGAGGCCTAAACCGCAGTGGCGTAGGTCGACTTGCCCACGCAAGCCGGCTCTCGCAATCCGAGCCATCTCGCCGTCGCGCGGCTCACTGGGAGCGCCGGCTTTCTAGCCGGCTCGTCGCCGGCGCGGCTCGATGCCGCGTTGGCGGCGTCTGGGCCGGTAGAAGGGCACGTGCGCAGCGGCCATCCAGTGGCGCTTATCGGTGATCTCCTGGCTTCAGCGCCGAAGGTCGCGCGCCGGGGGCATCGAGCCCCCGCGCGCGAAGCCGGCTGAAAGCCGGCGCTCCCAGTTCGTAGCTCCCAGTTCGTAGCTCCCAGTTCGTACCGACTCGCCGTCGAGGCCCATTCTTGTGGGGATACCTCAGGGTCTGACCCCGTTGTGTCCGATGCGAGGCCTGGTCCCAGCTCCTACCTTCGCAGCGAAGATCGGTCTTGCTTCGGTTTCCGGCGCATCCTCAGCTTGCGCATGCCTCGCTACGAAGCCCAGCGCGAGGCCAATCCACGCCTCCAGCGGTTCGCTTTCGTTGGCTGTGAGACGGTGTTCCAGGGCTCGACGATCACCCGCGGAAGCGGGCACGGCGACGCAGGAAGACTGGCTGGCATCGGGACCGAACGTTTCGTATTGTGGTTCCCATCACGATAGAATTTCGGTCGAAGTGACAACAGGCGCCGATCCCATGGACCGCGGCCGCAGCGGGCCGGCTTCGAAGATCGATTCCCTCTTGTGCCGCGTCCGGCGAACCCCTGCCATGAAGGCCGCTCCGACGGTGTCAATGCGCGATCCATCGACTCATGCAAGCGCCGATGAGCACGAGCGCCCTGTGAGATCCGGCACACAGGTCCGGCTCAACTCTTGCTGGGCGTCCTCCTGTGGCTGGGGATCGTCGCCTGCTCGCTCGGCTGGAATCTCCACCAGGCGCAGCAATACCGCGAGGGGCTAGCGCTGGAGGCCGCCCGCGCCTTTTTTGATCTGCTGGTGCTTGTGCGGCACTGGAATGCCGAACACGGCGGGCTCTATGTGCCGGTCACCGAGCAGACGCAGCCGAATCCCTATCTCGAGGTTCCGCGCCGGGACATCCGCCTCGACGACGGTCTGACCCTGACCAAGGTCAATCCGGCCTATATGACCCGTCAACTCGCCGAGCTGGCAGCCGAGGGGACGGGAGTGCAGTTTCATATCACCAGCCTCAAGCCCATTCGCCCCGCCAACGCCCCGCAACCCTGGGAGGCCGAGGCATTACGCACCTTCGAGACCGGCACCAAGGAGATAGGAGAGGTCTTCGGTGCCGGCGGGCGCCAGGGTTATCGCTACATGGCCCCGCTGTTCACCGAAAAGCCCTGTCTCAAGTGTCACGCCGATCAGGGCTACCGTCAGGGCGACGTGCGCGGCGGCATCAGCATTACCCTGCCCTCGCTGGCACCGCTCCCGATCGCGGCGCTGGTCGCCAGCCATCTGGCCATCGCCCTAGCGGGCGTGGCCGTCATCCTGATCATGGGCTGGATGCTGGGTCGTGCCTATGAAAGTATGCGGCATCAAGCAATCTTCGATGTTCTGACCAATATCCCCAACCGGCGCTTCTTCATCCACCAATTGATGCACGAGGTGCGGCGCGGACGCCGCGAGCGCATGCCGCTATCGCTGCTGATCTGCGACCTCGATTATTTCAAGGGCTACAACGACACCTTCGGCCACCAGGCTGGCGACTCCTGTCTGCGCTCGGTCGCCGAGCTGCTCCGCGGCAGCCTGCGCCGGGGCGGAGACTTCTGCGCCCGCTACGGCGGCGAGGAGTTCGTCATGGTCCTGCCCAAAACCGGGCTGTCCGGCGGGCTGGCGATCGCGGAATCAATCCGTGCGAATCTGGCTGAACGGCGCATGCCGCATCCCGCGTCGCCACTCGGCATCGTCACCATCAGCATCGGGGTCGCCGCTTACGCCGCCGACGCGGTCGAAATCGCCGACGAGCGCGATCATGAGGCGCTGATCCGACGCGCCGACGAGGCGCTGTACCGCGTGAAGGAATGCGGACGCAACCGGGTCGAGGCGGATGGAGATGCCTCGCCGACCATCACGACACGCCGGAAAAAGCAGGTGCAATAAGGGTACCTTGAAAGATTCACCTGATTAGCAAGCTTCTTCAGCCGAGCCGAGATCCGACCGAGAACCTGGTGACCAGGCTACGTGAAAGCGCAAAAATAACGGCAGCTTACGAACGCCAGATACGCACATCGGTATTGGGATTCTCTGGCTTTTCGATGGTAGCTGAAGCATCTTGCTAATCAGGTGGCGTCTTGCGCGCCAGATGCGCCTGCACCATCTTGAGCTCGCCGTAGGAGCAGTCGTCGCCCAAGGTCTGCTTGGCCTGGCCGAGCTGTTCGGCGCCGAACTCGGCGAGCACGGCCTCGATGCGGGCGAGCCGTTCGGCGTCGATGATGTCCGCGACGAGCAGTTCGCCGGTGCCGATGTAATGGGCGAGGTGGCCCTCGATGGTGGCGGGCTGGAGCGAGCGGTGCCGGGCGATGTCCGGGATGCTCAGGCCGTCGCGGTAGAGCTGATAGCTGAGCCGCTTGGTGTCGGTCTCGACCGCGGGTGCCTTGGGCTTTACCGGGCGTGGGACTGCGGCTGGGTCGATGCCGTGCTGCCGGCAGTGCTCGGCGACGAGGGCGAGGATCTCCTCGCCATAGCGCTCGACGGTGCGCTTGCCGAGGCCGTCGACGGCGCGCAGGGCCTCTTTGCTGTCCGGTAGGGCGTTGGCGATCTGGCGCAGGACGGCACGGGTCAGGATGCGGTAGCGGGTCTCGCCGGCCCGCTCTTCGGCTTCGGCCTTCTCGGCACGCCAGCGCCGCAGGGCCGCCAGCAGCGTCGGGTGCTCGGTGTCGTCGCTGGCCGCCTCGGGGACGGTCCCAGGTCTGGGCGCCGGCCGCCGCGTGGCGTCGAGCCGGGCCTTGGCCACGGCCGCCAGATACGCGGTCGTCGAGAACCCTTCCCGGCAGCTCTCGATGGCGGCGCTCTTGACGGCGAGCGCCTGGCGCAGCGCGTCCTCGGTCTGGCGTAGCGCCTTGCCGAGCGCCTTGTTGTCGGTCTCGACGACGAAGGTCTCGAGCCAGGGGATGAGCCCTTCGGCGAGCTTGCCGGCGAAATAGGCGGCCGCCTTGCCTATGCGCTCCTGCACCCGGGCGTCGTCCTCCGGGGCTTGGTCTTCGCGGTAGAGCGAGCGGAGCTGGCGACGGAACCGCTCGCCGACGGTCACGACCTCGTCCTGGGTCTGGCGGCTGACCGCGTCGATGGCCTCGAGGCCGCGCGCGTCGATGACCCGCTCGTTCTCGCGCAGCAGGCCGCGAAGCCGTCGCAGCCGGGCGCCGAGCTCGCCGAAGTCCCAGCAGGCCTCGAGCAGCCGCTGCTGGTAGGCGATGCGCGCGCGCTCGAGCTGCGCGCGGTCCGGCGGATGGCGGGTCGCCTCGTCGACATAGTGGGCGACGGCCTGATCGGTCATGACCGCACGGCGTGGGATCGGGCTGGAGAGCACCAGGCCCTCGAAGGTCTTGCAGCGGCTCAGGGCCACGTAGACCTGCCCGTGGGAGAAGGCCGCGCCGGCGTCGATCACGGCGCGCTCGAAGGTCAGCCCCTGGCTCTTGTGGATCGTGATGGCCCAGGCGAGACGCAGCGGGTACTGGGTGAAGGAGCCGATGACCTCGGCGGTGATCTCCTTGGTCTGCTCGTCGAGGCGGTACTGGATGTTCTCCCAGGTCACCGGCTCGACCTCGAGGTCGGCCTCCTCGTTGGGGCACCGCACGAGGATGCACTCGTGCGTCAGCTTCGTCACGGTGCCGATCTTGCCGTTGAACCAGCGCTTGTCCGGGGAGCCGTCATTGCGCACGAACATGACCTGGGCGCCCGGCTTCAGCGTCAGCGTCTGCGCCGTGGGCCAACTGTGCTCCGGGTAGTCGCCTTCGATGCGCGCGGTGAAGGTCCGGGGCTTGCCGCCGAGCGCACGCAGGCGCGCCTCGTTGATCTGATCGGCGCTGCGGTTGTGCGTCGTCAGCGTGATCCAGCCGTCCGTGCCATCCGGCCTGAAGTCGGGCCGGTGACGGGCATTGAGCCGCTCCAGCGCGGCCTCGTCCAGGCGGTTGTCCCGGACTCGATTCAGGAGCTCGATGAAGTCCGCGTCGGACTGCCGGTAGATGTGCTTCAGGTCGATCGGCACCAGGTCCGTCGCCTGCAAGGCCCGGCTGCTGAAGAAGTAACCGGAGTCGTAGAACCCTTTCAGGATGGTCCAGTCGTCGTCGCGCACGACGGGCGGGAGCTGATGCAGGTCGCCGATCATCAGGAGCTGCACGCCGCCGAAGGGCCGGCCCGAGCGGCGCTCGCGGCGCAGCACGAAGTCCACGGCGTCGAGCAGGTCGGCGCGGACCATGCTGATCTCGTCGATCACGAGCAGATCCAGGCTGCGGATGATGTCGCGCTTCTGCCGGGTCAGCCGGTGCGCCGCGGCCTGGCGCTCCGTGTCGCCGCCCGGCACGAAGGGGCCGAACGGGAGCTGAAAGAACGAGTGCAGCGTGACGCCGCCGGCGTTGATCGCCGCGACGCCGGTCGGTGCGGTGACGATCATGCGCTTCGGGCAGTCGGCCTTCAGCGCATGCAGGAAGGTCGTCTTGCCCGTGCCGGCCTTGCCGGTCAGGAAGACATTGTGGTCGGTGGCGTGGACGAACTCCCGCGCCAGTTCCAACTGCGGATTCGGCATGACCCTATCCATATGAGATCAGCCTCCATGTTGCCGTGAGCGGGTCCGCGGACAAACCATACATGCGTGCAGCATAGCAGGCGGTCGTCGGTCGAGATGGCAACCGTGCTCCGGCGTCGCCGCGTGCGACGCATGCCTTGGATACGCCGACCAGGCCGAGCAGGGGGACGGTCAACATGGCGCCGACCGGCGGCGTGGCCATGCGGCCCATGATCCGGGCGCCGGACCCGGTGTCGAGCCGATCGACAGCCGCGTCCAGCGGGAGGCCGCAGATTCCCCGGTCGTAGGGCCTCCGCTATATTCATATTTGTTGATAGTGAATATTCGAGGTGCGGCATGGCCACAACGTCCCTGAGTCTGGGCGAACACTGGGAAGTCTTCATCAAGAACGAGATCGCGAGCGGTCGATACGGCTCGGCAAGCGAGGTCGTGCGCGATGCGCTGCGCCACTTGGAGGAGCGCAACGCGAGGCTCGCTGCCTTGCGGGGGCATCTCTCCGAGGGCGAAGCGCAAGCGCGGCGGGGCGAGTTCGTCGAGAATTACTCCCTTCAAGGTCTGCTGGCGGAAATGGATCGTGAGGGATGAGGGGGTGGTGCCCCCCCCGCAGGGCTTCTCCTTCGGTGCGGCTGGGGCCTCGACGGGGCCATGTCGTCCTTTCGCGCATCCCAGCAGTATTCCCTTGCAAAATTCTGCGCGGCGAGCGCCTTGCGGGGCGGCTGGACCACTGACCACGACAAGCGAGTGCTTGTTACGCGGCTCGGTGCAGTTCCTCTCGCAGCACCCGCCGCAAGGCTTCCTCGTCCAGCGGTCGACATCCGAGGTGCTCGCGCAGGGCCAGGTTGATGAGGGTCTGGTAACCCATGCCCTGCTCGTCCGCTTTCCGCCGAAAGGCATCGAGCACGTCGTCGTCCAGCATGATTGTGATTCGCGTCTTGCCGGCACGCAGGCGGTTCAAATGCTCGATCTCGGTCGCGCGTTGTGCGCCTTTCATGTCGTAGTCAGGCTTCATAAGCTCGCTTCTCTGCGGATGTTGCCGGGCGCGCCGAGATCAGTCGAACGACGTCCGGCGGACGATAGGTGTAGACGACCGTAAGCAGGCGTCCTAGCGCGTCCAAGCCGACGGCGATGAAACGCTGCTCCTCCGCGGCGTCTTGGTCTTCACGTACCAGTGCGCAAGGGTCGAATAGTACCGGTCTCGCATCTTCGAGATCGACGCCGTGCTTACGCAGGTTGGCTACACGTTTAGCAGGGTCGTATTCGAGATGCATCTTGTCATTATGCATACTGGATATGCATCAGCAAGGCCGCTTCTCCAACCCGACCCGTTTCTTGAAGATCCACCTGGATGGAGAGGCGCGGGACGCGGTGAGCGCGGCTTATCTGCCCCGGCAAGCCCCGGCCCGTTTCTGTCGGCAATATCTCCCGGGCGGCGCGCGTCATCGAATCGAGGCCGAACGATGGGGCGCTCCGGTCCGGTCGCGACTGTCGTACCATGCGCCTCTGCCATCGCCGCCGAGGAGCCGAGATGTCCGCTGACGCCCGTCCGACCGAGTCCGATCCGCTGCGCCTCGATACCGACCAGATCCAGGCCCTGGCCGCGCCGTCGGTGGTGCGCACGGCGGTCCAGCACTGCAACGACCGGCGCGTGACGGCGCTCGATCGCACTCCCGAGGGGCTCTGGGCCGAGGTCGAGGATGCACGCTCGGGGGACAAGCTCCAGGTCGAGATCGTCGTCGGCGCCGACGGCGCGCTGCTCGCCGGCTGCGATTGTCAGGCCGGGGATCCGGAGGTCGAGGCCGACCGCGGATTCTGCGTGCATGCCCTAGCGGCCCTCTTCGCCTATTCGAAGGGTCAGGGCGAGGAGCGGCTTATCGCCGACGCCGCCCAGGCGGCGCTCGAGGAGCGCCTCGCCAAGGCCCGCGCCGAGGTCCAGGTCCGGCCGCTGTCGGCGGCGGCCGAGGAGACCGGCTTCGGCCCCTGGAGCGCCTGCTCGCTCCAGTCGACGACCCACTTCCCGACCGAGTACCGGGTGGACATCCGCTCGCTCGCGCGGCGCGGCAACCATTGCACCTGCCCGGACTTCGCGACCAACCAGCTTGGCACCTGCAAACACATCGAGGCGGTGCGCCACCGCATCGCCAAGCGGCCCGACTTCGCCCGGATCAAGGACCTGCCACCGCCGACCGCCTATGTCTGGCTGGACTGGGCAGGCGATGAGGCGCCGACGATCCGGCTGCATCGCGGCGCCGAGACGGCCACCGATCTGAGCCCGATCCTGCAGGCCCATTTCGATGCGACCGGGCGGTTTCGTCTGCGCGTCCCCGACGACTTCCTGCGCTTCGTCGAGCGCGTCGCCGGGCGCGCCGACCTGGAGATCGGCGAGGATGCGCTCGCCCATGCCCGCCGGCTGGCCGAGGACGCGGCGCGCGCGGTGCGTGCCGCCGAGATCGGCGAGCGGATCCGCGCCGGCGGCGGCCGGCTATCCGATGTGCGCGCCAAGCTCTATCCCTACCAGGTCGAGGGCGTCGCCTTCCTCGCCGGCCGTGGCCGCGCGCTGCTGGCCGACGACATGGGCCTCGGCAAGACCCTTCAGGCGATCGCCGCCGCCCACTGGCTGCACCGCCATGACGGCGTCGAGCGCACCCTGATCGTCTGCCCGGCCTCGCTCAAGCGCCAGTGGGCGCGGGAGATCGAGAAGTTCACCGGCACCGAGGCCCATGTCATCGAGGGGCCGACGGCGACCCGTGGCGTCCAATACCGCAAGGGGACCGGCTTCTATGTGCTCAACTACGAGCTGGTCCTGCGCGACCTGGAGCTGATCAACGCCGAGCTGTGCCCGGATCTGCTGATCCTCGACGAGGCGCAGCGCATCAAGAACTGGCGCACCAAGGTCGCGAGCGCCGTGAAACGCATCGGCTCGCGCTACGCCTTCGTCCTGACCGGCACGCCGCTGGAGAACCGCCTCGAGGACCTCTACAGCCTGATGCAGGTCATCGACCCGCGGGTCCTCGGCCCGCTGTGGCGCTACATGGTCGACTTCCATATCACCGACGAGCGCGGCAAGGTCCTCGGCTACCGCAATCTCTCGGAGCTCCGCCGGCGCCTCGCCGCCGTCATGCTGCGCCGCGATCGCTCGCTGGTCCGCGACCAGCTGCCCGAGCGCATCGTCCAGCGGATCGACGTGCCGATGTCCAGCAAGCAGCAGGCGATCCACGACGACGCCGTGCAGGCCGCCGGGCAGCTCGCCCAGATCATGCAGCGCCGGCCGCTGACGCCGGGCGAGCAGAACCGGATGATGGCCGCCCTGCAGCGCGCCCGGATGGCCTGCAACGCGGCCGGCCTGGTCGACAAGGAGAGTACCGAGGCGCCCAAGCTCGACGAGCTGGAGACCCTGCTCGATGAGCTCTGCCGGATGTCCGGCCTCAAGGCGGTCGTCTTCTCGCAGTGGGAGCGGATGACCGAGCTGGTCGAGCAACGCGTACGGCGCCTGGGCCTGGGCAGCGTGCGCCTGCACGGCGGCGTGCCGACGGCCAAGCGCGGCGCGCTGATGGACCGTTTCCGCGACGACGACGCGGTGCAGGTCTTCATCTCGACCGATGCCGGCGGCGTCGGCCTCAACCTCCAGAACGCCGCGGTTCTGATCAATCTCGACATCCCCTGGAACCCGGCCGTCCTCGACCAGCGCATCGCCCGCGTCCATCGCCTCGGCCAGCGCCAGAAGGTGCAGGCGATCCTGCTGGTCGCGCCGGCCTCCTACGAGGAGCGGGTCCTGGCGCTGGTGCAGGGCAAGCGGCACCTGTTCGACAACGTCGTCGACCCGAACGCGACCGAGGACGTGGTCGGCGTCTCGCGGCGCCTCGCCGAGGTCCTGGCCGAGGACCTGGCGGGCCAACCCAGCGCCGCGGAGCCGCCTGCGTCGGAGGCGGCCGCTGTCGCACCGGACGAAGCCGCACCCGAGCCGGCGGCGACCCCGGTATCGATGCCGACGCCGACCGAGCCGAGCGCCGCGGTCAGCCGCTTCGCGGCCCTCGACGAGGCGGTGCGCGACGCCATCCTCGGGCTCCAGCGGCGCTTCGGCGTGCGCATCCTGCGGATCCTCGGCCAGCGCCGGCCCGGCGAGGCGACCGGCGGGCTGCTCGTCGTGCTCGATCGGGTCGATGATGGCGACGAGGCGGCGGTCGACGACCTGTCCGAGGGCGTGCCCACGGCCCTCATCGACCGCCGCACGCTCGCCAGCCTGAGCCGGCTCGGCGCCGCCTCGCCGATCGCCGCGGCCGAGCCCGTCTACGAGCCGGCCGAGACGCCGGTCGAGGGCCTGGCCGTCGTCGCCGAGCACCCTCTGGCCCGCAAGGCGCGCGAGGGCCTGGAGGCTGCTCGTCTGCTGATCCAGCAGGGCTGTCCGGGGCCGGCGCTCGACCTGCTGCTCGGGGCATTGCTCGCCGCGGCGGCCCAACGCGCCGGCCGCGACGAGCCGCCGACACCGCAGCAGGCCGGCATCTGGCTTTACAGTGAGGCCTTGCCCGACGGCCGGCTCGGGCCGGAGGACGCCGCCCTGCTGATGCGCGCGCTGGCCCTCGCCCAGGGTGCCGCCGCCGTCCCCGAGCCCCTGCTCGCGGCACTTGCCGACGACGCTGCGGTCTTCATCGAGGCCCAAGCCGACCCGAGCCGTCGGGTCTGACGTGGTTGCCGGAAGCGATTTCCTGGCGGGGCACCGAGGTGGCTTCTTCCGCCACCTGCTTCTGGGCCCAAGACGGCCGCTCGCATTCCACAGCGCATCGGGCGCCTGCGGGACAGGCATCTCGGGGCTAGAGTCTAGTCAACCTGACCACCTTGGAGTCGAACCATGAGCCCTCGCCGAGTTCAGCAAGCATCTCGCCCTGATGAGACAGGCCGCTGGCAGCTTCAGGAGGCCAAGGCCCGGTTCAGTGAAGTCGTTCGCCGGGCAGTCGAATGTGGACCCCAGCATGTGACCGTCAATGGGGAAGAACGAGCCGTCGTCCTCTCGACGGAGGATTATGTTCGTCTGCGGGGACAGCCCACTGGCCGCGCCTTGGTGGACCTGATGGCGGACTCGCCACTCGCCGATGTGATCTTCGAGCACCCGAAGATCAAGGGGCCGGTTCGGGCCGTGACGCTATGAGTGGCTGGCTGTTGGATACCAATGTCCTCTCGGAGCTACGACGAAAGAAGCCGTCACCCGCCGTCGTCGACTTCGTCAGCGCACAATCCCTGGATAGCCTCTTCGTCAGCGAGGTGACCTTTGCCGAGATCCGGTTCGGAATCGAATTGGTATCCGAGCCAACTCGTCGTGCCGAGCTCAGGCAATGGCTAGATCATCGCCTCAGGCCCATGTTTGCGCACCGGGTGTTGGCCATCACCGAAGACATCCTGCTGGATTGGCGTCTCATCATTGAGGCCGTCGAAAGGCCGGGCATACTCTCAGCCACCCGGACGTCCTGATCGCAGCCACGGCGTCCCGACATGGCCTGGCGGTGGTGACGCGAGATCCCAGTGATTTTGTCGCTGCGGGCGTGACCGCCATCGATCCCTGGAGAGCCGAGGTTACGTAGCAGTCATCCGCGCCGACTTTGCGGCTGCGACGAGGCTCGGTGGCCCCCAGGAGGCCTGAAGGTCCCCTGAATCCGTGACGTGAATGACGCATGTATTCGCTTCTCGCCAATACGCCTGCCGGATTGCCCCTGAGGGCAAGGAATACGCTGCGAATTGAACCGCCGCGGCGAGAAATCGGTTCGCGAAACGCTGGCGATGTGCGCATCCGCGGGCTTCAGACAATAGCACACCGCCGCGATCGAGCGCGGAGGTGGATGGGCTGGGAAGGAGCGGATTCAGGGGCCGGCGAGCTGCAGGTAGAGGCGGCGAAACACGCCCACCACGGGACAGCCGAAGGCGAAGGCGAGCTTGATGCGCCGGGCGGTGTAGATCAGCCGCGCGGCCCGGTACATCAGCTCCTGCATCACGGTGCGGATGCGCCGCCGCTTGGCGCGATGACGCCGCGGGGCATCGGGGCCGAGCAGCCCGTTCTGTCCGATCCAGCGCAGCATGTTGTAGGCGAGCATGGCGCAGGCGAGGACCAGCGCGTTGGTGGCGAACTTCCCCGAGGGCAGGCGCTCGATGTCGAGATCGCTCTTGAACTCGCTGTGGAACTGCTCCGAGGTCCCGTGATCGGCGTACAGCGCGATGATCGTCTCCTCCTCGTACTCCAGGCTCGTCCACCAGCCTTCGATCTCGATCTCGGGGACCAGCAGGCGCTGGCCGCGCTTGTCGATGCGGCGCTCGATGACCCGCATGACCCGGCGCAGGGGATAGGCGTAACCGGCATGCGTGCGCGTCTCGCGCACCTCGAAGAGGGCGACGCGCTTGCCCGGGCGGGGCTCACTCCAGTCCCCGTGCACCTCGGCATAGGCCAGCCATTTCTCAGGGCTTTCCCGGCGCGGGTTCCATTTGATCAGGTAGTGCACCGGGGCGCCCGGCTCATCCTGCTCGTTGTGCGCCTCGACCACAGCGATGTTCTCGATCGCGTCGTTGCCGCTGTCCAGACGCAGCAGCAACGGCGCCGCGCTCAGCTGCCGGGCGCGCCCGATGACGTGCTGGAGAAACTCCGGCGTGCCGTTCTGGCAGTGCTGGCTGCCCGGGCGCAGCTCAAGACCCACGCAGTAGCCCTCCTGGCCCAGATACGCGGCGATCGGGGCATAGCCGTCCTCGCCCTTGTAGGTTCGCGAAACTCCCTCCTTCTTCGATTGGGAGTTGTCCAAGGGTGTGACATCGCAATCGAGCGGCACCAAGCTATTCTCCAGCGGCGTGATCCGCGCCCCGCTGCGGCGCAGAAACTCGATGGCGGCCGCCTCCACCACGCCCTGGTAGGCCGCGGCATGGGCATCCATGCGCTGGCGCAGGATGCCCTCCGAGGGCACCCGATCCAGCCCGAGCGCCTCGCGAAAATAGGGGTCGTCCCGAAACCCCGTGATGGCCTCGAAATCACTCTTGCCCAGACACAACAAAGCAATATAGCTTGCGAGGATCGTCGCGTGCGGCATCGCATCGCGGCGCAACGGCGAGACCACCCCCGCATCGCCCGCCAGGTCAGTGCATTGATTCAAGGCCAGGCCGATGAGTCCAAGTCCAGCATGGGAAGTCAGATCGGCTTCGGATTCCGTGATGATGAACCGGCGCAACTCAGCACCTGTTGGGTGAGTCCATGAATGCGCCTATTTTACCGTCATCCTGTTGTTCTGTAACGCGATTTCCCCATTGGCGCGCCATTTAGTTCACGGAATCAGGTAACACTCAGTGTGACTTAAAATCGGGGCGTAAGGACACATCAGGATCTTCAAGAACGCTTGGTTCGAGCGCTTTGCGCGCAAACAGAAGATCCGGGATGAGATGTTACGCGAAGCCGTCCGTCGAGCGGAGCGGGGTCTAATCGATGCCGATCTCGGCGGCGGATTCATTAAACAGCGTGTGGCTCGCCCTGGGCAGGGCCGCGCTGGAGGCTATCGGACCCTGATTTTGTACTGCCAGAGGCATCGTGCCTTCTTTGTCTATGGCTTCGCCAAAAACCAGCAGGCCAACATCAGCAACGAGGAAGAAGCCGCATTCAAGAAGGCGGCGCGGCACGTCCTCAAGCTGACGGACGAACAGCTTTATGCGCTGATCCTAAAAGGACAATTCTCGGAGGTTGAACACGATGGCGAAACAGTATCGTAGCGACGCGATGGCCTCGATCCACGAAACCATGGAAGCCCTACAGGAGGTGGGCGCCATCGACAAGCAGACCATGCGCGAGTTCGATGAGGCTTGTCTGACGCCGGTCGAGCCCCTGTCTCCCGAGGCCATTCGCGCCCTGCGCGAGCGCGAGCATCTTTCTCAGCCGGTCTTTGCCCGTTACCTCAATGTCAGCAAGAACTTGGTCTCGGACTGGGAGCGCGGCGTAAAGCGGCCCGGCGGGCCAGCGTTGCGGCTGCTGACCGTCATCGAGAAAAAGGGGATTCAGGCAATCGCCTGAACGCTGGGCCCCGAGTCGACAGATAGCGCGTGGCGGTGATCCTCGCTGATCAGTTCGAAGAATCGAACAACAGGCAGTAGCGGAATTTTTGCGCCTAGGATCACAATCGGGACATTTTGCTCCAGAGCAGCCGCGAAAGACCAACGTCCGCTAACGACCCTATGCGGTCGGCTTCCTTGGCGACGTGAACATCCGCTGTAGCGAGATCACCAGACGATGCTATCTGGTGGTTCCTTCTGCCACGCGCGCAGAAGACCGGACCTCGACACGCCGGGTCACTCCCCGGCCAGGACCAGTACGCGTTCGACCACGTCGTTGGCGAGCCAACCGCCATGACGGCGGATACGCTCGACGGCCTGGGCCACCGAGTCCAGCTTCCCGCGCCGTTTGGCGTGGAGAAGCACGCCGAGGGAGCCCGTCATCGGGATGGAACTGCGGCGGGCAACGCGCCTCGCCTTGAGGTCGTCCAGCACCACGGTGGCCCCCGGAAGATCCAGTGCGAGCTGAATCACCGCCGCCTCGCCGAGATCCAACTCGCCAGCCAGAAGCGGCGAAACCCCGTTCGCCAAGGCGTACACCTCGACACCCGAGACGGTTCGCAGCCTCCGGGCGGTGTCGTCCAGTTGGGCACCGGCCTCCAACTCCCGGAGCACAGGCTCCGGAACCAACACCTGGCCGTATAGCGCCGGCAGGGTGTCGAGCCCACCCAAGGCGACGGTCAGGTGAATGACCGGGCTGCTATTGAGGATGATCACCGGCAGCCTCGGCAGCAGCGAGGTCCCCCTCCAACTCATCAGCGCCCACCTGGATGGTGGATACCCCTAGGCGGCCAAGCTCGGCGAGAAAGGCTACCCGCCCCATCCCGATCAGGCCGGCGGCCTGGCCGGAGCTGAGCCTGCCGGTCTCGAACAATTTGGCGGCCATGGCCAGACGCGCCTCGCGCTCAAACTCCGCACGGGACATATGCAGGGCATCGGGGAAGGTCTC
Source organism: Thiococcus pfennigii (assembly GCF_016583835.1). Lineage (GTDB taxonomy): Bacteria > Pseudomonadota > Gammaproteobacteria > Chromatiales > Chromatiaceae > Thiococcus > Thiococcus pfennigii. The sequence goes on along the minus strand of NZ_NRRW01000049.1, from coordinate 5,053 downwards.
GGGGTAATCCACGGACAAGGTATTGCTCATGGCCAAATGCTCGAGGGTGCGTGGGCGTATCGCTAATGTTCGCCCAATCGACCAGGCGAAGCCAGGGCGGCGAGGACTTCCTAAGACAGTATGTGTAATCAGTGGTGCTGGCAAGTGTCTGCTATCCTCGCGACGCCAGACCACAGGCGACAAGACACCAATGTCCGGATTCGGCCGAATCCTGCCGCTCCACGCAACGGCGGTCAAGGGCCGCCTCGGCCTACTCCAGGCGACGAGGTTCCGAGACGCGGGAGGCCGGCGATGGGAAGGACGCCTCGGTCCGTGAGCTAGGGGGGACGCGGGTCAGGATGGATTCAGAATCGTTCATCGACTCGACTGCTTCTTCCGCCGACTGGTGCGGAAGGCGTCGACGGGCGGCATCGTCGCGCCGCGCAAGAGTGCTGCGTGGCTATCTCGTCGCGAATGATCGTGGGGCGATGTGGCCACCCCGAACGATGCGATGTCGCTGCGCCTGTGTCCGTTCCCCGGCCCACTCCTCTCCCTGAGGACGAGGGTGCCAGCGTGCTCAGCGCATCTCAGGAACGTCTTGGTTCGTGACCTGCCGAGATCGACTCGGGTGCGGACCGCCAGCCGCGGTCGCCGAATCACCGGCCCAGAGGTCGGGGCGGCCGGTCTCGACCAGCTTCCAGCCGCTGTCTTGCCGCGCTTTTCGACGCCTGATGCCGTCACCGGCCAGGTGAACCCAGAAGATCTCCACTCGATAGCTCAGTGGCGGATTGTGAGAGGCTGATAGCTGGAGGCCGGAGGCCGGAGGCTGGAGGCTGGAGGCTGAGAGCCCTTCTTGGGCGCAATGGCGTCGACCGGCACCATTCGGAATGACAGTTAAACTGCCTCTTTGCAGAGGCGGCGTGAGCTGGATTCAGAGTCTGGTTTTCTATCGCTCGACAAACCCCAGCCGCTTCGAGATGCCTTTCGCCGCCTCCTGCAGGAGCGGAATCCACTCGTCCTTGCGCCGCTCGATCGGTGCCGAGATCGACAGCCCCCCGGCAACCTCTCCGCTGGCGTCGTGTACAAGGGCGCTGATGCAGCCGACGCCCTCCTCGGCCTCCTCGTTGTCGAGGGCGTAGCCACGCTCGATGGCGAGGCGACTCTCGGCGAGCAGCCGCTCCAGCGGCAGCGTGTGGCGCGTGTAGGCCGGCAGTCCAGTGCGCTCGGCATAGGCCCGGATGAAGGTCTCCCCCAGGCGGCCGAGCATCAGCTTGCCGACCCCTGTGACATGCAGTGGGGCGCGGCTGCCGATGACCTGCTCGACGCGGATCATCTTGGGCGAGGCCTTGCGCTCGATGTAGATCAGCTCATCGCTGGAACGGATCGAGAGATTGACCGTTTCGCCGACCTGGTCGCGTAGGGTCTCCATGATCGGCAAGGCTTCTTCGCGAATGTCCGCGACATGACGGACCTTTTGCGCCAGGCGCACGATCGTGCCGCCGAGCCGATAGCGGCCTTGGGTGTCGCGCTCGACGAGGCCGACGTTGGCCAGGGCGCCAAGGATGCGAAAGGCGGTCGAGGGATGGAGGCCCGTGTCGGCGGAGAGGTGCTTCAGGCTGGCCGGCTCGCTGTAGCTGGCGATCGCGTCGAGCAGCCGGGCCGCGCGGTCGATGACCTGGATGGACGGGTTCGATTGTGGCATTTCGTATCGTGAAAACGATTTCGTCTTGTGAAGTGTTGATCCTGTCGCTACTTTCGCCTCAACGGGGTCGTCTCAACCGGGCCTAGCCGGCCTCTTCGCGGGGACCTCGAAAGATTGCCATCCAGGCAATCTTTCAAGACGCGAAGCGAAGATGCGATTTCCGCTTCGATCGGGCACCTCGAATCTTTCAAGGTCCCCTTGCTTCGCCTTTGTTTTTCACTATACGAAATATTTTCTCCTTCTGAAATGCGCAAACCATTGCCGAGGATCCGCCCATGACCCATGCCAACACGGCCGAAGCCCTCTCGCCCCTGCCGGCGTTCTGTCGCGGCATCCAGTATTTCGGCGAGTCATGGCCGGACTTCGACAAGTACGCCAATACCGCCGTGATTGCCGAGGGTGAGACCGCCATCGGCAGCACCGACGACGACAGCGTGGTCTACCAGACCCTACTGAGCGCCGATGCGCTGCGATATGTCACGCTCCAGACCTGCGGCGCGAAGGGTTCCGGTCACCCGGGCGGCTATGCCTCCAGCGCCGATGTCCATGCCGCGCTGATGATGCTGGGCCACACCAATATCATCACCGAGGTCGGCCATCACGCGCCCGGCTTCTACTCGGCGATGTTCCTCGATTCCTCGCTGGAGGAGATGGGCATCCACACCTTCGACGACATGATGGCCAGGTTCCGCGAGCGCGACGGACTGCTCGGCCACCTGTCGGGGGCCATCCCCGGCCTGTTGGCCCCGGCCGGTCCCCTGGGCCAGGGCCAGCACTTCGCGATGGCCGGTGCCTATCTGCACCGCGACAAGCTGTTTCCGGTGACCATCGGCGACGGCGGCATGGGCGAGCCCTATGTCCTGAGCTCGATGATGCACTTCCACACCGCCTATCCGGAGAACACCAACTTCTTGCCGGTCCTGATCTGGAACGGCTACTCGCAGGAGCACCATTCGATGGTCTCGCTGCACAGCAATGCGCAGATGATCGCTTACTGGCGAGGGCATGGCTTTGCCGAGGTGATCCTGGTCGACGCCAAGGACTACGACGACGCGGGTCAGGACGGCGCCTACGTCGATTCGACCCGTTTCTCGTTCGCACAGCGTCTGGCCTTCACCAGGGCGATCCTGAAGGGCGCGGAGCGGGCCGCACACTCGGCACGCTCCGGCCGGCTGACGGCGCTGATCATCAAGCAGCTCAAGGGCGCCGGGGTGCACACCGTCGGCGCCAAATCCCACAACCTCTATCCCCAGGACACGCTGGATCAACCGCACATCATCGAGGGCCTGAAGCGCCGCGCCATCCCGGCCGAGGGCTGGGCGATCGTGCGTGACAACCTGAGCCGCGCCGGTGGCGGCCCGTCCGTGAAGACCGTGGTCACCGAGCACGCGCTCGAGCTCCCGGCCTTGCCCGAGTTGCGGATGCAGGACTTCCCCAAGGGCGAGCAGGCCGTGCCTGCCACGGCGATGGGCGCCTTGGTGGCCCAGGTGGGGCAAGCCGATCCGCGCTATCTGGTGACCAATGCCGATGGCAACGAGGCCTCGGCGATGAAGAACATCAACGATGCGCTCAAGATCCGTCATCCGACCGAGGACCCGCTGTACAACCAGACACCGACCGGTCAGGTCTACGAGCCGCTGAGCGAGGACGCCTGCGCCGGCCTGGCCGCCGGCCTCGCCCTGTTCGGCGCGCGTTCGATCTGGCTCTCGTATGAATCGTTCGCGATCAACGGTTGGCCGATCGTCCAGACCGTGACCCAGGCCATGGCCGAGCTTCGGCGCAAGACGCCGTCCGTGGTCTGCATGTTCACCGCCGGTGCCCTGGAGCAGGGCCGCAACGGCTGGACCCATCAGCGCCCCGAGATCGAGGGCTATCTCGGCAGCATGATGCGCAACGGCAACCTCTATCCGCTGTTTCCGTGCGACGCCAATGCCATCCAGGCGGCCTACGAATATGCCGTGGGCAGCTACAACAAGGGCATGGTGATCATCGCCTCCAAGAGCGCGCTGCCGGTTTACCTGAGCATCGCCGAGGCGCGCGACGCGGTGCGGCAGGGTGCCGCGACCCTCTACGAGTCGCAAGGCGGAGAGCGCGGCACCATCGTCTTCGCGGTGACCGGCGACATGGTCTGTTTGCCCGTGTTCGAGGCGAGGGAGCAGCTGGAGGCGCATGGCTACCGGGTGCGCATCGTTGCCGTGATCAATCCGCGCAAGCTCTATCGGCCCAGCGACCTCGCCTGGCGCAGCGTCGCGCAGCCCGACGGCGAACTGATGGACGACGAACGCTTCAATGCCCTGTTCGATGGCGACATGCTGATCGGCGTTTCGGGCGGTCCGAGCGCCCCGTTGGAGCCGGTGATGCTGCGCACGCGTGCCGCCAGGCGCGACACCATCTGCTGGCAGCGCGGCGAGACCACCGCGTCGCCGAAGGAGCTCATGGCGTTCAACGGCATCACCGCGAGCGAGATCGTCGCCCGGGTCTCGCGGGGACCTTGAAAAATTGCCATCCGGGCAATTCTTCAAGACGCGAAGCGAAAATGCGATTTCCGCTTCGCTTCATTTTCAGTCGCTTAGGCGACTGAAAATGGCGGGGCATCCTTGCCCCGCGCGGGCACCTTGAATTTTTCAAGGTGCCCTTGCGCTAGCGGGGATAGCCCGCAAGCTGTCGAACGGGCTCTTCGATCAGCGAGCCAAGCCCACACCGGGTCGCTGCCGCCTTTGGGCGAGCGGTGTGCCCGATGCGCATCACCTCGGAAAGAGCGGGATGAAAAAGACCAAGATCATTGCGTTGGATGACGATCCCACCGGTTCTCAGACAGTCCATGGCTGCCTGTTGTTGACTCGCTGGGACGTCGAGACGCTGAAACAGGGGCTCGAAGACGACTCGCCGCTGTTCTTCGTGCTGACCAACACCCGCGGCATGGATTCCGCGCGTGCCGCGGCGATCACGCGCGAGGTCTGCGTCAACCTGAAGCAGGCCTTGGCCGAGCTGGCCGAGGTCGGCTGCGAGCCTGTTCCGGTGATGGTCAGCCGCTCCGACTCGACCCTTCGCGGACACTACCCGGTCGAGACCGACATCATGGCCGCGGAGCTCGGCCCCTTCGATGCGCACTTCCTCGTCCCGGCCTTTATCGAGGCCGGGCGCGTGACGCGCGACAGCACGCACTATCTGCTCGTGGACGGTGAGCCGGTCCCCGTCCACCAAACCGAGTTCGCGAAGGATTCGGTGTTCGGCTACAGGCACAGCTAGTGCCTGGACGGAAAGTCGTTTTCAATCGCAAGAACAATGCCTTATAATCGAATCGGGCACCGGAAGTCGAGCGGCCGGAAGCCGTCTGGGCCCACGGCGCCGCCGCTAACTGCCTGATTGTTC
>NZ_NRRW01000048.1 GCF_016583835.1 Thiococcus pfennigii | reverse complement strand
CGGCGGCGCCGCGCGCCGCTCGCCGGCGTCCGAGGCCGCCTCCACCGGGGTGCTCGTCGGCAGACCACCCGGCGCGCCGGTGACTGGAACCACGAGCCGCTCCAGCCGCGACAGCGCGGGCGTCTCGCCTTCCGAGCGCGTACTGGAGACACGCCTCGCCGACTCCAACCGGGATGACGCGCGCGCGGTGAACGGCGGGGTCGCGGCGATATCCCCGGCCGGGGTGGCGCCGGGCGGCGACGGCGACGGCGACGGCGACGGACCCAGCATCGTTCGCTGGGGCGCCCGCGGCGGCGCCTGGGCCGGGACGGTGCCCGCGACAAAGGCCGCGGGCGAAGGTGCATCGGCCAGATTCGGGGCCAGATCGGGGGTGGGGTTTGGAATCACCGTCGGGGCCGCGGCGACTGGCCCGCGCCGCTCCGCATCCAGGGCGCGTTCCAGGACCGGCGCCGAGTCCGGACCGGCGCGCGAGGCCGACCCTAGAGCCCGGTGGGACGCGAAATCCGCATCGGGGGGCGATTCGAACGGCAGGTCGCTCACGGCGCCATCGAGCAACGCCGGCGCCGCGGCGAACGGCAGCCGGGCCGCCGTCTGGACGGTGTGGGCGCGCCCGATCGCGAGCGCCCCGAGGCGTGTCAGCGCGCCGCTCATCGGGCGACGAGATCCAGGTAGGCGGCGCGGCGCACCGGCGACAGACCGAGGATCTCCGCCTCGCTCCAGCCGTAGGTCCGCGCCAGCGTGTCGACCTCGCCGAGCAGGCCGCGCGCGCGGGCGGCGACCTCGTCCCAGAGCAGCGCGGCGATGTCGAGGCTCGCGACCCAGCGGTGGCCGCAGGCGTCGCAGGTCAGCGCGAGGCCAATCTCGGCGCCCGGATCGCTCGACTCGAGGGCCGCGTCGGCCTCCACGAGCAGATCGGCCAGTTCTGAATCGGTGAGTTCGGCCGGTGTCGGCAGTGGCGAGAGGCAGCGGCGCAGGATCGTGAGGGCCGCCGCCTGCGGGCTCGCCTCGCCGGCCGCGGCGGCCAGGTCGCGGATCGTCGGCGTGCGCCAGTGCCGCCCGCCGAGCCGGCCCTCGCGCGGCCCATCGGGTCCAGCAGCGGCCACTCGCAGGTCCTCGGTGTCGAGCGCGAGCGCGAACCGCGCCGCGCAGACCTCGCAGTCGACGTAGGCGTCGATCGCCGGCCCGAACAGGGCCGCGCGCAGGCCGAGCAGGGCCCGGTTCAAGGCGCCGAGCGGCAGGTCCGCGAGCCCGTCCGGGTCCAGGTCCGGGCGCGCCCAGGCACCGAGAAGCAGGGCACGGTCCAGCGGCTGGCGCGGGCAGCCGCGCTCCCAGAGCGCGAGGAGATCGCTGTCGCCGAGCATGGGCTCAGGCCGGCTCGGTGAAGGACGGCTCCGTCGGCTCGGTCACGTCGTAGTCGCGCTCCCAGCCCTCGTTCTCCAGCTTGATCGTCTGGATGGCCACGGCATTGGCGTTGGCGTCGAGGTCCGGCAGGGCCTGGTATTCCGAGACCCAGCAGCGATAGACCCGGTAGGCCAGCGCGAGCTGGCCAGCCTCGTTGTAGACCTCGATGATGATGTCCTTGCGGAAGTCCTTCAGCGACACCTCGGCGCCGAGGCCAGAGCCGAAGTTCCAGACCTTGTTGGCCCATTGCTCGAACTCGGTGTCGTGGGTGACGCCGCGCTCGAGGGTGATGGCCTCGTACTTGGTGCGCCCGGGGGACTTGCGCGTCGTCGACGGATCGCCACCCTCGCGGTGCTCGACGAGCTCGGTGCTGCGCTTGAGCGCACCGACCTTGGAGACGCCAGCGACATAGCGGCCATCCCATTTGACACGGAATTTAAAGTTCTTGTACGGATCGAACCGTTGCGCGTTGACGGCGAATTGGGCCATGGGACGCTCCTAGACCTCGACCTGACCGGCCATCTGCTGGACGCGGATGACGACGAACTCGGCGGGCTTCAGCGGCGCGAAGCCGACGAGGATGTTGACGACGCCGGCGTTGATGTCGTTCTGCGTCGTCGTCTCGCGGTCGCACCGGACGAAGTAGGCCTCGCGCGGGCTGCGACCCTGGAAGGCGCCCTGGCGGAACAACCCCTGCATGAAGGCGCCGACGTTGAGGCGGATCTGCGACCAGAGCGGCTCGTCGTTGGGCTCGAAGACGACCCACTGGGTACCGCGGTAGAGGCTTTCCTCCAGATAGAGGGCGAGGCGCCGCACTGGCAGGTACTTCCACTCGGAGGCGAGCTGGTCGGCGCCGGCCAGCGTGCGCGCACCCCAGACGACGTGACCGGTGACCGGGAAGGTCCGCAGGCAGTTGAGCCCCAGCGGGTTGAGCACGCCGTTCTGGGCATCGGTCATCGTATAGGTGAGGGCCTGGACGCCGGAGAAGGCTGCATCGAGGCCGCTCGGCGCCTTCCAGACCCCGCGGCGTACGTCGGTGCGGGAGATGATGCCGGCGATGGCACCGCACGGGGCGAACTCGCCCAGGCGGTTCTCGGCGAGCGTGTCGGGCATCCGCAGGCGCGGGAAATAGACGGCGGCGTTGCGGGCGTTGTCATTGCCGACGGCGCTGCGCAGGCCGTTGACGCCGCTCTCGGCGGTGGCGATCGCGGTCGCCTGGTTCGCGGTCCAGCCGGCCGGCGGGTCGACGATCAGGAGCGCGCGGCGCTCGCGGCAGTAGCCGGCCGCCAGGGCCCAAGTCGAGTTGGCGACGTCGGTGTCCGGGGCGAGCGGTGGAATGCAGAGCAGGTTGAAGAGGTCGGCGGCCTCCAGCGCGTAGAGGCCGGTGCGCGCGGCCTTGTCACCCGTGATCTGGGCATCGGTGAGGGCGCTGCCGTCGTCGCCGTCGCCGTTGAAGGCGATGGAGCCGGGCGTGACCGTCATCGGGTCGACGCCGGCGGCGGCATCGGGGGTCGCTGCCGGGCGCGTCGCGGGGGCTACCCCCGAGAGGCGCACGAGGTTCGACTCGTCGGCGAGCACCCGCCCGATGTAGCGCGGATGGGCCGCCAGCACCGAGACGTTGCGGAACGACTCGGTGGCGCCGGTTCCCGTATCGCGAATCGTGAGATTGAACAGCTCCTCGGTGCCGACCTCGGGACGCGTGGCGTGATCGACCCGCACCCGCAGGGCCTCGCCCCAGAGGCCGGGACTCGCAGCGATCAGGTTGAGCGTGTCGGCCGCACCGGTGGCCGCCGCCGCGCCGTTGTGCACGCGCACGATCAGGGCATCGCCGCCACCGTGCTGGAAGAATTGGTTCACCGCATAGCCGAGCGTGCCCGGCTGCCACAGACCGCCGAAGAGGCGAGTGAACTCGGCGAACCCCTGGATGCGCACCGGGGTATTGACCGGGCCGCGTCGAGCACGGCCGATGAAGGCCGTGATCGAGGTCGCGACGCCGGTGATCGTGCGCACCCCACTCGGAACCTCTTCGATGTAGACGCCGGGATAGCTCAATGCGGACGGCATGACGGATGCTCCTCGATTGCCCTATGGAACGAAGTCCGAACCGGGTGTCGGATGGCCGTGACTAGCATGCTCGGTCGCTGTGCAGCGAGGCGCGAACGGGGTCAACCGGGGGTCGCGTCGCGGGCGATGAAGACCTCGATCACGGCGTCCTGATCGGCGCTCGCGTTACTGACCTTGAGTTGGCGCGGGGCGACGCCGAGCAGGGCCGTGGTCCCGGCGGTGAGGACCTGCGGGCCGTCGAGGATGACGGACTCGGAGTCGGTCACGCCGTCGGAGGCCTTGACGCTGAGGTTCGGCCCATAACGGCTCGACTGGATGAGGATCAGACGGATCGCGGCGGCGGCACCGGGTTGCAGCTCCACGACCCGATCCGACTCGCCGGCGGCGATGGTCACGGCGACGCGGTCGGTTGCCTCGACCGATTGCGGCGCGGCCGAGGCCGCGATGCTCGGCCCCCCGCTGATCTGAACGCTGACGGACCAACTCATCTGGGCCATGGGCCACCCTCCTCTGATTGCCGGATGCCGCGACCACACGGGCCGCGACTGCCCGGCGGAGACGGGCAGCGCCATCGGCGCACCGCCCGCAACGCACGCGAATGGGGCTCAGCGCCCGGGTGACCCGGAGCCCCGTCGCCGCCACAGGGCGTACAGGATTCCGAGATGAACGGACGCGAACGACGGGCCGAAGTCGCCGCCGCGCGTGCGTCGGTGGCCGTGGAGGGCGAGTGTCTTCGTAGACATCTTCGTTATCATGCTTCGATCACGACGACTGGCCTGTGCATAGAAGATAGACGGTCCTCTGCAACTTGCAAGGCGAGGGGCGGGGCGTCGCGGGTCTCGGGGAGACAGGGGATGGCGGCGATCGCCAGCGAGGATCGTGCAGGACGGGTCCATTCTGCGACCTGTTTCGAGGTGGTCGATCCTCGGCGGGGTGCGTTGGGGAATCGCCGCCTCTCCGGGGGCATCGAGTCGGCGCCGCTCGGGCTCGTACCACCCCTCGGCGGCCGAGGCCGCAGCGATCGCCGATAGGCGCCACGCGGGGACTGCAGGCAGCGACGCGCGGTCTCGGGAATCCCGCAGTCTCGCACTAGATGCCGCCCGGCCGGCGATCGGCTGCCCGAATCGCCCGCCGGGACCGCCCACGAGCCGGCCCCTAGCGGCACAGGCCACGCCGGCAGAAGCAGCCGGTACGCCTCGCCTGCATGCTCCCGTCGATCGGAACGGATCCATCTGGGAGGGTCAGGGTCGCCCGATTGACCAGGGTAGTCGAATCGTGCGATTTGTCGTCGAGCCGCCCTTTATAATCCGTCGGCCCGCCGCCTCGGACGCGGCGGCCCGATCCGCTTCCACGAGGACAGTCATGGCACAACCCTCCCGGCATGCCCACGAGGCGCCGCCACGCGACCCGGTGCGACGGGTCGCCGCCGCCGTGCGCCGGCGGGTCCTGGAACACACGCTGACGCACAACGGCGGCTACCTGAGTCAGGCCTGCTCGTCGGCGGAGATCCTCGCGACCCTGTACCTGCGGATCATGCGCCTCGGCCCCAGCCAGGGACCGCTCGTGCCGCGCCCATTCGCCGGGGTACCGAGCGCCGCCAACCCGCAGGCCTTCACCGGTGCCGACTACAACGGCCCCAAGGCCGCGGACCTCGACCGCTTCATCTTCTCGCCGGTGCACTACGCGCTGGTTCTCTACTCGGTGCTGATCGAGGTGGGGCGGCTCGGTCCGGATGCCCTCGCGCAGTTCAATCGAGACGGCAGCACCGTCGAGTTGATCGGCGCCGAGCACTCGCCCGGCCACGAGGTCACGGCTGGCTCGCTGGCTCAGGCGATCAGCCAGGCCGGCGGCATCGCGCTCGCCCGGCGCCTGCGCGGGGACACCGGCCGCGTCTGGGTCTTCCTCTCCGACGGCGAGTTGCAGGAGGGCCAGGCTTGGGAGGCGTTCGCGGCGCTCGCCCACCACCGCCTCGGCAATGTCGGCGTCTACATCGACGCCAACGCCCAGCAGTGCGACGGCCCGATGACGGCCGTGATGACGATCGAGCCGCTCGCCGAGCGGCTGCGCGCCTTCGGTGCCGAGGTGCACGAGGTCGACGGCCACGACCCCGAGGCCCTCGCCGCCCCGGCCGCCACCCCCGGCGAGCGCGACCGCCCGCTGGTCGTCATCGCCCGCACCGACCCCTGCCGCGGCATCGAGCGGCTGCGCGAGCGGGCGCCCAAGCTCCACTACGTGCGCTTCAAGGACGCACAGGAGTTCGCCGCCTACCAGGCCCTATTGGAGCAGCTGCGCGAGGAGGCCCGCTGATGGAGATCGTCGCCCGCCCGCACCGCGACAACCTGGTCCGCTGGGCCGCAAGCCGTCCCGAGGTCTTGGTGCTCTCCGCCGACCTCACCGCGTCTTGCGAGGCCGACGGCTTCCGCGACCGCTACCCGGAGCGCTTCTTCTCGCTCGGGATGGCCGAGCAGAACATGATGGGCTTCGCCGCCGGCCTGGCGCGTGAGGGCTTCTTCCCATGGGTCCACACCTTCGCCGTCTTCATCTGCCGCCGCCCGTTCGACCAGGTGGCCATGTCGATCGCCTACCCGAACCTGCCGGTGCGCCTGATCGGCTTCCTGCCCGGCATCACGACCCCGGGCGGCGTCACCCACCAGGCGATCGACGACATCGGGCTGATGCGCCTGCTACCGAACATGACGGTACTCGAGTGCGGCGACGCAACCGATGTCGAGTCCGTGCTCGACGTCGCCCAGGCCGTCCCCGGCCCCGTCTACGTGCGCATGCTGCGCGGCGAGGTGCCGCGGCTCTTCGACGCTGCCGAGCCGCTGGTGCTCGGTCGCTCCCGCGCCCTCAGCGCCGGATCCGATCTCCTCGTCCTCTCCTGCGGCATCTGCACCGAGGAGGCGCTGCGCGCGACGCGGGCGCTGCGCGAACGGGGGCTCTCGATCGCCCACCGCCACGTCTCGACCCTCAAACCATTCACCGACCCGGAGCTGCTCCAGGCCATCGCCGACGCCCGCCACGGCGTGATCGCGATGGAGAACCACAGCACCATCGGCGGGCTCGGCTCGGCCGTCGCGGAGCTGATCGCCGAACACGGCCTGGCCCGCCGGCTGATCCGCATCGGCCTGCGCGACACCTACGCCCACGGCGCGAGCCGTGGGTACCTGATGCGCGAATACGGCCTCGACGCCCCGGCCCTGGTACGGGCCGCCGAGGACCTGACCGGCGAGCGCTTCGGCCTTACCGACGAGGACCTGGCCGCCGTGCGCCTGGATACCCTAACCCGCGCCGACAAGACCGAGGACCTCTAGACGAGACACGGCGCACCCGGCCGCACGGCACTACCTGACCGACGGGGCGCAGATGCCCGGGCCGCCTATCCACACGGGAGTCGCGAGAGATGACGCACAAGGTTCTGATCGCCGGCGGGGCCGGCTACATCGGTTCGCACATGGTCAAGGACCTGTTGGCCCATGGCTACGAGGTACTGGTCCTGGACAACCTGTCGAAGGGCCACGCAGACGCCGTGCCGCACGACCACCTGGTCATCGGCGACATCGGCGACCGCGACCTGCTGGAGACCCTCTTCGCCCGCCACGAGATCGCGGCCGTGATGCACTTCGCCGCCTTCATCGAGGTCGGCGAGTCGGTTCGCGAACCCGAGAAGTACTATCGCAACAACCTCGCCAACACCCTCGTCCTGCTCGATACGATGCGCCGCCACGGGATCGCGCGCTTCATCTTCTCGTCGACGGCGGCCGTCTACGGCACCCCCGAGCGGACGCCGATCACCGAGGATCACCCGCGGCACCCGATCAACCCCTACGGCGCGAGCAAGGCGATGGTCGAGCAGGTGCTCGGGGACTTCGACAGCGCCTACGGGCTGAAGTCGATCATCCTGCGGTACTTCAACGCCGCCGGCGCAGACCCGGACGGCGAACTGGGCGAGCGCCACGACCCCGAGACCCACCTCATCCCGCTGGTCCTCGACGCCGCGGCCGGCGACCGCGAGGCCATCGCGATCTTCGGCCAGGACTACGACACCCCCGACGGCACCTGCATCCGCGACTACATCCACGTCGCCGACCTCTGCCAGGCCCACCGTCTGGCGCTCGATGCCCTGCTCCAGGGTGGCGAGTCCGCCATCTACAACCTCGGCAACGGCCGCGGCTTCTCGGTCCGCGAGGTCATCGACGCGGCGGCCGCCGTCACCGGCCGCACGATCCCGTGTCGCGAGGCGCCGCGCCGCCCCGGCGACCCGCCACGTCTGATCGCCGACAGCGCCAAGGCCCAGCGGGAGCTCGGCTGGCGACCCGAGTACGCAGACCTCGCCACCATCATCCGCCACGCCTGGCAGTTCCGTCAGCGCCGTGCAGGCATCGAGCCGGGGGAGGCCAAGGCCGAATCAGCGGCGGCCTGACCGCTCGACGAGGCGGCGGGCGACGGTGCACGACGGGTGGGAGCCCGCTTGCGGGCCATCGGCGTTGCCGGCTAGCGGCAGATCGCCGGCAAACCGGCCCCTACCGGGCGCGCGTTCGCGGTCGGGCTGGCTGTCTGATCGCGGCGCGACCCCAATTAGAGGTCGCCGCGCTCGCGCACCAGGGCCAGGGCGCGCTCGGCATCCAGGGCGGCGAGATGCGGCAGGGGGTCGAGCCGGTTGGCGAGCACGTACTCGGTGAGCTGCTCGCGCACCAGGGCGCGCAAGGCATCGGGCGACCAGGGCTTGGCGACATAGCGATCGAGCCCGGCGTCGTTGATGGCGCGGATGGTGTCGTCCTGATCGGCCTGCCCCGTCACCAGGACCTGGCGCGCCGCGCGCGTGTCCTCGTCGGCGCGCAGTGCGATCAGGACATCGACCCCCGAGGTGCCCGGCAGGCGATGATCGGCGAGCACCAGGGCGAGGCGATCGCCTGCGGCGCGGATCTCCTCGATGACCTCCCGGGCGGTCTCGGCGTCCTCCGCCGCCTCGATCCGCACCAGGCGCGCGAAGACGGCCAGATCGCGCCGCAGGGCCTCGCGCACCGGCGGCTCGTCCTCCAGGATCAGGATCGCCAATCTCATGTCTCGCCCTCCTCGTCGTTCGGTGGCCCCGTCACCGGCAGGACGACACACACCTCGGTCTCGCCCGGCCGCGAGGTCAGGTCGATGGTCCCACCGTGCGCGGCAACGATGCGCCGCGCGATCGCCAGACCAAGCCCGAGACCATAGCGCACCGTCCCCTGTTTGGTCGTAAAGCGCGGCTCGAAGACGCGCGGCAGGATGGCCGGGTCGATCCCACGACCGTCGTCGCGAATCCGCACCCGCACATGATCGGCATCCGGCGCGTCCGTCACCAGCGCGATGCGACCGCCGGGCGCCAGGGCATCGAGCGCATTCGCCAATAGGTTGGTCCAGAGCTGACCGAGTTCGCCCGGGTGACAGCGGATGCGCGGCACCGGCCCGTAGTGGCGCTCGAGCTGGACCTGGCGCAGCCGATGCGCCATCAAACGCAGGGTGTCCTCGAGACCCTGGTGCAGATCGACGCCGGCGACCGGCGCGCCCTTGGGTCGCGCATAGGCGCGCAGGCCCTCGACGAGCTCGCAGATCCGCCGCGAGGCGACCTCGAGGTTGCGCAGGGCGGCCCCCACGCCGGCGGCCGTCTCGACGAGCGCGAGCCCGACCGGGTCACGCGCCAGGGCGCGCGCCTCGCGCGGATCCTCGACGCCCGCGACCGCGAGTCGCTGGGCCAGCGCCGGATCGCCGAGCGCCGCCTCGAGCGCGCGTCGCGTGGCGCGCTCGGCCGCCGTACCGCGCGGCGCCCGGTCGCGTTCGCGGGCGAGGACTTCCAGCGCCAGCGCGCCGCGCGGATGATCGGCGAGCAGGTGTTCCAGATCCTCACCGATGTAGCTGGTCGCGCGCATCATCGCCGCGACCGGATTGTTGAGCTCGTGGGCCACGCCGGCGGCCAGCTCGCCGAGGGTCGCGAACCGCGCCTGCTCGACCAGCTCCAGCTTGGCCTGTTCGAGCTGATGCAGCGCGGCGGCAAGGCGCCGACGCTCCTCCTCCAGTGCGCGGTTCAGGCCGGTCTTCTCGACCTGGAGCTGATCGGCGCGCCGCAGACGCTCGGCGAGCGCCCGGATCGAGAGGGCCGCGAGCCCGGCACCCAGGGAGGCATCGGCCGCCAAGGCCCGATCGAGCTCCTCGAAGGCCAGGTGCACCACCTCGACCTCGGTCGTCGCCCGCGCCGTGAAGAAGGCGCGCCGCTGCTGGGCGAGCGACAAGAGCCCCACGACGGAGCCGGTCGAGTCGTGGTGCAGGCGCAGCTCCCCCGCGGGCGTGGCATGATCGAGCGCGACCCGACCGCGCAGCACGAGCAGCACGGTATCGACGTCGACCCCCTCGTGGAGGAGCCGCGTCCCGGCGGGCAGGCGCAGGCGCGGACGCGGCCCGAGGACCCGCTCGATCCCGGCGAGGAGTTCGACCGTCAGCGCCTGGGTGTCGAGCTCCAGGCGCCCCAGCAGCACGCTCTCGGGCTGGGCGAGCGGCCGACCGTCGGCGGCGACCAGCCAGCGGGTGCGCGGATCGAGCGGCCGCTTCGCGCGCAACCAGCGGACCGCCTGGGCGCGCGCCTGCGACGCCAGCGCACCCGGCGCCCAGGGCCGGGCGATCAGGGCCGCGAGCCGCCCCCGATCGACCGTGGCGGCCAGGTCCGCGTGCACGGGGCGCTCGGTCAGCAAGAGCAGGCGCGCCTCGGTCAGGACCGGCCAGGCGTCTAACCCCGCCACCTGGGGGTCGACCGCGTCCAGGCCCTCGCTGCTCAAGAGCACCAGCGGCACGACCCAATCGGGATGCGCCGCAATCAGCGCACCTGCCTGCGCCGGATCGGCCGCACCCACGACCGTCGCGAGCCCGGCCAGCCCGGCGGCGACCTCGGCACGGAGCGGCTCGATCCCCGGCCCGGGCGCGATGACCAGGACCACCAACGGCGGTCGGTCCGAGCACAGGTCCGCCACGCCGGACGCCCCCGCCATCACAAGAGCCCCAGGGCGCCCCAGACGCGCGGCATCAGGAAGGCCAGCAGGAGCGCGCCGAAGCCGCCGATCGCCAGACCGCTCAGCACCATCGCCCGGGTCGGCACCTCGCCAGTCGCATAGGCGACGGCGTTCGGCGGGGTCGAGATCGGCAAGGCCATCGCGAGCGAGCAGGCGAGCGCCACCATGACCCCGACCGCGGTCGGATCGATCGGCAGACCGATCGCTAGGCTGAGCGCGAGCGGCACGAGCAGATTGGCGGTCGCCGAGTTGGAGATGACGGTCGAGAGACCAAGCGCGATCGCCACCAGCAGCAACAGCAGCAGGCCGAGCGGGAGCCGCTCCCAGTCGACCAGGCCGATCAGCCAGGCGTCGAGACCACTCTGGCCGATCCCGGCACCGAGCGCGATCCCGCCGGCGACCAGCCAGAGGACCGGCCATTGCAGGCGGCGCAGGTCTTCCCCGCTCATCACCTGGGTCGCGAGCAGGGCGACCACCGGGATGAAGCCGACCGTCGACGAGGCGATGCCGTGGAAGGGCTCGGTCAGCCAGAGCAGCACGGTCGCGCCCGCGATCAGATAGAAGAGGACGGCGGCGGGCGAGCGATCGAACTCGGCGGTGAGCCTCAGCGCGAGCGGCAGCCCCTTCGGGACATAGCGGCGCGTCAGGAACCACCAGGCAAAGAACAGCACGACCAGCATCAGCGGCATCGCGAGCGCCATCCAACCGACGAACGACAGGCCCTGCCCCTGCGCCTCCAAGGCGCCGAGCGCGATGGCATTCGGCGGCGAGCCCACCGGGGTGCCGATGCCGCCGACGTTCGCCGCGACCGGGATGGCCAGCGCGACCCCGGTGCGCGCCGCACCCGCGGGCAAGGCCGCGAGGATCGGGATGACCACGGCGAACATGGTCGCGGCCGTCGCGGTATTCGACACGAACATCGACAGGAACGCGGTGATCAGCATGAGCCCGAGCACCGAGCGGCGCGCACTGCCGGCGAACGGGCGCAGCATGACGGCGGCCAGGTTGCGGTCGAGCCCGAACTTGTGCGCCCCGTCGGCGATCAGGAAGCCGCCTAGGAAGAGGATGATGACCGGATTGGCCAGCGTCGCGAACCAGCTCGCCGCCGACGGCGGATCGACGAGGCCGCCGATCAGGGCCTGATCCGAGAGCATCAGCACCTCGAGCAGGATCACCAGCACCGCGGTCGCATAGAGCGGGATCGCCTCCGTCACCCAGAGCAGGATCGCGAGCAGGAAGATCGCGAGCATCCGTTGTCCGGCGGGCCCCAGATCGGGGATCTCGATCCAGAGCGCCAGGGCGAAGGCCAAGGGTCCC
This sequence comes from Thiococcus pfennigii, assembly GCF_016583835.1. Lineage (GTDB taxonomy): Bacteria > Pseudomonadota > Gammaproteobacteria > Chromatiales > Chromatiaceae > Thiococcus > Thiococcus pfennigii. The sequence goes on along the minus strand of NZ_NRRW01000048.1, from coordinate 15,211 downwards.
GTGACCAGGCCCAGCACCTGCGCAGGCGTGGGCGGGGTCAGCCGAACATGCGGCTGGCTCGGCAGCGATGTCATCAGGGCGGGACCTCGGGATCGGTCGGCTCGGTAGCGATGATCCCAATTCTGCTGGCAGTCACGGCGGGGCGGCAAATCCGTCGGCCGGGACGTGACACGCAGACGCGAGCCGATCGCTAGACGGCCCCTTGGCGGAGAACCCGTTTCGTGGGGGCCGCGCCGTGGGTCCAGGCAAACGCGAGCGATCGACCGGGCAGCACTGATGCCCCCGATCCGGTGGCCGTGGTAGCGATCCATGGCCAGCACCACAGGGGCGGCCGCCGGCCTTCGTGGACAAGGATCGCCTGGCCGCGATATACGCGATTCCGAGCCGCCAATACGGCGAAACCGCTCAAGGCGGCTACGCGGGCTCTTCGAGGGGCAGAAGCGAAATGGCGCGCCCGACAGGATTCGAACCTGTGACCCCAGCCTTCGGAGGGCTGTACTCTATCCAACTGAGCTACGGGCGCGTGATGAGATCGAGACGATCGCGGCCTCATGGCCCCAGCAACCGCCCAGTGACAGCCGCCCTACGATCTCTCGGACGGCGCAGTCTACAACCTCGGGCGAGCGGAGTCCAGATTCAGCGCGCTGGTGCCGGACGCGCGGCGGCGCCCGGGCACCAAGGAACGGCGCGGAAACGACCGATACAAGCACATGGAAGACAAGACACTACGAAATGCGCGAAAGTCGCGAAAAAATGGCAGATTCCCCCGCGTATATTCTGCCTTTTCGCGTGTTTCGCGTGTTTCGCGTGTTTCGTAGTTTAAGAGAGGATGCGCCGGTTGTTCTTGAATCGTCACTGAGCGCGTCGCCGGGGCCAGCCCGCGCACGGCGCGGCTGTCAGGTCCCGAGCAGGCCGCGCAGGTTGGCGAGGTGGGCCTGGCCGCGACTCTTGCGCTCCTCGGCCGGGACCTCGCGCCGATCTTCCCATTCCAGGGCCTCGGACGGCAGCTCGGCGAGGAAGCGGCTCGGCTCGCTGTCGACGACCTCGCCGTAGCGGCGACGCCGGCGGGCGTAGGTCAGGGTCAGCGTGCGCTGGGCGCGGGTGATGCCGACGTAGGCCAGGCGCCGCTCCTCTTCGATCGTGTCCTCCTCGATCGCGGTGCGGTGCGGCAGCAGCTCCTCCTCCATGCCGACCAGGTAGACGTGCGGGAACTCCAGGCCCTTCGCGGCATGCAACGTCATCAGGTGGACACGGTCGCCACCCTCCTCCTCGTCGCGCCGCTCCAGCACGTCCATCAGCGTCAGGTGACTGACCATCTCGGGGAGGGTCTTCTCCTGGAGCTCGCCCCGGTTCAGGGCCTCGAGCCAGTCGATGAGGTCCTGGACGTTCTCCATCCGCCGCTCGGCGACCTGCGGGCTCGAGGACTGCTCGCGCAGCCAGTCGGCATAGCGCATCGCGTCGATCAGCTCGCGCACGGTCGCCACCGGGGCCGCCTCGGCCCGCCGGGCGAAACCCTCGAGCCAGGCGGCGAACTCGGCGAGGCGCCGCCGCGGGCGCTCGCCCAGGTGCTCGGCGAGGCCCAGTTCGGTGCTCGCCCGCAACAGGCCAACGCCGCGCCCGGCGGCATAGTCGGCGAGCCGCTCGAGCGTGGTCGGGCCGATCTCGCGGCGCGGCGTGTTGACGACGCGCAGGAAGGCGGCATCGTCGTCCGGATTGGCCAGCAGCCGCAGGTAGGCCATCGCATCCTTGACCTCGGTGCGGGCGAAGAAGGAGGTGCCGCCGCTCAGGAAATAGGGAATGCTGTGCTCGCGCAGGGCCTTCTCGAACAGGCGCGCCTGGTGGTTGCCGCGGTAGAGGATCGCGCAATCGCCGAAACGTACGCCGTCGCTGAAGTGGCGGTGCAGGAGCTCGGCGACGACCCGTTCGGCCTCGTGCGTCTCGTCGCGACAGGGGATGACCCGCGGGACCTCGCCGGGGCCGTGCTCGCTCCACAGGCGTTTCTCGAAGATGTGCGGGTTGTTCGCGATCAGGGCGTTGGCGAGGCCGAGGATGCGGCCACTGGAGCGGTAGTTCTGCTCCAGCATGATGACGGTCAGGTGCGGGTAGTCCTCCTTGAGGCGCGCCAGGTTCTCCGGGCGGGCACCGCGCCAGGCGTAGATCGACTGGTCGTCGTCGCCGACGACGGTCAGCGCCCCGCGCGGCCCGACCAGCTGGCGCACCAGCTCATACTGGGCACCGTTGGTGTCCTGGTACTCGTCGACCAGCAGGTAGCGGATCCGCTCCTGCCAGGCGTCGCGCATCGCGGCGTCGGTGCGCATCAGGCGCACCGGCAGTCCGATCAGGTCGTCGAAGTCGACGGCGTTGTAGGCGCGCAGGCTGCGCTCGTAGCGCCCGTAGAGATCCGCCAGCAGTGCCTCGTAGTCGTCCTCGGCGCGGGCCAGCGCCTCGCCCGGGTCGATGAGGTCGTTCTTCCAGCGCGAGATCCGCGCCTGGACGATGGCCGGGCTGGTGCCGTCGCTGCGCCGGGTCTTCTGGAGATGCTCCTTGAGCAGGGCCTCGGCATCCTGCGCATCGAACAGCGAGAAGCCCGGCCGCAGGCCGGCGCGCGCGGCCTCGCGGCGCAGCAGTTGGAGGCCCAGCGTGTGGAAGGTCGAGATGAGCAGGCCGCGCGCCTCGCGCCCGCGGACCTGCTGGGCGACCCGCGCCTTCATCTCCCGGGCCGCCTTGTTCGTGAAGGTGACGGCGCACAGGTGCCGCGGCGCGATGCCGCAGGTGCCGATCAGGTGGGCGATCTTGCGGCTGATGACCCGTGTCTTGCCCGAGCCGGCCCCGGCGAGGACCAGCAGCGGCCCCCCGGTATGCAGGACGGCCTCCCGCTGGCGTGGATTGAGGGCGGACATGGCGATGGCCCGGACGGCTTGCCCCGGCATCCGCTGCCGGACGCCGAAGGGCCGCTCAGGACTTGGCGACCATCAGATAGAGGACGTAGAGGAAGGGCACCGTCGCGGTGATGCCGAAGATGTTCCAATACCAGCACAGGCGCCAATAGGAGGCCGGTATCGTACCCGTGACCGCGAACTCTCGCGCCTGACGGGCCTGCACGACCTGGATCGGGACCAGCACGAACAGCCAGACGACCCCGATGCCGTAGAACCAGACCTGACTCCAGAAGAGCCAGCCGATGCCGATCGGATCGAGGTTGCCGACCACCGTCATGCCATAGCCGCCGACGATGATCAGGACCGCGCCGCCGGCCGTGAAGGCCCAGTCCGTCCAGGTCACGAGCCGCTGCGCGAAGGAGACGACGGCCGGGTCGCGGGTACCGTCGGCGTAGACCTTCCAGATGAAGGTCACGGTGACATTGCCGACCAGGATGATGACACCCAGGATGTGAATCGTCTTGAAGAGGAAGTAGGTCACGGCAGTCTCGCTGAAGCGCCGGCCCGCCCAGCACTGCGCGCGGCGCGAATCACAGCCCACCCGTCAGGGGGTAGTACGACGAAACGGGAGGGTGCCTCCGCGCTCCCCTCGATGAAGCTCGCCCGCAGGCCCGGGCCGGGCACTGGCGTCGAGGCCGTCGCGACCCGACCAGGCCCCGGGGATTCGTGCGCCACTCAATCCGACGATGTCGCGGTGTCATCCCAGGGGACGTACCCGGCCTCGGCCTGGAGGTTCGGCTTCACGACCTGCCAGGTCGAGAGCCCGATCATGACCAGTGCAATCACGACCAGACTGATGATGTCCTTGCCGAAGGTGCGGCTCTTGATCGCGAAGAAGATGGCGATCAGGAGGAGCAGGGAACCGACACCGAAACCCGCGATCGTCGTGATGGTGGTAAGCATGTGTTCAGTCTCTCCGAATCGATGCCGACATTGGCGTGAAAATGCGCCCCAGGCGCGCCTCCTAGCCCCCGGGAAGAGGACCGGGATGAAAAAAACGTCGTATGATACCGCCGTTCTTCCCCTCGGGGCGACAGGAAAGCCGGTCCGACCCTGACCGATCGGTTCTCCGGCCTCTTGCGGGATGGTTGAACGGTTGCCAGTCGATCCGCGTCGGGGTGCGCTGGGCGAAGCCCCGCCCCTCGGGGACCATCGCGCGGCCTTCGTGCGGCTGAGGCCGCACCTGCACCGAATCGCCCAGGCGATCACATACGAGATCGGCTCAGGCCGTAGGTGGGGTTGGCCCCCGCGGCGTAACCCGACAGCCGGCCACGCCACCCCCGCCGAGACCGATGTCGGCTTGCGGCGCGCACGGGCCGGTGCCCGTCTTGGCGACCGGCGCACCCAACCCGCGCGGCGCGGCTGCCCGCCGATAGGGCCGGCCCGCCGGCGATTGGCCGCCCGGATCGTCCGCGCGCCACCGCCCCGCTAGCGCTAGAGATCGGCCCGGCTGTCGATCTTGCTCTCCGACAAGCCGCGCAGCACGCCCCGGATGGTCTGACGACAGGCCTCCTCGAGATCGCGGGACTCCTTGCCCTTGCGCACGGTCGCGAAGAACTTGGCCAGCTTCTTCTGCTGATCCGTCGCGAGCTCCTCGGTGAAGGCCTTCCTCGTGGGCAGCTCCCGGTCCGGCACGCGATTCGGGGCGTCCTCGTCGGCGGCCTGCCGCCCATGGGACCAGTTCATCGCCCGTGCGCAATAGAGCAGGATCCGATCGAGGAGGACGAAGGGGAAGCGCGGATTGGTCACGGGCCCCATCGAGATCCGCTCGATGCCGATCGCCTTCTGGATGTCGATCTTCGCCAGCGCGGCGCCGCCGAAGACACCGAGGGCGCCGCCGGTGGCCGCCCCGAGCAGGGCTGCCGCGCCGAGCGTCGTGCCACCGAAGGAGAGGTCGAGGGTCGCGCCGGTCGTCGCCCCAGCCGCGGCGCCGACCAGCGCCAACTGGCTGCGCGACAACCCGAGGGCCTGGCCGACCTCCTCGGAAAAGAGGTCCTTCTGCAGGATCGACTCGGGCGAGATGTTCCAGACATTGTGTCGGAAATGGCCGCGTACCTCGTCCTGGGCCTTGGTCTCGAGCTTGCGCAGCGCATCCTCGAACGACTCGGTGAGCTTGGCCTTGATCGCCTCGCGCTCGACCGCCGAGCCGCGGTCCTTGACGTCGACGATCTCGGTCACCCGCAGTGCCATGGCCTCCTTGAGGAGGCCGATGATGGTCGTCACCGTCTGGTCGATGCGCCGGTCCCAATCGCGGGCGAAGGTCTCGATCGTCTCGTCGATGCGGTCTTCCCAGCGCTGATCGATGGTCTTCAACGCCGCCATCAGGCGCATGCGCTCGTCGTAGGTCGCCCGGTGGGCGTTGAACTCGCGCACCGCGTTGAAGGCCTTGTTCAACATGTCCTGCCACTGATCCATGTAGTCGGTGACATTGGTCGTGTTGTTCAGGATCGCCATGCGCGGCCGCCCGGTCAGGCGCAGCAGCTCGATCTCGGCGCGGTCCTTCTCCTTGATGCGCTTGGAGCCGTCGACGACGAGGATGATCGCGGCACCCTCGGCGACCGGTCGCAGCAGCGTGCAGTCGTGTACGTACAGCGGATCGGCGCAGTGCAGATCGACGAAGGCGCGGGCCAGATCGGGTTCATCGGGATGGGCCTGGAACCACTCCAGGATGAAGCTCGGGTTCTGGAAGCCGGGGGTGTCGATGAACTCGACGACCGTCTTGCCATCGATGACGACCGGATAGTGATCGGCGGCGGTCGTCGTGCCGGCACGCTTGTCGATCTGGATGCGGTCGTTCTCGGTCAGGGTCGCGACGACGGACGACTTGCCCGCGTTCGGGTGCCCCATGATGGCGAGTATTGGTGTTGTCGTAGCGGCCATTAACGCACTCCATTGGCGGACGGTGCCAGCATCTCGAGACGCAGATAGGGATCCCCCATCTGGTCGATCTTGCGCTGCCAGTCCAAAAAGTCGAAATCGCTCAAGGGTCGCAGTCGATCCTCGGCATCGGCATCCCCGACCAGCATCAGGACGATCTGGCCTTGGGTGCCGACCGCCGCGCGCAGCTTGCGCAGGAAGCCGAGGCTCTCGGTGATCGGCGGCTGCGTGCCGTCTTCGATCAGCACGACACGGGGCGGGGGCGATTGCCAGCGCGCCCCCTCTACCGTCTCGATGGCCCGGTTGGTCATAACGCTGCTCCCGCCGAAGATGCAGGACACCGCGACCCGCCAGCCGGTATGCTGTCGCAGCAGGCGCTCCAGGCGCTCGCGATCCGCCGCCTCCAGCACTTCGTCGACGTCCACATGGATCATCAACAGACAGGCATCGAGCGGGATGCCGCCGCCCGTGGCGGCCGGCTCGGCGACGCTCGGGGCCGCCGGGACGGACGCGACGCTCGGGGCCGCCGGGATCGCCATCTCGGGGCCGACGCCGCTGCCCGTCTGGGCCGTCTCCAGGCTTGGCGTCACCAGGCGGGCATAGAGCCCCTGGGTACGGGCATGGGTGAAGGGCAGCGAGGCGAGCGCACGCCGTTGCGCCCAGACCGAGGCACCGAGCAGCGCCAACCGCGGCAGCAGGCCGTAGGTCACGAGCGAGAGGATGAGAAACAGGCCCCAGGAGCGCAGATCCTCGGCATGGAGGATGAACAGCGGATCCTTCAGCACGATCCGCGAGCCGGCGATCTGATCCAGGCTCGGATAGCCGACGCCCTCGCCGAAGAACGGGCTCCAGGGCAAGGCGATGAGCCGGGCGATCTCGTAGATGGTCCGGGGATCGACGTGCAGCGACGAGCCCCAGCCGAAGGCCAGGTCCGTGAACCACTCCAGCGAGACAGTCGCCAGGATCGCGCCGACGTTGAAGGCGACCCCGAACACCTGCGCCGGGATCAGGAGCGGCAGATAGGAGGCCGAGCCATAGAGGGCATGGTGCGAGCGGAACAGTCCCTGCTTGGCACCTGCCTTGTCGCGCACCTCGCGCGACACGTGCCCGAGGCGGGTGCGTTGCACCCAGCGCGCCGCTTGAGCGAACAGCGGCGCGATGATGCGCGAGAGCAACGAGAAGTCCTCCATGACCGAGCGCATCGGCCCCGAGCTGCGCGCCAACCAAACGGCCGCCGTGAAACCGGCGAGGAACAGCTGCAGGAGTACCAGCAGCGAGATGAACCAGCCGACGTTGACCGGCCGCTGGCCGTCGTAGCTCAGCAGCGCCGAGGCCATGCCGATGCCGGCGAGCAGGCCGACGGCCCCGAGGCCCAGGATCACGAGCCGTTGGCCGCGGGCGAAGGTCTCACCGGGCAGGAGGCCGCGCAACTGCGGGTCTTCGATGCCACGCCGCGCCTCCAACCAGAGCCGCAATGCTGCGCTGCGATGCTTCGGCGTATGCTCCTTCTGACCCGCCGTCGCGTCCTTGATGCCGCCCAGATAGAGGGCGCGGTCGCGCTCGGCGAGCTGTTTCCGCAGGCCTGGCTTCTCGCGCAGGGCGCGCTCGTCCTCATCGACGTAGTAGTCGAAGTCGATCAGGTCGGCGACCGTCCAGCGGACATCGCCGGCGGCCGGCGGAGCGGTGGAATTGGTGGAATAGAGGGGACTGGGAGCCATGGACCTATTCGAAAAGTTCAGGAACAGACCGGTCTACAGAGCGTCGCGGCTGGCGGCTCTGCGGCGATGCCAGGGCTGGGAGGGCGCAAGGTATACCGGGATCTGAAGTTCATTCAACGCGCGACATCGCCCGAGCGGGGGATCGCCGCACAGGCCGCGCACGACACGATTGATCGCAGTATACCGAAAAGGTGCGGCAGCGGCATGCCCAGCAGGGCCGCGCGACGGGAGTCCCACCGCCCCCGGCGCGCCCCCTCCCGATCGCGTGCCGCGACCAACGTCATCAACGACTTCGAGACCGAGGGACCATGTACAAAGGCGAGCGGTTCAACAGCATCACGCACCTGGTCGGGGCCGCCCTGGCGCTGGCCGGCGGTGCCGTCCTCATCACCCTGGGTGCAGTCGACGGCGACCTGCGCAAGATCGTCAGCTTCAGCGTCTACGGCGCGACCCTGTTCCTGCTCTATCTCTTCTCGACCCTCTACCACAGCCTCTCGGGCCGAGCCAAACGCGTCTTCCGGGTGCTCGACCACCAGGCCATCTACCTGCTGATCGCCGGCACCTATACCCCCTTCACGCTGGTGGCACTCGGCGGTGCGACCGGCTGGTGGCTGTTCGGCGCGATCTGGAGCCTGGCCGTCGTCGGCATCGTCCTCGACGCCCTGCCGCTGCCCGGACCGCGCATCGTGCCGATGGTCATCTATCTGGTCATGGGCTGGCTGTGCCTGTTCGCCCTCGACGCGGTGATCGCCGCCCTGCCACCGGCCGGGTTCCACTGGCTCCTCGCCGGCGGCCTCTTCTACACCTCCGGCATCGTCTTCTACGCCCTTGACCACCGCTACCGCTGGTGCCACGGCATCTGGCACCTGTTCGTCCTGGCCGGCAGCGTCTGTCACTATTTCGCGATCGCCCTCTACTTCTGAGCGTCGACCGACGGCGCCCGCAGGCCCGCGAGGGAACCCGAACGGCGCCGCGCGGTCTGTTGCGCTGTTTTCCCGAATTACCACACGCACCACGAGGTACCCATGATCGAGGTCCGAGAGCTCAGTCGCCGCTACGGCGACCTAAAGGCGGTCGACAGGGTCTCTTTCCAGGTGGGTCGAGGCGAGATCGTCGGCCTGCTCGGCCACAACGGCGCCGGCAAGACGACGATCATGAAGATGCTGACCGGCTACCTGGAGCCGAGCGCCGGGGAGATCCTGATCGACGGGCTCGACATCGCCGCCGAGCGACGCGCGATCCAACGGCGTATCGGCTACCTGCCCGAGAACTGCCCCCTCTACCCCGAGATGACGGTCATCGATTACCTGGATTACCGGGCCGCCCTGCAGGGGGTCGCCCACGCCGAGCGCCCGGCGGCGATCCGCGAGGCGATCGCGCGCACCGCGCTCGAGACCAAGGCGACCGTCCCGATCGCGACCCTCTCGCGCGGCTTCCGCCAGCGCGTCGGGGTCGCCCAGGCAATCCTGCATCGCCCGGCGCTGCTGATCCTCGACGAGCCGACCAACGGCCTCGACCCCTCGCAGATCGAACACATGCGCAGCCTGATCGCGGACCTCGCCGAGCGGGCGACGCTGCTGATCTCGACCCACATCCTCCAGGAGGTCGAGGCGGTCTGCGACCGGGTCCTGATCCTGCGCGCCGGGCGCCTGGCCCTCGACGCGCGGCTCGCCGAGCTGCGCGCGACCCACCGCCTGCTGGTGACCCTCGACCGCCCGCCGACCGAGGCCGCCGGACGCCTCGGCGGGCTGACGGGGGTGAGCGCCTGTGCGCCGCTCGATGACAGCGCCGCGGCGGGCCGCTGGCGCTACCTCCTCGACACCGCCGACCCGGACGCCGCCGCGCCGCAGGTAGCACGCTCGATCGCCGAGGCCGGCTGGTCGCTCTACGGCCTGCAACGCGAGGAGCGCAACCTCGAGACCCTGTTCCGCGAGGTCAACGCCCACCCGGAGGCAGCCCATGTCTGAGACCCTCCAGATCGCCCGCAAGGAGCTCACGGGCTACTTCGGCTCGCCGGTCGCCTACCTCTTCATCGGCGCCTTCCTGGCCGCCGTGCTGTTCGTCTTCTTCTGGGTCGAGACCTTCTTCGCCCGCAACATCGCCGATACCCGCCCGCTCTTCGACTGGATGCCGCTGCTCTTGATCTTCCTCGTCGCGGCGTTGACGATGCGCCTGTGGAGCGAGGAGCGCCGCGCCGGCACGTTGGAGACCCTGCTGACCCTGCCGGTCTCATCGCTGAAGCTCGTGCTCGGCAAGTTCCTGGCCGCGCAGGCCCTGGTGACGGTGGCGCTCGCCCTGACCCTGCCGCTGCCGATCACGGTCGCGCTGCTCGGCCCGCTCGATTGGGGCCCGGTCATCGGTGCCTACCTCGCGACCCTGCTGCTGGCTGCCGCCTACATCGCGATCGGGGTCTTCATCTCCAGCCGCACCGACAACCCGATCGTCGCCCTGATCGGCACGGCGCTCGTCTGCGGCCTCTTCTTCCTGCTCGGCGCGCACGCGATCACCGCGTTCTTCGGCCACCAGGGCGCCGAGATTCTCGAGCGCCTCGGCAGCGGCTCGCGCTTCGAGTCGATCTCGCGAGGCGTGCTCGACCTGCGCGACCTGTATTTCTATCTGAGCGTCGTCGGCGTCTTCCTGGCCTTGACCGTCTACAGCCTCGAACGGCTGCGCTGGGCCAAAGATAGCCAACGCACCGAGCGCCACCGCCGCTGGGGGCTGATCACGACCCTACTGGCCGCGAACTTCATCGCCGGCAACCTGTGGCTCCAGCCGCTCGGCTGGGCGCGTGTCGACCTGACCGAGGGTCGCGTCTACTCGATCTCGCAGGCGACCCGCAATTACCTCGACCAACTCCAGGAGCCGCTCCTGATCCGCGGCTACTTCAGCGCCCGTACCCACCCGCTCCTCGCGCCGCTCGTCCCGCAACTGCGCGACCTGCTGCGCGAGTACCAGATCGCCGGCGGCGGGCGTGTGCGCGTCGAGGTCGTCGACCCGCTCGCCGATCCCGACCTGGAGCGCGAGGCCGGCGAACGCTACGGCATCCGCCCCGTCGCCTTCGAGACGGCCGACAAGTACCAGGCCAGCGTCGTCAACTCCTACTTCGACATCGTCGTGCAGTACGGCGACCGCTTCGAGCACCTCGGCTTCGCCGACCTCATCGAGGTCAAGGGCCGCGGCGAGGGCGAGCTCGACGTGCGCCTGCGCAACCCCGAGTACGACCTGACCCGCACGATCAAGAAGGTCCTCTACGGCTATCGCGGCGGCGGCGACCTCTTCTCCGGCCTCGACGCACCTGTCACCCTCCACGCCTACCTCTCGCCCGCCGAGCGGCTGCCGGAGCCGCTGCCGGGACTGGTCGAGGACCTCGAGGCCGCGCTGGAGGAGCTCGCGCAGGCCTCCGACGGGCGCTTCCGCTACAGCTTCGAGGACCCGGATGCCGGCGACGGCGCCCTGGCCAAGGAGATCGGCGAGCGCTTCGGCTTCCGCCCGCTCGTGCTGAGCCTCATCGATCCGCAACCCTTCTGGCTCAGCTTGGCGCTCGTGTCCGGCGACCAGGCCATCCCGGTCCCGCTGCCCGAGGACACGACCAAGGCGGGCCTCAAGCGCGCGATCGAGGCCGGCCTCCGTCGCTTCACGCCCGGCTACCTCAAGACCCTGGCCCTCTACACCCCGCAGGGCCCGAGCGCCTACCCGGGCATGAACGGGCCGAACGACTTCGCCGTCCTCGAGACGACCCTCGCGGAGGGCTTCAAGGTCACCCGCACGGACCTGGGCGACGGCCGCGTGCCGAACGATGCCGACCTCCTCGTCGTCGTGCAGCCCGAGGCGTTCGGCGCCAAGCAGGTCTTCGCCGTCGACCAGTTCCTGATGCAGGGCGGCACCGTGCTGATGGCGGCCTCGCCGTATCACATCGACCTCGAAGCCAACAGCATCTCGGCGCAGCCGCAGGAGACCGGCCTCGAGGACTGGCTCGCGCAGATGGGCGCGACGCTCGCGCCGACCCTGGTCCTCGACCCGCAAAACACGCCGTTCCCGATCCCGGTCCAGCGCGACCTCGGCGGCTTCGTCATCGAGGAGATCCGCAGCCTCGCCTATCCCTACTTCCCCGACATCCGCGGCGACGGCCTCGCCGAGGAGGGCCCGACCGCCGGCCTCGGCCAGCTCACGCTGAACTGGGCCTCGCCGATCGCGCTCGCCGAGGACAAGCATCAGGGACGCCAGGTCATCGAGCTCCTGAAGAGCTCGCCACGCGCCTGGACCAGCGACAGCCCCCAGATCCAGCCGGACTTCGACGCCCACGGCCCGCTCGGCTTCCCGGTCGGCGAGGCGACCGGCCGGCAGCTCCTGGGCGTCGCGATCGAGGGCCGCTTCCGCTCGGCGTTCGCCGGTGAGCCCTCGCCGCTCCTCGCCGCCGAGCCTGAGGCCGACGATGACAAGACCGAGACCGACGACGAGGCGGCCGAGCCCGCGGCACCGGTCTTCTCCGGCGTCGTCGAGACCTCGCCGGGCTCGGCGCGGCTGATCCTCATCGGCTCGGCGAGCTTCCTGACCGATGCGGCCATGTCGCTCGCCAGCCAGGCGACCCAGACCATCTACACCAAGCCGGTCGAGCTGATCCAGAACGCCGCCGACTGGGCGTTGGAGGACCGCGGCCTGCTCGCGCTGCGCGGCCAAGGCCAGTACTCGCGGCTCCTGGAGCCCCTGGGGCAGGAGGGCCGGCTGTTCTGGGAATACCTCAACTATGCGCTGGCCCTGGCCGGGCTCGGCCTGATCTACCTGGCGCACCGCGCCGCGCGGGCACGCCGGCGGGGCTTCTACGACCTGGTCCTCGACGGCGGGAGGGATTGAGCGATGCACGCGACCCATTCTGTGACCGAACCTGTCACCGCCGACCACGGCCGGCCTCGGGACGGCAGGCCTCGGGACGGCAGGCCGCGCCCCAGTCCGACGGTCCCGATCCTCGCCCTGGTCCTGGCCCTCCAGCTCGGCCTCGCGCTGGTCCTCTCGCTCGGGCGGGGCGGCCTGACGGCGAGCCCCGAGACCCCGCTCCTCGCCTTCGAGCGGACCGCCATCGACCGGCTGCACATCGAGCACACGGGGGCCGAGCCGCTGACGCTCGAGCGCCGCGACGGGCGCTGGGTGATCGCCGACCTCGAAGGCTTTCCGGCCGCCGAGGCCAAGGTCGACGGCCTGATCGAGCAGCTCGCCGGCCTGCGCAAGCGCCTGCCGGTCGCGACCTCGGCGGAGGCGCAGGGGCGCTTCAAGGTGGCCGACGAGGGCTTCGAGGGCCGCCTCCAGATCGGCCAAGGCGAGGACACCCTCGCGACCCTCTACCTAGGCGATGCCGCCGGCTTCCGGCGCCGGTACGTGCGGGCCGGTGACGACACGGCCATCTACGAGGCCGACCTCGGCCCGGCCGACACCACGACCCGGGCCGACGACTGGGTCGATCGCGCCTGGCTGCACCAGGACCTGCGCGACATCCAGCGCATCGAGCTACCGGAAGTGACGCTCGCGCGCGCCGAGGACGGCGACGGCTGGCTCCTCGGCGAGGCCAGTGACGGCGAGCAGCTCGACCAGCGGGCCGCCGAGGACCTGGCGAGCGAGCTCGCGTTACTGACCTTCACCCGCGTGCTCGGCACCGAACCCAAGGCCGAATACGGCCAGGACACGCCAGTCGTCGAATGGCGGCTCGCGCTGGCCTCGGGCGAGACCGTCGGCTACCGGCTCTCGCGGTTCGCCAAACCGGACGAGCAGACCGAGGCCGACGCGGCCCAGGCACGCTACGTCCTCAAGGTCGCCGAGGAGCCCTACTTCCTGCAGCTCCCGACCTACGCCGCCGAGCGCCTGATCGGCGCGACCCGGGCGAGCCTGCTCGTGCCGCCGCCGGCAGCGGGAGGGGACGGGGCGTCCACGACCGCGGACGACCCAGCGCCCGAGCCTGAGGCCGCCGAGGCACCGGCGACCGAGACCGACTGAGGCCCAGACGCCGTCCCCACCCACCGCAGGGGCGCGCCATGGAAGGCGCGCGGCGCCGGCCCCTCGCGTCAGCCGACCGCCGGGACGAGCGGCGGCGGGGTCGTCTCGACGAGCGGCGCCCGCGACCCGGGGGCGAGCCACAAGGCCTCGCCGTTCTTGCGCTTCATCCCGAGCACGGCCGTACGCGGCAGCCCGCGGGCGTGACGGGTGATGACATCCATGACCCAGCCGTGGGTGATGACCAGGGCCCACCGCCCGAGATTGCGACCGGCGATCTCCTCGAGCGCGGCGATGACCCGATCGGCGAAGTGGTCCAGCGACTCGCCGGCATCGAAGTGGCAGGCCGGATTGCGCCGCACGATCTCCTCGTGCAGCCCCGGGTGCAGGATCGCGAGCTCCGCCTTCGCCATCCCCTGGAACGACCCGAAGTGACGTTCCTTCAACCCCTCGTAGACGCGCGGGGTCGCGAGCCCCCAGGCCTCGGTGAGGATCTGCGCGGTCTCCAGACAGCGCCGCAGCGGGCTCGCGCAGACCTCGGCGAAGCCGGCGCCGGCGAGCTCGCGGGCCAGCGCCCGGGCCTGGGCTCGACCGCGATCGTTCAGTGGCACGTCGGTCCACCCCTGCAGGACCCCGGTGGCATTCCAGTCCGTCTCGCCGTGTCGCACTATGCAGAGCCTGGTCGCAGTCGTCATCGCGCCTCTTGCCGGTGGCGGCGTCGCCATCGATCGCCGAGCGCGAACGGTCGCACCCTCGGCCACACGACGCAACACCCAACGACCCCCGGCCCTGACCGAAGGGCACCGCACGGGATCCGGGCACCGGCGATCGGTCGGGGGACGACGGCTCGCCGGCTCCGACGATCGCGATCGACAGGATTGCACATGCGAATAGATCTTAATATGATCTTGGCCACTGCCTCCTCGCCGAAGCGGAACGCCCCATGATCGAGATTCGTCACCAGGTCCCCGGACGGCTGCGGCTCCACGTCCCTGTCCTCCATCGCAATGCCGGCCTCGCGACCCGCATCGTCGCCACGCTGCGGGCCGACGCAGGCGTCGACCAGGCCAGGGCTAACCCGGCCTGCGGCAGCCTGGTGATCCAGTTCGACCCGACGCGCTGGACCGGCCCGGCGATCGAGGCGCGACTGCGCGGCCTACTGCAACAGGCCGGGGCACTGCCCGCGGCGGCGGTTCGGCCAGCCTTGACCGTTCAGCCACCGCGCCTGCGGCCGGGGCCACAACCCATCCAGCGCCGCACCCCGCCACGACCGTCGCGCACCCTCTCCCGCGCCGCCGTGCGCACGAGCCTCGCCGATCGACTCGGCCTGCGGCCGACGATCGCGCCACCGGAGGCGCCCTCGCTCCTCTGCCGTGTCAACCTGCGGATCACCCGCTGGATGCTCCGCACCTCGCTGCGCGCCTGGTGGCATGAGCAGGCCGCCGAGACGGCGACCAGGGGCGCCGAGCGCGCGGCTCAGCCGAGCCTGAGCGCGGCCTGGGCCTACCAGCTCTCTCAGCCGCTCCTCAATGGGCCGACCGGCGAAGGGCCGCAAGGGGTGTCGCGACCGCCGGCGCTCGGCCAGCGCCTCGCCGGCTGGTGGCGCCAACTCGCGGCGCCGACGCCGCGCCTGCTCGACGCCTCGGGCGACCGCATGGCCTAGCCTAGCGCGGCACCACCCGCCCCAAGCCCCCGCTA
>NZ_NRRW01000047.1 GCF_016583835.1 Thiococcus pfennigii | reverse complement strand
GGCGCAACGCAGGCCGCGTAACCACATGATCCCCAGAATTTTTCTGGCGATTCCCGGGAAAGCGGTCTATATTGGTTGTTAGAGGTGCAACCGACCCATTCGAAGGATTGACTCATGAGCAAGACTACCCTGGGCGTCAAGCTCGACGACGAGACCCGCGCGCGGCTCAAAACCTTGGCCGAGACGCGGCGACGCTCGGCGCACTGGCTGATGAAGGAAGCCATCGGCCAGTACCTGGAGCGCGAGGAGGCGATCGAGCAGCGCAACCGCGAAGCGGATGAAGCATGGCAGGACTATTGCGAAACCGGCGCGTTCGTTCGTCACGAGGAGATGAGCGCCTGGCTGGATAGCTGGGGCACGGACAAGGAAGGCCCATGCCCGGACCTCGAACGCTGACGCTGCGGTGGTCCCCGGCTGCCCGCGCCGACCTGATTCGCCTGCGGGCGTTCATCGCGCCGCATAACCCGGACGCGGCCCGCCGCGCGGCGAGCGCTTTGAAGAAGGCCGCGAACCTGTTGCGCGAGCAACCCGGAATCGGACGGCGAATCAAGGACCGGGAAGACCGCGAATATTTCGTCCCCTTCGGCCAGCGCGGTTATCTGCTGCGCTACCGCCTCCACCACCACGACACCATCGTCATCCTGCGCATCTGGCACGGGCTTGAAGATCATTCCTGAAGCGTTTTCCCGCTGCTGCTCGCTATCTGGCTGTACCGACTGATCGGTGCAAGACGGGGTCTGCGAGACGGGGTCAGGTCTTGCAATCCAGCACCGCCCGACTACACTTGGCCCATGGCCAGACCCCTTCGTATCGAGCTAGCCGGCGGGCTCTACCACGTTACCTCGCGCGGCGATCGGCGTGAGGCCATCTATCGTGACGATGCGGACCGCAGCGCTTGGCTGGAGCTCTTCGGCGATGTCTGTGAGCGGTTCAACTGGCGGTGCCACGCCTACTGCCAGATGACGAACCATTACCACGTCGTCGTCGAGACACCTGAGGCCAACCTGTCCAAGGGCATGCGCCAGCTGAACGGTGTCTACACCCAAAGGACCAACCGACGCCACGGGCTGGTCGGACACCTGTTGCAGGGACGCTTCAAAGCCATCTTGGTGGAACGCGATGCGTACCTGTTGGAGCTCGCGCGCTACGTCGTGCTGAATCCCGTGCACGCGGGAATGGTCCCGGCGGCGGAAGGCTGGGCATGGAGCAGCTACCGGGCGATGGTCGGGCGGGCGTCGGCGCGGGCGTGGTTGGAGACGGATTGGCTGCTCGGGCAGTTCGGCGAGGAACGCGGCGTCGCGCAGGCAGGGTATGCGGATTTCGTTCGCCAAGGGGTCGGCGGTGCGAGCATCTGGGAAGGTCTGCGTCATCAGGTCTTTCTCGGCAGTGAGGGTTTCGCCGAGCGCCATCGCGCGACGACCAAGCCCTTGGAAGGGCTGCGCGAGGTCCCGCGCGCGCCGCGCCGGGCGTTGGCGGAGCCGCTCGCCGGCTTCGCGCGCCGGTATCCCAACCGTGACGAGGCCATGGCTCGGGCCTTCGCCACCGGCATCTACACGATGCAGGAGATTGCCGCGTTCTTCGGCGTGCATTACTCGACGGTGAGCCGCGCCGTACGACGCCTCGAGGCCGCATCAGACTGCAACGCGCCGGCAACCTCAAGCAAGCAGGGTGCTTGAATGCAAGACCTGACCCCAATGCCTGATGACCCCAATGCCCTTGAGCCAATAGAAACCGCTATTCAGAACAAGGAACTAATGGCGCAGCTTGGTGAAAACATTCTCATACGCCTTGCTGTTTCAAACGGGATTGAAATATGAAGTTTTCGAATGGTCGTGAAGCCCAGGTCGGAGATGTATTCAAGTACAGCAATGGTACCAAAGGCACAGTTGTGTGCTCAATGGATCTCGGGCAATACTCCGAAGAGCATCCGAAAGAGCAATGGGGCTATTTGGGTGAAGGCGTCATGGTAGAAACAGAGGCTATGGGGCTTGTTCATTACACTGAGCCAGATTCAGATATGGTGTTCTTGCGTGGAAATGAAAAGACACTTAACAAGTAATTCCACCGGACAGCAAAAAGCGCCGCTCGTTCCTCGCTCTGCTTTTTGCTTCCGGTGAGTTTGGCGTTATGCGTAAAGCAAGAATATGAGCCAAGTCATTTCAATTAAAGTGCCAGAGCACTATGAAGAAGCATGCGTGGCTTTTCAAAAAGAGATGGATCTCGCGGATGTTAACGGTCTAAACGAATCTGCGGGACAAAAGTTCATGGTTTCTTATGATAAGTCAGCTTATGAGATTCAATGCGAAGGAGATTTTCCGGATTCAGTCTTTTCTGCGCTGGTAATGGTAAAAGACCAATTTGGTGGAAAGCTCTTTTATGAGGGAGAGGAATGGAACGAAAAAGATGGCGAGGTAGTTGAAGAGGCAGGATCACTCGAAAAGATATGGATTATACTCGCCATTGTATTTTTCCCCATCGCTCTAATATATTTATTGATTCGAGTTGTTGTATGGATTCCGTTTAAAGTCTGGAAGGCAACGAGATGAACAAATCGCATAACGAACAAGGCTAGATCGTCCGAGCGAAGCGAGCGACGATCTGAACCGTTTGTTGGACGAGCCCGCGGGAGGGAGCGGAAGCGAGGCGGCGGGGCTTAGAAAATATCTCCCGCGAGGTGCGGGGAGCCGCGGGCCCGTGGTGTGTATCGAGGCCCGAGGGTCCTGGTGTCAGACAGCCGCAGCGGCGGTTTTTTGCGTCATGAGGCGCTCGCCAGTGGTCCTGATACCCGGATTGTGCGCGAGCGTGGGCCTCGGCACACGGCAGCCGAAGTGCAGGGAGGCGGCTTGGTCGGTGCGCGTTACATCGCGAGGGCCTCCGTGGCCGTGGCCGTTGGTGGCGGCCCGGCCCGTGGTGGGAGGCGGGTTTGTACGATGATCATCGGTGTGCCGCAGGCGGGGCAGATCAGCCCGGGACGAGGCCGGCTGATGAGCCGGCGCTTGGGATCGAGGCCGAAGAGCCATTGCAACAGGCGGATGGCGCGTTGGCTGTTGGGATGCAGGAAGCCGAAGTTGCGCGTGCGGCGGAAGCCTTTTATGCGTTGCAGCGCATAAAAGGCTGCATGCGCGTGAGGCATTACGGCTTTCTGGCCAACCGCTGCCGTGCCCGACGCCTGCCCGAGATCCGCGCCGCGCTCACGGCACCGCCCACCGCGATAGCGCAGGCTGAAGAACCCGGCGCGTGCGTCCCCTTCGATGGCTATCCGTGCCCGACGTGCCGCACCGGTCGGCTGCGCGTGATCGTGCGCCTCAGCCCCCCGCGCCGCGACCGCGGGGGAGGTGCCCCCTTACGCGCGTGACACCGAGCGCGTCGCCTCCTCCGGCAGGACCGACCCGCAACGGTCGGCGCTTGTGCTCGCCTGAAATCCGGGAAATGGCCTAAGATTGCCCGCAGAGCCGTTGGATTGCGACCTCGCGGACCGATGCCGATGCCCTTGATCACGACCTCCGCCCCTGTTCGACCCCTGGCCGCGCCCACGCGCCGTTGCCGCGCGAACGGGCCGCGACAATACAATCCCCTCTTTCTAGAGAGTGCCCGCGCCGGCCGCCACGCCGTGCCAGGAGCGGATTAGTCCAACAAACGTTTATCTGGTCTGCGCGCGGGAGCCTCGCGGCACCAGGGGCCTCGGCGTCGCGCGCAGACCAGATAAGCGCTTATTCGTTGGGCGAGCAAACTCAACTGCGACCGAGTGTGAATGAATGTACTTCGAAATCCAGGGCTCCATCGAGGAAATCGAGCCGATCGCGATTGGCAACAGCATTCGAGAGCTTCCGCGTTTGAAGAAGCAGTTCGGCTCCGGACGATGGCGGAAACTCAAAGGGACGGCGACCGTCAAACTTCCAAATGGACGCATCCGAAGAGCTGAGGTCCATTGGTATGAGGCCCACGGAATAGGCAAACGAAAAATGAAGATCAAGCGTTTCATTGACTAACAGAGCAACTATGAACGATCATGCCGCAGAATTTGCCCTGTGCATCGACCCCAGTGGATCTGAAGACCTAGAAAAAGGTAAGGTCTATCAGATCCTTCAGGATTCCGAGGCTGAAGCGGAAAACATGCTGAGGGTGATCGATGAATCTGCAGAAGACTATCTGTATCCTGCAGACTTCTTCGTGATCCTTGATTTGCCACAGAAAGCGCGTGAAGCTCTGTTTGTAAGTCAGTAGCTTGACGTTTTGCCCAACAAGGCGCTACACCCGACGCTACGGTCGCTACCGCTCCCTTCGCTCGGGTGAGCGCTGCCGTTGCCAGAAAAGAATTCTCGGAATCCGTCGAAGTGAAACTTGATTGGGGCACAAAGAAAGCCGCAGGCAATTTGCGCAAGCACGGCGTTTCTTTTCAGGAAGCCGGAACGGTGTTCGGCGATTCCATGGCACTCACATTCGATGATTCAGACCGCTCGGTAGCCGAGAGACGCTTCCTTACCTTCGGCGTCACCAGAACCTCGAAATTCTTGATCGTATGCCACACGGAAGAGGCGGGCGTCACCAGAATCATGAGCGCTCGCGAGATGAACAAGCGTGAGAGAAGAATCGATGAAGAAGACTAAGCCCAAAGACGATGAGCTGCGCGCGGAGTACGGCCTTGATCATCGCTTGGTCCAAGACCCAGTGCGAGCGTAACGATAGCTGCCATCTTAGCTGGATAATCAGCGCCTTACGCCGGGACGTCTTCCTCCGTTCGGCTAGGTGGACCAAACGATGATCAAGGCCCGGAGTACAAGCGAGAGGATTTGGGAGTTGGTGTGCGGGGCAGATTTTATCGATCCTACATCGAGTCTCACAATCTTGTCTTGTTAAAACCAGAGGTCGCGGAGGCATTTCCTTCGGAGGAGGCCGTCAACGACGCGCTGCTATCTCTCATCAGGATAGCGAGGGCATCAACTAGCCTAACGAATAGCTCGGCGCCGACCCAAGACCGCGCGCCAAGCTCTGAGTAATCGCGCAGCGGCGTTTCGGCGCGGTCTTGGGCTGGCTAGCCAAGACGTTAGCAATTACACGCAACAAACAAATAACATAGAAGTATATACAATATTGAATTTATCGATAAATGTAAGTAGGTATAACTTTGAGAAAATATTGTAGGACATAATAATGAGTGAACATGATTACACAAAAAATCTCGAAGCATTTCTTGTTAAACTAAATGAAGTTAATAATCCTTCATTTGTAGAGCGCGACAAATGGAGACTTCCCTTAGCGAATGAGATGTCTCCGCTTAATGGAGTCTTAATCGGTTATGAAATTGAGAGTAAACAAGATCGAGAACAGTTACATAAAATAGGGCAACAGTTTGGGCTAATTCCTTTATGTCCAAATGATTTGGTAGATTTGGATATATCTGATTTGTCCGTGAGCGGATTACCTAAACCCTATGTACATTCCATTCATGGTAAGTTTTACTTAAGTAAACCAAAACTCAGTAGCTAATAGAATTGAAGGGGCCTGGGTTAATATAATTCCTAGGAATTGAATTTAATCGGCGAAATTGCCTAACGAATAAGGTTAGATCGTCCGAGCGAAGCGAGCGACGATCTGAACCGTTTGTTGGACGAGCCCGTGGGAGGGAGCAGGGATCCTAGGGTCAGGATCCTAGGGTCAGGTCTTGCAATCCAGCGCCGCCCGACTACACTTCGCCCATGGCCAGACCCCTTCGTATCGAGCTAGCCGGCGGGCTCTACCACGTTACCTCGCGCGGCGATCGGCGTGAGACCCCATTGCGGTGACCCCATTGCGGGATTCCTGCGAAGTTTGCTGGTTGGTAGCGAGCAGTCTACACTCCCCCATGGCCTGCTACACGCAAACATTTCCAACAGTTGGCGGGGTCTTGCCCAGTGGCACTCAACATTCGCAACCCGGAGACCGAAAGGCTTGCCGAGCGCATCTCTGAACTGACGGGGGAGACCAAGACGGCCGCCGTTACCAGGGCATTGCGCGAGCGCCTGGAACGACTACAGCGGGAGCACTCCGGCCAGAGCCTGGCGGACCGGCTCGATGCCATCGCCTGCCGTATGGCAAGGCTGCCAGTGCGCGATGCCCGCACGCCGGAAGAGATCCTGGGCTACGACGATAAGGGTCTGCCGGGCTGATGGTGATCGACACCTCGGCGCTCGTCGCCATTTTGCAAGACGAACCGGAGCGGCGGCGCTTCAACGAGGCCATCGAGGCCGCACCGCTCTGTCATATCTCCGCAGCGACGCTGGTGGAGATATCGATCGTCGTCGAGGCGCGCCATGGCGCGGAAGGGATCCGCGACCTGGATCTCTTCATTGCCGCGGCGGGCATCCTGCCCGTGCCGGTGGACGCCGAGCAGGCCCTGGCGGCACGCGAGGCATTTCGCCGCTACGGCAAGGGACGTCACGCGGCGGGCCTGAATTTTGGCGACTGCTTCTCTTACGCGCTGGCGCGGGTGCGCGACGAACCGCTATTGTTCAAAGGGTTGGACTTTCCGCAAACCGACGTCTTGGTCGCAGAGCCTTTGCACTGAAGGGCACCTTGAAAAATTCAAGGTGCCCGCGCGGGACAAGGATGCCCCGCCATTTTCAGTCGCCTAAACGACTGAAAATGAAGCGAAGCGGAAATCGCATTTTCGCTTCGCGTCTTGAAAAATTGCCCGGATGGCAATTTTTCAAGGTCCCCTGAAGGGGACGCAAGCGATTGGCCATCGAGCCCGCGTCGCCGGGGGCAAGCTGCGGTCATGTCTGGCTCGCGGGGGTGCTTGACCGGGGTCTTACCCTTGTTGCGGAGGTCTACCGATGGCGACCTGGCCGCCAAGTGCCAACAGCGATTCGTCCGTTGCGTGCCGTGTCGATATGACGTCGAAACTCGATCCATCGGACAGTACGGACCGGAGGGTCTCGGATTGTTGCAAGGCGAGAATCGGACTTGACTTGAGAGCATGGCGCGACCTCTCCGCATCGAGTTTCCCGGCGCCTTGTACCACCTCACCGCCCGCGGTGATCGGCGGGAGGCGATCTATGAGGACGATGAGGATCGCGACCGTTTCCTGGCGGTGCTCGGGGAGGTGGCCGAGCGGTACAACTGGATCTGCCACGCCTACTGCCTGATGCCGAATCACTACCATCTCGTGGCCGAGACGGTGGAGGGGAACCTTTCGCAAGGGATGCGGCACTTGAATGGGGTCTACACCCAGGCGTCGAACCGGCGCCACGGGCGCAACGGGCATCTGTTCCAGGGGCGGTTCAAGGGCATTCTGGTCGATCGCGACGCCTATCTGCTCGAGCTGACGCGGCATGTCGTCCTCAACCCGGTCCGCGTCGGGTTGGTCGAGGCGCCCGAGGACTGGCCTTGGAGCAGCTACGGGGCGATGATGGGGAGCGCGCCAGCGCCCCGTTGGTTGGCCGTGGACGCATTGCTGCGGCAGTTCGCCGCGTCGCGGAAAGCGGCCCGTCGTGGTCACCGGGCATTCGTGTACGAGGGCGTCGGGCGAGACATCTGGCAGGGCTTGCGCCAGCAGATCTATCTGGGGGACGAGGCGTTCGTCGCGCGGATGCAGGGCGAAATCCGGTTCGACGGCGACAGGCTGAGTGTCCCGCGGGCGCAACGCCGCCCGCCGGCTCCGACGCTGGCGCAGATCGCGGCGCGATCGAGTGGGAGAGACGCCGCGATCGCGGCGGCCTATGCGACCGGCGCCTACACCTATCGCGAGATCGCCGACCATTTCGGCATCCACTTGGCGACCGTGGGCCGCATCGTGCGGGGCGGGATGGCCGAGCGCTAGGGCTGGGTGTGCGGGGGCGTTCCGGCCGAGCGGCTACCGGCCCTGTGCTCCCAGTCGCGGGCGTTGTGACGCCCGAGTCGCGTAGCGTGCGACCACATGTGCAGTATCCCGAGCCTGTTTATCCGATAGGCCCCGCGATCGGCATCCACCATACGCAGGTCGTGGAGTTCGTGGACGACTGCGGACACAGGCTTGTGCATCTCCACGTTCTGGAGACGGATGCCGCGTTCACTGATGCGCCTTTCCATCTCCTCTTCGGTGAGCCAAGGCAGCTGCGATTTCGTTCCCCCAACGACATCGACCATGTGAACCAATACCAACAACTGCGAGCGTATCTCGCGCGCGGACGCTGCCCTCAGCGCGAGCCGTTGCTCGAGATAGCGCGGCGGGTAGCGTTCGACTCGATCGTCCACTTCTTGGCAGTCCAGTGTTGGCGCGGCCCCCATGTCACGAGGCATCGCAGGCCGCGGAGGAAAGGCGCACAATTCAGCATGGCGACTCTACCGATCCTTGCGTGAAGGCTGCGTGAAGCGGTCTCCGCGAGGCAGAGCCGCGTGTATTGTCGCACAGTCGGATGCCACGCCCCTGTGCGTCGGGGCGCGAGCCGCAAGTCGATGCCCGGACGTCGGCAGTCTTGTCGGTCGCCGATGATCCCGATGTTTCAGCGACGCCCCTCGGGCGCATCGACTGGCCTGCATTTTACACATCGAGCCGCGTCGACGGGCGCGTTCGGCTGACCGTCGCCCGCCGAACCGCGACCGACAGGGCACCTTGAAGAATTCAAGGTGCCCGCGCGGGGCAAGGATGCCCCGCCATTTTCGGTCGCTTAAGCGACTGAAAATGAAGCTAAGTGACGATTCGAGAACAGCCGGTACATCTTCTGGGAACTACGAAACACGCGAAAGCGCCGAACTTACACAAGAATCTGCCGTTTTTTCGCGACTTTCGTGTATTTCGTAGTTTCTTGTCGTCTTCGCGCTGGTGTCGTTTGTTTCTGAACCCGTCCTAAGTGGAAATCGCATTTTCGCTTTGCGTCTTGAAAAATTGCCCGGATGGCA
This sequence comes from Thiococcus pfennigii, assembly GCF_016583835.1. Taxonomy (GTDB): domain Bacteria; phylum Pseudomonadota; class Gammaproteobacteria; order Chromatiales; family Chromatiaceae; genus Thiococcus; species Thiococcus pfennigii. The sequence goes on along the minus strand of NZ_NRRW01000047.1, from coordinate 19,772 downwards.
ATCTTTCAAGGTCCCCGAAAGAGAGGGAGGCCGTCATGCCATACGTCAACATCAAGATCACGAGAGAGGGCGCAACCGCGGATCAGAAGGCCGAGTTGATCGCCGGCGTCACCGAGTTGCTGCGGCGCGTCCTCGACAAGAATCCAGCTACGACAGTCGTCGTGATCGAGGAGGTCGAGACGGATAACTGGGGTGTCGGCGGGGAGCAGGTGACGCAGCGCCGCAAGAGGGGGCTGTGACGGCGGCGATCCCCGACGTGCATCGCCTCGGACTGGCGGTGCCGATCCGGGGTGGCCTCTGCATGATGTCATCTGGCGGCGCGCGCAGGAGGCCGCTCGTGCAAGACGGCGCAATTCCCGAGACCGCACGCGGCGGCCCGCCACCCTCGCGTGGTAGGAGCCCGCTTGCGGGCGATCTTCGCCGCCGCGCGCGAGCCGCTCGCCCGCAAGCGGGCTCCTACGGTGCTCGGATTCTTGGGGTGACATGAAAGAGCGGCCCGGTATTTCGGGAGCGAGGCACTAGGGACGACGGGAAGCGGCGAGGCTCGGAGCACCTCGGTCGCCGAGGTCGGGGCCGGCTAGGTTCGCCCGACGGCTGCGGCGAGTGTTTGCGTGACGGGGCCGGATGGGCAAGGGCACGCTGCCCATCGACCCCGGTCGCCGACACGTCCGCGCCCCTGAGCCGCCGACCGAGCGAGGCAGGCGGTGGGCGCCGCTGGCTGTGGTCTCTGCATCCCGAGGTCCTTGATTACTGGTACGCATGGGGGTCGCGTGCTGGGAGCGGTGAGTGCGGCCGTCTTGTCCCGCGATGATGGCCGGGTGGTGATGCAAGCGCCGAGTGGCCAGCGGTCCTGCGTTGGCGGCCCTGGTCGTGGTGGCCTCGATCGGCGGGGCGCGTATGGGGCGGCTGATGCCCAGAACGGGGGGGGGAACGAATGCGAGTGATCCTGCTTGGGAACGCGGGCGCCGGTAAGAGCACAATGGCGCGGCGTCTGGTGCGAGACAAGGAGGTTGCACGCCTCTCGTTGGACGAAATTGCCTGGGGCGAAGGCACCGAACGCAAACCGCTCGATGAGAGCGTTCGGCAATTGCGGGCGTTCTTGACTGCAAACGATGAATGGATTATCGAGGGCTGCTACAGCGACCTGGTGGAGGTGGCCTTGCCCCACTGTACTGAGCTGCGATTCTTGAATCCAGGTATCGAGGTTTGCGTAGAGCATTGCAGGAAGAGGCCCTGGGAGCCGGAGAAGTTTCCTTCCGAAGAGGCCCAGCGAGCGATGCTCGAGGTGCTCGTCGACTGGGTTCGAGACTACGAAAGTCGGGATGACGAATATGGCTTGATCCGTCATCGCAAGATATTCGACGGGTTCGAGGGGCAGAAATCTGAATACACGAGCGTTTCTTCCTACCTGGACGGCTAGCGGCCGGGCGCGCCAGGCGCCGGTAGTGCCGCCGGGTCTTGGCGGCGTGTGCGAACCTCGTCGTCGGGTGGGTTGCGTATGAGGAAGGAATACGGGGCCGCGCTTCGCGCGTTGTTCGCCGAAAGGCTCGCGCATGCGTGTCCTGATTTCGTGCCGGTCGGCAAGCATTCCGCGTTGGCCGGGGTTCCTGGCGAACGGGCGTACTGTTGGCGGGTCTCGGAGTCCGTCTTCGCTTGGGTCGTTCTGGTCCCGGATCAGAATCGCGAAGCATTCTTCGTCGAGATCGGTTGGTCGAGACGGGCGCGCTTTCCCGAACTCACGATGCGGCCCAGTGGGGCACGCCCGAGCGATGCCGGGTCGGAGGAGGAGTACTTGTGTCGGCTCGGGGAGTTGGCGCGCGGTAGCGATTTCGGGTGGTCGGTCGAGGCGCTCGCGATGGGCGCGACGCAAGAGGAGATGATGGCCTACATCGTCGCGCAGACGAGGCCGCTCGCCCCGGACGTGGCTCGTCGGCGAGTCCTGCCCGTTGTGGACGAGGCCCTGCGTGAGTTGGTCGAATACGGGCTGCCGTTTCTGCGCGAGCATGTCCGAGCCGATGCTCGAAGGAGACGGTGAAAGAGGCTCGCCGTCCGTGGCGATTGGATCGGGGCGACGACGATGAGACGGCACCTTGAACCTTTCAAGGTGCCCTCGAGGCAGCCTGTAAGGCGCGTGCATGACCGGGTGTGCTCCTCGGGTAGTGTGCCTTCGACAGGCGGCGCCGCTGAGCGGGCGGGCAGCGGGAGCCGAGCCCGGCTGGGCGTCGCCGACGAGCGGCGGGACATCCCGCCAACTTGAGGAACATCGCGACGGCCTACAGATCATGGGGACGTCGAAAGACTGCCATCCGGGCAATCTTTCAAGGGGCGAGGCAGGAATGCGATTTCCGCTTCGCTGCCTGTTCAGTCGTTTAGGCGACTGAACATGGCGGGGCCTCCTTGCCCCGCGCGGGCGCCTTGAATTCTTCAAGCCGCCCTTGTGTGCGTACCATCCAGCAGCCGACGGGGAAGCCATGAACGACAATCCGCACGCGAGCGATTTCACCCCCGGCCCGAAGCGGTGCGCCCGCTGCGGGGCGACCTTCATCTGCAAGGTCGACGACCTGCCTCACTGCCAGTGCGTCCACGTCCCCCTCTCCGATGAGGTCCTCGATGAGCTCTCGACCGCCTACAGCGATTGCCTCTGCTCGCGCTGTCTCAAGGAGCTTGCCGGGAAGGATCGCGAAGGGGATCAAGTGCTAAGCGGCGGTCGCGCCACTGGGGTCTGACCCTGAGGTATCCCCGGATAACAGGCCTGAACCGCGGTGGCGTAGGTCGACTGACCGACGGAAGCCGGCTCTCGCAATCTGAGCCATCTCGCCGTCGCGCGGCTCACTGGGAGCGCCGGCTTTCCAGCCGGCTCGCCGCCGTCGCGGCTCGATGCCGCGTCGGCGGCGTCTGGGCCGCCGGTAGAACGGTAGAAGGGCACGTGCGCAGCGGCCATCCAGTGGCGCTTATCGGTGATCCCCTGGCTCCGGCGCCAAAGGTCGCGCGCCGGGGTCATCGAGCCCCCGCGCGCGAAGCCGGCTGAATGCCGGCGCTCCCAGTTCGTACCGACTCGCCGTCGAGGCCGATCTCGTGGGGATGCCTCAGGGTCTGGCCTCCCTGCCATCCCATGCCGCTCGTGCGCGGCACGGCCGATCCGCCGATCGCGGCGAAGGGCGGCCGTCAACCGGGCCGCGCCGCGGGCGTCGCCGGGTTCCGGCAGTTCGGCGTCGGCCCGCGAGCGCTCCCGGGCCGGCTGTCGCCGCGCCGGCCTCGGCCGATCGCGTCGGCCGCTCCGTGGGCGGGCTGTGTGGTGCCCCGTGGCGGCTCGTCGGCCTGGACTGGGCGCCACTTGTCTCTGGAGTGCAAACAGCGGTTCGTCCGCCCGGGTCGGTGTCGAATGATGTCGCGACTTGAGCCGTCCGAGCGGGCGTTCGTCGAGAAACGCGCCCGCTTGGTGGGGAGTTGGCCCCCGATGGGCTTCGCCTCGATCGGCCTCTTGTTCGGGTTGGCCGCATGGCTATGGCTTTCGGCGCCTGTCCTCGTCGATCCGTGGTTCGTCCTGGACGGACTCGCATCCGGCGCGTTCTCGGAGGGGACGATCAGGCTGATGGCGGCGATGCTCCCGGTCGTCGTGCTGTTGTGCCTGCTCGTGGTCCTGGTCTCTCTGTTGCTGGCGTTTGCGGTCTTCTCGAACGAAAGGCGCCTGATTGCGCTGATCCGTCGGCTGTTGGACGGTTGACGGGGCGCGGTGGGGCAAGGGTCGATCGCGCTGGGTCTCTCCGGTAGACTTGCCGCGTGCCAGTATCGTTCACGGTCTCTTGCGGGACGACGGAAGATGACAGATGGGGCGCTGTGGGGATGGATCGGCGGTATCGCGGGTGGGCTGATCGGGCTCGCCGGGGGCATCGTCGGGACCTATTTCAGTATCAAGAACACGAACGGACCGCGGGAGCGGGCGTTCATGATCCGGTCGGCGACGTTGTTCTGGATTGCCGGCCTCACGTTCCTCGGGCTCCTGCTCTTCTTGCCCGATCCTTACAGATGGCTGATGTGGATTCCATACTCGATCCTGTTCCCGCTGGTGATCATCTTCGGGAATCGCAGACAACAGGCGATCAGGCAGGAAGAGTCGCAGGACGCGCCGGGGAACGCCGTCCGCTGAGGAGGGGCTGATCGATAGGCCGCGCTGGCCCATTCCCCGAAGGTATGCCCGTCCGCGGCCGACCGTTCTGCGTGATCGGCCGGCCCGATGCCGAGCCCAGCGGCGATCTCTCCGGTGAATGCCCGGCGCCCCGCGAGGCAGGCGGCATCAGCGCCGCGGGGCGCTCAACCGATCTGTTGCACAAGCCAGTCGCGCGTGAGCGTCGCGACGGCCTCCAGCTTGCCGGGCTCGCCGAACAGGTGCGTGGCCCCCGGGATGATCTCGATCCGCCGCTCGCAACGCAGTTGCGCTGCCGCCTCGCGGTTCATCGCGATCACGGGTCCGTCCAGGCCGCCGATGATGAGCAAGGTGGGCGCCTCGACCCTGGCGAGATGGTCCCGGGCCAGATCCGGGCGACCGCCCCGCGACACGACGGCCGCGACCGCGTCTGGGCGTTCCGCGGCGGCGATGAGCGCCGCCGCCGCGCCCGTGCTGGCCCCGAATAGGGCGATCTTCAAGGCCGCCGTGTGCGGGTGCGCCCGCAGCCAGTCCACCGTGCCGACCAGCCGCTCGCCGAGTAACGGGATATCGAACCGGTACGCACGGGTGATCTCGTCGACTGCGCCCTCGTCCTCGGTCAGGAGATCGAACAGCAGGGTTGCCAGACCACCTTGGTCGATGACCTCGGCGACGTACCGGTTGCGGGTGCTGAAGCGGCTGCTGCCGCTCCCGTGCGCGAAGACGACGATCCCTCTGGCCTGCGGCGGGATGGTCAGATGGCCAGCGAGCGTCACCCCGGCCGCGCCGATCAGGACCTCTTCCTCGTGCCCTGTCATGGCCGGTCCTCCCTGCGGCTGGATTCGAGCAATTCCGTCACCTCCTCGTCGGTGACCTGATGAAAGTCCTGATACCACTGGCCGATGGCCCGGAAGGGTGTCGGGGTCGCCAGGCACACCACCTGATCCGCCTCGGCCTCGAGCCTTGCCAGCGTGTCGGGCGGCGCCACCGGAACGGCGAGCACGATGCTCTCCGGATGCTGCTGACGCAGCGCTGCAATCCCGGCGCGGATCGTGGCACCGGTGGCCACGCCGTCATCGACCAAGATGATCCGGCGTCCGGTGACGGGCGGCCGTGGCCGATCGCCACGATAGACGCGCTCGCGCCGCTCGAGCTCGGCCTGCTCGTGCGCCGCCGTCCGTTCGAGCTGCGCCTGTGTGATGCCGAGCGCATCGATCAGGTCTTGGTTGAGCACCCGGATGCCCCCACTCGCGATGGCGCCGGCCGCGAGTTCGGGCTGACCGGGCACACCCAGCTTTCGGACCAGCAGGATGTCCAGGGGGTCGTTCAGCGCCTTGGCGATCTCCCAGCCGACGGGTACGCCGCCTCGGGGCAGCGCGAGGACCACCACATCGCCGGTTGGCTCCCGGGAGAGCAGTTCGGCGAGCGCCCGGCCCGCCTCGGTTCGATTCTCGAGCGGCAGCTTCATGTCTTGGCCTCCTATCCGGTCTTTACTCTAGGTTAGACGCGGAAACGGTAGCCGGTTGGTTCGGGTTGGATTCCGGTCTCTGAGAGGGAGGGCGGCGCCGGTGCGGTTTTCACCGGCGAGGTCTACAGGGCACCTTGAAAAATTCAAGGTCCCCTACAGTGGTTACAGGGATGCGCGGCGACGGCGGGGCGTCGTGCGTCCCGGCCTCACGTCCCCGCCGAGCCGACTGAACCGACGCGATGAATGCGCATGCGCCCGACGAATCGAACGGCGACCGACCGGCGGTGCCCGGCTGGCGGCATTTCGAGCATCGCGCCGATATCGGGGTCGAAGGCATCGGACGCACCCCGGGGGAGGCCTTCGCGCAGGCGGCCCTCGCGCTGACCGCGATCGTCTGCGACCCCGGCGAGGTGCGGCCGCTGCGCGCGCTCGACGTTCGGTGCGAGGAGCCGGACCTGGAGTTGCTGCTGGTGGACTGGCTCAACGCGGTGATCTATCGGATGGCCGCCGAGCGTATGCTGTTTTCGCAGTTCGACGTGCGCATCGCCGATGGTCGGCTTCAGGCGCGGGTCCGCGGCGAAGCGGTCGACCGGCAACGTCATCGACCCGCGGTGGAGGTGAAAAGCGCGACCTACACGGCGCTGTCGGTGACGCGGGACGCGGCCGGGCTGTGGAGCGCCCGCTGCGTGGTCGACGTCTGAAGGGCAAACCAATGCGCGCCGCGGAGGTCTCGCCATGGCCGGGCTCACCGGCAATCTCACCAAGGGTCTCAGCAAGGTCGGCGACACGGAGTGGCGCATCGCGCCGCAGGGTGCGATGCGGGTGCCTGTGGTGCTCTACGCGACCGAGGCCCTGATTCGCGACATGGACGAGAAGGTGCTGGAGCAGGCCGCCAACGTCGCCACCCTGCCCGGCATCGTCGGCGCCTCCTATGCGATGCCGGATGCCCATTGGGGCTACGGCTTCCCGATCGGCGGCGTGGCCGCATTCGACGCCGACGCAGGCGGGGTCGTCTCGGCCGGCGGTGTCGGTTTCGATATCTCCTGCGGCGTGCGCACGCTGCATACCGGCCTCGACCGCGCCGCCGTGATGGCGGTGCAGCAGGAACTTGCGAACGCGCTCTATGACAGCATTACGGTCGGGGTCGGCAGCACAGGCGCGATACGCCTCGACCGCCGTGGCATGGATGCGATGCTCACCGGCGGCGCCGCCTGGGCGGTGCGCGCGGGCTACGGCCGGCGCGAGGATCTGGAGCGCATCGAGGAGCGCGGCTGCATCGCCGGCGCCGACCCGGGGCAGGTCTCGGAGCACGCCAAGGAGCGCCAGCGGCAGGAGATGGGCACCCTCGGCTCGGGCAACCACTACCTGGAGGTCCAGGTCGTCGCCGAGATCGACGACCCGGCCACCGCGGACGCCTTCGGTCTGCGCCGCGACGCGGTCGTGGTCAGCATCCATTGCGGCTCGCGCGGCCTCGGTCACCAGATCGGCACGGACTATCTGAAGCGGATGGTCGTCGCGGCGCCGAGGCACGGCCTCGCCCTGCCGGACCGCGACCTCGCGTGCGCGCCCATCCACTCCGCACTTGGCCAAGCCTACCTCGGCGCGATGCGTGCCGGCATCAACTGCGCGTTGGCCAATCGCCAGATCCCCACCCACCTGACACGCCGGGTGTTCACGGAGTTCTTCGGGACGGATCTGACGCTCCTCTACGACGTCTCCCACAATACCTGCAAGCTCGAAGAGCACCGCGTCGACGGCCGGCTGCGCAAGCTCTACGTGCATCGCAAGGGCGCCACCCGCGCCTTCGGTTCGGGCCACCCGGACCTGCCGCCCGACCTGCGCGACGTCGGTCAGCCGGTGCTGATCGGCGGCACCATGGGGACGGCCTCGTACATCCTCGTCGGCACCGAACGCGGCGCGGACCTCGCCTTCGCCTCGGCCTGCCACGGCGCCGGCCGAGCGCTCAGTCGGCACGCCGCGACCAAACGCTGGCATGGCCGTGCGGTGCAGGATGAGCTCGCGCGGCGCGGCATCCTCGTGCGCAGCCCCTCGGCCCGCGGGCTCGCCGAGGAGGCCCCGGGCGCCTACAAGGACGTGGGGAGGTGGTCTCGGCGGCCGAGCGTGCCGGCCTGGCCCGCCGGGTCGCGCGCCTGGAGCCGCTGGTCTGTATCAAGGGCTGACCCGGGGGCCGACCCGCAGCGGACGCGCCTGTGGGGCGGTCAGGTCGGAGCCAGCCGAGTGCCGGGTCCCCTGCGCGGGGCGCGGCCTTCGCATGATGCGCTTTGGGTGCGAAGGGGGCCGTTCGGAACGGTGCAAACTACGAAACACGCGAAAGGCGCGAAACTCGGGTCCATGGACCCTGTTCGAGGAGCCGAGCTCTCGAGCCGCTCGGTTTACCGATCGTTTGCGGTCCCTGGCCGAAGACCGAGCACGCACGGTTCGTCAACCAGCACCTCGCGCGTGTTTTGTGTTTTCTGGTGAACGGCTTACCTTATGTGGAAGGTGCCCGGAACCGGACGATCACCGTGTCCGCATCGTCCGGTACGAGACGGGTCTCATGCGGGCCATGCGGGATAGGATGCTGTGCTGGTCGTTATCGTCTATTTGCTCTCGACGCTTGGCGGGATAGCCGTCTTTGCCCTGGTGGGCCTGCGCCTGTTCGATCGGCGCGCGGAGCGACGGGAGTGGACGCGACTCGCAAGATTGCAGCCGAAAGACCCGGCCAGGTATGACCCGACAATGGTCGCGGCCCTACCCGAGCCGGCGCAGCGATTCTTCAACTTTGCCATTGCCCCAGGTACGCCCCTATTGCCGGTGGTCGAGATCGCGATGGGCGGTCGGTTCGGTCTCGGCCCCCGCGCCGCGCCGAACTACCGCGCCATGGCCGCCCATCAGATCCTTGCCGCGCCGCACGGCTTCGTATGGCGAATGAAGCTGCCGGGCCTGGTGCCGGTCTCGGGGTCGGATTCCCACGGTTGGACACGGTTCCGCATCTTCGGGCTGCTCCCCGTGGCACGGATGGGTGGGGATGCGGATCACGCCAGGTCCGCGTATGGACGGTGCGTGGCCGAGGCCGTCTTCTGGTCGCCCGCCGCCGTGCTGCCGCGGCCGGGTGTGGTATGGGAGGGTGTCGATGCGGAGACTGCCCGCGTCACCGTCAGCCACGGGGCGTTCTCACAGGCGGTCGACCTGCGGATCGATGGCGACGGCCGGCCGGTCGCGATGTCGCTGTTGCGATGGAGCGATGCAAACGCCGCGAAGGCGTATCGGTGGCAGCCCTTCGGCGGACGGCTGTCGGACTTTCGCGAGGTCCAGGGCTATCGCCTCCCGTTCGAGATCGAGGCAGGCAATCTGTTCGGGACCAGCGAATACTTCGCCTTCTATCGGGCGAGCGTCATCGACATCCGTTTCCCAGGGTCCGGTGATCGATGAGGAGCGCTTCCCGCGCGACCGGCAGCCGCTTCTCGCGGACGGATCCGCCTCGACCCTGTCCCCGTTGGGGCCGGTGCCTGCGATCCGGCCCGATGGGTCGCAGCCGGTGCCGGCGGGCCGGGGAGGTCAGCCGCCGAGGGGCTTGAGCCAGAAGGTCATCGGCTTGGGGGTCTGGTCGGGCTCGTCGAGGTCCTTCCAGGTGTAGGTGGTCGCGAGCTCCGGGTGCTTGCTGTAGCCGCGGCGGCCCCAGAAGGCGTCGAGCGGCACGTGGCCGGCGGGGCGGCGCGGGTGATCGGCGGGGCGCTCGACGGCGCAGAAGGCGGTGTGGGTGAAGCGGCCGAGCTCGCGGGCGTAGCCCTCGCGCTCGGCGAAGAAGCGCACGCCCAGGCCGCGGCCGCGGTACTCCGGCAGCAGCACGGATTCGCCGAAGTAGAAGATCCGCTGCGGGTCGTAGCCCAGGTCGATGAACGGGCGTTTGAATGCGTCGGTCTCGTCGGCCATCGGCAGCCCGGTCGAGGCGCCGACGATGCGCCCGCCGTCGCGCACGAGGACGAACAGGCTCTCGGGCGAGGCGCTGTAGGTCGCCAGGTAGTGCTTTTCGTAGTCCATGTCGCCGTCGTAGAGGTAGGGCCATTCGCGGAAGACGGCGATGCGCAACTGCGCGACCTCGCTCAGGTAGGGGCCGATGGCGGTGCCGGTGAGGCGCTCGACGGTCGGTTCGGTCATCCAGGGGCCTCCGTGGGCTGGGTCGAGGTGGCGGCGCTGCGCGCCGGGCGGCCCGGCAGCAGCGGGGCCAGGAGCGCGAGGGTCAGCGTGACGCCGAGCAGGAACAGGTGCAGGTTGACGGCCCCGGCGAGTACCCGCCAGGAGTCGACGGGCACGACATGCTGCAACAGGATCGCGAAGGCGGTGAGCTTCAGCGCCCAGATCAGGGCCGTCGCGTCGAGCAGGTCGTGGTCGAAGTAGCGTCGCATCAGCCAGGGGAAGACCAGCTCGCCGGTGCGCATGGGCAGCAGGGCCGCGCCGAGGAGCCGGTCGCGCGGCCGGGCGCGGCGTGCGTCGGGTCCGAGCCGGTCATCGGCGGCGCTTCGACGGATAGATCGGCGGCTCGCCGGGCGGGCGGGTCTTGAAGCGGCGGTGCACCCAGAAGTACTGCTCGGGCATCGTTCGGATGTGCGCCTCGATGACCCGGTTCATCTGCGCCGCATCGGCCGCCGGATCGCCGGAGGGGAAGGGTTCCAGGGGTGGGGCGAAGGTCAGCTCCAGACCGCGCCCCCAGGGCAGAAAGCGTGGGATGGTCGGGATGACGAGGGCGCCGGTGAGGGCCGCGAAGCGCCCGAGCGTCGGCACCGTCGAAGCGACGACGCCGCAGAAGGGTACGAAGACGCCGCGCCGCCCGCCGTCCTGGTCGGGTAGGTAGAAAAAGGGGGTGCCGCCCTTGATGACGCGGACCAGGCCGCGCAGGTCGTCGCGCCGCTCGATCGACAGGCTGCCGAAGCGGGTGCGGGCGCGCTTGACCTGCCACTCCACGACCGGGTTGCGGATCCTCTGGTACATGTAGGCCCCCGAGTGGACCAGGGCCGTGAAGGCCGTCCCGCCGAGTTCCAGCCCGATGAAGTGGGGCACGAGGACGATGACCGGTCGCCCGGCGGCGAGGCAGTCGTCGATGCGTTCGCGGTGGCGGAGGCGGACCAGGCGGCGCAGCCGTGACAGCGACACGCCCCAGCCGACGCCCTGGGTGAGGGTCGCGACCCCGAGCCAGCCGAAGTGTCGGCGCAGCAGGCGGCGCCGCGCCGGCACCGGGAGGTGCGGCAGACAGAGCGCCAGGTTGCGTTCGGCGATGCGGCGACGCTCGCCGGCGAACAGATAGCCGAGGCGGCCGACGGCCTGGCCCAGTGCCCACAGCAGCGGAAAGGGCAGTCGTCCGAGCCCGTAGACGAGTCCGACGGCCACCCAGCTCGGCCAGTGCCGAGGGTGGGAGAGCGGGTGCATTCAGTTCTCGAACTTGAAGAAGATATCGCCGCCTTGGGCCGAACCCGTCTCGGTCTGCAACTCGACGTGGTCGGTCAGTTCGTAGCGCAGCCGGACCTTGTCGTCCTCCTCGCCGATGCTCGTGACGTATTCCATGTAGAGCTTCGGCGTCACGTAGGTGCCGACCGAGAGTGAGCGGTCGGCGTCCTGGAGGTCGCCGCCCGGTGGGGTGCCGGTGATCAGGTAGCGTGAGATCTCGGACTGGGTCATCCCGGGGTCCGTGTTGGAGAAGAAGCTGAGTTTGGGCTCGCGTAGCGTGCCCAGGACCTGTACGCCGGCGGTCAGGTCGCCGCCCTCGCGCTCGGCCTGGAGCAGTAGCCCGGGGTTCGACAGCGGGGTGTTGGCGAAGATCAGGCGCCCCTGCTTGATCGTCAGCGGCTTGCCGACGGCGGCTAGCAGTCCGATCCCGGTCGACAGGCGGTAGGTGCCGTCGACGATCTGGAGCTGGCCGTCGCCGTGTGGCTCCTCCTGCTCCGGGCCCTGGCGCACGCGCAGGTCGCCGCGCAGGTCGCCGCGCACGCCGAAGGCGTCGAGCGAGACCGCCTTGCCGAGGATCAGACGCACGTCGATTTCGAGCGGGAGCGGCGACGCGCCGTCCTCGCCGACCATGACGACGTCGGGCGACGGGGTCACGGTGCCGGCCGGGATCGAGCGCGGCTGCAGGCTCGCCTCGGGCATCCGCACCTCGCCGGTGATGCGGACCCGGTCGGGGTCGAGCGCGATCTCCAGGTCGGGCGAGAGACGGACCTGGTACTCCTTGGTATCGGCGATGCGCAGGTCGGTGCCGGCCGCCGTGAGGCGCGTCTCCCAGCCGGCGGCCTGCTCGCGCGTCGTGCCGCCGAGGTCGAGCTGGCCCCGGCCGAGCTTGGCCGAGCCCTGGTAGTCGATGCGGTTGCGCCCGGAGGCGACGGCGCTGAACCCGACTTGGCGGGCCTTGAGACCGATCAGGGGGACGTCGAACCTGGCCTCGCTGAGGGTCGCCTCGCCGGTGAAGGCCGGATCGCCGAGGGTGCCGGCGAGACCGAGGTCGGCGCTCAGGCGACCCCGCAGATCATTGATGTCGGGGATGAAGCGCTCGAGCCGTCCGAGGTCCTGGATGTCGGCGCGCAGCCGGCCGCGCAGCGGCTGGTCCGGGCGGGTCGGGGCGTCGAGGCGCCAGTCGGCGAGGCGCAGGTCGCCGTCGATGCCGCCGAGCCCGGTCAGGGGCACGGCGAGCCGGGCGGCCAGGGCGGCATCGCCGGCATCCAGCTCGAGGCGTGCGCCGGAGAGGTCGATGACCTCTTCGTCAATGCCGGGTTGGCCGGTCCAGGCGAGCCGCCCTTGCGGCAGGGCGAGGCGCGCCGTCCCGCGCAGGCGCTCGCCGGTGCCGGTGAGCCGCGCCTGGGCCTGGGCGGTGCCGGTGGCCGCGAGGCGCGGGGGCAGCAGCGCGGCGAGGTGGGCGAGGTCGAACCGATCGATGTCGAGGCTCGCGCGCCACTCCTCGGCACTCGGTTGCGCGAACTCGAGGCAGCCGCCGCTGCCGGCCCCGTCGCCGAGGCACAGCGGGCCGATGGCGAGCGTCGGCGGCGTGAACGCCAACGGGCCCGGCCGCGTCAGGCGCCAGTCGCCAACGGTGTCGCCCAGGAGGTCGAGCTGGGTGAGGCGGCCGCGGTAGGCCGGCGGGTCGCTCAGGCCGCCGGTCGCGGCGAGGGCGATCGTCTGGGTCGGGCCGGCGAGCTCGAGGCTCAGGCGATGATCGGCGGTCGTGCCGTCCCCGGCGAGCCGCAGGCGGCCCCACTGGAGGCCGCCGAGGCCGAGATCCGCACCGGTCAGGTCCAGGCTCAGGCGGGCGCCGGGATCCAGGCCGAGGGCGACCTTGCCCGACAGTTGGGCGGCCGATTGGCCGGCGATCGCCGCGTCCTGGGCGGCGATGTCGAGCGCGAGCGCCGGGCGCTCCAGGGTGCCTGTGAGCTGTCCGGCGATGGTCAGGCGGCCGCGGCCGCCAGGCGCCAGGCTCGCGAGGTCCGGCGAGGCGAAGTCGAAGTCGAGGGCCAGGCGCTCGCCGATCAGACCGCTGGCCCGGAGGCGGCTCGGCCCGGAGGAGACCGCCAGGTCGTCGATCTGGACCTCCCCATCCTGACCGACGAGTTGGCCGGAGGCGGCGACCGGGTAGCCGCGCAGCTCACCGCCGAGGGCGTCGATCTGCACGCGCAGGTCCGGCCCGTCCGCGCCGATCGTCCCGTTGCTCGCGAGCTGACCGTCGAGACGCCCGGGCCACTGCGGCCACTGGACGCCGGGGTCGATGTCGCTCGCGGTCAGGGCAAGGTCCCAGCGCAGGGCGGGGCGCCAGGTCAGTTCGCCCTGTCCCGTGAGCTGGCCGTCGAGCGTCGCGATCTCCAGCGTGGCGATGCGCGTGCCCGCGAGGTCGGCCCCGCCGGCGAGCGCGAGATCGGCGCGCGGCAGCATGGCGCCGCCGATCTCGGTCGCGATCTGGTAGCCGAAGGCCTCCAGGGTGCCGGAGGCGTCGAGCTGGCCCTTCGGCGAGGCGAGGTCGGCGGGGCCGGCGAGCGGCCAACGCAGTCCCTGCCAGGCGCCGGTCGCCGTGAAGGCGGGCGGCGTCGCGGCGAGGTCGAGTCGCCCGTCGGCGCTCAGGCGTGCGGCCGAGCCCGCCTCGCTCAGCTCTAGGGTGTCGACGACCAGCACCCGGTCGCGCCAGTCGAGGCCGAGCCGGGCCTGCCAGTCGCCGAGTTCCGGGCGTTCGGCGGAGCGGGCGGCGAGGGTCCCGTCGATGCGCGCCGCGGTGAGGTCGCCGCGGGTCGCGACGCGGGCGGTGAGCTCGGTGGGCGGCAGGTCGGCAGCGAGCGCCGGCAGGTCGACGGCCCGGATATCGAGCGTCGCCTCCCAGCGCGGGTCGTCGAGCAGCCGCTCGAGCTCGGCCGACAGGTCGGCCGTCGCCGCGCCGGTGAGCGCATGGGTCAGCCTCAGCTGCCCGGCGAGCGTGCCCTCGGCCTCGGCGCGGCCGGCGAGCGGCGGGCCAGGGTCTTCGTCCAGGGTCCAGCCCGCGACGAGGGTCAGCGGATAGTCGTCGAGGAGCTCGACCCGCCCCTCGGCCCGGGCCGCGAGGCCCAGGTCCGGCAGTCGTGCGAAGAGTTCGTCGATGGTGACCGCGTGGCCCTGCCAGCGTCCCGCTAGGCCGAGCCCTTCGAGCAGCACGATCGGCACCTCGCCGCTGTCGTCGGCGCGGGCGACGGCGAGCCGCTCGAGGCGCGCCTCGGCGATCTCGACGGCGACCGGCAGCGCGATCGTCGGCAGGCGCAGGGGCTCGCCCTCGGTCTCGTCCGCGCTCGGGGCGAGGATCAGGTCCAGATCGCCGGCCGCGAGCCGGGCGACTCGCACGCGCCCGACGAGGGCGCCGAGCGGCGCCCAGTCGAGATCGAGATGGCTCAGGCGCACCTCGAGCCCGCCGAGCTTGAGCTGCACACCTTGCAGGTGCAGCTCGCCGGCGAGGCGCCCGTCGGCCCGCTCGACGTGCAGCAGCCCCGGGGCCAGGTCGTCGAGGGCTGTCAGCGCGAAGCGCAGCCCCGTCTGGGTGCCGACGACCAGGGCGACGAGGAGCAGCGCGACGGACAGCAGGGCGCCGAGGAGGCCGAGCGTCCAGCCCAGGGTGCGACGCAGCCGGCGCCCGGGGCCTCGCGGTGGTGGCCCGCTGCGGGGCGGGGTCGGCTCGTTCCCGGTGGGAGGCGGGGCGTCGGTCATAGGTCGGGACCGATGGTGATATGCAGGCGCGCCGGCGGCAGGCCGCCGTCGTCGTTGTCCTTGGTCAGGGCGAAGGCGACGTCGGCGCGCACCTGACCGATCGGTGACTTCCAACGCACGCCCAGCCCGGCGCTCTGTGCCCATTCCTGCTCGTAGTCGGGGTCGAAGGCGTTGCCGAAGTCCGTGAAGAGGGCGGCGCTCCAGGGTCCCCGGATCCGTCGCTCCAGCTCCAGGCTGCCGACGGCCAGGTAGCGCCCGCCGACGGTCTCGCCGGTGTCGGGATCGGTCGGCCCGAGGGCGTCCAGGCTCCAGCCGCGGACGCTGCTGTCACCGCCGGCGAAGAAGCGGCGGCTGGCCGGCAGGTCGTCGAGGCTGTCGGCCAGCGTGAGGCCGAGGCTGGAGCGGGCGATGACCCGATAGTCCTCGGCGACGGTGCGGATCCACTTGAGCTGGGCCGTGGCGCTCAGATAGGAGGTCGGCGAGACGAGACCCTCGAACGAACCGAGGACGGTGGCACGCACGCGGTGGCCGCGCGTCGTGTAGATCGGGTCGTCGGTCACCGTCTTGGCCCAGGAGACGTTCGGGATCAGCTCCAGCACCTGGTCGCGCTCGCCCTCGTCGAGCTCGTAGTCCTCGTGGCGGAAATCGACCCCGATGGTGCGCCGCCAGCCGCGCTCGGTGACCGAGGAGTAGGCGGTCTGGATCCGCAGCAGCTCGCCCTGGCGGGTGTCGGTGTCGTAGGCCTCGTAGGAGGGTTGGATCGAGACGAAGTCGCGCATCGGGTCGCCGACCGGGATCTTGTAGTCGGCGCTCGCCTGCTGCAGGTACTGCGCCAGGCTGATCTCGGTCGAGAGCTTGTGGCCGAAGCGGCCGATGTAGCGCCGCTGCCACTCGAGGCTCATCCGTGCCCCGACGTCGGTCGCGAAGCCGAGGCCGATGCGGTACTTGTTGGCCTTGTTGCGGTGGGCGACGACCTCGATCGGCACCGTCTCGGGGTCCGGGCCGGCGCCGCGCAGCGGCACGATCTCGACGCGGTCGTAGTACTCGGAGCCGAGCAGCCGGCTCTGCAGACGCAGCAACTGGTCGGAGTCGTAGACGTCGCCGGCCTCGAACGGCACGTAGCGTTGCAGGAAGCGCTCATCGAGCAGGTCCTGCGTGAAGCGGACCTCGCCGTAGTAGTAGCGAGGGCCTGTGTCGACGGCGAGGTCGACGAGGGCGACGTAGGCCTCGGGATCGATGAGCACCTGGTGGCGCTCCAGCCGATAGTCGAGGTAGCCGCCCTTGGTGAGGGCGTAGCGCAGGTCGCCCTTGGCCTTCTCGTAGGCCTCGTGGCGCAGGGTCTGGCCGACCTTCAGCGGAAAGTCCTTCGGGATCTCCGGGTCGTCGGTACCGGCCCCGGTCAGCTCGTAGTTCAGGGTTTCGATGCGGATCGCCGGGCCGGGGTCGACGCGGTAGGTCGCGACCCAGGGGGCGCCGGCGGTCGTCGGCGGGGTCAGCTGGTCTTCGACCTGGACCCGGTAGAGGCCGAACGGGGCCAGCGCCTCCTCGATCTGCTCGGGCGCGCGCCGGTGCAGGGCCTCGATGCGCCCAGCCGTGAGGTCGTCGTCGTTGCGCTCTTGGTAGATCGCGAGGAGCGCGAGCACGTTGGCCTCGAGTTCGCCCGAGAGCCCGGTCACGCTGACCTCGAGCCGTGCCGCGAACGCCCCGCCGGCCAGCCCCGACAGCACCAGCCCGAGCGCCAGTCCGGTCCGCCAGGCGCGGCCGCGTCTACCCGTCACGCCGGGTCTCGCCCGCGATCGACGCGCGTCGCGGTGCCGCTCGTCGCGAGGGCCTCGCGCAGTGCCGCCACCTCGGCACGCAGGGCACGCAGCTCATCGGCCACCTGGTCATGATCGCGCTGCACGACCTCCTCGATCGCCGCCACCTCGTGTTCCTGTTCCCGCTCGTAGAGGTTCTGCATTGTGTTGACGATGATGGCGATGAAGAGATTCAGGATCGTGAAGGTCGCAATCAGGATGAAGGGGACGAAGAACACCCAGGCGAAGGGCAGTTCGGCCATCACCGGGCGCGCGATGCCCATCGACCAGCTCTCGAGGGTCATGACCTGGAAGAGCGTGTACATGGAGGCCCCGAGCGTCCCGAACCAGTCCGGGAAGCGCTCCCCGAAGAAGCCGGTCGCCATGACGGCGGCCACGTAGAAGAGGATCAGCATCAGGAGGGCGATCGATGAGATCCCGGGGATCGAGCGCAGCAGGGCCTCGACGATGAAGCGCAGCCGCGGCACCATCGAGAGCACGCGCAGCAGCCGCAGGGCTCGCAGTACCGAGAGCGGCCCGCTCGCCGGCAGCAGGCCGATCCCGACGACGAGAAAGTCGAAGACATTCCAGCCCGAGCGGAAGAAGGCCCACCCGCGGCCGTAGAGCTTCAGGCCGATCTCGGCGACGAAGACGGCCAGAATCGCGCGATCGAGGACCTTGAGCCAATCCCCCCAGCGCTCCATCGCGTCCTGGGAGGTCTCGAGCCCCAAGACGGCGGCATTGAGCAGGATCAGGCCGACGATGAAGCGCTGCATGCGCGGCGACTCGACCCAGATTGCAACACTCTCGCGCCGACCCACGCTGACTCTACCTCCAGGAATTCGGTTCAGATCCGCCGAGCGCCCCCGCGCGCGGCGCCGCAGGGCGCCGGCTCAGTGGGGCGTCGGTCACTCGCCAGCCACCCGGTAGCCCGCCGCTTCGACGGCCGCGGTCAGGTCCGACAGGGCGACATCGCCCTCGACGGCCGCCCGGCCCGTGGTCAGATCGACGTCGACGACGCGGGTCACGCCGGGCACCTGGGCGAGCGCTTCGTGCACGGCCGCCACGCAGTGCGGGCAGGTCATCCCCTCGATCTTCAGTTCGATCATCGTGTCGCAACTCCTCAGCGGTTGTGGCCGAGAGGCCGTTCTCGAACGGATCATCCTAAGAGCGGCCGTAGCGGTCTTCACCGAGCGGGTGAGCAGAGCTTATGTAAGGCCTCTTCGCGATTTCAACGACTTCAATCCATGATGAAGCGGCCAACTGCCATTCTTCGTGACGATTCAAGAACAACCGGCGCATCTTCTTCATGAACTACGAAACACGCGAAACACGCGAAAAAGCTGGACATGCGCGGGAGAATCGGCCGGCTTTTCGCGCATTTCGTCGTTTCTCGTCTTCCGCGTGCTTGTATCGGTCGTTTTCGCCCCGTTCCTCGGCATCATGATAGCCGTGTCGCCCGGCCGCCGGAAAACGGCCGTCGTGCCGCGTGCAAGGTCGCCGATCCAGATCGCGTCTGCGCGGGTCGGCCTCGGCACCGAGGCCACGGAGGACGTTCGCGGCCGGCCATTGGCGCATAACCCTCAAGCGTGGGCCAGATAGCGCGCCGCCCCGAAGAGCGGTGCCTCGCCGCTCAGGATGACCCGCACCGGCATCCGCCGCATCAGCGGTGCCATCCGGCCCTTGTCGAAGAAGGCCTCGAGGAAGGGGCCCGAGCGCAGCGCGGCCAGGTTCTTCGGCGCGATGCCGCCGCCCAGATAGACGCCACCGAGGGCCATCTGTTTCAGGGCCAGGTTGCCGGCCTCGCGGCCGTAGAGGCGCAGGAACAGCGTCATCGTCTCGACGCAGTGCGGGCAACGACGCTGGGCAGCGGCCTCGGCGACCACCTCGGCGACGTCACGCCGGGCCAACTCCTCGCGCAGCCAAGCGGGCGCCTCCTGCTCGGCCGCGACGAAGCGGTAGATGTCGGCGATGCCGGGGCCAGAGACGACGCGTTCCCAGCTGACGTGCCCGAACCGATCGCGGAGATGATCGAGCAAGGCCAGTTCGCGCGCATCGCTCGGCGCGAAGTCGCCATGCCCGCCCTCGGTCGCGAACGGCCAGTGGCGCCGGCCGTCCCAGTACAGGCCGGCCTGCCCGAGCCCGGTGCCGGCCGCGATGATGCAGGCGTTGCCATGCGCCCCCGGCTCGCCCGGGTGCAGGGTCGCGAGGTCCGCCTCGCCGAGGGCCGGCAGCCCCCAGGCGATCGCCTCGAGGTCGTTCAGCAGCCGCACCCGTTCCAGGCCCAGGTCGCGTTCCAGCGCGCGGGCGTCGAGCGCCCAGGGCAGGTTCGTGGTCTGGCTGCGATCCCCGATGACCGGGCCGGCGACCGCGAAGGCGGCCTGGGTGCAGGTGCCTCGGGTCTCGGCCTGGAAGCGGCGCACGACGGATTCGAAGGTGTCGTGCTCGCGGCTCGGGTAGCGACGGATCTCGCCCAATCGAATGTCCGGCCCGTCCAGTTCGGCGAGGGCCAGGGCCGTCTTGGTGCCGCCGATGTCGCCCGCCAGTATCCGCATCATGCCTCACGCCGCCAGCATCGAGGGGCCTCCGCTACACACTCTTCGGCCACGGGGAGGCCGCTGCGCCGATCATAACAGGGCGGCGAGCGGTGCGGAAACCGGCGGCGCGCGACGGCTCGAACACGGTTCGTCGCTGTGTCGTCTCGCCCGGCGGGAGACCCGCCGGGTGGGCGCGTGCCGCCAGGCGAACATCCCGAGACCGGGGGCAGGGGCGACGTCGCGCCCCGGCCGAGGTGCCCGGTCTCGGGCCTTCGGCCGTGCTGCACGAGCCCGAACGGCCCGCACAGCGGACCCTGCAGGGCTCATGCGACCTACGGGCTCGCGCAGAGACGCAGAGGCGCAAAGTGAAGAGAAGGCATTGGTCGATGTCACCAATACGCTCCGCTTCTCCTTCTCTGCGCCTTGGCGTCTCTGCGCGAGATCTCTTTTTCGGGTGCGAGGCCGTCGGGTTAGGCGCGCCGGCGCGGCCTTCGATGGGAAAGCAGCGGTCGCGCGCGCCATAACCCGACAACGGCCCCGCTGACGCCGCCTGCGCCGGTAGGCGCCCGCTTGCGGGCGGTCGGGGCGCGGATGCCTCGGTGGCCGCCGCGTTGCCGGCCGTCGGGTTA
>NZ_NRRW01000046.1 GCF_016583835.1 Thiococcus pfennigii | reverse complement strand
GCGCCGGCCGCGCCCCGACCCCGCGCAAGCCGACCCGCCCGACCCGCGCGGCGAAGGAGCGACGCCTCGCCGGCAAGCGTCAGCGCGCCGCGACCAAACGCCAGCGCGGGACGCCGTTCGACGACTAGTACAGCAGTGCGGATGTTCCGAGACCACCTCCAACGACTATCGTTGTCGTAATCGACGATCGGACTACGATCAGGACAACGACAACGAACAGCCTCGGGATTTCTGAAGTGCTGCACTAGCCTGCGCGGGCAGGCGCGCGCGCCGGCGACCCGTGCCGGCGATCCGGGCGATGTCGATCCCCGGCAGCCCGGCTGCGACGGCGCCCGGTCGGGGCGCCCCGGGCGGCGATGCAAGCCCCGGCGGGGCGTCACCCGGCACCGCAATCCGGGCGCGCAAATAAAAAAGGGGCCGGAAATCGTTTCCCGGCCCCTTTCTTCGTCCGTCCCAATTCAGCACTGCACGCTGTCAGTTCATGTTCGAGGTACGACCTGTATACAGCGCGATCCGCCTACATCTCTTTGGAACCAAACGATCGCGTCGGACGGCTTCGACATACGTGACGCCGCGAAGGCGCCTCAGTACGGCAGGCCAGCCTGGGCGCGCAGGAACGCGGCCCGCTCGACCAGCGGAGCCGGACGACCGTCGGAATGCCAATCGAGATCTTCCGTCGACAGCAGCCCGAAGTGGATGGTCACACCGAGAAGAACGAGGAACACGAAGATCGCGAGCAGGGTGCTGCGCGGATCCATGACCTTCCAGATTTTGTACATAAAACTCTCTCCTATGCTCGTCGCGTAGAAGTTACCCGACCGGGACTTCACGCAATGCCGTTCTGCAAGGATCGTCTCACGCGGCCGCGATCAGATCCAGGGGAACCGAAGATGCGTCAGAACGTGAGCCATGACGACCAGGGTGAACCAGCCATACATGCTCGGCATGAAGATGCTGTGGAATTCCTTGGCCTCTTCGTCAGAAAGACCCGTCAGGTTGTAGTTCTCAGCCATGTGTCTACCTCCGGTAAGTGGCCTTTTGGCCGTGAAATCAATCTCTAATTGGCGCTTGCCGCGGCCGCGTACGACGCACCGCCTCCCGCGCCTGCTTCAGTGCCGTTCGGCCCGCTCGCGCGCGCCCGCCGACCGTCCGACCGCGCCTAGTACGGCAGGCCGGCCTGCGACCTCTCATAGGCGGCCGCTTCCGGGAACGGGATCGGCCGGCCGTCTTCCCACCAGTTCAGATCGGTCGTCGTCAAAAGGAGCCCATGAATCAGCAGGCCGAGGGCGACTTGCAATATGAAGATTGCAACCAGCGTCTCACCTGGCTTCGTCAGCAACCAAAGTTTGTACATAACGTGTATCCTCTCTGTTCTCAACAAGCGCCTGCGCCGGGCCAACGTGACACATCCGCCGCGCGCACCGCCACCGTTGCGGCCTGCGGTACCCGTCGACTGCCTTGCGCACCGGCCTGCCCGCCATGTCCATGGGGCGACCAGCCGGAAGGCCCTCGCCGTGCCGTCAGCAACGTGCGACCCATCGCCCCCTGACCGCTTCGCCGGCTTCGCGCGACCGGTCAGCGTCGAGCGACAGCGAGCAGCCCATCTATCCGAGTCCGCCCGCAAGTTGCCTTCAACGGCATATCATCGCGCTGCGGCAGGGCATCGCCCGACGAGCAGTCCGCTCCCAGGAGTACCGAAGGATCGGCCCGCCTCAATAAGGCAGTCCTGCCTCCGACCGCTCGTAGGCCGCGGCCGCCTTCAGGGGCGCCGGACGCCCGTCTTCCCACCAGTTGAGGTCTTGTGTGCTCAATAGCAGAATGTGAATCAGCAGACCAACCGCGATCTGGAACACAGCTATCAGCAACAGGATGCCCCGTGGATCCAGAATCTGCCAAAGCTTGTACATAGTAATCTCCCAAACCTATTTCCGCGCTGATTGTCGAGCCCCGCGCCTTGTGGCTCGGCCCGCCCGACAAGACGTCGCTGGCCGCCTAGATCCAGGGGAATCTAAGGTGCGTCAGGACATGCGCCATCACGACCAGAGTGAACCAACCGTACATGCTCGGCATGAAGATGCTGTGGAACTCCTTCGCCTCTTCGTCGGACAGGCCGGTCAAGTTGTAGTTTTCAGCCATTGGTTACCTCCAGAGATTCAACCATCGCGTTGTAAGGACGCGTGATTCTTTCAGGCAATCAAAGCACGGGCGCCGAGGCCACGAGGATCGCTTCTACCGGCACGCCGATAGCCACCGACCCTGATTTCTTTGCTGCCCAACCGCGCCGCTCAGTACGGCAACCCGGACTGCGAACGCTCGTACGCCGCCGCCGCCTTCAGCGGGATCGGCCGGCCGTCCTCGTGCCAGTTGAGGTCAACGGTCGCGAGCAAAAGCAGATGAATTAGCAACCCTAGCAGGATCAGAAATGCCATGATCGCCGCCAAAGTGCGTCGCGGGTCCAAAATCAACCACAGTTTATACATCAGGTCTCTCCTAAACGTTCTTACGTGGGAATCCGGTCGGCAGCCACCAGGCTGCGCCACCGACCCTCGGATCCCGGAGGCCCAGCTACGTCAGATCCAGGGGAATCGCAGATGAGTCAGGACATGCGCCATAACGACCAGAGTAAACCATCCGTACATGCTCGGCATAAAGATGCTATGGAATTCTTTTGCCTCATCATCCGACAACCCTGTCAAGTTATATTTTTGGTCGGCCATAGACTATTCCTCTAGCTCGTTGAACCTGGTTTCGCCCCCAGGCGCCACAGTCGGCTCTCGTATCGAACACACCCGGAAGCCGAGTTTTGTCTCGTCAACGTCACGCCCGCCATCTCCGCCGAGCGTCACGGCCAACCTGAGGCCGCATCGCACCTCTCGGCAGGGTCTCGTTGTTCTGCCACCTCTCGCCCCAATCTTTCACCCCCGAAGCGCGCCGGGGGCGGAGATCGTGTGCCGGCGTCGGAACGGCTGTCGTGTCATTGACAGCTGGAAGTCGCACCTCGAACAAAGGCGGCGGACGGCGTCGATTCCCGCCCTCGGCCGCAGACCAAGGATCTGCGCCATGACACACGCCGCCGCCGCCCACCTCGGGCACTGTTGGCCCTACTCCAGTCGATTTCGCCCCCCTCCGGCGATGCACCCGGCCGGCGACCGGCCGCACCCCTGCACGAGAGCGACGAAAAAGATTCGCAGCGCCGTATCCGGTCACCCTACAAGGCACCCGAGCCGACTAGCTCGACGGAACCACGCGTCGCCGCAGCAACGCGTGTTCCGATGCCTTTCTCGGCGTACCGTCCTCTCGCCTTAGTAGCCGAGGCCGGCCTGGGCGCGCTCGTACGCCGCACGGGCCTTCAGCGGGGCCGGACGGCCATCTTCCCACCAGTTCAGGTCGGTGGTGCTCAGAAGACCGGCGTGGATCAGCAGACCCAGGAAGACCAAGAAAACGGCGATCGCGGACAGGGTTGCGCGCGGATCCATCACTTGCCAGATCTTGTGCATGAGTATTCTCCAAATCGAAGTTATCGGGACTCACCGACTAGGGTGCTGATCCCTTCAAAAAAAGGCGAAATGCAGCAATTGGCTCGCTGGCCCTTAGATCCAGGGGAACCGAAGGTGCGTCAGGACATGAGCCATCACGACCAACGTGAACCAGCCATACATGCTCGGCATGAAGATGCTGTGGAACTCCTTCGCCTCTGCGTCGCTCAAGCCGGTCAGGTTGTAGTTTTCAGCCATGGAATTACCCTCCAGTTTTCAAATTTGGCCTCACGGCCGTTACCGCGTTTTCCCCCGCGGAAGGAGATCGCCGTGCCGGTACCCCGCTAGCTTCTGACGCCACCTGACACCGTCACGCGAATCTGCTTACCCAAGGCCAATCCGGGGGGCCGATCGCCGGCCCTGCCGAACAAGCCCACAACAAACATCTACTAAGCCTATCGTTGGTCCGTCCCTGCACCGCCGAACGCCACGACCGGACTCGATCACCGACTCCCTGCGCTGGGTCTGCCGACCCTGCTGTGGCCGTGCATCTGCATGCGCGCAATCGAGTCCCGGCCGTGACTGCTCGTTGCCTTCCGTGACCGACGAGATCCATCACGATTCGACCCGCGGAATTACTCCGCGGCGGCCGCGACTTGCTCGTCCTTCTTGCCGCTCGTCGCCAGCGACGGGTAGTCGGCCAGCATCTTGGCACCGAACAGCGGCTTGTACACTTCCTGGTGGCAAGTCGCGCAGCCCACCTTCAGCGCATCGCCCATCGGGCCCTTGCGATTCGCCGGCAGGAGATCGAGCAACGGGTTGATGTACTCGTTGTTGATCTCACGCACGTGCCGGATCGCATAGTACGCGGTCACGCGCGGCGGACGGCTGAAGTCCCAGCGCTCGAACGCCCGCGCATCGTGGCAGTAGACGCAGCCGACGCCGAGGGACTTGGAGATGTAGAACATCAGCGCGAACGTGTCTTCGCCCGCCTTCGTCATCACGCGCCGCTTGTTGATCGGCAATGCCTCCGGCCCCGTGACACGGATCTCGCGATCCCCTTCGAGGAACAGCGACATCGGATCGTACGGCAGCGCCGACATGGCCGTAGCCCACGACGGGAGGTTCTGGCCCAACGGCGCCATCTTCGACGGGATCGAGCGCTCCTTGACCTTCGACCAGGTGTAGTCAGGCACCGGCTTGCCGCGATGGCACGTGAAACAGGTCACGCCCGTATCCGCGACGTGCTTCTGCCAGGCCTCGTTGGTGTGCATCGTCATCTTCAGCATCTGACGCGCAACCATCTTGGTATACGGGGCCTCCGCCGCCATCGAGTCGGGCAGATGGCAGTAGGTGCAGCCCTCTTCCGGCGCCACCCACTCCGTCATCGAGACCATGAGGCGGTTGAACTCACCGATGCTCAGGTGACCGAGCACCGGGACGTTCTGGTACACCGCCGACGCGGGCGGACCGTCCTGGCTAGCTGCCGGCTGCGGCTCGGGAACGATGTCGTTCGCCGCAATCTTCTCTTCCCAATGCGAGCGGTTCTTGATCCACTGCATCCCGAGACCGGGCGCACCGAGTTCCTCGCTGATGTGGCCGACCGGCCACTCGAACGGGAGGTTCTCCGTGTAGTCGCAACCGCTCACGATCAGCGCCGAGGCGCCGATGGCGGCCAGTGCAAGTACCTTCCGAGTTCCAATCTTCATTGCTCAACCCCCTCCGTCGCGGCCGCATCGGCAGGCAGATACGGATAGACCCGCCAGTTGCCTTCATCACCAGCGGCAGCCGCGGCAGGATCACGCACACCGGTGCCAGGATAGACCGGAGCGAAGTGATGCTTCTCTGCCCAACGATGCCAGTTGTCGACGTAGGTACCCGTCAGGCCGACTGCGAAGCCACCAGTGATCATCATGCAGGTGGCGAACCAGAAGCCCCAGCGGTGGATCGACTCCATCGAGGCGTTCCAGCCCATCGTCCAGCGCCAGAACAGGGCTGCACGCTCGGCCGCCGTACCACGATCGACGATCTGGTCGATCTCTCGGTCACCACCGAAGCGGCTGACGGCGAGGATCGTACCGCCGTGCATCGCCCAGAGCAGCGCCGAGCCGTACATGAACCCGATGCCCAGCATGTGGAACGGGTTGTAATAGAAGTTACCGTAGGCCAGCGACAGACCGGTCAGCCAATCGAGATGCGGGAACCAGCCCATCGGCACGCCTTCCGACCAGCTCCCCATCAGGATCGGGCGGAAGAAACCGAGGTTCAGGAAGAACCAGATCGCGGCGGCGAAGCCCCAGGCGACGTGCGTACCCATGCCGAGGTCACGCGCCCGGACATAGACCCGGATCCACCACGCCAGGAACGCCAGCGTGAAGAAGAACCCGGCGATCAGCCACATGCCCCCATCCCACAGCGGCGGAATGTGCAGGCCGTAGTGGGCCGGCGGCGGCTCCAGCGCGAGCCACGGGAAGTACTTGAAGAAGTGAAGCGGGTTCCAGCTCACCGACGCCAGCATGCCGATGCCGACCATCAGGAAGGCCAGAAAGCCCGACATCAGCGACAAGATGCCCCAGAAGCCGAGGTAGATCGGGCCGATCTGCGTGTCGCCGATCTTGCCGAGCCAATACGACGGGAAGACGCCCTTTCCGATACGCGGCAATCGGCCCTTCGGCAGCGGCACGCCGTCATAGGCCGGCGCCCGCACCTGCAGTCGCGTGAAGATGTTGAAATATTGAGGCATTGTCGTCTCCTTAAGACCACCACGGGAACTTCAGCCACCAAGTCCACCATTCTGGCCACGGCCGAGTCCAGAAAGTCCCTGTCGTGAAGTCGAGGACGGCACACCAGAAGCCAGCACTCAGCGCCAGGAACAGACCGAGGCGATGGATGCCGAGGGCGCCGATCGAGTAGCCCAGAACATCGCGGAAGAAGGTGTTCTCGTGCTCCGCGGTCTTGACCACCTCACCCTTCTTCGGGTTGGTCACCGAGAGGATGATACCGCCGTGCAACGACAGGGCGAAGGCGCTGGCGAAGAAGAACGAGATGGCCAGCATGTGCCCGGGGTGATAGTGGTAGTTCAGCTGCTGGAAGCCGATGTTATTGGTCCAGTCCAGGTGCCCGAGGATACCGTAGGTCAAACCATGACCCCAGGACCCCAGCAGGATCGGCCGGATGACCGTGGCCGCCAGGTACGCGAAGATCGCGAAGCTGAAGGCGATCGGGATGTGGTAGCCGATGCCGAGCTTCCGGGCGATCTCCACCTCGCGCAGTGCCCACGAGATGAAGGCGCCCGCCGCGCAGATGGTGATCAGCTGCCAGACCAGACCCTCGCCGAACGGCGGAATCTGGAGCAGCCCGTAACTGATGTCCGGCGGAGCGATATTGATCTGGAAGATGTTCGGCGCGGGCCCGACCTCAGGCCAACTGTAGACCGCACCGACGACGATCAAAAAGATACCGGTCAAAACGAATAGGATGGTCGTAATGCCGAAAAATCCGACGTAGAACGGACCCACCCAAAAGTCGAAGGCGTTACCCGCGATCAGGGTCCCCCCTCGTACTCGATACTTCTTCTCAAAACTGAGCATGGCCATTGTGAAATTCCTCTGCTGCGAAGGCGACCGCGGTGGCTGCCTCCTCTTAGCGCTGCCGGCTGCGGCGAAGTCGATCGAACTTCATCGTCATCTCATTTCCAGTCTGCGTCAGCGGAGCTCGATTCCGTTACCCCGCCGAGCCGTCACGAGACGAACCTGAACCTGGCCCCGACTCGGAACGCACCACCGCAAATCCCCGGCACATTCTGCCCCAAATACTCAGTACGGGAGACCAGCTTGAGCGCGCTTGTAAGCCGCCGCGTCCTTGAACGGGACCGGCCGACCATCGGTGTGCCAGTTCAGGTCGTCCGACTTGAGCAGGAGAATATGAATCAGCAGACCGAGCACGATCAAGAACCAGGTCAGCGCCCACAGCGTGCGGGCCGGATCCAAGATCTTCCAGATCTGCCACGTACCCGCCTGCGGGCCGCTTTTCGTCATCATAGTGTTCATCGATTGCTCTCCTTTACCGTAGTCAGGTTTACTCGGCCGCCGTGTTCATACCATCAGACTAGTGACGGCGAGCACGGCAACCATTAGATCCAGGGGAACCGAAGATGGGTAAGGACGTGAGCCATCACCACCAGCGTAAACCAGCCATACATGCTCGGCATGAAGATGCTGTGGAACTCCTTCGCCTCTTCGTCTGTCAGACCGGTCAGGTTGTAGTTCTCAGCCATGTATTAACCCTCCAGATTTCTATCAGCCCTAAAGCCCAATTTCGTCGCCACGAGGCAGGGTCGGAATCCTCACGCAAATTCGTGTCACCGCCGAGTCCCTTCGGTGCCCTACCGAACAAGCTCTCTCGCAATCTATGCAGCCCTGCCTTCGCCCGGCGCGTACGCCGGATGGACCGGCCCTATTGTCGCCGTCTGCGCCCTCTTTTCAAGGGTGCGCCCAGACCAGGATCAATGCCATCGCATCTTTTCCTCGCGGGCCATCCTTTTGCACCGCAGCGCGACCCTCATGGTCGGCCGATCTCCACGGCCGGGGTGAAGTCAATCGAGCGCCCCACCCCGCCGTCTGGGCAACGCGAACGAGCGCAATCCGTCAATAAGGGAGGCCTTCCTGCGAGCGGTCGTAAGCCGCCGCCGCCTTGAACGGGATCGGGCGACCGTCTTCGTGCCAGTTCAGATCCTCGGTGGCGAGCAGCAGGAAATGAATGAGCAGGCCCAGCGGGATCAGGAACACCGTGATGGCGATCAGAACTTGGCGCGGATCCAGAATCTGCCAGAGTTTGTACATAAGTTATCTCCTCTTACTTGAAGCGGGACGGATCGAGTTCAGCAACCCTCACCGCCGGTAACCATCGCGAAAATGATCACCCGGCGTTCAGATCCATCAGATCCAGGGGAAGCGCAGGTGCGTCAGGACGTGGGCCATGACGACCAGCGTGAACCAGCCGTACATGCTCGGCATGAAGATGCTGTGGAACTCCTTCGCCTCTTCGTCGGACAAACCAGTCAGGTTGTACTTCTCGGCCATGGTTTTACCCTCCAGTTTTCAATGTCGGCCCCGCAAATCGCTCCGCGGGACATAGAACGTCGTGCATCTCTCGACCACGACGGTTAGCCTACCCGGCTTCCCGGGCGGAATCCTTCTCTCGACGTCCGCGTGACGCGACCCATCGAGCCCCAAACGGCGTCGCCGTACCTGTACCTACTCCCCGATCAGGCCGCCCGGCCGCCCCTCAGCGAGGCCCTCGCCTGCCGCACCCGGGCGACCGTGACCCGTTCCTCCCCGGCCTGCCGCGCCCCCTGCTCGGCCGTGTCGCGCAGGCGCTTCGCGACCGAGATGCGGACCAGCACGGGATCGGCCTCCAGCATCTCGTCGAGCGCCGCCTTCGCCTCGTCGTCCCAGGGCAATTCCTGGTGCAGCCGCGAAGGGGTCGCATCCACCCGATCCAGATCGGCACCGAGCGGAAGCACGCGAAACAGGGCGTCGAACAGCGC
Organism: Thiococcus pfennigii; assembly: GCF_016583835.1. Lineage (GTDB taxonomy): Bacteria > Pseudomonadota > Gammaproteobacteria > Chromatiales > Chromatiaceae > Thiococcus > Thiococcus pfennigii. The sequence continues at coordinate 19,546 of NZ_NRRW01000046.1, read as the reverse complement.
GTTGCAGACCTCTTGAACGACGTACGTGGCGCCCGCATACCCCATGAACGGCGTACCTGTGTGGCGGCGCACGATGGTCCCCGGGAACGACGCGGCGATGTACATCGCCGGCGACCCGATCTCGGCCAGGTACATCCGTTCGTTGTAGCTGCCGAACATCACCAACGGCGTCGCCTCTTGAACGAGTCGACGTACCTCGTCGTTGTCGGTCTTGACCCCGGCGCTACGCGCGACGGCGAAGCGGCAGGGCAGCCCCATCTCGTCCTCGAGAAAGTGGCGGATCCCTCGCGTATAGGTCTCCGTCGCGACGACCGCGAAGCTCGCGGTGCCGAAGAAGTCCTGCGTCGTCGAGCGCCACAGGTCCCACAACGGTTTGATCGTCGTCTGCTTCTCCTGCTCGATGAAGGGCTCCGGATCCAGGCCCAGGAGTTCACCGAGCTTCCGCAGGAACCGGGTGGTGCTGTGCAGACCGATCGGTGCCTGCAAATACGGCCGTTCCAGGATCTCGCACAGCCCGCGCCCGAACTCCCGATACATGCAGATGTTCACTGACGCATCGGCGAGGCGCGACACCTCTTCCAGATGGCTCCCCAGCGGGAAGACCAGGTTCACCTCGGCGCCGATCCCCTCGACTAGGCGCCGAATCTCGGCGGTATCGGACCAGGTGTTAAAATAACCATACATCGGACCGATGATATTGACCAATGGCCGTCGTTGCACGCCCTTTTTCGCGGTCCCGGCGGCGGCCTTCTTCGCGCCATGTTCGGTCCACAGCCACCGCAGCGCCCGATCGGCGGTCTGCCACTGGTCCTCGTCGATCGTCCGCGAGAGAAACCGCCGGATGTTGCGACCCTCCGGCGTGACGCCCCCGCCGATCATCTCGGCGATCGAGCCCGTCAGCACGACGCTGGGCAGCGCCGGATCGAGCGTCGCATGGGCGCGCTTGAGCGCCTCCTCGGTCCCGAGCCGCCCGAGTTCCTCCTCGCCGAGCCCGGTCACGACGATCGGCAGTTCGTCCGGCGACAGACCGTCCGTGTAGTGCAAGACCGACGTCACCGGCAGGTCTTCGCACCCGACCGGGCCATCGATGATCACCTGCAGGCCCTTGACCGCCGTGAACGCGTAGACCGCGCCCCAGTAACCACCGGCCCGATCGAGGTCGCGTATCAGCATCGCGCCGACCCCATCACGACATCGCGGCCCGCGGGATCGTCGCGACCGACCGCGCGGTCGCCCTCGGCGCCGGCGAAGAAGGCGTGCATCGCCTGGTAGCGGGGCCGACTCGCGATCGCCGCATTGATGACCGGCGACAGCGACCCGGCGCCGGCGACCCCCATCAGCGGCCGCGCGGAGATCAGATTCGTGAAGTAGAGCCCCGGGATCGGCATCCGCTTGGCCTTCGGGTTCCCGGCCGGGGTCACGATGGCCAGGTCCGGGCGGAATTCGTGCATCGCCGCCTCGTCGTCTTCGAGCGTGGCGCGGTATTGGATATGCACACCCCGCGCGACCAGCCACTCCCGGTCGACCTCGGACCACCTCGTGCGCGGACAGGCCGTCCCGACATAGCGGACGTCGGCGCCGCTCTCCACCAGCAGTCGCGCGACCAGCAGCTCGGACCCCTCATAACCCGACAGCGTGATGCGCCCCTTGATCGGTGCATCAGCGAGCGCCGCGCGGATCGCCGGCAGGAGCCGGGCCTTCGTCGCATCGACACGCGCTCGGGGCACCCCGCAGGCCTCACCGATCGCATCGAGCCAGGCCGCCGTGCCGTCGTGGCCAACCGGCGCCGAACCGACGACAGTGCGCCCCGCGGCCTCGAACTCGTGCACGGCCGCCCGGTAATGCGGATGGATCGCCGCCACGACCGCACAGTCCAGCGCGGCATAAAGCTCGCGCCACTCCCGCGTCGGGACCATCGGCCCCACCGCGAGCCCGAGCGGCTCCAACATCGTGCCGATACCGACCGGATCCCCCGGGAACAACTCCCCGAGCAGCGTCACCGTCGGTCGGTCGCTGACGCCTTGACGCGGCGCCTGTACCGGCCCCTGTTCGGCCTCCGCGCGCGCGTAGCCGAGCATCGCCCCAGCCAGAATGTCTTTCGCCTCGGCGTGCGTCCCGACCCCGAAGCCCGGCACCTCGATGCCGATGATCCGCACCCCGTTGACCGCCTTCGGCAGCAGCCGCAGCGGCACACCCGAGGCCGTCGGTACGCAGAGGTTCGTCACGACGATCGCGTCGTAGCGCTCGGGGTCGGCCAACTCCTCGACCGCCGCGCGCACGTCCTCGAAGAGTCGACCGGACACCAGGCTCTCGGAATCGAACGGCACATACCCGACGGTGCGCCGGGCGCCATAAAAATGCGAGGTGAACGTAAGACCGTAGACGCAGCAACCCGAGCCGACGAGGATCGTCGCGGTGCGCCGCATCCGCAGACCGACCCGCAGCGATCCGAAGGCCGGACACATCGTCTGGGGCTGATCGTGCGGTCCCGCGGCCCGATGGGACATCGACCGACCACCGTGACAGGCACCCCCTTCCGCGCCCATCCCCTGCGCACCGCTCGCGGGCGCAGGCACGCCAACCCGACCGGACTGGCCCGGGGCGGCGGCGAGTAGATGGTCTCGTGGGTTGGTCATCGTATTGCGGCTCTTCAGGCCTTCAGACGTTATCGTAGATGACTTCGAGCGACGGCTTCGCCGGCTGGGGCGCACCGCACATGTCTTCCGGTGTCGCCGGTTCCAGCGGGACCGCCCGCGCCTCGGCGTCGCCCTTGAAGAGATCGAGCAACTCCTCCTGGCCCAGCGGCCGCGGACGCATCGGCGGCGCCTCGGCGACCTGCGTCGCCAACTCCTCGAACAGCGCACCCCACTGGGTGCCCGGGGCGCCGACGATCTGGTAGCTCGCGCTGCGCCGGCGAATCCCCTCGTCGGCCGGGATGGTCGCGAGGACCGGGATCCCGGCGGCGGCTGCGAAGGCCTGCGCCTCCCCGGTGCCATCGTCCTTGTTGATCACGATCCCGGCGACGCCGACATTACCCCCCAGCCGGTGGAAGTATTCGACCGCGGAGCAGACATTGTTGGCCACATAGAGGGATTGCAGGTCGTTGGAGCCGACCACGATGACCTTCTGGCACATGTCGCGGGCGATCGGCAGACCGAAGCCGCCGCAGACCACGTCGCCGAGAAAATCGAGCAGGACATAGTCGAAGTCCCACTCGTGGAAGCCGAGCCGCTCGAGGAGCTCGAAGCCGTGGATGATGCCACGCCCACCACAGCCACGCCCGACGTCGGGCCCACCGAGCTCCATCGCGAAGACCCCGTCGCGCTTGAAGCAGATGTCCCCGACCCCGACCTCTTCGCCAGCGGCCTTCTTCTTCGCCGCCGTCTCGAGGATCGTCGGGCAGGCGCGCCCACCGAACAGCAGCGTGGTCGTGTCGCTCTTCGGGTCGCAGCCGATCAGCAGGACCTTCTTGCCGAGCTGCGCCATCGTGTAGGAGAGATTGGCCAGCGTGAAGCTCTTGCCGATGCCCCCCTTGCCGTAGATCGCGATGACTTGGGTCTGCTTGGCCGCGCCCGGCATAGAGTCCACCTTCTCGCTCGCGCGCACCGCGCGCAATGTCTCGCCACCCGTACGTCCCGTCGAGACGCTGCGCACCGCCGCCAGATTGGCCCTGGAAACGCTCACGCAACCCCCCTCCAATCCAATACCATCTTCAGGCACGTCGGATCCGTGAAGGCTGTTTGGTAGGCCGCCTCCGCCTGGGCCGCATCCTGCCGATGCGTGATCAAGCCATCAAGCGATAACCGGCCACCTTCGACCATTTCCTTGACCGCGATCAGATCCGCCTCGGCCCACTCGGCCGCCACCCGGATCCGCACCTCTTTCATGAAGGCCGGCGGGAACGCGAACGACAGGGGCTCGTCGTAGAAGCCGGCCAGCACGACCTCGCCGCCCGGGGCGAGTCGCGCGATCAGGCCATCGAGCAGCGCGGAGTCGCCGCTGACGTCGCAGATCGAGCGATAGTCCTGCCGCGGGTCGTCCTGCGGATCGACGACGCGATAGCCCTCGCCGCCGGCTGCCCGGACCGGATTGCGCTCCCAGACCGTCGGCGCCGCGGGGCATTCGGCCACGGCCAGCCGGGCGATCAGCCGCCCCAGCACACCGTGACCGACGATCAGATCCGGACCGCCCGACGTGCAGGCCGCCAGCGCGTGATGCGCCGTCGCCGCCAGGGCCAGCAGGATCCCCCGCTCGGCGAGATCGTCGCCGATCGGCACGACCCGCCCCCCAGGCACGACCAGCCGCGACGCCGCGCCGCCGAAGAGCCCCCTAATCTCGCCGAAACACCGCGCACCCGGCACGAAGACGCGCTGCCCCTCCTCGCGCCCCGACCTCGGCCCGGCCGAGACCACCCGACCGACCGATTCGTAGCCTGGCACCAACGGATAGCCCATCCCCGGAAAGTGCGGCATGCGCCCCGACCAGAGGAGGCGCTCGGTGCCGGTACTGATGCCGCTCCAGTCGATATCGACGACCACGTCCTCGTCGCCCGGGGGCGACAAATCGAGCCGCTTCAGCGTAAGACGCTCCGGCTGCTCGAGGACGACGGCAATGGCATTCATATTCACAACAGGACCGGGACCCAGAGAGGCGAACGGCTTTCCGCCATGGTTTTCACGCTGGTGTCAGTCTAGCCTGACTAGCAAGAATGTCAAGCATGTTTTACACCTAGGACCGTCAGGGCCGCGCGACAACGATCCTCGCGAGCATCGGCCGACGGGTCTTCAGGACCTCCTGGCGAGTGAAGCCCGCCTCGCGCAACAGCGAGATGATCTCCTCGGGCGTGCGCGACCGGCCGCGCCCCATCGCGAGCAGATAGAAGCCGAAATAGGCATCGCCGACCGGCTCGGCGCCACGCGTCCCGGACATGGCCTCGGCGACCAGGAGCGTCCCGTCCGCGGGCAGGGCCTCGCGGGCCGACTTGAAGATCTTGAGGACGCCACGATCGTCGTGGTCGTGGACGACCCGCACCAGCGAGATGATGTCGGCCCCGACCGGCAGCGGATCGCAGAGCATGTCGCCGCCGTGGGCCTGCGCCCGATCGGCCAGCCCGGCCTGCGCGAACCGCGCGCGCCCCCGCTCGGCGACGACCGGCAGGTCGAAGAGCATCAGGCGCAGGTTCGGCGCCCGGGCCGCCGCGGCCATCAGGAAGGTGCCCTCGCCGCCGCCGACGTCGAGCAGGCACTTGTGCTGCGCGAACGGGTAGGCGTTCAGGACATCTTCGGCGATCAGGGGCTGGGAGGCCGACATCAGGGCGCTGTAGTCGGCGAGGCGCTCGGCGGCCAGCACGTTGGTATCGCCACCGGCGGCGTAGGGCCAATAGCCGGCCATCTCGGTGTCCTTGGCCTCGCCGCGCAGCAGGGCGACCGGGTCGTGGAGGTCGGCATAGAGGATCGCGTGGTGCTCGACCATCGCGGCGATCCCCGGATTCCCGACCAGCGCCGCGCCCAGTTCACCGAGGCCGTAGTGCCCGTTGCTGCGGCGCTGCGCCAATCCCAGTGCCGCCGCGGCCCGCAGCAGACGCTCGGCCGCATCGTCGGACAGCGACATCTGCTCGGCCAACTCGGCGACGGGGCGCGGCCCGTCGACCAGCTTGTCGAACAACCGCAGGCGCACGCAGGCGAAGAGGGTCTGCGTATAGACGAACCCTGCGACCAGATCGAACAGGGCGCGCGCCCGACGACGGGCGATGCTACGCGTCAACGGGAACGCGGCGGCCCACTGCTGGAACTTCGGGCTGGCGACCAGACGGTCGCGTACGGCGAGGGCACGATCAAGCAACGACAATTGCGCTTCCAATGGGGTCTCCTGGCAAGCCGAGACGAACGGCCTTCCTGCGAAACGACTCGAAGACGATGGCGCGACCCGGTCGCCAGCCCCGGCTCACACCGCGCCGACCGGACCCAGGCGCACGCCGTTGATGCCCGAACCATCGCGCAGGCGGGTCGATCGCCTCAGGCGACGCGTCGTGAAAGCTCCTTCGGGAGGAGCCGCAAAACCTCGGCCCGGATCAGCTTGCGCAGATCCTCGGCCCCGGGACAGGGTGGGATGGCCGCGACGGCCCCGGCGACCAGTTCCTCGAGCCGCGCGACCGCACCGGCGAGGCCGAGTTCGCGCGCCGCGCTGGGGCGATCGTGGGTCTGATCCTGGCCGATCGGCTTGCCCAGGTCTTCCGCCGTGGCCGCGACATCGCGGATGTCGTCGGCGACCTGATAGGCCTCCCCGAGCCGCTCGCCGAAGGTCCGCCAGGCCTCCGGATCGGCGCCGGCGGCCGCCGCCCCGGCGGCCGTCGCGGCGGCGAACAGGGCCGCGGTCTTGGCGCGATGATAATCGGCGAGGACGATGCGCGGTTCGCACTCCCAGGCCTGCCCGGCGATGATGCCCGAGGTCATGCCGACCGAACGGCCGACGATCAGCGTCAACGGCGCCAGGCGCTCCGGGCGGGTCGCCACCTGCCGCGCCAGCGTCTCGAACGCGAGCACGATGAGGGCATCGCCGGCCAGCACCGCGAGCCGCTCGCCGAAGGCCTTGTGGACCGACGGCTTGCCGCGGCGGATCGGGGCGTCGTCGAAACAGGGCAGGTCGTCGTGGACGAGCGAGGCACAGTGGAGCAACTCGATCGCCACGGCCGCCGCGTCGGCGACGGCCGGGGCGTCGTCGCCGCAGGCCCAGGCGACGGCGAGCGCCAGCCGGGGTCGAACCCGCGCCCCGCCGGGGAAGACGGCATACCGGATGGCCGCCGCCAGACGCGGCGGACAGAGCGGCCCCTCGGCATCGGCGACAGCGGCCGTGAGGGCCTGCTCGATCCGCATCGTAGCGTCCATTCGTCTCTCCGAAGTCAATACAAGACTGTAATCGTTGGTTGTCACTGACGATGTCACGTAAGATAGACAGTCGCCAAAGTCCAGTCAATGACAGCGAGCCAAGAGGAGGACCGCGTGAACACGAAGCGCGTTACGGTTATCGGCGCCGGGGTTGGCGGGCTCGTCACCGCCATCGATCTCGCCCGGCAAGGCATGGAGGTCACCGTCGTCGAGAAGGCCAAGGGGCCGGGCGGCAAGATGCGTGAGGTCGAGGTCGCCGATACAAGAATCGACGGCGGCCCAACCCTCTTCACGATGACCTGGGTCTTCGAGGAGCTGTTCGCCGACGCCGGCGCCTCGTTCGGCGATTACCTGACCCTGCGCAAGGCCGAGGTCCTCGCCCGCCATGCCTGGGGCGCCGATCAGTGGCTCGACCTCTACGCCGACCAAGAGCGCTCCGCCGAGGCCATCGCCCGCCTCGCCGGGCCCCAGGAGGGCGAGCGCTTCCGCGCCTTCTGCGCCCATGCCCGACGGGTCTACGAGACCCTCGAGGTCCCCTACCTGCGCTCGTCGCGGCCGACCCCGCTGTCGCTCGTCTCGCGCATCGGCTTCGCGCGCCTCGGCGCCCTGTTCGAGATCAAGCCCTACACCTCGATGTGGCGGATGCTCGGGGAGTACTTCCGCGACCCGCGCCTCCTCCAGCTCTTCGGCCGCTACACGACCTATGTCGGGGCCTCCCCGCTGCTCGCGCCGGCGACCCTGATGCTGATGGCCCAGGTCGAGCAGAACGGCATCTGGCTCGTCGACGGCGGCATGTACCGAATCACCGCCGCGCTGGCACGCCTCGCCGAGGAGCGCGGCGTAACGCTGCGCTATGCGAGCGAGGCGCAACGCATCGAGGTCGCGGGCGGACGCGCCCAGGCGGTCGTGCTGGCCGACGGCGAGCGCCTGGCGGCCGACGCCGTCGTCTTCAACGGCGACGTCGCCGCCCTCGGCGCGGGCCTGCTCGGCGAGGACGCCCGGCGCGCCACCGCCCCGACACGCCCCGACGAGCGCTCGCACTCGCTGATGGCCTGGACCATCACGGCGCGCACCGAGGGCTTCCCGCTGGTGCGCCACTCCTATTTCTATTCCGACGACTACCCGGCGGAATTCCGGGACGTCTTCGACCGGCAACGGCTGCCGCAGGGGCCGACGGTCTACATCTGCGCCCAGGACCGCAACGACCACGATGGGATCGGCCCCGACGGACCCGAGCGGCTGCAATGCCTCACCTATGCCCCGGCCAACGGCGACACCCATACCTATGATGCAGCGGAGATCGAGCAATGCGAGGAACGTACATTCTCCCGCCTGGAGCACTTCGGCCTGCGGGTCCAGCGCCGACCGGAGGCCTCGGTGCTGACGACGCCGGACCAGTTCCACCGCCTCTTCCCGGGCAGCGGTGGGGCGATCTATGGCCGCGCCGCCCACGGGTCGAGGTCCTCGTTCACGCGGCCAGCCTCGCGCAGCCGGATACCGGGTCTCTACCTGGCGGGGGGGACCACACACCCGGGGCCGGGCGTACCCATGGCGGCGATCTCGGGGCGGCTCGCGGCAGCGACCCTTATCCAGGACCTCGCTTCGACGGGGCGGTCCCGCGCGACGGTTACGCTTGGTGGTACGTCGACGCGCTGAGCGACGACGGCCGCCACGGCCTGACCCTGATCGCCTTCATCGGCAGCGTCTTCTCGCCCTACTACGCCTGGGCGCGGCGCCGCGGGCGCGGCGAGCCCGAGCACTTCTGCTCGGTGAACGTCGCCCTCTACGGCGCCTCGGGCAAGCGCTGGGCGCTGACCGAACGCGGCCGCAAAGCCCTGCGGCGCACGACGAGCGAACTCGCGATCGGCCCGAGCGCACTGCGCTGGGACGGCGAGGCCCTGACCATCGACGTCGACGAGGTCACCGCCCCGATCCCGTCGCGGCTGCGCGGGCGCATCCGACTGCACCCGCGCGCCCTCGTCGACCATCCGGTCAGCCTCGACGGCAAGGGCCGCCACCACTGGCGCCCGATCGCCCCCTCCTCGCGCGTCGAGGTGACGATGGAGCAGCCCGACCTGCGCTGGAGCGGCGCCGGCTACTTCGACACCAACTGGGGCAGCGAAGCGCTCGAAGACGGCTTCGCCTGCTGGGACTGGTCGCGCGCCAGCCTCGGCGACGGGGCGGCGATCCTCTATGACGTGACGCGCCGCGACGCCGGGCGGATGTCGCTCGCGCTGCGCATCGCCGGCAACGGCGAGGTCGAGACCTTCGAACCCCCGCCGCCCGCCCCGCTGGCGACGACCTCGATCTGGCGCATCGCCCGCGCCACCCAGGCCGACACCGGTCAGCCGGCACGCGTCGTCGAGACCCTCGAGGACACGCCCTTCTACGCCCGCTCGGTCATCGCCACCCACCTCCTCGGCGAGCCGGCGACGGCCGTGCACGAGAGCCTGTCGCTCGACCGTTTCCGGCAGGGGTGGGTCCAGATGCTGCTCCCGTTCCGGATGCCGCGCCTGGCGCGCTGACGCGAGTCCGCCCTGGCCAGACCAAAACGACGAGGGGCGCCCCGATTCGATCGGGGCGCCCCTTGCCCGAGAACGCCTGCGACGGGCGGCCTGCGCCGCCGCTGACTACCGCCGATTCGCCGCCGAGGCGGCCCTCGCCGTACACTCCATGACGGCGATCGAGCGCATGTAGGCGACCCGTTCGCGGTCGCGCTCCTCGAGGCGCTGGAAGAGATCCAGGACCCAGGCCACCTGCTCGTCGAGGCTGCGCCGCGACGGGCGGATGTAGGCGCTCGGGGAGTGGGCCGGGGCCGGCGCGGCCGTGACCGCATCGACGAGGAAACGCGTCTCCGCGAGCGGCGGGACCACCTCGGCGCTGCGCACCGGCACGGCCGTCGCCATCAGAATGCGAGTCAGCAGCGAGGCCTTGCGCGTGAACGGCACCACGGCGCGGCTGGAGACCGAGTCGAGCCCCTGGCGCTCGACCTCGCGGCCGATCTCGGCGTAGAGGAAGCGCGCCGCGTGGATACCGGCCCGGCAGCTGCGCGGCAGTTGGGCGATCCCGACCCCGGCGCGCTCGTAGAGGACGTCGGCCGCTTGGAGCAGGCGCTGCACGGCCGCACCGACCGCCTCGTTGAAGACCGGGTCGGCAAGCCAGGCATCGGGGTCCAGCCCAGCCTCGCGCAGCCAGTCGAGCGGCAGGTAGATCCGCCCGTTGCGGGCATCCTCGCCGACGTCGCGGGCAATATTGGTCAACTGCATCGCCACACCCAGGTCGCAGGCGCGCGAGAGGATCTCCGCCGAGCGCCCACCCATCAGCAGCGTCATCATCGCGCCGACCGTCGCGGCGACCCGCGCCGAGTAGGCATAGACCCCCGAGAGGTCTTCGTAGCGGCGCCCCTCGGCGTCCCACTCGAAGCCCTCGATCAGGGCCTGGGGCAACTCGCGCGGGATGCCGTAGCGGCGCACCACGCCGGCGAAGGCCCGATCGGCGGGGATCGACCGCGGTCGGCCGGCGTAGATCTGCTCGAGGCGCTCGTGCAGGTCGGCGACGGCCGCGTCGCGCTCGTCGCTCAGGTCGACGGCGTCGTCGGCGACCCGGCAGAAGGCATAGAGGGCGACGGCCGCGTCGCAGACCTCCTGCGGCAGCAGAAACGAGGCCGCGTAGAAGGAACGTGACCCGTCGCGTAGCGTCGCGCGACAGGCCGCCAGGTCGGCTGAAGACGCGAAATTGCTGTCAAGCTTGGTCTCTTGCATCTGGCACCACCGTATCGAGGACGCGCGCGGAGGAGATGACGCCGGGCACCCCGGCCCCGGGGTGGGTCCCCGCACCGACGAAATAGAGTCCTTCAACATCTTCACTACGATTATGGGGGCGGAACCAGGCACTTTGCCAAAGTACCGGTTCGAGGCTGAAGGCCGCCCCGTGCATCGACAGGAGCCGGTCGCGGAAATCGAGCGGCGTGATCATCCGCGAACTGACGACCTGCCCCTCGAGCCCCGGGAGGATCGTCTCGCTCAGATGGGCCGCGATCGCGCGCCGATAGGGCTCGGCCTGCTCGCGCCAGTCGACCCCGCTCTCCATGTGCGGCACCGGCGAGAGGGCGTAGAAGGTGTCGCAGCCGGGGGGGGCGAGGGTTGGATCGGTGGCCGTCGGGCGATGCACATAGAGGCTGAAATCGGGGGCCAGGACCTTGCGCTTGAAGATATCCTCGAGGAGCTCGCGGTAGCGCGGCCCGACCAGGATCGAGTGATGCGGCACGTCCGGGTACTGACGCGCCGTCCCGAAGTACCAGACGAACAGGCTCATCGAGTAGCGCGAACGGGCTAGGCGCCGGTCCGTCCAGCGCCGGCGCACCTCCGGCGGCAGTAGCTTGCTGTAGGTCCAGGCGACGTCGGCGTTGGAGACGAAGATATCGGCCGGGATCTCCTCGCCCGAGGCGAGCCGCACCCCGCGTGCGCGCCGGCCGTCGAGGAGGATCGAGGTGACCTCCGCGTCGTAGCGGATCGTCCCGCCCTGGCCCTCGATCAGGTCGACCAGGCCCTCGGCCAGCCGCCCGGTGCCCCCCATCACGAAGTGCACCCCCCAGCGCCGCTCGAGGAAGGCGATCATGCTGTAGATCGCGGTCACGTTGAACGGATTGCCGCCGACGAACAGCGGGTGGAAGCTCAGCGCGAAGCGCAGGCGGTCGTCCTTCACATACTTGGAGACGACGCCGTAGATGCTGCGGTGGCCCTGGAGGCGCAGCAGATCTGGCGCGATCCGCACCATATCCATGACGGAGTCGAACGGTACGTGGGCGAGCTGCTCGAAGCCGATCTTGTAGGTCTCTTCGCTGACCTTCAGAAAACGCTCGTAGCCGGCGACGTCGCCTGGCGAGAAGCGTTCGATCTCGCGGCGCATCGCCTCGGCGTCGCCCGAGGTATCGAAGGTGGCACCGTCGTGGAAGCGGATGCGGTAGAAGGGCGATACCGGGCGCAGCTCGATGTCGTCGGCCAGGCGCCGGCCGCACAGCTGCCAGAGCTCCTCGAGCAGCGAGGGCATCGTGATGATGGTCGGCCCGGCATCGAAGGTGAAGCCATCCTGCCGGAAGACGTAGGCCCGCCCGCCGGGGGCGTCGAGCCGTTCAAGCACCGTCACCCGATAGCCCCGGGCACCCAGGCGCACCGCCGCGGCCAGACCGCCGAAGCCGCTCCCGATCACGACCGCGTGCGGGGCCGCCCTATCGCGACCCTTGGCGGTCGCCTGTGGCACTGCGTCTGTCAACTTTCGTTTCTCAATCTGGTGTCAAGAACATCTGACATTATAGCAGCGAGTCGCGCGACATCGGCAACCGCGCCGCCCGTCCGCCTCAGGCCGATGCCGGGTTACGGCGCGCGCGAGCCCGTCGTCCGTCGACAACCCCGTGCCGGCGCGCCTGACCCGACCTGCGCGGCCTCGCCGATCTTCGGCCGGACCGTCGGCTCGCCACCGTCGCTGGGTGGACAGTCTGCGCCCGGCGGCCGCGCGCGACAACCCCGCCCGGTCAATGCCCTGCCGTGCCCACTAGGCCGACGCGGGCGGCGATCTCGCGGATTCGCCCGGCCACCTCGATCGGGTCTTCCTCGTGGGCCAGATGGCCATAGCCTGGCAACGACACCAGCCGGGCGCGCGGCCCGAGCGCTGCGGCGATGCGTCGCGCCTCGCGCGGCGGCACGGCACGGTCGCCCGCGGCCGCGACCAGGTAGAGCTCGACGGGGAGCTGCGCCAACTCGCGCCCGAGCGCCCGCAGGTCCCAGTTGGCGAGCATCGCGACGGTCGCCGCGACGTGCCCGGGCGAGCAGACCAGGGACCGGTAACGGGCCATGCCGTCGGCATCGAGGTGCGAGCCAGTGCCCCGGACCAACCGTTCGATGGCCCCTGGCCGGGCGGCCTGGCGCGAGATCAACCAGGGGATCCAGCCGGTGCGGGCGAGGAGCTTGGCGAGGGGCGAGAAGAGGTGCGCGGCGAGGCCGCCGAAGGGCAGGAAGGCCCCATTGAGGCTGACCAGGGCGCGCGGTGCCAGACGACCATCGAGGCACATCCGGGCAAGGATCGCGGCCCCGGCCGAGTGGCCGACGACCACCGCCGGGCGCACGCCGAGGACCCCGAGCAGCCCGTCGAGGGCACGGGCCATCCCGGGCAGCGACAGCCGATAGGCGGGTGCCGGGCCACTGAAGCCGTGGCCGGGCAGGTCCATCGCCACGAGCGAGAAGTGCTCGGCGAGGTGGGGCATCAGCCCGCCCCAGGAGTGCGTCGAGGCGGCCGTGCCGTGGACCAGCACCAGGGTCGGGCCGGTCCCCATCCGCTGGACGTGCCAGCGCAGCCCGGCGGCCGAGACGAAGCGGCTGTGCTCGCGATTCGGCCAATCGCCGCCGTCGCGCCCCCAGACCAGCCGGCCCGTCACGGCCTCACCGCGGCGAGCCGCCGATCATCCCCATTTCAGCCCTGCCCGGCCGCCTGGACCGCGCGCGAGACGACGCTGGCATCGGCATACGGCAGCGGCAGATAGGTCGCGCCCATCTCGCCGGCCAGTTGCGCGGCCTTCTCTTGCGGGCGCGGCGAGGTATCGACGAGCAGGGCCGTCAACTCGGCGGCGCGCACGAGGCGGGCCGAGACCATCGCCTCCTCCTCGGCCCGCGCCCGCCCGCCAGTGCCGTCGCGGGCGATGTTGGCGCGCCCGTCGGTCAACAGGACCAGGACCGGCGTGCCACCGCGCCGACGCACGCCGTCGGCCAGGGCAACCGCCGCATCGAGCCCGGCGGCGAGCGGCGTGCCGCCCCCGCCGGGCAGCCCCGCGAGGCTGCGCTTGGCCCGCACCAGCGAGCGGGTCGGCGGCAGCAGGAGTTCGGCCTCGCGGCCGCGAAAGGCGATCAGTGCCACCCGGTCGCGACGCACATAGCAGTCGGCGAGCAGCAACTCGATGGCCCCCTTGGCCTCGGCGAGCCGATGCAGGGCGGAAGAGCCGGAGGCATCGACGACGAAGATGGTCGTCGTCTCCGAGCGCTGCTTGTAGCGGGTGATGCGAAAGTCCTCGGCACGCACCTCCACGCGCGGCCGACCCTCGCGGCCCTCGGCCTGCGACTCGGCGCGGCGCAGCCGCTGCCAGGGGGCCGCCGCACGCAGCGTCTCGACGACATTCATCCGCGCCCCGGCCCGCGGCTCGCCGCGGCGCACCCCGGCCGGGCGGCCGCGCAGAGACCCCTGCTGGATCATCCCGGCCTTGCCGCTGGAGCGCGAGCGCCCGCGGCTGCGCCCGGCCATCGCGAGCTGAGCCAGCAGGTGCGCCGGCATCGCCGCCTTGGCCGCCTCGAGGACCAGATCCGTCAGGGTCTGCTCGTCGATCGTCGTCTCCTCTTCGGACTGCTCCTCATTGGACGGCGGCTCGTCCTCGGGCGGCGGCGGCGAGTCCTCGGGCACCTCCTGATCCGGCGGCGGCTCGGCCATCGGCAGGACGGTCGCCCGCGGCGCGAGCACCAGACGACCGGCGACCGCGAGGTCGGCGTCCGTCACCTCGTCGCGACCGGCCAGTGCCGCAGCGGCCCGCGCGACCCGCAGCCCGTGCAGCGAGGCGCGCAGGGAGCCGATGCCCAGGGCCACCGCGGCCGCGCAGAGCGACTCGATCGCGGCCTCGCCGGCCTGCACCTGCGCCAGCCGAGCGCGCGCCGCGACTACGTCGTCGGCATCGAAGAGGGACCCGACCGCCTCGCGCGGGGCGATCTCGGTCAGATCGAGCGGGATCGCGAGGCGGTCGAGCAGCGCCGTCGGCAGGCGCTCGTCGTCGGCAACGCCCTCGTCGAGGGCGACGACGCCGAAGCGCGCCGGCGTGCGCAACGCCAACCCGTCGCGCTCGAGCACCACCTCGCCGACATCCAGGGCCGCGGTCAGACGCGCCGCCGTCGTCGGCGAGACGCGCTCGGCCATCGCCAGGACCACGACACCGCCATCGGCCTCGACGAGCAGGCCGCGCTCGGCGACGGGCCGCCCCGAGCGCAACGTGGCCGCCAGGTCGAGCCCACCAAGCAGGCGCCCGTCCGTGACATGCAGGGGGATACGCCGCAGGGCCGTCCCCTCGGACAGCAGTTCCTGGAGCAGCTCGAGCCAACGCTCGCGCACCGGCCCGGCCAGCGCACGCAGCGCGACACCGCCGAGCCCGATCGGGTCGATCGCGAGGAGGGTCGCCGCCAGGGCCGCGTCGTCCCAGCGCGAGACCTCGGGAGCTCCGCCGCTCATGCCCCGAAGAGCTCCTCCACGGCCCGTTCGACTCGCGTCGTCGAGCCGGCGTCATCGAGTGGATTGCGACGCAGCCGGTGGCGCAGCGCCGGCGCGGCGATGCGCTTCAAGTGGGTATCGCCGACCGAGTCGTCACCCTCCAGGGCCGCCAGTGCGCGGGCGGCGCGGATCAGCGTCAACTCGCCGCGCAGGCCGTCGGTGCCCAGCGCCATGCAGAGCTGCGCGGCACGCTCGAGTGTCGGATCGGGCACGGTGACATCGCGCAGGTTGGCCTTCGCCGACTCGAGCTGGCGGCGGATCTTGCCATCCTTGCGCTTCCACTTGGCGACGAAGGCCTCCGGATCGCGCTCGAACTCGTCGCGCCGGCGCACGACCGTCATGCGGGTCTCAAGATCCTCCGGGGTCTTCACTTCGACCGACAGGCCGAAGCGGTCGAGCAGCTGCGGGCGCAGCTCGCCCTCCTCCGGGTTGCCGCTGCCGACGAGGACGAAGCGCGCCGGGTGGCGGACACTGAGCCCCTCGCGCTCGACGACGTTCTGCCCCGAGGCGGCCACGTCGAGCAGCGCGTCGACCAGATGGTCCTCGAGGAGGTTGGCCTCGTCGATGTAGAGGAAGCCCCGGTGTGCACGCGCCAACAGGCCGGGCTCGAAGGCCTTCTCGCCGCGCGTCAGGGCGCTCTCGAGGTCGAGCGCGCCGATGACGCGGTCCTCGGTCGCCCCGAGCGGCAGATCGACGACGGGCACGGGCGTCTGATGGCTCTTCAGAGACGCCTTAGTGGCCCGCGCGTCGCGACAGGCCGCGCACAGGCCGCTGTCGGGCGCCTCGGGGTCGCAGTTGTACGCGCAGCCGACGACCGCGCGCATCTTCGGCAGCAGCGCGGCCAGCGCGCGGATCGCCGTGGACTTGCCGGTGCCGCGATCGCCGAAGACCAGGACGCCACCGACCGATGGATCGACCGCCGCGATCAGGATCGACATCTTCATCTCGTCCTGACCGACGATCGCCGAGAAGGGAAATACGACGGACATAGTCAAACCATATAGTGTTTAGAGACGCCGCGGCTCGTCACCGCGGGCGACCGGCGCACCCACCGCCGGCCTCGCCGTGGCCATCCTCGGCGACGCGCAACCGCCCGCGCCGAGTCCGGCGCGCGACACGCAGGCCGTTCATCGCCCGCCCAGATCGCTCGTTGTATGAATGCCGGCGACGACCCGAGTCGACACCGCACCAATCGCCCGACCCTATCGGGTCGCTCCGGTCGCGGGGCCCCTGCCTCGACGACCCGCACGGGACACTAGCCGCGCGCCGAACCCCGGTCAAGTTGGAGATCGCACGACAGGGCGTGGGCGCCCGCCGCCAGGCGGCGCCTGATCCCCGCGTTCGCCGAGCGGGCACCGCTCGGCCACCAGACGCTCGATCCCATCGCCGTCGTCGCCCGTCTCTGCCGGGGGATCGACCGACTCCTCGGCGTCGGCGCGCAGCGCCCACTTCCAGAGGGCCGAGTCGGCCAGCGGTAGGACCAGAAACCAGTGCTCGAGGATGCCGAGCGCGAGCAGCGTCGCGATCAGCGTCAACGAGACCGCCGAGAAATCGGACACCCCGGTCGACAGCGCCCGCTCCATCAACAGCGCGACGACGACCGTGGCGACCGTCACCGAGAGCGGGAAGAGAAGATTGATCGGCTTCTTCTTGATGAAACTGACCAGCAACCGCAGGTGCTCGGGCAGCCAGTCCTCGTTGAGGTTCGGCACCCCGAAGAAGAGATTGAGCTTCGCGCTCCAGCGCATCCACCAGAGCACCAGATAGGTCCAGGTGCCCACCTGATTGGGCTGCCCCCAGGTCAACCAGACGATCAGCGCGGCCAAGCCGACGACGACCAGTTCATGGTAGAGGCTGACCTGGACGGCGAGGGTGAAGCGTTGCCAGTTGCTCGAGCCGACCGGACAGGGGTGTTTGTGCGGACCGGTGATCCACCCCATGAAGTAGGTCATCTCCAGCCAGCCCCAGATGAGCACCGCGTAGGTGAACGCGAGGTAGGCGTCGCCGACCTCGGCCGACGCGCTGTGCCCGACGAGGGCGCTGAGCGAGAAGACGAGCAGGAGCGTCGCGCCGAGCAGGCTCCATCGGTAGGTGCGACGCGGCAACCGATTGAGGTAGAGCACCACCCCGGTGCTCAACCACCACACCAGCAGCGCATAGAGGACCGCCAGACCGTACAGTGCCATCGAACGGGATCGGTTCAGCGCGGCCGGCGGCCGGCGACGAGGAACGGGGCCCCGGCGTCGCGCGGGGCGCGCACGGGCCCGGTCGGGGCGGACGAGGACGCGGGCCGGCGACGCGGCGCACGGGCCGCGCCGCCGCACGGGCAGGCGGTCATCAGCGATGCCTCGCCCACGTCAGGGCCTTTCCGATTCCTGCAGGAGCCGCAGGAAGGGCTTGACGTTCTCTGTGCCGAAGGCCCACACGTTGTCGAGCTTGTTGCCGGTGACCAGGTCCCTGAAGGTGACCCGCCCATCGGCGAGTTGCATCAGCCGATAGGGCTCGTCGGGCGCCACGCCGACCTTCTCTCGGTCTCGGCCGTACTTCTCCAGCAGCTGCTGGAGGAACTTGTCGTGCCCCGGCAACAGGGTATCGATGCGCTCGCCGGTGGTGGCGTCGTAGACCCCCACGGAGCCATCCTCTTGCATCACGAAGCGCACGTCCAGGCTCGCGACCACGGGCGCCGACGGTTCCTGGGCCGCCGCCCGATCCTCGGGCGTGATGCGCTCCGAGGTCGAGACGATGAAGACGGCCAGACCGATCAGGCCGGCGAGAATCATGAAGAAGGCGATCGGCGGCCCCCTGCGTACCCTCTTCTCCTGTTCTTTCTCTTGCTCGCTCACGATGTCCCCTCGGTCACTGACCGGCATTCGTCGCCGGCATGGCACGCGTCTCTTTCTCGGCCACCGCCGCGCCATCCTCCTTGCCCTTGGCCGCCTCGTCCTCATCGAGCGAGGTCTTCAGGGCGTTGGCCAGGATCTCGGCGACCTCGGCGGCCTTCGGCACCCCACGCAGCATCGGCTGGACGGGCGTGAAGCGCCAGGGACGGACATGGGGCCAGAGCGCCACGTAGGAAACCCGTTGGCCGGCCGGGGCGAGCGTCAACCAGATATCGCCGTTGCCCTTGCGGTAGGTCCTGAGGTCCGCCGACGTGATGGTCTTGAATGGGATGTTGACGTTGATCGAGAAGACGATACCGATGCGCATCACGACCCGTCGCGTCGTGATCGTATAGACGGACACATAGCTGGTGAGCCAACCCATCCCCGCCAGGAAACCGACCGGGGCGAGACTGAGCATGATGACCGGCAGGGCCGCCTGGATCGCCTCATCGACCGGCATACCGGAGAACAGCGAGACGCCGATCCGCCAGAAGAAGAGCAAGGCGAAATAGATGGCCATCTTCCTGGCCTGAAACACGCGGACGGCCAGTGCGCCCCAATGGGGCGCACCTTGCCAGAGGACCTCCTCCCCCTTGGGGAGGAGCTCCGGGAGACCGCGCACAGGCTCGGTCTCGAAGTCACTCATATAAAGACCGCCTTGCGCCGCGACGGCGTGGCGTAGAGCTGACCGCAGGCGTAGTAGGCGCTGATGCGATCCTCTTCGCGCAGCGTGACCTGATCGGGGTTCGCGGTGCCCGGCACATTGGCGAACTGCGAGCCGAGGATCGAGCTGACGATGACGCGACGCTTCTCGCCCTTGCCCTTGATGCGCAGCATCGGGGTCGGCAGCAGCACCCGGCGACCACCGGCCACCTCGACCTCCAGGTAGCGGGTCTGCGGCTCGGAACGGTCGACCCACACGTCGGTCACGGTACCGCCCTGCTCGCCGTCGGCACCCACCACCGGCAGGCCGCGCGGATCGGGATCGCGCGCCGGGATCGAGAACTCGGTGGCCACGCGCATCGGCACGATCTTCGGCTCACCCTCGAGCGTCAGGTCCGGCACCTCCTCGCGCATCGCCGAGGAGCCCGGGCCGACACCGGCCAGCATCGGGTCGCCGATCGGCTCCTGCGGGGAGCCGAAGGCCGAAGCGATCGGGGTGGCGTTGACCACCTCCGGCTCCGCGCGCACGCGCGGGGTCGTCACCGTGCCGGCCCCGTGGGGCAGCAGGTAGGTCTTCGGCTTGGGCATGGGCGGGAAGCCCCGGATCACCCGGCCGTTGCTGTGCACCAGCGGATAGCCCTCGCGCTTGTCCTCGCGACGCAGGTAGAAGACCAGGCTCAGGAAAAAGAGCGTGAAGGTCTTCAGTATGATGATGGCAACGTCGGCATGAGTGGTGAAATCACCAACATAATCCATAACATGTTCCCCCTAGGTTAGAAATTGGACTAGCCTGGGAATTCGGCCAGACCAAGCTTCGACGAC
>NZ_NRRW01000045.1 GCF_016583835.1 Thiococcus pfennigii | reverse complement strand
TGAAAGCAATTCACATCGCCCCCCCGTATTCCTCGCTGACGGCCTCGATCCGAATGAAAAGCCGCCGCCGGGGCGGCATGAGGCCAGCGGTTTTTTTGAATTCAACGGGGTTTTCTTCCAGGCACTACAGTACATTCGCAGCGCGACGCCGAGGGCCGCCATGCCCAGTACCAAGACCGCTACGCTGACCTTCCGCATCGACCCCGCGCTGAAGGAGGCGCTGCGCACCGCCGCCCAGCAGGAGCACCGCTCCATCGCCAACATGGTCGAGGTGCTGATCCGGGACCACTGCGGGCGTCATGGCATCCCCATCGAACCGCCAACATCGAAGACCGGGGCGGGAGAGCAGTGAGCAAGCATCAGAACGAAGACCGCATGGCGCCGACCGTGGCCGAAGTCAGAAACAAGGACAACCGCCGTTGAATGCACAGACGCACGAAGAGCTGAAAGGGAAGATCTGGGAGATCGCGAACCGGCTCCGGGGTCCGTATCGGCCGCCTCAGTACCGCCTGGTGATGCTTCCCATGGTCGTCCTGCGCCGGCTCGACTGCGTCCTGGAGCCGACCAAGGATGCCGTGCTGAGGCAGCGGGAGAAGCTGGAGGCCCAGCAGATGCCCGAGGCGGCCATGGATCGCCTGCTCGGCAAGGCCGCCGATCCGAACCGCAAGCATCCGCTCTACAACACGAGCCCCTACACCTTCGAGCGCCTGCTCGGCGACGCGGAGAACATCGCGCCGAATCTGGTCGCCTACATCAACGGCTTCTCGCCGACCGCCCGGAGCATCTTCGAGCGCTTCAAGTTCGCCGATCAGATCGAGAAGCTGGACGCCAGCAACCGGCTCTTCACCCTCGTCAAGGGCCTGGCCTCCGTCGATCTCCATCCCGACCGCATCGACAACCTCCAGATGGGCTACCTGTTCGAGCATCTGGTGATGCGCTTCAACGAGCAGGCCAACGAGGAGGCCGGCGATCACTTCACCCCGCGCGAGGTCATCCGCCTGATGGCGAACCTCATCTACACCGGCGAGCAGGACGTCTACAAACCCGGCATCTACCGCACCATCTACGATCCCGCCTGCGGCACCGGCGGCATGCTCTCCGAATCCGAGAAGCTGATCCTCTCCCAGAACGCGCGCGCCCAACTCGCCCTGCACGGCCAGGAGTACAACGACGAGTCCTGGGCCATCTGCTGCTCGGACATGCTCATCAAGGACGAGGACACCAGCAGCATCGTGCTCGGCGATACCCTGGGCGACGGCAGGACCCGCGATGGATTCCAGGGCAAACGCTTCCACTACATGCTCGCCAACCCGCCCTTCGGCGTCGAGTGGAAGGACCAGAAGACCCAGGTCGAGAACGAGCACAAGACCCTGGGGCTGGCGGGCCGCTTCGGCGCCGGCCTGCCGGCCATCAACGACGGCTCGCTGCTGTTCCTCCAGCACATGATCGCCAAGATGCACCCCCATGCCGACGGAGACGAGGATCAACCGGGCTCCAAGATCGCCATCGTCTTCAACGGCTCGCCGCTCTTCTCCGGCGACGCCGGCTCCGGCCCCTCCAACATCCGCCGCTGGATCATCGAGAACGACTGGCTCGACGCCATCGTCGCCCTGCCGGACCAGCTCTTCTACAACACCGGCATCTTCACCTACGTCTGGCTGGTCACGAACCGCAAGCCGCCCGAGCGGCGCGGCAAGGTGCAGCTCATCGACGGCACCCGGTTCTTCCAGAAGATGAAGAAGAGCCTCAACAACAAGCGCAACGAGATCAGCGAGGAGCAGATCCGCTTCCTCACCCGCGTCTACGGCAACTACCGGGACGGCGAGACCGCGGAGGTCCAGATCAATGGGCAGACCGAGACTCGCGTCATCTCGCGCATCTTCGAGAACCGGGAATTCGGCTTCCTCAAGGTCACGGTCGAGCGCCCCTTGCGCATGCACTTCGAGGCGACCCCGGAGCGCATCGCCAGGCTCGACGAGCAGACCGCCTTCGCCAATCTCGCCGTCTCGAAGAAGCGCAAGGACCAGGCCCAGGTCGAGCGCGAGGAGGCGGCAGGCCGCAAGCAACAGGACGCCATCCGCGACCTGCTCGCGACCCTCGAAGGCAACGGCCGCTACAGGGACCGCGCCGCCTTCGATGCCGACCTGACACGGGCCGTGAAGCGCGCCGGCCTCAAGCTCCCGGCCCCGCTCAAGAAGGCCATCTTGGCCGCCCTCGGCGAGCGCGACCCGGACGCCGAGATCTGCCGCGACGGCAAGGGGCGCCCAGAGCCCGACAGCGAGCTGCGCGACACCGAGAACATCCCGCTCCCGCCCGGCACCGCGCTGCCCCTGCCCATGGACTTCGGCCCGGACAAACCCAACGACCGGCTGATCGCGGCCTTTCGCGATGAGATCGACGCCTACATCGCGCGCGAGGTGCTGCCCCATGTGCCGGATGCCTGGGTGGACTACGACAAGACCAAGGTCGGCTACGAGATCCCGATCAACCGGCATTTCTACGTCTACAAGCCGCCGCGCCCGCTCGATGAGATCGAGGCGGACATCGCCCGGCTCGAAGGGGAGATCGCCGGGCTGCTGAAGGGGCTCGTCGCATGAGTGGGCTGTGGGGTGGGCGAGCGAGAAACCTCGCGCTCGCACGACGGATCCGTTCTGATCCGCCGGCGTCGCCTGCGCCGATGGCACGGCCCGTAGGTCGGGTTAGGCGCGCTGGCACGGCGGTCCGGGTAAGACAAAGGATGGCACGCGCCGTAACCCGACAGGGGCCTCGGAGGGCGCCACGGTGTCGGCCGTCGGGTTACGCCCCCGCGGGGGGCTAACCCGACCTACGGGCCTCATCCTCTCTACAGCCTGATTGTTTAGTATCAATAGCGCAACTACACTGCCCCAATGGGTCGCCTTGATAAGATCCGACAGGAAGCGCAAGCAAACCCCGCGAATCTGCGGTTCGCGGATCTCCGCAAGCTGTGCGAGCCCTACTTTGGCACCCCGTGTCAGTTCGGCAGCCATCTTGTCTTCAAGACACGCACGCCGGGCGACCCCAGGGTCAACATCCAAGATCGCGGCGGACAGGCGAAGGCGTACCAGGTTAAGCAGGTCCTCGCCGCAATCGATAGGCTCGAGAATGGTTGATCCAAAGCACTACACCTATCGCGTCATCTGGTCTGCCGAGGACGGTGAGTTCGTCGGTCTGTGCGCCGAATTCCCGAGCCTGTCACATCTGGACGAAAGTCAGGCCGGCGCTCTGGAAGGTATCACCGGCTTGGTTGCCGATGTCGTTGTAGAGATGCAAGCGACGGGTGAAACGCCGCCCGTACCCATCGCCGACCGCGAGTACTCGGGACGATTCCAGGTGCGGATCACTCCGGAACTACATCGACGACTCGCCATTCGTGCCGCCGAGGCGAATGTCAGCCTGAACCGGATCGTGAGCGACCAGCTTGCGAAGCCTTAACTCCGCGGCGCGGCTCGAGTGAGCCTGGTCCAGACGGTAGAAAGAAGGAACAAGTCTCTGCAAATGGGAAATCGCTGTGTCGCTGAATATCAAGAGTCCTGAGGCCGATGCGCTGGTTGCCAAACTGACCCGCCTGACCGGCGAATCCAAGACGACAGCGGTGATTGTCGCACTGCGTGAGCGTCTCGAGCGCGCGCGCCGGGACCGAGAGCGCCAAAGCCTATCGAACGATCTCCTGGCGATCGGGAAGCTTGCGCCGGAGCAGGTGGACCGGGAAACCAAGGCCCTGGCGCCGACGGCCGCCTAGCAATGTTGAAGCCACGTTGTAGTTGCATCTGGCGCCCGCGCTCCAGCGTGGGTGCAAGTCCGGACGCTCCAGCGTCAAGTCAGATCCTGGCGACGCAAAAGCGTCTGGCCAACATGAGCGGGAAAAACCGGGCCGGCTACGAGATCCCGATCAACCGGCATTTCTACGTCTACAAGCCGCCGCGCCCGCTCGATGAGATCGAGGCGGACATCGCCCGGCTCGAGGGGGAGACTATGCGGCTGCTGAGGGGTTTGGCGGCGTGACGACAGTCGCAGAGAAGGCCTTTCCCGCGTATGGCAATTTGCCGAAAAGTTGGACGCGCCGCCGTCTTCGATTCGATGTGCATCTGAACCCCAAGAAGTCTTCCCTGGACATGGAACCTGGCGAACTCGTCTCGTTCGTCCCGATGGACGCTGTCGGCGAGTACGGAGGTCTCAAGCTAGAGGAGGTGCGAGAACTGCAGGAGGTCTACAACGGCTACACATACTTCGCGGACGGCGACCTATGTATCGCGAAGATCACGCCCTGCTTCGAAAATGGAAAGGGTGCCCTCGCCGAGGGGCTCACCAACGGGGTCGCCTTCGGGACGACCGAGCTGCACGTTGTCCGGGCAGGGCCGAGCATAGACCGGCGCTTCCTGTTCTATGTGTCGATCGCAGATGATTTTAGAAAGCTTGGCGAGTCGGAGATGTACGGAGCTGGGGGGCAGAAGCGAATCGATGAGAGCTTCATAAAGGATTGGATGCCGCCGCTGCCCCCGCTCGACACGCAACGGCGGATTGCGCGGTTTCTGGATGAGAAGACGGCGCGGATCGACGCGCTGATCGAGAAGAAGCGTGCGCTGCTGGACCGGCTGGCCGAGAAGCGCCAGGCCCTCATCACCCGCGCCGTCACCAAGGGCCTCAATCCCGACGCCCCCCTGAAACCCTCCGGCATCGACTGGCTTGGCGACATCCCGGCGCATTGGGAAAAGGGCAACATACGTCGCTTCGCTCAGATGAAAACAGGACACACCCCTTCGCGCTCCAAACCAGACTATTGGGACGAATGCACCATCCCGTGGTTCACGCTCGCTGACGTTTGGCAATTGCGGGATGGGACCCGCTGGTATCTGGAAGAGACAGCCGAAAAGATTAGTGAAATGGGTCTCGCCAACTCGGCAGCGGAACTGCTCCCGGCCGGAACAGTGGTTTTCTCTCGCACTGCCTCGATTGGCTTTTCTGGGATCATGCCGCAGCCGATGGCTACCACGCAGGACTTCTGGAACTGGGTATGCGGCCCCAAGCTGACTTCCGAGTATCTTCTCCTCTTGTTCAGGAGTATGAGGCAAAAGTTTGAGGAGAGCACAAGCGGCTCAACCCATAAGACGATCTATCAGGGGATCGCAGCGGGTCTTGAAATCTGTGTAGCACCGATTGAAGAACAGAGGGAAATAGCATCCTTCGTCTTCGAGCGAGCCGCTGCGACCGATGCGGCCGCGAAGCAGATCCGTAGCTCGATCGATATGCTTTCGGAATATCGCGCCGCGCTGATCACCGCCGCCGTCACCGGCCAGATCGCGGAACTGCGCTGACTGCGCCCATGGCCATCGCACGCAACCAACCTCGCGTCCTGATCATCGCCGGATCCAATGGCACCGGTAAGACCACCTTCGCGCGCGAATTCCTGCCTGTCGAAGCCGATTGCCCTGAGTTCGTGAACGCCGACCTGATCGCTGCGGGTTTGAGTCCGTTCAAGCCGGAAGCCGCCGCCTATCGCGCCGGGCGATTGATGCTCGAGGAAATCGATCGGTTGGCGGCCGGTGGCCTGAGGGCCGTAGGATGCGGTGAGCTTGCGAACCGCATCGTTCGCGATTGATGCGGTTCCTAATCGTCACCGCATCCTACGAGGCTCGGGACGCTTGAGCGTCCAACGGGTATTCCGAGGCTTGAGCATGACAACGAGAGGGCAAACTGGTAATTCAGCGCAAGCTGTTGTTTCGGCGCGGCTCTTCGACTAGATTTGCCGTCAATGACAGCAATCGAGAGGCAGCCGGCATGGCGACCCTGATGGTCCGCAATCTGCCGGACCATGTGCACCGGGCACTGCGGCTGTGCGCCGCCGAGCATGGCCGCAGCACCGAGGGGGAGGTCTGCGCCATACTGGCCGAGAGGCGGTCAAGGCTCCCGGCCCGCAACGGCTGGGGGATGCGCTGTCCGCCCTTGGCCGTGAGGTCGCCTTGTCGGACGCGGATCTGACCGCGATGGACGAGGCGCGGCAGCGGACGCTGGCGGTGCCGGTAGACCTGGTGTTTTCGGGGTGATGATGCGCAATGAGACTTCCGAGCGAGAAGACGATTTCCAAGCCGCTTTGACGGCCATGCGACGTGCCGCCGAGCGCGCGCGTCAACGGGCCCGAGCCACTACCGGCGTCTTGCTCGTCTGGCGCGATGGCCGGATCGTCGAAGAGCCCGTTGCTCAAGGCCCGCGAGACGATTCGGACCGGAAAGCATGATCCGAGTCACCGTCAAACCCGATCTGCTGCGCTGGGCACGCGAGCGCGCCGGCCTGCCTATCGAAGACCTCATCGGCCGCTTCCCGAAGCTCGCCGCCTGGGAGCGCGGGGAGTCGTCGCCGACCTTCAACCAACTGGAGGCCTTCGCCAAGGCCACCCACGTCCCCTTTGGCTTCCTGTTCCTGCCGGAGCCGCCGGACCTGCCGATGCCGATCCCGGACTTCCGCACCTTGGGCAGTCGGCAGTCGGGCGCGATCAGTCCGGACCTGCTGGACACGATCTACGCCATGCAGCGCCGCCAGGCATGGCTGCGCGAGGAGCGGCTCGAGGGCGATGCGGAGCCGCTCGCCTTCGTCGGCAGCGCCCAACTGTCCGACGACCCGGGAGCGGTCGGGCGGGAGATGCGTCGCCTGTTTGGGCTTGGCGGCGGCTGGGCCGCGCGGGTGCGGACCTGGCAGGAGGCCGTGAGCGCCCTCCGTGCCGCGATCGAGGAACTGGGCGTCATCGCGGTGATCAACGGCATCGTCGGCAACGACACCCACCGCCGGCTGAACGTCGAGGAGTTCCGAGGTTTCGCGCTGACGGACGATCTGGCGCCGCTGATCTTCGTCAATGGCGCGGATGCCAAGTCGGCCCAGATGTTCACGCTGGCCCATGAGCTGGCCCATATCTGGCTTGGCGCCAAAGGGGCGGGGCTTTCCGGGTTTCCCGGCATCTTTCCCGATGGCGGCCGCGTGGAGACCTTCTGCGACCGTGCCGCCGCGGAGTTTCTCGTACCGGCGGCGGAACTGCAGGCGCTGTGGACGCGGGTGAAGCGCGATGCCTCGCCGTCCGAGACGCTCGCAAGCGAATTCAAGGTCAGCCCCATTGTCATAGGACGCCGGGCCATGGACTTGGGGCTGACGGACCGCGCGGCGTTTTTCGATTTCTACGATGCTTATGTCCAGCGCGAGAAAAGGCAAAAGCCCCAGGGCACCGGCGGCGGCAGTTTCTACAACAACCAGAATCTGCGCGTAGGCCGGCTGTTCGCCGTCCAGGTGATGCGCGCGGCCAAGGAGGGGCGGATCGGGTTCAAGGATGCCTACGACCTGACCGGGCTGCATGGCGGCACCTTCCAGGAGTTCGCACGCCGTCTTGGTGTGGACCTGCCATGACGCCAGAGCCGACTTACATTATCGACTCCGATGCCATGCTGAAGTCACTGCATGTGCGTTATGAGTTTGCGAGGGAGAGCTGATGTCGGGGCATGACGAGGCCGCGTTCGAGAGTGCAATTGAGGCCGGCCTGACGAGCGCGGGCGGTTACGAAAAGCGCGGGCCGAAGGACTTCGACGCGGCCCTGGCCCTCTTCCCCGACGATGTCACCGGCTTCCTGAAGGACAGCCAGCCGGCCAAGTGGGCCGCGCTGGAGGCGCTGCTGGGGGACAAGGCCGCCGCGACCGTGCTCGACAGCCTGGCCAAGGAGTTGGACCTCAAGGGGACGCTCCACGTCCTGCGTCACGGGTTCAAGTGCTACGGCAAGACCTTTCGGATGGCCTGGTTTCGGCCGAACACCGGCATGAATCCCGAGGCGGCCGAGCGCTACGCGAAGAACCGGCTGACGATTGCGCGCCAGGTCGGCTTTACCTCGGTGATGAAGCAGGCGCAGGGTCCGGATGCCAACAGGCACCGCCGCTGCATCATCGATGTCACCCTGGCCGTCAACGGCATCCCTGTCGTGACCGCCGAGCTGAAGAACCCGCTGACCGGGCAGCGCGCCGCCGATGCGATGCGGCAATACGCGCACGAGCGGGACGAGCGCGATCTGTTGTTCGCCTTCAAGAAGCGCGCCCTGGTCCACTTCGCCGTGGACCCGGACGAGGTGTGGATGACGACCCGGCTGAGGGGCAAGGAGACCCATTTTCTGCCTTTCAACCGGGGCCACAATCACGGGGCGGGCAACCCGCCGGCGGAAGGGAACTGGCGGACCCACTACCTCTGGGACGAGGTGCTGGAGGCCAATAGCCTGTTGGAGATCCTGCAACGCTTCATGCACCTGGAAGTGAAGGAGAAGCAGGTCAAGACCGACAAGGGCGTGCGCACCGTGCGCAAGGAGACGATGATCTTCCCGCGCTACCACCAGCTCGACGCCGTTCGCAGGCTGGTGGCCCACGCGAAGGCCCACGGCTCGGGCCGCAACTACCTGATCCAGCACTCGGCCGGTTCCGGCAAGTCGAACTCGATCGCCTGGCTCGCCCACCGGCTGGCGAGCCTGCACGACGCGCAGGACGAGAAGGTGTTTCACTCGGTCGTCGTGGTCACCGACCGGCGGGTGCTCGATCAGCAGTTGCAGGCGACCATCTACCAGTTCGAGCACAAGACCGGCGTGGTCGAGAAGATCGACGAGGACACCCAGCAGCTCGCCCGCGCCCTGTCCCAAGGCACGCCCATCGTCATCACCACCATCCAGAAGTTTCCGTTCATCGCCCAGGCGCTCTCGACCCTGGAGAAGAGGGGCAGCGGCCTGACCATCGACACGGCGGGCAAGCGCTTCGCCGTCATCGTCGACGAGGCGCACTCGTCCCAGAGCGGCGAGACCGCGACGGCGCTGAAGGGCATGCTGAACAAGGACGGGATCGAGGCGGCCATTGCCGCCCAGCTCTGCGACGACGAGGAGGAGGATGCCCTGTCCGATGACGCCCGAGCGGCGGTGCTGCGCGATGCGCTGAAGCGCGCCCGTCAGCCGAACCTGAGCTTCTTCGCCTTCACGGCCACACCGAAATTCAAGACGCTGGCCCTGTTCGACGAACCCGGCCCGTCCGGTACCTCGCCCTTCCACGAGTACAGCATGCGGCAAGCCATCGAGGAAGGCTTCATCATGGACGTGCTCGCCAACTACACCACCTACAAACGTTTCTTCGGCCTGATCAAGCAGATCGAGGACGACCCCGATGTGCCGCGCAGGAAGGCCGCGAAGGCGCTGGCGCGTTACTTGGAGTTGCATCCGGTCAATATCGAGCAGGTCGTCTCGGTCATCGTCGAGCATTTCCGGCTCACCGTGATGCACGAGCTGGGTGGGCGGGCGAAGGCGATGGTGGTCACCGGCTCCCGCCTGGCCGCCGTGAAGTACAAGCTCGCCTTCGATCGCTACATCAAGGCCCAGGGCTACACCGGCATTCGCTCGCTGGTGGCCTTCTCGGGCACGGTCGAGGACCCGGACGACCCCGGTTCGTGCTACACGGAAGTGGCGATGAACGACGGACTCGCCGAGAGCGAGCTGCCCGAGACCTTCGAGCGCGACGATTACCGGGTGCTGCTGGTCGCGGAGAAGTACCAGACCGGGTTCGACCAGCCCCTGTTGCAGACCATGTACGTCGTGAAGCGCCTCGCCGGTGTGCAGGCGGTGCAGACCCTCTCGCGGCTCAACCGCATCGCACCTGGCAAGTCGCGCACCTTCGTGCTCGACTTCGCCAACGAAGAAGATGACATCTTCCAGGCGTTCAAGCCCTACTACGAGACGACGCCGGTTGGCGAGAACGCCGATCCGCAGCGCCTCTCGGAACTGCAACACCGCCTGCTGGGGTGGGCGATCTTCACGCCGGCCGATGTAACCGCCTTCGCCGAAATCTGGTACAGCCACAAGCGCGACCACTCGGCGAGCGATCACAAGAAGATGAACGCCGCGCTCGACGCCGTCGTGCAGCGCTTCGAGGAAAGGGGAGAGGACGAGCGGGAGGAGTTTCGCGGCCAATTGACGGCCTATCGCAACCTCTACGCCTTCCTGTCGCAGATCATCCCCTATCAGGACAGCGACCTCGAGCGGCTCTACGCCTTCGTGCGGAACCTCCTGGCCAAGCTCCCGCCACCGGGAGATGGTCGGGGCTTCGCTCTGGATGATGAGGTGACGCTACGGTTTTTCCGGCTGCAACAGATGACCGAAGGTTCCATCGACCTCGCGCCGGGGGAGGCCTACCCCCTGAAGGGGCCGACCGATGTCGGCACTGGCGGTGTCCAGGATCAGCCGGTCGCGCTTTCGAGCCTGATCGACACCCTCAACGAGCGCTTCGGCACCGACTTCGCCGAGGCGGATCAGCTGTTCTTCGACCAGATCCGGGCCTCGGCGGAACACGACGAGAACATCGCCGAGGCGGCCCGCGCCAACAACTACGCGAACTTCGCCGCCTATTTCGATCGCATGCTCGATGAGCTGTTCATCGCGCGCATGGAGGGCAACGAGGAGATCTTCTCCCGGGTGATGACGGATGCCGAATTCCGCTCGGCGGCACACGAGCATCTGGCACAGGAGATCTTTCGCCGGGTGCGCGAGCAAGCGTAAGGCAACGAAAAAGCCCGCTCGACGGCGGGCTTCAGGATCTTTTCGGATGTCGTGAGACATCGAAATGGTGGCGGCTTCGACAATTGCATTTGCTTATGAGCCAATAGTTTGCGAATCAAGTCACCAGAAATACCCCTATGGATACCCCCAGATCACCTCGCCTGGCTTCTTGGCCAGAGTCAGGCAGATTTCATCGCTCTTCAGGCGCTCGCCATGCGCCGAATCGGGCCAGCGCATCGGTGCTGCCGATCAAGGCGCGCGCCCGTCGAAGCCGCTCTATGGTGCGCTTCCGTTCCTCTTCAGGTAAATCCTGTGCTCGGCGTTCGGCGTCGGCGAAGAACGCATCGAGTCGCTTCGCCTCCGCCCAGGCATCGATGATCTGGAGCAGCTCCTCTTTGCCTTCCTTCAGCGCCTTCGCGGGCCTTCCTTCAGCGCCTTCGCGGCCTGCCGCGCCTCCTCTTCGCGACGCCAGCGCTCGTACTCAGCTTCCTGGCGTTTTCGTTCGATCTCCGCCTGGCGCTCCCCCTCCTCGACGAGCCGCGCTATTTCGACCGTGGCCTTCTCCAGCTCGCGGACAATGGCCGAGATCCGGCCCGAAAGGTCCCGGGACGGGGTCTCTCGCCATTGCTGGGTCCAAGCTGCCCGCGGATACGGCGAGTAGGCCTGGAGGCAGAGGCGCCCGGTCGGGAAATCGTGGGTGCTCGCCCAGCCATAGTCCTGCGCGTACCGGCCGCGCCGCTTGGGGACGAAATCGGTCAGCCGAACGTATTCGCCGTTCACATACCGGGCCTCGGCAGCCTCTGACATCTCGATGACGGTGAGGCCGATGGCCACGGTGCCGATGTAGACCACCGTGCAGCGCATCGGTGACCACAGATTGTTATGGTGGTGAACTTCCCCAGGGTTCTCTCGCTCGTCGACATCCGCGCGATGGAATCGCTCCGAATTGGGCGCGATGACCACGCGATGATCCCTGGCCTCCAGGGCCAGGAAGAGCTCGTTCGCAAAGGCGATGGCTTTGTCCAACCCTGTCTGGGTGACGGTGAGGTCGACGAGCAGCTTTTTCGCTGGCTTGAGGTACTTGCCGTGCCAGGAGAGGCGGCCGGCCTCGAAGAGCGGTTTGGCTCCGCCTACCAGCGGATGCCGTTCCGGAAGCTGCCGCCGCACCGTCCGCTTACGCCGAGGCCGCTGGTCGGGCGGCTTCGGGAGGGAACGGGCCCTCTTCGGCAGGGCTCCGTCCCGCGTCCACTCGAGCGGGTCGCCCGGACGCGGTTCGGGGAGTGGCGGTTGCTGCGGCGCTTTGCCGACCGCCAGCTTCGCCCAATAACCGCGCGCAGGCCGCGGAACGTTGAGCAGCGTGCAGACGCGGGCCATGTAGCTGGACGAGACGCCGAACCGGGCCGCCACCCGGAGCATGGGCTCGAACCAGACCATCTCGTATAGCGCTTCTCGACTGACCGGACCCTCGCTGCTGTGAGTCAGCGACGCCGGTACCTGCGTTGTGTCTTGTTCCTCTGTCACGGTGCTCGATTGGCCCCACATCCGCCCGCCAGCGCTCGTTAAGGTGGCGCGTAGCGCGGATAGATGATACAAATCCTAGGTGCATAGGGTCTAAACATCAAGTATTTGTATCAATGGCAAAGCCCCGAACGCAGCGTGAGCTCGCCCAAACCCTGCTGAAGAAGCAGGGAATCATGCGCCTGCTCGAGCTGCGCGAGGCCGGCGTGACCGCGGCGACAATGGGTCGTATGGAGCGGGCCGGCGAAGTCATCCGCCTGTCGCGGGGCGTCTATCAGCTGCCAGATGCCGACCTGGACCCCAATCACAGCCTGGCGGAGGCCGCGAAGCGGGTGCCCAAGGGCATCGTGTGTCTCGTCTCGGCTCTGGCATTCCATGGCCTGACCGACCAGCTACCTCCAAAAGTCTGGATGGCGATCGGACCCAAGGACTGGGCGCCGCAGCGCAGCGGTGCGGGCATTCGCATTGTGCGTTTCACGGATAGCCTGCTAAGCGAGGCCATCGAGACGCACGTGATCGAAGGTGTGTCGGTGAAGGTCTTCGGCGTGGCCAAGACGGTGGCCGATTGCTTCCGACATCGCGGCAAAGTGGGCCAGTCCGTCGCGATCGAGGGGCTCCAAGAGGCGCTGAGGCAACGCAAGGCGACTCCAGCGGAAATCGCTCGTCAAGCCGAGAAGGGTGGGGTGTCCACAGTCGTGCGGCCGTATCTCGAGGCACTGACCGCCAATGCCTAGGGAGATCAGAAACGTCGGCGCCTCCGTGCGGGCGCGTCTGCAGAATCTCTCCCGAGAAACGGGACAGAGTTTCGAGCTGATACTCACCCGCTATGCGTTGGAACGCCTGCTTTACCGTCTCAGCACGTCGCCATTCTCCGACCGATTCGTGCTCAAGGGCGCGATGCTGCTGACGAGCTGGTTTACGGACCCACACCGGGCTACTCGTGATCTCGACCTGTTGGGGTTCGGCGATCCAAGCCCGGAGGCGATGGTCGCAGCATTCAAGGAGATTCTCGCGATCGACGTCGAGGATGGCGTCGAATTCGATTCGAACGCGGTACGTGTCGACCAGATCCGGGAGGAGCTCGAGTACGGCGGACTGCGGCTGCGCACGACCGCATCGATCAGTGGTGCCCGTATCGCTGTAACAGTTGACGTCGCATTCGGAGACGCGTTGGAGCCGGGTGCCGAGGTCATCGACTACCCGTGCATGCTGGACCTCCCCGCACCTCGCCTGCGCGCGTACGCCCGCGAAACGGTGATTGCCGAGAAATTCCAGGCCATGGTGTCGCTAGGACTCGCGAACAGCCGAATGAAGGATTTCTACGACATTTGGCTCCTCAGCCAGTCGTTTCCGTTCGACGACGACCGGCTGGCACGTGCAATCGCCGCGACCTTCGAACGGCGCGAGACCGAGATCCCGGCCGACCTGCCTGACGCCCTTACCCCGGCCTTCGCCGAGGATGAGCAGAAGCAACGTCAGTGGAATGCTTTTCTGGAGAACGTCGCACTTCGTCCTGGCAGCCTGGGCGATGTGGTCGCGATTATTGCTGAATTTATCGTGCCGCACGCAATTGCATCAGCGAAGAGGGGCAAAGGTCACTGATGGAGCGAACAGATCTTAACTGACGATATCGGAGACTTGATTGGTTCCACCTAGGAAAACATCGAAGGCGGCCCGGGCAACAACTTCGAAGCTGTTCGCAGCGTGCTCGGAGCTTGTGGCTCGCTGGGCCTTCCGGTTTGCGCTTGGGTCCACGCCTTCGCTTAGAAGCCGGCACGCGCTGTCACGGCGCGCTCGGCATCCTTGAGTCCGACGTCAGGGTAGACGCCCAGGGAGAGACGCTTCTCCTTGCCCTGGAAGCGGTACTTCAGCCGCCACCACTTACCTCCGCTTGGCGAAACCTCCAAATAGAGGCCGCGCTCGCCGAAGAGTTTCACAGCCTTCGTTCTCGGCTTCGCGCTGCGTACCCCGACATCGGAAAGAGGCATGGGGGCAACTGGTCGGGCGGTCGTTGAAGTTGCCCCAAATGTTGCCCCCAAGGGTCTGGGATGTCAAAGAACTGGGTCGGTCAGTGGTGGACCATGTGGATACAAAAAAGCCCGCTAGAGAGCGGGCTTGGGGAGGTTCTGGGATGTTCCAGGATGGTGTGATGGTGGAGGCGGCGGGAATCGAACCCGAGGCCGACGTGATCCAAGTATATAAAGAAAAAGCAATTTTTATGTTTGTTTGGCCGAAATGGGGCCATCCTGGGGTCAAACTGCCGTTGCCGGGGTCATCGCTCGGCGGGCCGCACGGGTCGTCCAGGCCGCCGGGCGAGTTCGCGCCGGTGGGTCTCGATGGAGGTGGCGCGCAGCACCCCAAGCAGCAGCACGTAGCCGTCCCGGGTGAGACCGTTGTCGAACTCCAGACTTGCCAGCGCCGACCATTCGTGGGGCTCGATGGCCAGTGCCTTCACGAGATCCGCCGCGCTGGCCAGGTCCCGCAGCCCCGCCGGTGCCTGGTAGTCGGACAGTACCGCTTGGGGGGAGTCGAGCCCGCGCCGGCTGTAGTCCCCGCGGGACTCGGCCGTTCTCGGCAGGTCCGGCTCGACGTCGTCCTCAAGCAGCCAGCCGACCCGCACTTCGAGCAGCTTTGCGAGTGCCTTGAGCTTCGCGAGCGACGGCTCTTTGGAGCCTCGCTCCCACTGGCCAGCGAGCCCGTCGGCGATCTTCAGCCGCCGGGAGATGTCCCGTTGGTTGAGGCCCTTGCGTTCGCGGGCCAGCCTTAGGCGAGCGGTATTTACTTCACTCATCTGGTAATTATCACTGAGAGTGCCACGGCACACAAAGGCACCGTAAGTGCCTTAATATTGGCGCTTTAAGGGCTAATCTGCGAGGCTACCGATGAAGGCAATCCGTCGAGTCGTCGCCGGCAATATTCACGCGCTGCGCCGGCAGCGCGGTCTGACCCAGATCCAACTCGCGGAGGCGGCGGGGATCGCACAGACCTATGTGGGGCAGATCGAGCGGGATGGGAGGAATGTCACCCTGGACGTGCTGGAGGCCATCGCTGTGGCGCTCGGGGTTGCGGCCTCGGAGTTGGTGACGCCGCCCGCCGGTGCCGCTGCGCCCGCTCCGGCGGGGAGCCGAGAAGCGGCCTGAGCGGGTGCGCGCATGAGCTACCGGCTGACAGACTGGGCGCTGCATGTCCGGGGGTTGACCTCGACGCAGAAGCTGGTCCTGGTGGCCCTGGCAAGCCATTGCAACGGCCATCGCCAGGAGCGGAGCTGTTGGCCGAGCATGGCCGCGCTGTGCGAGCTGACGGCGCTGTCGGACCGCGCGATCCGCAAGGCGCTCGCCGAGCTGGAGCGGCGCGGCCTGATCGAGCGGCGAAGCGGGAGCGGCAAGCAGACCACCGTCTATCGGCTGGTGTGCGAGGGTGTCTGCGATGCGCCGGATCCTCATGTCGAGCGAGCCGGCGGGGTGGACGCCGGCCCCTCGGGGGGTGCGCCGAGGGCGGAACCTGGTTCCCCCCAGGACAGGCTCAGGGCGGAACCTGGTTCCCCCCAGGGCGGAACGTCATTCCGCCCAGGGCGGAACGTGGTTCCTCCCAGGGCGGAACGTGGTTCCGCCCAGGGCGGAACGTCGTTCCGCCGTAAAAGGGAAGAGAAAAGGGAAGGGAAAAGGGAATTGAACCGGGAAGAGAGGCAGGGGGACAGAGAGAGAGTGACAGACTCCGCGTGCGCGCGCGAGGCAGGCACCTCTCTCTCTGCCCCCCAGCCCCTCGACTGGGAGGAGATTGCCGCCAGGATCCGCCCCGACCTCCCCGACCCCGCGCTGGTGCGCCGCAAGTTCGAGGCGCGGCACCGGGGGCGCACCTGGGCGGAGGGTGAGGAGGCGCGCGCCTGGGAGCTGTGGCTGCTGCGTGAGCGTGTGGACAAAGAGCACCCTGGGCGCCATACTGAGGGCACTTTGAGTGCGAGGCCGTTCGGCACCTTCCTGGACATCGTGGCCGACTACGAGGTGATCCATGACTCCTGAGCACGCTGCCGCCTTTCACGAGCACCTCGAGGGCCTCCTGGAGGCCTGCGGGCGCCCGCGCCTGAGCGATGCGGCGCTGCGGGTGTGGTGGGCGGCGCTGGAGCGCTATCCCTGGGAGGCGGTGCGCGCGGCCCTCAATGCGCATGCCGCGGCCTGCCAGTTCGCCCCGGCGCCGGCCGACATCGTCGCGCGGGTGACGGCGGGCGACGGCCGTCCGGGCGGCGATGAGGCGTGGGCGATCGCCGTGGCGGCCCTGGACGAGGCCGAGACCCTGGTTTGGACCGAGGAGATCGCCCAGGCCTGGGGCATCGCCCGCCCGGTCTGCGAGGACGATGCGGTCGGCGCCCGCAAGTCCTTCCTCGCCGCCTACGAGCGCCTGGTCGCCGCCGCGCGCGAGCGCCTGGAGCCCGCCCGCTGGCACGCGACCCTCGGCACCGACCCCGGGCGCCGCCGCCTGGCGCTCACCCGCGCGGCCGAGACCGGCCGGCTGCCCCGGGCGCATGTCGCCGGGCTGCTCGCTGATCTGGGCGAGGCCGGCGGCGATCCCAGCATGGCCGCCGCGGCCGGGCTGCTCACGGGCAAGGTGGTGGCGATGCCGGGCCAGGCCTCGCGCAACGCCCGCCGCTTCGCCGGCATCGTGCGCGACGCGCTGCACGTCGCCAACGCCCGCGAGGCGGCCCAGCAGGCCACGCAGGCCGGCGCCGCGGCGCGCGAGCGCGAACGCCGGGAGGCCCGGCGGCTCGCCGAGCTGCAACGGCTGCGCCAGGAGGCCGGCGGAGGAGGCCAGGGCCACGAGCCCCCTCCGGGGCCGGATCGGCGTGCCTAGAGAAGGCGCTGTGAGCGCCAATGCTAACACCTGGAGTGCGATCGATGCCGGCCGCGACCCGCCAGTGTTCGACTCCGCCGCCAGCGAATGCCGGCGCCGATGCGGGGTGCCCCGGGGCTTTCTGGAGCGGGCGGTTCGCGCTGGTCGCCGACACCCGGAGCTGCGCGGACGGCCCCCTGGGCGCGCCGCCCGGCTGCGCCGATGGGGCCAGCTACCGGGCGGCGATCCGCGCGCGCTGGGCCGCCGGCCCGGCCGCCCGGCAGCAGCTGGCGTGCCTGGCATGGCGCCTGGAGGCCGGCCGGCATCACGGCGCGCTCGGGTTCCTGGGGCCGTTCGCGGACGAGGCCCGGGCGATCCTGACGGCCATCCGCGACCGGCGGCGGGCGCCATGATCCGCGCCGGCCTGGCTGTCGCGACGTCCGGCCGCGCCCTGGCGGGGCGCCGGCTCGGCCGGGGGCTCTGAGCCATGGCGCGGCCCTTCCGCCTGACTGCGTTCGAGCCGCCCGAGGCCGTCGTCCTCGATGCGGTCCTGCGCTATCTCGCGCTCGACCGGCGGGTGGCCTGGGCGCACCGGTTCAACACCGGCGCCCAGCTGGTGCGCGGGCGCACCGCGACGGGACGCGAGACCCGCCGGTTCATCCGCTACGCCTTCCCGGGCTGCTCCGACGTGCTCGGCCAGCTCGTGAGCGGGCACTTCCTGGCCGTCGAGTGCAAGACCCGCAGCGGCCGGCCGACCCGCGAGCAGGCCGCGTTCCTCGAACGGGTCGCGCGAGCGGGCGGCCTGTCGATACTGGCCCGCAGCGTGGAGGACGTGCGCGAGGCCCTCGATGCCTTTCACCGGCCGCAACCTGATACGGCAGCCGAGCGGCCGCTGTCATCCAGCCAACGGAGATCCACCGCATGAGCGAACGCACCTACACCACCCGCACCGGCACCAGCGGTCGCATTGTGCCCTTCCCGTCGCACAGCGCGGCCCTCGATGCACGGATCAGGAAGGTCACCGTGACCGATGAGGGCAAGCTCGCCGTGGCCGTCGAATGCGAGCTGGCCGATGAGGACACGCTGGAGCAGGTGCGCAATCTGCTCACCGTCCAGCGCGGGCCTGTGAGCATCACCTTCACCAGCGTTCAGGGCGAGCTGCCGCTCTAGGAGCACCGTCATGCCGATCGCCGAATCCCTTGGGCTGCGCCGACGGCCCTTCACGATCCTGACCATCGACGGTGGTGGTGTCAGAGGCATCGTGCCCTTGGTCTGGCTCCAGCGCCTGGAGCGGCACCTCGGTGGGACCATCCATGCCCACACGGACCTGGTCGCCGGCACATCCGTGGGGGCCATCATCGGCTGCGCGCTGGCGAGCGGGCTGACCGCGCAGGAAATCCATGGCATGTGGGTCAGCGCGGCGCACACGGCGTTCGCCCGGCCGGCCAACCTGCGGGACCATGCCAGGCGGCTTGCCAACCTGGCTGGCGCGGCGCCGAAGTACGAGGATGGCGGTTTGGTCCAGATGCTCAAGACCGTGTTCGGCGACCTGCGCATGGGCAACCTCAAG
Organism: Thiococcus pfennigii; assembly: GCF_016583835.1. Taxonomy (GTDB): domain Bacteria; phylum Pseudomonadota; class Gammaproteobacteria; order Chromatiales; family Chromatiaceae; genus Thiococcus; species Thiococcus pfennigii. Next base: position 9,509 of record NZ_NRRW01000045.1, on the reverse strand, counting down.
CGTCCCACGCTGGCGCTGGCCTATCAGCCGCAGTCGCTGTGCGTGCAGGTCTTCTCCTCGCTGAAGGAAGAGCATCAGGATCTGCCGGTGTGGGAGGTCTGCCGCGCCTCGGCGGCCGCTCCGCTGTTCTTCTCGCCGCATCAGATGGTCATCGACAAGAGCGGGAAACCCGTACCGCTGATCGACGGCGGTGTGACAGCCAACAACCCGGTGATCGTGGCGCTGTCGGAGGCGCTGGGGCGGGAGGCGCGCCGGGCGAGCGCGCTCGACAATGTCATTGTCATGAGCTTCGGCACCGGCCAGCCGGTCGAGGGATATCGCGGCACGCCGCGGACGATCTTCGGGCACACCTCGGTCATCACCCAGGCCCTCGTGGTCGGTGCCACGGGCACCGATGAGCTTACTGCGCGGACCATGCTGCCCTCGCGCAACTACTGGCGCTTCCAGGTGACATTGCCGGAGCGCCTGGCGGCGATGGATGCCGCCGAGAACGTCGACGAGTTGATCGAGGTCGCGAATAACCACCTCGCCCACGGGGCCGACGAGCGGCTGCGTCAGCTCGCGCGGCGCATGCAGGGGCTGCCGCTGGAGCCCGGCTGGTGGGAGCGCCTGCGGCGCCGGGAGGCCGCGCCATGAGCCCGGCCGGCGGACCCGGGGCGCGTGTGGTGGCCGGTCTCGGGCTGTTGCTGCTCGGCGGCGCCACGGCCGGCGCCTCCGGCTTCGCCCTGGTCGAGCGCGACGCGGCGGGGCTGGGGCGCGCCTTTGCCGGGCAGGCGGCGCTGATCGAGCCCGCGAGCCTGGCGGTCAATCCGGCCGCGCTGCCCGAGACGGCGACGCTGAGCGCCACGCTGAGCGCGCTCGGCAACCGGCTCACCGCCGAGGACCCGGACGGCGCGCGCGCCGAGGGCGGGGAGGGCGCCCTGATCCCCGCGGCGTCCGCTGCCTGGCGGGGCCTCGGCATCGGCGCCGATGTGCCCTTCGGGCTCGCGACCGACTACCCGGACGACTGGAGCGGGCGCGAGGCCGCGCTGCGCTCGGAGATCCGCTCGGCGCGGCTCATTCTGGGCGGCGGGGTGGCGGTGACGGAGCGCCTGCGCCTCGGCGCGAGCCTCTTCGCGCAGCACCTCGCCGCGGATCTCTCCAGCGCCGTCGTGCTGGTGCCGGGCTTCGAGGAGCGGGTCCAGGTCGAGGGCGACGACGTGGGTCTGGGCTTCGGGCTCGGTGTGCACTGGCGGCTGAGCGAGGACCTGGCACTCGGGCTCGGCTACAGCTCCCCTGTGCGGCACACCCTGCGCGGCGAGGCCGAGTTGCCGGCGGTCCTCGGCGGGCGCGCCGGGAGCGAGGCGCGCCTGGTCACGCCCGAGACCGTGACCCTCGGGGGCGACTGGCGGCTCGGCTCGCGCACGCGCCTCCTCGGCGGCTTGACCTGGACCCGCTGGAGCCGGCTGCAGCGGCTCGACATCGCCCTGAGCAACGGGATGACGCTGACCGAACACCACCAGTGGCGCGACACCTGGCGCGTGAGCCTGGGCACCGAGCATGCGCGCGGCCCCTGGACCCTGCGCGCCGGGCTCGCCTGGGATCAGGCGCCGATCCGCGATGACGCGCACCGCTACCCGCGGCTGCCGGACGCCGACCGGACCTGGACCACGGTCGGGCTCGGCTACGCCTGGCCGGGCTGGCGGCTCGATGCCGGCTACGCCCATCTGTGGTTCCCCGACCGCGATGGCGAGCACCCGGCGCTCGCCTACGAGAGTGGCACCGACATCCTGTCGCTGGGGCTGACGCGCACATGGTGAGCCGCGGCCTCGCCCTGTTGCTGCTCATCAGCCTGCCGGCCACCGGGGCCGAGTGCCCGGGCGCTGCGCGGCTCGAGGAGGCACTGGAGATCCTCGGCACCGCCAACCCGGTGCTGCGCGCCGAGGGGGCTGAGTACGCCGAGGCGCTGCGGCAGCGCAGCTGGGCGGCGCGGCTCGACCTGGGCTACGACACCAACACGAGCCTCGAGAGCGGGGCCGCCGGGGCACGGGCCGCCCTGCGGGTCGAGATACCGCTGTGGGACCGCACCAGCTCGCTGGAGCGGGCCAAGGCGCATGCCGACCTGACCGCGACCCAGGCGGCCGCGCGGCAGGCCTTGCTGACCGATGTGCAGTCGCTCTGCGAGCTGGCGAGCCAGGTGGCGGCGCTCGACACCCTGCGCGCCTTCGCCCGCGATCGCCTGGCCTACCGCCAGGAGCGCGTCGACGAAGGCATCGACCCGGCCGATGTGCTCTGGTCCGAGGCCGAGGCCATGCAGCGCGCCGAGCACGACTGGCGGCGCGAGCGCGGGCGCCTGGAGGCGTTGCGCCTGACGCTCGCCCGCCGCCACGGCGGCGCCGAGTGGCAGCGGCTGCGGACGCTCTTCGAGGCGATGACCCAGTGAGCACCGGAGGCCCGCCGGACGGCGAGGCGCCGGTCTTCGTCGGGCGGCGCCTGGAGATCGCCCAGATCACCCGCGCCCTGCTGGCCGGCTCCTCGGTCGTCGTCAAGGGCCGGCCCGGGATCGGCAAGCGGGCGCTGCTGCGCGAGGTCCGCGCCGGGCTCGCTGGGCAGCGCGTCTGCCTCGCCCCGTCGATCGCCACGCCCAAGCAGCTGACCGCCGACCTGGCCGAGCAGATCCACGAGGCCATCGGCCTGGCGGTGCCCGAGGAGCTGATCCCGCCGCGCTTCCGTGCCGCGGCGCAGCGCACCGGGCAGATCGAGTTCCGCCACATCCGCCGCAGCCTCTCGCGCGAACCGGTCGCCGACCAGATGGCGCTGCTGCTGCGCTCCTTGGAAGGGCGCGACGACGTGATCCTGTTCATCTCGTCCTTGGAGGTCCCGCCGACCCAGGCCGAGCTGCTCCTGGAACTCGCCGAGCAGTGCCAGCTCTGCGCCGCGCTGGAGCCAGACAACCGGCGCACGCGCATCCAGCGCCTCCTGTGGCGTTTCCAGGTGACCATCGAGCTCAAGCCGCTGGTCGCGGCCGAGACGCAGGCCTGGGTCGAGCGGTGGCTCGCGCGGAACCCGGTCACGTTCGATTCGCCGCGCATCCGCCGCGCGTACCTGCGCGCCGTGGTCCGCGACTCGGGCGGCATCCCGGCGGCCGTGCAGGGGCTCCTGGATCTGACCCTGGTCGAGCGCTCGGTGACGCGCAAAACGATCCGCGCGCTGCACCACGAGGCGGCCGTGACGTACCTCGACATGACCCCGATCCTCATCATCCTGGCGGCGGGCTTCATGGCCTTGAGGTACGTCAGCCGCGGCATGGGCATGCAGGAGCTGATGGTCTTGGCGGGCGTGGGCACGTCGCTCTTCTATTTGTTGCTCTACTTCGGGCGCATGATGCGCGCGCGCCGCTGATGCTCACCCCGACGCATCTCCTCTTCGCCCAGACCTCGTACCTCGGCGCCTGCGTCGTCGCCGCCCACCCGCCGGCCGCCGAGGAGGCCGCGGTGGCGCTGCTGGGCAGCCTGATCCCCGATCTCGACACGCGCGCGAGCTACATCGGGCGCGTGCTGCGCCTGACCTCGGGCACCCTCGAGCGCTATTTCGGCCACCGCACCTTCACCCACGCGCTGCTGCCGCAGGCGCTCGTCGGGTTGCTGGCGTGGTGGCTGCTGCCGTTCGGCTTCGCGCTCGCGCTGCTCGCCGGCTGGGTCTCGCACTCGTGGGCCGACATGATGACCAAGTCGGGTGTCGCCTGGTTCTGGCCGGCGCGCATCCGCTGCGTGCTGCCCGGCAACCCGGACTACCGCATGGACGTGGCCAAGGGCGGCGAGCTGGCCTTTCTGCTGGTCGTCGCGCTGATCGGTATCCTGCTGATGCCGCTCGCCGAGACCGGCAAGGGCACCGCCGGCCTGATCCGTGGGGCGATCGGGGACCTCGCCTCCGTGCGCGCGGACTACGACCGCGACAAGGGCGACTTCCGCTTCGAGGTGGCCGTGAAGGGTCGGGACAACCTCAACCACAGCGACATCTCGGGGACCTACCCGGTCATCGGCCCCTGGCGCGAGTCGGGGCTGATCGTGGCGAGCGACGCGGGGCCGCGTTCGCTGTGCGCCGGCAGCGCCTGCGACTGGTACAGCAGTCACGCGAAGCTGGAGCGCGGCGCGCGGATCGCGACCTCGACGGTACGCATCGAGGTCCCGCGGATCGAGGTCGCCGCGCTGCGCGAGCAGGCCGCGGCGCTCGCCGCCGCCGGGGAGGTCTTCCTGATCGGCACCGCCGAGGCCGAAGGGGTGCGCCCGCAGCCCCCGGCGCTGGAGACCGCCGGCGACCGGCTGACCTTAGCCTATGCCGCCCCGGCGATCCTGGAGCGCCTGCGCGGGCGCAGCCTCCGGCAGGTCGACCTGGTGCTCCAGGTCCGCCACGCCCCGGGCGCCGAGGTGCCCGACATCGCGCCGCCCGCGCCGGGCGGCGCGCCCGTGCCGCCGCTCCTCGAGCGCTGGCTGAAATGACACGCGCTCTCGCAAATGGGAATTTGAGACAACGGGAAAAACGACATGATTCGGTTTCGCATCCCCTGGCACCGGCTCCTACCGCGCCACCAGCGAATCCCCCTGTTCTGGATCCTCGCCGGCCTTGGGCTCGCCGCCCCCTGGCTGCTCGGCGGCTGGCTCCCGCTCGGCCCCCCGGCGACCCAGTGCGCCGTCGCCAGCATCTACGACGGCGACACCCTGCGCGCCGAGTGCGGCGGCGAGAAGATCAAGGTCCGCCTCTACTGCATCGACGCCCCCGAGATGGCGCAAGCCCCCTGGGGGCGCGAATCCCGCGACCACCTGCGCCGGATCACACCCAAGACCGTGCGCCTGGTGGAACACGACCGCGACCGCTACGGCCGAACCGTCGGCGAGGTCTACGACGGCGAGACCAGTCTGAACCTGGCCTTGGTAGCCGCCGGCCAGGCAGCGGTCTATCCTCAATACTGCGCCGACCGTCGTTACTACGCGGCCGAACGCGAGGCGCGGCGGGCGGGGCTTGGGATCTGGGAGCGCGATGGCGCTTGGCAGCGGCCTTGGGAATGGAGGCGCCGATGACGCAGGAGAACGTCAAACCCGCAGTGGATGGCATCCCTTTGACCTGGTTCGAGGCCGGCTCGGGCGTCCTCGACGGCGCGGTGGACGACCCCAGCTGCTACCCGCCGCTGGACGACCCGATCGCCCAGCGCGCCTGGCTCGCCGGCTTCGCGGGCGCCTGGGCCGATCTCGCCCTCTGTCCGCCGCTGGAATGCGGGGAGGACCCGCGCCAGCGGCCGCTCGGGGAGGTCCTCGCGCGCGTCCTCGCCGGGCGTCCCGAGCTGCTGCGGCGCATGCGAGGCAGCCGGCGCCGGTAAGGGGGCGGCGGGGTGGGGTGGGGTAAACAGCACCACGCCGCCAAGCGCAGCGCGGTTGGGCCAGGAGCCGCCGCCGGCTACCGCGGCCGCCAGATCTCCATGGCCAGCGCCGTTTCCAGCAGGAACAGCCCGACTGTCGCCGCCGCATTCACCGCCAACCGGGCGTGCCTGGGCTCAAGCGGGATGTGGTCGGGGACCCGCCCATGCACGGCCCCATCCTTGCTGCGCAGCGCTCCAACCTGCTGCGCGATACTCGCAAGCCCCCTGAGCGCGGGCTTGATGTGCGACGCCGCCTGTGATCCAGGGGCGAGGTCCAACACCGGGAGGACCTCGTTGACCAGCGGCTGAATCCTCAGGTCCTCCGGCTGTGGCCGCCCGGCCCGGTCGAGGATCGCCCTGCAGATGCTCTCCAGGAGAGCGCAGGCACTGCCGATCGCCTGCTCTGGGTCCGTGGCGATGGCCCCTGCCGCCCGGTCGAAGTCGCGCCGGCAATGATCGAGGCCCTCGATCGTAAGAAACGTGCTGAGCGCCGAGGTTGCGGGCGCTGGTTCCAACTCCCGGGCGACGAGCATTCCGGCGCGCGTCAGGCAGCGAAAGGCTACCGCCTCGTGGTACTTGCGGTGGTTGTTGAGGCTGTTGCTAACCCGGACATGCAACCGGCCGGCTTCGATATACCCCTTATCGCGCAGACCGATCAGGGTTTCGATCAGCATGTCGAAGTCGCGAAGTTCCCTCGGGCTTGCGGAATCCGGGAGCGAAAAACTCTCCTCTCCCTGGTAGAGGCGCCACAGAAGCGCCCGCTGCTGGGCGTCGAGCCGGTCTCCATGCATCTGATACTCCCTCCGGGCACCGTTGGCCGCCGTGGTCCGGTGCAGGTTGTCCGTGCGTTGCGCATCCGCGGTATCATCGGATGACAAACGCAGTACGGCAAGGAGATAGTACCCGCGATGGCCGCCCTGAAGTCGGAAACGGTAACGTTCAGAATCCGCCCGGAGATCAAAGATTCTCTGCGCAGTGCCGCAGCCCGGGAGCGCCGCAGCCTCGCAAACATGCTTGAAGTGATGATCGAGTTTTACGCGGGGCGGCAGGCCGCCCCACCCGTGCCCGGCGAGTCGCCTGGCCGGGAACTGCGCATCGCAGATGCCATCTTGCCTGACTCATAAAGAGGACGCATCGATGCCACCGATCCTCACGGGTCCAGGCCCAGACCTGACCATAGTGGACCTTTTCGCTGGCGCTGGCGGGCTGTCGGAAGGGTTCAGGCAAGCCGGGTTTTCGGTCCTTGCCGGTTTGGACAATGATCCGGACGCTACAGCCACGTTCGCACGGAATTTTCCGGAAGCGAGTGTGATTACGGGCGACATCAGAGACCGGGAGGTCAAAGAGCGCGCGCTCGAGGCCGCGAGATCAGCGGCCTTCATCGTTGGCGGGCCACCCTGCCAGGCATTCTCCCAGGTCCGGAATCACACGCGCGTGATCGACGATCCGCGCAATTCGCTGTACCGCGAGTTTGTCGAGGTCCTGGGTTCGGCCTTACCCGTGGCGTTCGTGATGGAGAATGTCACTGGCATCGACCAAATGGGCGTCCGTGACCAGATAGCACACGACCTTTCCCTTGATGGTGAATACCGTGTGTTGCCGCAGGTACTTGATGCAGCGGACTTCGGGGTTCCACAGACCAGAAAGCGCCTGTTCTTCGTGGGTGTGCGTTCGTCTGCAGACGTTGAGCCGCCGCGGCCTCTTGGTTCCGGCGCGACGGAATCGGTTGCCCTCGTGCGTTTCACGGGGAGCCGCAAGCCGCGCTATCAGTTGGTCGTCCAAGAAAATCTGCTGAGCATTCAGCACGGAAAGGCGTTGTCTGACCCGGAGAGCCACAGGATTGTCACCGCTTCGGATGCCATATCCGACCTGGAGTGTCTGCCCGTCGGCCACCGGAGCGACGAGCTTCCATATGGCGCGCTTGGCCCATCTGTGACCGCCTATCAGCGCTTGATGCGTATAGGTGCGGGAGACGCGCTCAGCAATGTCCAAGTGCCGAGGATCAATCAGGACACCGCCCTGCGGTTGCAGGGAGTACCGCCAGGGGGGAATTTCCGGGACCTGTCAGAGGAGTTGCTGAAGCGCTACATCACGGGCCAGCGATGGGGGCAGGACAACGGGACTGGGCTCTTGTCGCGGAGGCACTTCTACGCTTACCGCCGTCTTCATCCGGAGATCTGGGCCTGGACATTGAACACAAAAGGGGATTGCGTCTACCACTACTCGGCGGCAAGGGCGCTGTCGGTGCGCGAGTTTGCACGCCTTCAATCCTTTCCCGACCGGTTTGTGTTCACGACAGATCCCCGCCGGGGGATGATTCCAGGCCGGCACAGTGGAGGCCCGGCCCATTCCCGTTACCGGCAGGCAGGAAACGCCGTGCCGCCGCTACTCGCAAAGGCGGTAGCAGAAGCGCTGCTCGACGCCCTGGCCGGTCATTCTTTTCTCACGCCTGCATTAACTGCCGCTGCCGGGAGGAAGTGACCTTGGCTCTCGGGTCCGAACAACAAAAAGCATCTGATGTAAAGGCAGCGTTTGGAGCGAGAAACCGCAACCGGCTCATCGGGGAGTACTTCAAGAACACGGGGCAGAGTGTCACGCCAGAGAACGCTTGGGAACACGTCTACCGCCTTCTGCTCTGGATTGATCAGACGATTGGCCTCGCGCACTGCTACGAGAGCGACAAGTGTCAGCCTGGAAAGAACTGGTATGGGCGTGCCCTCGCGTTCCATGACTGGGTTTCCGCTTCACTGCGAGCAACGCCGCACGGGGTTGCAGATGAAATCGACTGGCTTTTCAAGAGAGCGACGGATGATCTCGCGAAAGAGGTTCTAAGCAAGGCAGCCCGCACGGCCGCCGCTGCAAGCAGGCAGCGCGAAAACTATGAGGGCCGGGGTTTTCCGAAGCCAGGCGAGGACCCTGACTTGGTCTCGATCGCGAAGGATGTGCTGAAGGACTACATCCAGGAAGATCCGCCTGAGAACGTCTGGCTTGAGTTCGTGCAGAAGGTCAGGCAGCACGTCACTCTGGAGAACAAGAGAAAGAACCTCGTTGGCGAGGGGTTCGAGGATGTTCTCGCGCATGTGATCGGACGAGCGTGCCCAGGGGGTGATGTCCAGGTCATGGCGAGGAAGCTCTTGCAGGAGATTCCGGGCTTCGCGCGGGCGAAGCGGGCCGACAAACCCAACAAGATAGACCTGGCGGTCTTGCGGCCCGGGATGCGGACAATTGTTTCGGTGAAGTGGAGCGTGAGAGCAGACAGGGAGAAGCAATTCGCAGCCGAGTTCAGCGAGTATGTGACTGCCGAGTCCGAAGGCAAGCCATTCGAATACGTATTCGTTACGAACGAATTTGATCCCGCGCGGCTCATGCGGGCATGCGAGAAACTTGCGTCCAACGCGTATATGTTCTCCCACGTCGTCCACGTTAATACAGATGCCGTTCGGGCAACCTACGGCGACGCGCGGGAGGAAACGATGCGGCGTGTTCTGAGATACATCGAGGATGGCAGGCTCATCAGCCTTGAGCAGTGGTTAAAGATCCTGTGCCCGCAATCTGAGGGGCGTCACCGGTAAGGCCGGTGACATACCCATGATCGACCGGATCCCGAAAGCGCGACGCAGCGTGAACATGAGGGCGATCCGGAACAAGAACACCGGCCCAGAACTGGTGCTGCGCAGGATGCTCCACAGTCTTGGCTATCGGTTTAGAGTTCATGTAAAAGAACTGCCAGGGAAGCCGGATATCGTTTTCACGAAGCGCAGGAAAGTGATTTTTGTGCATGGCTGCTTCTGGCATCAGCATGAAGCTCCCGATTGCACTGACAGTCGCACTCCTGCATCTAACAAGGGGTATTGGGATTCGAAACTTGCCAGGAACAGGGAAAGAGATCGGCAACAAACGGATGCGCTTCGGGCAAGGGGTTGGGATGTGCTTGTGACTGAAGTTTCTCATTTCCGCATAGCGAGATCATAATATAAGCAAACACTAATGAACGCGCATATTAGTGAAAGCTTATTGACGAATGCCATGCGGCGGCAATGACAAAAAGGGTGTGACAAGCGCGGGCAAATCGGCGAATAAACAAGCAGTTAAAGGTGAATACGGGCTCGCTTCGGCG
>NZ_NRRW01000044.1 GCF_016583835.1 Thiococcus pfennigii | reverse complement strand
GGTCGGCTTGGGGTCTTCGAGAAAGAGGCGACTCGCGTTGTCTGGCCCGCAGGCCGGCGGACGAGGATTCGTTTGCGGTGCGCCGCAATAGAATATTAGAATTAGCTAATTATCAATCTCGCCGTCGGCGACGAGGCAATCGATCATGCAGGATCCCGCGAGCTTTTCCGACCGCACCATCGGCCGGGTCGAGGTCAAGGAGACGACCTGTTACATGTGCGCCTGTCGCTGCGGGATCCGCGTGCATCTGCGCGACGGCGAGGTCCGCTACATCGAGGGCAACCCGAACCACCCGCTGAACCAGGGGGTGATCTGCGCCAAGGGGTCCTCGGGCATCATGAAGCAGTACTCGCCGGCGCGTCTCACCCAACCGCTGCGGCGCCGGCCCGATGCCGAGCGCGGGACCTCGGCGTTCGAGGCCATCAGTTGGGAGGAGGCCTTCTCGCTGCTCGCTGAGCGCCTGGAGCGGCTGCGCGCCGAGGACCCGAAACGCTTCGCCCTCTTCACCGGTCGCGACCAGATGCAGGCCCTGACCGGACTCTTCGCCAAGCAGTTCGGGACGCCGAACTACGCCGCCCATGGTGGCTTCTGCTCGGTCAACATGGCGGCCGGGCTGATCTACACGATCGGCGGCTCGTTCTGGGAGTTCGGCGGGCCGGACCTCGACCGGGCCAAGCTCTTCGTCATGATCGGCACGGCCGAGGATCACCACTCCAATCCGCTCAAGATCGCCATCTCGCAGTTCAAGCGCCGCGGTGGGCGCTTCATCTCGATCAACCCGATCCGCACCGGCTACTCGGCGATCGCCGACGAGTGGGTGCCGATCCGCCCCGGCACCGACGGCGCCCTGCTGCTCGCGCTGATCCACGAGATCATCCAACAGGGCCTCTACGATCGTGAGTTTCTGATCCAGTACACGAACGCCGCCGAACTGGTCGTCGACGACCCCGAGCGCGAGGATTACGGCCTGTTCTTCCGCGCCGAGATGCGCGTCGAGGAGGGTTGCTTCGATCCAGACAACAAGCTCTGGTGGGACCGCGCGATCGGCCCGATCGGCACCCACACGCCCGGCGCCGATCCGCGCCTGCTCGGATCGTATCAGCTGCCGGATGGCACCCCGGTGAAGCCCTCGTTTCAGCTCCTGAAGGAGCGGGTCGAGGACTACACGCCCGAGTGGGCGGCGCGCATCACCGGCATCCCGGCCGAGACCATCCGCCGTCTGGCCCACGAGATGGGCGTCACGGCGCGTGACGAGACGATCGAACTGCCGATCCAGTGGACCGACTGCTGGGACAACGAGCATGCCTCGGTGACCGGCAATCCGGTCGCCTTCCACGCGATGCGCGGGCTCGCCGCCCACTCCAATGGCTTCCAGACGATTCGGGCGCTCGGCATCCTGATGACCGTCCTCGGCACCATCGATCGCCCCGGCGGCTTCCGCCACAAGGCGCCGTTTCCGCGGCCGATCCCACCCTGTCCGAAGCCGCCCCACGGCCCCGAGGCGGTGCAGCCGAATACCCCGCTCGACGGCATGCCGCTCGGCTGGCCGGCCAAGCCCGAGGACCTCTTCGTCGACGAGCAGGGCGAGGCGGTGCGACTCGACAAGGCCTTCTCGTGGGAGTACCCGCTCTCGGTCCACGGGTTGATGCACAACGTCATCACCAACGCCTGGCGCGGTGACCCCTATCGCATCGACACCCTGCTGCTGTTCATGGCCAACATGGCCTGGAACTCGACGATGAACACGGCCGCGGTGCGCGACATGCTCGTCGACAAGGACGAGGACGGTGAATACAAGATCCCCTTCCTCGTGGTCTGCGACGCCTTCTCCTCCGAGATGGTCGCCTTCGCCGACCTGGTCCTGCCCGACACCACCTATCTCGAGCGTCACGATGTCCTGTCGATGCTCGATCGGCCGATCTCGGAGTTCGACGGTCCGGTCGACGCGGTGCGCATCCCGGTCCTCCCGCCCAAGGGCGAGTGCAGGCCGTTCCAGGACGTCCTGATCGAACTCGGCACCCGGCTCGGGTTGCCGGCCTTCGTCACCGAGGACGGGCGGCGCAAGTACCGCGACTACCCGGACTTCATCGTCAACTACGAGACATCCCCGGGCTCGGGCATCGGCTTCCTCGCCGGCTGGCGCGGCAAGGGCGGCGAGAAGTTCTTGAAGGGCGAGCCCAATCCGCGCCAGTGGGAGATGTACGCGAGCAACGGCTGCGTCTATCACCACGAGCTGCCGCGCTCCTACCAGTACATGCGCAACTGGAACAAGGGCTACCTGCACTGGGCCCGGGCCCACGGCATGACCCGCTACGCCGAGCCGATCGTGCTGCATGTCTACTCGGAGGTCTTGCAGCGCTTCCGTCTCGCCGCGCAGGGTAAACGCCCCGGCCGCCAGCCGCCGGAGCGGCTGCGCCAGCGCGTCGCGACCTACTTCGACCCGCTGCCCTTCTACCACGAGCCGCTCGAGACGGGGCTGATCGACACGCATCGCTATCCGCTCAACGCGCTGACCCAGCGGCCGATGGCCATGTACCACAGCTGGGACAGCCAGAACGCCTGGCTGCGCCAGATCCACAGCCATAACTACCTGTTCATGAGCCCGCGCGTCGGGGCCGCCAACGGCTTCGACGACGGCGACTGGGTCTGGGTCGAATCGCCGCACGGGCGGGTCCGCTGCCAGTGCCGCTTCTCCGAGGCGGTCGAGCCGGGCACCGTCTGGACCTGGAATGCGATCGGCAAGGCGGCCGGCGCCTGGGGCCTCTCGCCGCAGGCCGACGAGGCGCGCAAGGGCTTCCTGCTCAATCACCTGATCGCCGAGGAGCTGCCGCCCAACCCGGCCGGGGCGCACCTCTCGAACGCCGACCCCGTGACCGGCCAGGCGGCCTGGTTCGACCTGCGGGTGCGCGTCTACAAGGCGGCCGCCGACGAGCCGGCCGTGACCTCGCCGCAATTCGACCCGATGCCGCGGTTGCCGGGGCAGGGGCGGCCGCGCGGCAAGTGGCAGGCCTATGTCGCCGGCCTGTTCAGGAAGTAGCGGAAGGCCGACCCATGACCCAATATGCGCTCGTCATCGACCTCAACGTCTGCGTCGGCTGCCAGGCCTGCGTGACCTCCTGCAAGCAGTGGAACACCTCCGGCTGGGCCGGTCCGCTCGTCGACCAGAACCCCTATGACGAGGAGCCCTCGGGGACCTTCTTCAACCGGGTCCAGACCTTCGAGGTCGGCACCTTCCCGGACACCGAGACGGTCCACTTTCCGAAGAGCTGCCTGCACTGCGAGGAACCACCGTGCGTGCCGGTCTGCCCGACGGGCGCCTCCTACAAGCGGGCCGACAACGGCGTGGTGCTCGTCGATTACGACAAGTGCATCGGCTGCAAGTACTGCTCGTGGGCCTGCCCATACGGGGTGCGCGAGGTCGACGCCCAGCAGCGCGTGATGAAGAAGTGCACCCTCTGCATCGAACGGATCACCGACGGGTCCCTGCCCGAGCGCGAGCGCAAGCCGGCCTGCGTGCTCGCCTGCCCGACCAGCGCGCGGCTCTTCGGCGACGTCCATGATCCGGCATCCGAGGTGTCGGTCGCGATCCGCGAGCAGGGGGGCTATCCGCTGATGCCGGAGTGGGGCACGAAGCCGTCCAACCACTACCTGCCGCGGCGCAAGACCCGCCGCCACCTCGATCCGGACGAGATCATCCGCGTCGACAATCCGTTGCGCAAGGAGGACCTCACGACCTACACGGACGAAGAGACCCTGGACGACGTCACCTGGTAGCGCGAGCGGTGGTCCCCGTCGTCGGGGATCGAGCGAAGGAGCATCCATGCATCCGGCATTTTCCGTCATCTTCCTCACGACCCTGATCGGCGCCGGCCAGGGCCTGTTTCTCGCGCTCTACACCGGGCAGCTCTACGCGCTGGCCCACCTGCTGCCCGAGCAGGACCCGGATTTCTATGCGCTGGGCAGCGTGCTCGCGCTGGCCCTGCTGGCCGGCGGGCTCCTCGCCTCCTTCTTCCACCTCGGCCGCCCCGAGCGCGCCTGGCGGGCGGCGAGCCGGTGGCGCACCTCCTGGCTGTCGCGCGAGGTCATCGTGCTGCCGATCGTCATGGCCTGCGTCTTCGCCTACGGGCTGGCCCACGGCCTCGGCTGGACCGACCCGCTGATCACGATCCGCGACACGCTGCCGCTCGATGCGACCCTGATCCTCGGTGCCCTCGGCACCTTGGGGACCTTCGCCCTGTTCGTCTGCACGGCGATGATCTATGCGCACGTGCGCTTCCTCGAGGAGTGGCATTCGCCGCTGACGGTCGCGAACTTCACCTTCCTCGGCATCGCCTCGGGCTTCATGCTCGCGGCCGCGTATTCGGCCTATCGCGGCGACCAACTGGTCGCCTTCTTCGGCACCTGGGCCGTCGTCGCGACCCTGCTCGGCATGGCCTCGCGGCTCGCCTCGCTGGCCCGCAACCGTCGCCTCAAGCCGAAGAGCACGGTGCAGACGGCGATCGGCGTACGGCATCAGGTGATCGAGCAACTCACCCAGGGTTTCACCGGCGGGTCCTTCAACACCCGCGAGTTCTTCCATCACGAGGCACCCGGGACGCTGGCGGCGGTGCGCTGGTTCTATCTGGTGCTCGTCTTCCCGCTGCCGGTCGCCTTGATCGGCATCGCCTACGTCATCGAATCGCCGACGCTGCCGATCGCCGCCTTTCTGATCCAGTATCTCGGCCTGATCGGCGAACGCTGGTCCTTCTTCGCCGAGGCCCGCCATCCGCAGAACCTCTACTATCAGCGCATCGCCTGATCGGCAGTGGGACGGTCCCGCACGGCCCGGGCACGTCGCCCGGACCAGGTGGGTCGAGTCAGCCTAGTCCTGGCGGATTCCCTCGACGCTCAAGATCATCTCGACATCGCGCGAGGCCGGACCGAGGTCCCGCTCGATGCCGAAGTCCTTCAACGCGAAGCGGGTGCTGCCCTGGAAGCCGCGCCGGTAGCCGCCCCAAGGGTCTTGGCCGTGGCCGATCTCGGTGACGTCGATCCTGATCGGCTTGGTGATCCCGCGCAGGGTCAGGTCGCCCTCCAGGACGGCCGTGCCGTCATCGTTGGCGGTAAAGGACGTGCTCTTGAAGGTCGCCTCCGGGTATCGGCGCACGTCGAGGAACTCCTTGTCCCGGAGATGCTTGTCGCGCTCGGCATGGTTCGAGTCGATGCTCGCGGTCTTGATCGTGACCTCGACGGTCGCGGCGTTCGGGTCGTTCTCGTCGTAGCTGAAGCGACCGGAGAAGTCATTGAAGCGGCCATAGAGCCAGCTGTAGCCGAGGTGCGGGATGCGGAACTGGATGAAGGCATGGCCGCCCTCGGTGTCGATCACATAGTCCTCGGCCATCGCCAGGCCGGGCAGGGCCAACGCGGCGGCGAGGGCGAGGGCGGGGAGTCGCTTGCTCGTCATCATGGTGCTCCTCTGTTGGGTTGACTGCGAAAAAGGTTGTGACAGGCCCGCCGGAGAAACATTCCGCCGGGTATGGGAACGGGGCTGGCGCGGCGGTCGGGTGACCGCGTCGCTGGCGGCAGAGACGACTAGTACCTCGCTCCAGACCTACCGAGGCCGCTTTCATGTCGCCCTATGATGCGAGCGCCGTAGGAGCCCGCTTGCGGGCGACCAGGTCGCGCGCGGCGACGAAGATGAAGATCGCCCGCAAGCGGGCTCCTACCACGCGAGGGTGGCAGGCCGCAGCGTGCGGTCTCGGGAATTCCGCAGTCTTGCACTAACGCCGCGCGGCACGCCGCCCGAGCATCCGCAACAGGGTGGCGTCGCGGTCGATGAAGTGGTGCTTGAGCGCCGCCAACGCATGGACACCGGCGAGGCTGACCAGTGCGATGGCGAGGATCAGGTGGACATCGCCGGCCACGTCGGCCTGATTCGGCAGCCCGGTCACGGTC
Organism: Thiococcus pfennigii; assembly: GCF_016583835.1. Classification (GTDB taxonomy): domain Bacteria; phylum Pseudomonadota; class Gammaproteobacteria; order Chromatiales; family Chromatiaceae; genus Thiococcus; species Thiococcus pfennigii. The sequence continues at coordinate 22,855 of NZ_NRRW01000044.1, read as the reverse complement.
GCCGGGACGCTGAACAGACCGAAGACGTCGATCGCACGGCCGTCGGCGGTCGAGATCAGGTACCCGCTCGCGATGACCAGGAACAGCAATAGGTAGAGGAGGGTGTGCATCAGGTGCGCGATGCGCTGCTCCAATGGCGACTGGCCGGGCTCCGGGCGCGGCGTCACATTGCCGAGCCGCCAGCCGAGGCGCGCGACCAGGATCAGCGACAGCAACACCCCGATGCCCCTGTGCAGGTCCGGCGCCCTCGTGTACCAGGCATCGTAGTAGGTCAGCTCGACCATCCACAGCCCCAGCGCGAACAGCCCGACGACGACGACCGCAATGAGCCAGTGCAGCAGCACGGCGACCAGGCCGTAATGCTCCTCGGAATTAAGCCACATTCGCCCCTCCGTTGTCGGCTGGGGCGGGTCGTCGGATCGGCCCGCCAGGCACCAGGGTGGTGCGCCTGGATCGATGATAATACGAATCAGGCAAGAATTATGGAGGTCCCGGCTGGGCGGTGCGCGACCAGCGAGATCTCGCTCGACGTCGCGCGCAGGACGGGGCGCCCCGCGCGCCCGGCCGGAAGCCGGCTCGTCAGGCCGAGAGGCGCCGGTACTTGATCCGGTGGGGCTGATCGGCCTCGGCCCCGAGGCGGCGGTGGCGGTCGGCCTCGTAGTCGGCGTAGTTGCCCTCGAACCAGGTCACCGTGGAGTCGCCCTCGAAGGCCAGGATGTGGGTCGCGATCCGGTCGAGGAACCAGCGGTCGTGGCTGATGACGACGGCGCAGCCGGGGAACGCGAGTAGGGCCTCTTCGAGGGCGCGCAGCGTCTCGACGTCGAGGTCGTTGGTCGGCTCGTCGAGGAGCAGCAGGTTGCCGCCGCTCTTCAGCAGCTTGGCCAGATGTAGGCGGTTGCGCTCGCCGCCGGAGAGGTCGCCGATGCGCTTCTGCTGGTCGGCGCCCTTGAAGTTGAAGCGGCTGCAATAGGCGCGCGAGGGCATCTCGTAGCGCCCGACGATGATGTTGTCGGCCCCGTCGGAGACCTCTTCCCAGACCGTCTTGGCGTTGTCGAGGGCGTCGCGGCTCTGGTCGACATAGGCGATCTGCACTGTCTCGCCGATCCGCAGTTCGCCGGCATCCGGCTGCTCCTGGCCCGTGAGGATGCGGAACAGCGTCGTCTTGCCGGCGCCGTTCGGGCCGATGACGCCGACGATGCCGCCCTTCGGCAGGTTGAAGGACAGGCCCTCGTAGAGCAGCCGGTCGCCGTAGGCCTTGCTCAGCCCGTTGGCCTCGATGACGAGATCGCCGAGGCGCGGACCCGGCGGGATGTAGATCTCGTTGGTCTCGTTGCGGGTCTGGAATTCCTGCGATTGCAGCTCGTCGAAGCGGGCCAGGCGCGCCTTGCTCTTGGCATGGCGGCCCTTGGGGTTGGCGCGCACCCATTCGAGCTCGTGCTGCATCGCCTTGATGCGTGCGGCCTCCTGCTTCTGCTCGAGCTCCAGGCGCTTCTCCTTCTGCTCGAGCCAGGAGGTGTAGTTGCCCTCCCACGGGATGCCGTGGCCGCGGTCGAGTTCCAGGATCCAGCCGGCGACATTGTCGAGGAAGTAGCGGTCGTGGGTCACGGCGACGACGGTGCCTGGGTATTCGTGCAGGAAGCGCTCGAGCCAGGCGATGGACTCGGCGTCCAGGTGGTTGGTCGGCTCGTCGAGCAACAGCATGTCGGGCTTCGACAGGAGCAGCCGGCAGAGCGCCACACGGCGGCGCTCGCCGCCGGAGAGTCGGGCGACCTCGGCGTCCCAGGGCGGCAGGCGCAGGGCCTCGGCGGCGACCTCCAGCGTGCGTTCCAGGTCGTGGCCATCGGTCGCCTGGATCAGGTCCTCGAGCTCCGCCTGCTCCTTGGCCAGGGCATCGAAGTCGGCATCGGGCTCGGCATAGGCCGCATAGACCGCATCGAGGCGCGCCAAGGCCCCCTTGATGTGCCCGAGCGCCTCCTCGACGTTGCCGCGCACGTCCTTGGTCTCGTCGAGTTGGGGCTCCTGGGGCAGGTAGCCGACCTTGATGCCAGGCTGCGGGCGCGCCTCGCCCTCGATCTCGGTATCGATGCCGGCCATGATCCGCAGCAGCGACGATTTGCCGGCCCCGTTGAGGCCGAGCACGCCGATCTTGGCGCCGGGGAAGAAGGACAGCGAGATGTCGCGCAGGATCACGCGCTTGGGCGGCACGATCTTGCCGACCCGATTCATGGTGTAGATGTACTGGGCCATCGGGATCCGTGGTGGTGTGATTCGGTGAATGGCGGCGCGCCGAACGGCGCGACGAAAGCACGATAGGCGTGAATTTTGCCCGCTTCGCTGGGCAAAGTCCAAGCGGCGGACCGGGGCCAGCGCTTCGCGCGCCGTGGCGCTAAGGCGCGCCGCGCGGTCGGTAGTTGTCGGGGATCAGGACGGTCGGGGTGCACTGCGCCGGGTCCTGGAACGGGAAGTCGAGCGTGTAGTGCAGGCCGCGGCTTTCGTGGCGCGCCTGGGCGGAGCGGATGATCAGGTCGGCGACGTCGACCAGGTTGCGCAGCTCCAACAGGTCGTTGCTGACGTGGAAGTTGCTGTAGTACTCGATGATCTCCTGGTGCAGCAGATCGACGCGGCGCTTGGCGCGCTGCAGGCGCTTGTTGGTGCGCACGATGCCGACATAGTCCCACATGAAGCGGCGCAGCTCGTCCCAGTTGTGCGAGACGACGACCTCCTCGTCGGGCTGGGTGACGCGGCTCTCGTCCCAGGGCGGCGCCCCGGTGACCGGGGCCATCTGCGGCAGGCGGCGCTCGATATCGCGCGCCGCCAACTCGGCGAAGACGAGGCACTCCAACAGCGAGTTGCTGGCCATCCGGTTGGCACCGTGCAGGCCCGTGTAGGCGGTCTCCCCGACGGCATAGAGGCCGTGCACGTCGGTGCGGGCGTGCGCGTCGGCGATGACGCCCCCGCAGGTGTAGTGGGCGGCCGGGACGACCGGGATCGGCTCGCGGGTGATGTCGATGCCGTACTCCAGGCAGCGGGCGTGGATGGTCGGGAAGTGCTCGCGCACGAAGTCGGCCGGCTGGTGGGAGATGTCGAGATAGACGCAGTCGCTGCCGATCCGTTTCATCTCGTGGTCGATGGCGCGCGCGACGATGTCGCGCGGGGCGAGTTCGCCGCGCTCGTCGAAGGCCGGCATGAAGCGGGTCCCGTCGGGCAGCAGGAGCCGGGCGCCCTCGCCGCGCAGGGCCTCGGAGATCAGAAACGACTTGGCCTCCGGGTGGTAGAGGCAGGTCGGGTGGAACTGCATGAATTCCATGTTCGCGACCCGGCAACCGGCGCGCCAGGCCATCGCGATGCCATCGCCGGTCGAGACATCCGGATTGCTCGTGTAGAGATAGACCTTGCTCGCGCCGCCGGTCGCGATCACGACGCAGGGCGCGAGCAGCGTCTCGACCTGGCCGCCGAGCCGGTCGAGGACATAGACCCCGAGGCAGCGGTTGTCGTGGCCGCCGAGCTTGGCGGCGGTAATGATGTCGATGGCGATATGGTTCTCGAACAGGGCCAGGTTGGGGCGGGCACGGACCCGCGTCTCGAGCGTGTGTTGGACCTCGTAGCCGGTGGCATCGGCGGCGTGGATGACGCGCCTGTGGGTATGGCCGCCCTCGCGCGTGAGGTGAAAGCCCCCGGCATCCTTGGCCTGGTCATCCCGGGTGAACTGCACGCCTTGGTCGAGGAGCCAAGCGATGGCGGCCGGGCCGCGTTCGACGACCTGGCGCACCATGTCCCTGTCGCACAGCCCGCCTCCGGCCCTGAGGGTGTCTTGGACGTGGGAGGCGATCGAATCGCCGGCATCGAGGACGGCCGAGATCCCGCCCTGGGCATAGCGGGTGTTGCCTTCCTCGAGTTCGCGCTTGGAGACGACGGCGACCGAGATGTCGGCACGCAACTGCAGGGCAACGCTCAGGCCGGCCGCGCCGCTGCCTAGGATGACGACGTCGAAACGATGGGAGTCGGACATGGTTCGGCTGGCCTCGTGAAGCCCTCTGGCGCGGCGCGCAAAGATCGCTGTCGGCTGAGCATAACGCCAAACCGGGACCCTGTGTGCGCTCAGGGACCAGTGACGCCATCGTGCATGGCCACCGCCGCGCCGACCGAGGCGCGGGCAAGATCTCCGGAAAGAGTATGCCCCGCCAGCCCGACCATGTCGCGCGCCCTTGCGGACTCGGGTCCGGTTTCGGTCTAATAACCAATTCGCCGATTCATGCGCGGCCCATGGCCGCGGAGCCCGATGTCCGCCCAGACGACCAACCGCACCGCTCGGATCGAGCGCCAGACCCTGGAGACCCGGATCCGCGTCACCGTCGACCTCGACGGGACGGGGCGGGCGAACCTGCGTACCGGGGTGCCGTTCCTCGAGCACATGCTCGAGCAGGTCGCGCGCCACGGGCTCATCGATCTGGAGATCGAGGCCGACGGGGATCGGCATATCGACGATCACCACACGGTCGAGGACCTGGGGATCACGCTCGGTCAGGCCCTGGCGCGGGCCCTCGGCGACAAGCGGGGCATCCGTCGCTACGGCCACGCCTACGTGCCGCTCGACGAGGCCCTGTCGCGCGTGGTCGTCGACCTCTCCGGCCGCCCGGGGCTCGTCTTCTCGGTCGACTTCGTCCGCGAGCGGATCGGCGCCTTCGAGGTCGACCTGTTCCGCGAATTCTTCCAGGGCCTGGTCAACCATGCGGCGCTGACGCTGCATGTCGACAACCTGCGCGGCGACAACGCCCATCACCAGGCGGAGACCGTCTTCAAGGCCTTCGGTCGGGCACTGCGGATGGCCGTCGAGCCGGATCCACGGATGGCCGGCATCACCCCATCCACCAAGGGCGCGCTCTGAGCGTCCCGCTGACTGCCGAGGAGCTGCCGCGTGCTGCTGATCCCCGCCATCGATTTGAAGGACGGTCGCTGCGTGCGGCTGCGTCAGGGTCGCATGGAGGACGAGACCGTCTTCTCCGATGATCCGGTCGAGATGGCCGGGCGCTGGGCGACGGCCGGGGCGCGACGCCTGCACCTGGTCGACCTCAACGGCGCCTTCGCCGGGACTCCCGTCAACGGCGCGGCGATCCGCGCGATCGCCGCGGCCTTCCCCGAACTGCCGATCCAGGTCGGCGGCGGGATCCGCGACGAGGCGACGATCGGCGCCTATCTGGAGGCGGGCGTGCACTATTGCATCCTGGGCACCCAGGCGGTGCGCGAGCCCGAATTCGTCGCCCGCGCCTGTCGCGCCTTCCCTGGGCACATCCTGGTCGGCCTCGATGCCCAGGACGGCCAGGTCGCGGTGCAGGGTTGGGCCGAGATCACCGAACACCGGGTCGAGGACCTGGCGCGGCGCTTCGAGGACGACGGCATCGAGGCCGTGATCTACACCGACATCGGCCGCGACGGCATGCTGAGCGGCCCGAACCTGGGCGCGACCCGGGCCCTGGCGGCGGCGATCGGCATCCCGGTCATCGCCTCCGGCGGCATCACGCATCTGGACGACGTGCGGGCCCTGGCCGAGGCGGCGCGCGACTGCGGGATCATGGGCGCCATCACCGGGCGCGCCATCTACGAGGGGACGCTGGACTTCACCGAGGGCCAGCGGCTCGCCGATTCCATCGAGGAGAACCGATGACCGATAGCGACGAATGGCTCGAGGCGATCAAGTGGGATGCCCAAGGCCTGGTGCCGGCGATCGCCCAGGAGTCGGGCACCGGTAAGATCCTGATGATGGCCTGGATGAACCGCGATGCGCTGCGCCTGACGCGCGCGAGCGGCCACGCCGTCTACTGGTCGCGCTCGCGCGGGAAGCTCTGGCACAAGGGCGAGGAGTCGGGCCACCAGCAGGTCGTGCGCTCGATCCGCATCGACTGCGATGCCGACGTAGTCCTGATCGAGGTCGAGCAGAAGGGCGGCATCGCCTGCCACACCGGGCGCCATAGCTGCTTCTATCGGGAGCTCGATGCGACCGGGGGCTGGGCCGAGGTCGATCCCGTCATCAGGGATCCGCAGGCCATCTATGGCCGGGCCTGAGCGCGGCCATCGCCGTTCGCCGTCTCGGACGATCGACAGATGAACGACGAGATCCTGGCACGCCTGGCGGAGGTCCTCGAGGAGCGCAAGGCCGCCGATCCGCAGTCCTCCTACGTCGCCAAGCTCTACGACAAGGGCCTCGATGCGATCCTCAAGAAGATCGGCGAGGAGGCCACCGAGACCGTCATGGCGGCCAAGGACGGGGCAGGGGAGCGGATCGTCAGCGAGGTCGCCGACCTCTGGTTCCACTGCCTCGTCCTGCTCGCCCACCAGGGGCTGGGGCCGACGGCCGTGCTCGCCGAACTGGATCGACGCTTCGGCCTCTCGGGGCTCGAGGAGAAGGCGCGTCGCGGCGAGTGAAGGCACGGCGACCCCTCGCTCCCTTGGTCATCGCCCGCGGCGTTGGGGTATGATCCGGCAACTCCGACGGGCGGCCCGCCTCGGGGCACCCGAGCGATTCGCCCGCTGGCGGCCATCATCAACTGATCCGGCATGCGAACCCCATCGCCGGCCAGACGAGGGCACGGCCATCGCGCCGTGCGCGTCCCGCACCGGCCCCTCCCGAGGGAGACGGAGAACGGGCGCGCCTCCGCCTATATCACAGCAACTGCATGACATCCCTGGCGGGATGATCGGGAGGAACACATGGGAGTCGGTGGCATCAGTATCTGGCAGCTGTTGATCATCCTGGTCATCGTGCTGCTGTTGTTCGGCACCAAGCGCCTGAAAAACATCGGCTCGGATCTAGGAAATGCCGTGAAGGGCTTCCGCGGCGCCCTGTCCGATGCCGAGAAGCGCGACGAGGAGGCGGAGAAGAAGGAGCAGGCCGGCGACGATGCCGCGCTGACCGCCGAGCGGCGCACCGCCGAGCCCGAGGCGACGAAGGACAAGGACCCGGCGGCCAAGTCCTGACCGCCCCGCGCCGCTGACACACCGCCGAGAGCCGTCCATGTTCGACGTCGGTTTTTTCGAGCTCGTCCTGATCGGGCTGGTCGCGCTGATCGTGATCGGCCCCGAGCGCCTGCCGCGCGTGGCGCGGGCCGCCGGCCTCTGGATCGGGCGGGCGCGACGGACCTTCACCGCGGTCAAGGACGAGATCGACCGCGAGCTGCGCGCCGAGGAACTGAAGGAGATCCTGCGCAAGCAGGCCGACAGCGAGTCCCTGGAGCGCATCATCGAGTCCCCGCCGAAGCCGGGTCGGACCCGGGCCGAGGCATCCGAGCCCAAGCCGACCGAGCGGTCGGCACCGCCCGATGGCACCGCTCATCGCAGCGATCCGCCCTAGGCGCGCCCACGGCACCGCACCGTCCATACCCCATCGACCCGATAGAGCCGCACCGTCGCGCCATGTCCCCGTCAGAGCAACCGGATGAATTTGGGGCCGAACAGCCCTTCATCGCCCACCTGATCGAACTGCGCAACCGCCTCATCCGGATGCTGGTCGCGATCGCGCTGGTGTTCCTGGCGCTGTTTCCGTTCGCCAACGACATCTACACGACGATGGCGGCGCCGATCATGGCCAAGCTGCCCGATGGGGCGAGCATGATCGCCACCCAGATCGCCTCGCCGTTCCTGACACCGTTCAAGCTGACGCTGATGGTCGCCGTGTTCGTCACGGCGCCCTACCTGCTGTACCAACTCTGGGCCTTCGTCGCGCCTGGGCTCTACCGGCACGAGAAGCGCTTGGCGGTGCCGCTGCTCATCAGCAGCATCCTGCTCTTCTACCTCGGGATGGCCTTCGCCTACTACGTCGTGTTTCCGCTGGTGTTCGCCTTCTTCGCGGCCGTCACGCCGCAGGGCGTGACCCAGATGCCGGACATCGCCTTCTATCTGGACTTCATCCTCAAGCTGTTCTTCGCCTTCGGCGTCGCCTTCGAGATCCCGATCGCGACCATCCTGCTCGTCGCGATCGGCGTGACGACGCCTGAACAGCTTGCCCAGAAGCGCCCCTATGTGATCGTCGGGGCCTTCGTCGTCGGCATGGTGTTGACGCCGCCGGACGTGATCTCCCAGACCCTGTTGGCCATCCCGATGTGGCTGCTCTTCGAGTTGGGCATCGTCTTCTCGCGCGTCCTGCTCAGGCCGCGGGCGGCGGCCGACGACGAGGAGGGGGACGATCCGGATCCGGCCGACGATGCGGGGCCGACGCCGCGGGCATCGGCCGCGTCCGCTGGGGCGCCGGAGGCGGACACCGGGCTCCTCGAGGCCGAAGAGGCGCCGCGACGGCGCGCACCCGAGGCCGCCGATCCGGTCACCGCGAAGCTCGAGCGGGTCAAGTACCTGCGCGATACGGATGGCGATCTCGAGGAGGTCCGGCGGTTGCTGCACGAGGTCCTCGGCGAGGGCCGCGTCGACCAGCGCATCGTCGCGCAGAACATCCTCGAACAGCTCGGCACGCCCTGATCGACGCCGCCACCGGCGCAGGTCCTGTGGTCCTGCGGCCGTTCGGTGGTCGAAGGTCGGGCAAGGACATCCCTTTTGGATTATTATTGGCCCGGTCAATCCAAAAGGCGGAGAGAAATGGCCCCAGCGAGCCTTCAGATCCACTATAAGCAGAATCGTCTCAAACAGTTGCGGGCGTTCTGCCACGCCGCCCGCACCGGCAGCGTCAGCGCCGCGGCCGAGAAGATCTTCCTCAGCCAACCGACGGTCTCGTTGCAGATCCAGGCCCTCGAACGGGAATTCGACACCATCCTCTTCGAGCGGCGCGGCCCCAAGATCAAGCTCACCCCGGAGGGCGAGCTCCTCTTCCAGCTCGCCGAGCCGCTGGTCGAGGGGATGGACAAGCTGCACGAGACCTTCGCTACCCAGTGCGGACGCGTCGACCAGGGCGTGCTCAACATCGCCGCCGGCGAGTCGACGATCCTCTACGTCCTGCCCGATCCGGTCCAACGCTTCTCCGACCAATTCCCCGGCATCGACCTGAAGCTGCACAATGTGACGGGGCGTGACGGCCTGGCGATGCTGCGTGCCGACACGGTCGACCTCGCGGTCGGCTCGATGCTCGAGGTCCCCGACGACATCACCTACCGACCGTTCGTCACCTTCCGCCCGACGCTGATCACGCCGCTCGACCACCCCCTCGCCAACAAGGGCGATGTGACGCTCGAGGAGATCGCCCCGTACGGGCTCATCCTGCCGCCGCGCCACCTGAGCACCTGGCGCATCGTCGACCTGGTCTTCAAGCAGCATAACCTCAGCTATCGGGTCACGCTGGAAGCGGGCGGCTGGGAGGTCATCAAGAAATACGTCGAACTGGGGCTCGGCATCTCGATCGTCACCGACGTCTGCCTCACCGGCGACGAGCCGCTCGGGCGCGTCGCCCTCGACCGCTACTTTCCCAAACGCAGCTACGGCATCGTGCTGCGACGCGGCAAGTTCCTCTCCCCGCAGGCCAAGTCCTTCCTCAAGGTCCTCGACGCCTGTTTCCCCGAACGCGACCCCATCCCGCCCCAGCCGACCGTCGGCGACGTCGACTGGGACGACACCCAGCTCGGCTGACGACCGAGGGGGATGCGGCCCGCGCGGGATGCGCGGGATGCGCGGGGCTGCCGCGGCGTCGGTCTTCGAGTGGTTTCGCGACGGAACGACCGGGACCGCGCGACGCGCCGGGGTCAGTCCCGGCGCAATTCGTCGGTGAGGGCAATCGGCGTCGGGTAACGTCGCACGACCAGATAGGAGGACACGAGAAAGGTCAGGATGGTCGCGAGCTGCAATGTGTAGGACGCCAGCTCGCCGATTACCCCTTTGCTCAGCGCCAACGCCGCGATCAACAGCGAGAACTCGCTCAGCTGGCCGAGGCGGTGACCGATCTCGCCGGCGCGTGCCCGAGTCTCGCCGGTCTGCATCAACAGCAGGCGAAACACCAAGGGCTTGATCAGCAGTGCGGTGCCGGCCGTGAGCACGGCCGGCAGGATCGCGTCCTCGACCATCCCGAGATTGAAGCGTGCGCCGAGGCTGAAGAAGAAGAGGACGAGGAAAAAGTCCCGCACGGCCCGCAGGCTCTCGGCGATATAGAAGGCAATCGGGCTCGACGCGAGCGAGATACCAGCGATAAAGGCGCCGATCTCGCGCGACAGCCCCAGGCCGAACGACAGCTCCGCAAGGCCCACGCACCAGCCGATCGCGAGCAGGAAGACGTACTCGCGGAAGGTATCGAAGCGTTGGATCAGCGGCAGCAGCAGGTAGTGGGCGCACGCGATCGCGACGAGGATCAGCAACGGCAGCTTGAGCAGGACCAGGGCCATCTGGATCCATGGATTCTCGCCGCCGGTCGCCCCACCGATGACCAGCAGTAGGGCGATCGCCAGCAGGTCCTGGAGGAGTAGGACGCTGATGATAACCCGGCCCATCCGCTGGTGGTGCAGGACGGTCGTCGGCAGTAGCTTGAGGCCGATGATCGTGCTCGAGAAGGTCATCGCACCGCCGATGATCAGGGCCTCGACAAGCGTGAAACCCACGCCCAGACCGATGGCGATGCCGGCGCCGGCAAAGGCCGTCGAACTGGCGAAGGTGACGATGGTCGTGCGACGCAGGCTGCGCAGAAGATCCTGTGGATCGAGATTCAGCCCGAGCAGGAAGAGTAGGAAGATGATGCCGATGTTGCCGATCTCGGCGACCGTCTCCGGGTGTTCGACCAATCCTAGTCCCCAGGGTCCGAGCAAGGCGCCGAGGGCGATATAGGCGATGAGCAGCGACTGGCGAGCAATCAGGGCCAGCGTCGCCAGCACGGCGGCGCCGGTGAAGACGAGGAAGACGGTGAAGATGATAGGTTCGTCAGTCATGAAGGCCCCGCTGGAACTGCGCGCATTGTTGCCGCGTCGCGATCCGGATCACAAGCGTGATCTGGCCGACCCCTGCCTTTTCGTGCCACGACAAGCCTTTCGGGCAAGGGCCGCTTGCTGGGCCGACAAGGGCGCAGTATGCTGCACGACCGTGTACTCACAGGCCTTGCTTATGGACATCACTGCGGAGATCGGACGTCGCCTGCGTGCTGCGCGCCATGCCCAGAGGCTCAGCCTGGCGCAACTCGCGGCCCTGACGAAATCGCTGTCGAAGTCACGCATCAGCAACTACGAGCAAGGGATTCGTCGGATGGGCATCGAGGAGGCCCAGACCCTGGCCCGGGCGCTCGGCAGCGTGACCGCGACCTACCTACTCTGTCTCGACGACGAGCCGCAGTTGACCATCGACGAGCTGGAGTTGCTGCGTAGCTACCGGGCGGCCGACGAGCGCGGCCGGGACACGATCCGCCAACTGGCCGAGATCCAGGCGCGATACCAGCCCGGCGAGGGCAGCAAGGGTTGACGTGCGCATGGCCGAGGCGGGACCTCACGGGGGGGCCTGTTGAGAGACACTGGGGCGCGGGCACCGGCCCGGGTCGATCGGCCGCCGGCCGCGCGCCTGGACCGCGGACGCCGCGCCGGGGTCCACAAGGGGGAGGTCGATGAAGCTCGGTATCGATCGACTGCTCGAGGAGGGGGCGCTGCGCCGCCCGCTGCGCGGCCGGCGCGTGGCCCTGCTCGGCCACCCGGCCTCGCTGACATCGGATGGGCGGCACAGCCTCGATGCCCTGATCGAGGGGACCGACCTGAACGTCTGCGCGGCCTTCGGTCCGCAGCACGGGATGCGCGGCGACAAACAGGACAACATGATCGAGTCGCCCGACTATGTCGATCCGCGTCACGGGATCCCGGTCTTCAGCCTCTACGGCGACGTGCGCTACCCGACCGCGGCGATGTTGGAGGGCTTCGACTGCCTGCTCGTCGATCTCCAGGACATCGGCACCCGCATCTATACCTATCTGACCACCCTCGTCTACCTGCTTCAGGCCTGCGACGACGCCGGCAAGGCCCTGTGGGTGCTCGAGCGTCCCAATCCGATCGGTCGCCCGATCGAGGGCAGCCTGCTCGAACCCGGCTGGGAGAGCTTCGTCGGCGCCGGCCCGCTGCCGATGCGCCACGGGCTGACGCTCGGGGAGTTGGCCCGTTGGTTCGTCGCCACGCGCGGCCTGTCGCTGGAGCTCGAGGTCGTGACCATGGCCGGCTACGATCCGACCTCCGGTCCCGGCTGGGGCTGGCCGCTCGGCGAGCTGTCCTGGGTCAACCCGAGCCCGAACGCGGCGAGCCTGAACATGGCCCGCTGTTTCCCCGGCACCGTCCTCTTCGAGGGCACGACGCTGTCCGAGGGCCGCGGGACGACGACGGCGCTCGAGCTGGTCGGGGCGCCGGACCTCGATTTCCACCGGCTGCTCGCGCGCATGGCGGACCTCGCGCCGACCTGGCTCGAGGGCTGCCGGCTGCGACCTTGCTGGTTCACGCCGACCTTCCACAAGCACGTCGGGCAGCTCTGCGGCGGCGTGCAGATCCACACCGACAATCGCCACTACCGCCACGCGCAGTTCCGGCCCTACCGCCTCGCCGCGGCGCTGCTCAAGGCGATCCGCCTGGAGCGGCCGGACTATCCGATCTGGCGCCACTTCGCCTACGAGTACGAGACCGAACGGCTGGCGATCGACCTGCTCGCCGGCGGCACCTTCCTGCGCGAATGGGTCGACGATCCACAGGCCACCGCCGGCGACCTCGAGGCGCGCCTCGCGCCCGACGAGGCCGGTTGGGCCGAGGCGGTGCGGCCGTCCCTCTGCTATCCATAGCGGCACATCGGAGCGTCGCGGCGGGGCCGCGACGCGTTACAATTCGGCGTTTCAAACCAGGTGGAACGGTCGGGGCCGAGGTCGGCGAATCCATGCCGCCGCGCGCCGCCCGGCGTCGCCCCGAGCAGCAGGTCAGGCCATGATTTCCCTTCTCGACTATGGCGCGGGCAATGTGCGCAGCGTCCGCAACGCGATCCGCAAGCTCGGCTTCGAGCTCACCGATATCCGCCGGCCCGAGGACATCCTGCGCGCCGAGCGGCTGATCTTCCCCGGCGTCGGCGCCTTCGGCGCGGCGATGCAGCGCCTGCATGCGCTCGGCTATGTCGAGCCGCTGCGCGCCTATCTCGCCGAGGGCCGGCCGTTCCTCGGCATCTGCATCGGCCTGCAGTGCCTCTTCGAGGGCAGCGAGGAGTCGCCGGGCGTCGCCGGGCTCGGTCTGATCCCGGGGCGGATCCGACGCTTCGACGCGAGCCGCCTGTCGGTGCCGCACATGGGCTGGAACGGGATCCGCCCCGAGCAGGCCGGCCTGCTGCTCGCCGACTACGCCGGCGAGAAGCTCTACTTCGTCCACTCCTACCATGCCGAGCGCACGGCCGAGAACCGCGACTGGGTCCTCGCGACCTGCGACTATGGCACGCCGTTCGTCGCCGCCGTCCAGCGCGGCCAGGTCGCGGCCGTGCAGTTCCACCCGGAGAAGAGCGGGGCGGCCGGCCTGCGCCTGCTCGAGCGCTTCCTCGCCGGGCAGCCGGCCGCGGCCGGGCACCCCCCGCGAGCGGCCACGACCGGCTTCGCCAAGCGCATCATCGCCTGCCTCGACGTGCGCTCGAACGATGCCGGCGACCTGGTCGTGACCAAGGGCGATCAGTACGACGTGCGCGAGGCCGGCGAGGTGCGCAACCTCGGCAAGCCGGTCGATCTCGCGCGGCGCTACTACGAGGAGGGCGCCGACGAGATCACCTTCTTGAACATCACGGGTTTCCGCGACTTCCCGCTCGCCGACCAGCCGATGCTCGAGGTGCTGCGCCGGACCTCGGAGCAGGTCTTCGTGCCCCTGACCATCGGCGGCGGTATCCGCGCCTTCACCGATGCCGACGGCCATTACCATTCGGCCCTCGACGTGGCCGCCGAGTACTTCCGCTCCGGGGCCGACAAGGTCTCGATCGGCAGCGACGCGGTCGACACCGTCGAGCAGTACCGCGCCCGCGGCCGCAAGGACGGCAGCAGCGCGATTGAGCAGATCGCCGAGGTCTACGGCAACCAGGCCGTGGTCATCTCGATCGACCCGCGGCGGGTCTATGTGCGCTCGCCCGAGGAGACCGCCCGCCCGGTCATCGAGACGGCCATCCCGGGGCCGAACGGCGAGCGCTACTGCTGGTTCCAGTGCACCGTCAAGGGCGGGCGCGAGGGTCGCGACCTGGATGCCGTCGAGCTCGCGCGGGCCTGCGAAGAACTCGGCGCCGGCGAGATCCTGCTCAACTCGATCGACCGCGACGGCACCGGCGCCGGCTTCGACCTGGAGCTGGTGAAGGCGGTCGGCGACGCGGTCTCGATCCCGGTGATCGCCTCGAGCGGTGCCGGGCGGGTCGAGCACTTCACCGAGGTCTTCACCGCCACCGGCGTCGAGGCGGCGCTCGCCGCCGGCATCTTCCATCGCCGGGAGGTGCCGATCGCAGCGGTCAAGGACGAGTTGCGCGCCCACGGCATCGAGGTGCGGGTCTGACCGGGGCGCGATGGCGCCCCCATATCATCACTTCCCGTGAACAGCAATGGAGATACCATGGATCGACAAACGAGTCGCCGCCGCTTCGCCGCGTCCTTCGCCCCGGTGGCGGCGACGGTTGCCCTGTTCTCGCTCGGCGCCCCGCTCGCCGTGTCCGCGGAACCCCTGAAACTCGACTGGCCGGCCCCGGCCAAGGCCCGCATCGTCGTCGAGGACAACAAGGCGACGCGCGAGACGACCACCGAAATGCGCCTCCTCGTGACGTCGCTCGAGGACGGCGCCAAGTGGCGGCTCGACTTTCCCGAGGTCAAGCTGCTCGAGATCAACGGCAACGACGTGACCTCGCCCGAGGAGTTGGCGCACGTGCCGGCAAACTTCCGGATCATGACCGAGGCGATGCCGTCGTTCGTCGTCGATCGCGAGGCGCGGATCGTCGAGATCCCAGGCGTCGAGGAGATGCTCGACACCCTGATCCAAGAGGTCCCCGAGAACCCGCCCCAGCAGACCCACGACGAGCTGCGCATGGCGCTCTTCGAGCCGAGCGTCATCGATCTGGTGCAGGCCAAGGCGGACCGTTTCTGGCACCTTTGGGTCGGCCTCTGGGTCGATAAGGAGATCGCGCCCGAGGAGCGGCTCGAGTTCGCGGCCGAGTCGGACTACGTCGGCATCACGGTACCGGCCGACGGCCGTTTCGAGAACCTCGGCGATGCATCTGGGTACCCCGGGGCTTCGCATCTGGTCTTCGAGCTAACCGCACGCGGAGACGCCCTGCGCGAGGCCGTCCATACCTCCCTCGTCAAGGCATTCGAACAGGCTGGGCAGCCGCTGCCCGAGGAGATTACGCTGGAATCGATCAAATCCGCCGAGCGACGCGAGCGGATCGATCTGATCGCCGATCTCGCGACCATGCGCCCCTACGAAGTCCGGGCCCTGACCAGCCTGACCCTGGATATCGGCGATGACGGCCCCCAGGCCAAGGTCGAGGAGAAGGTGTTCCGCTTCGACTGGGCCGAGTAGTCGACCGGCTCGGCCGGTGCGGACCTTGCCGCGGAGGAGATCATGACTCAAAAGATTCATCCCGAGGCCGGAGCGATCGGCCGAGGCATCCGACTTGGGCGCATCGCCGGCGTCGTTGTGACGCTCGACTGGAGCCTCCTGATCATCTTCGCCCTGATCACGGTCGCACTGGCCAGTGGGCCGCTGAGCACCTGGCACCCGGATTGGGGTACGGCCTTGGTGGCATCGACGGCGGCCGGCGCCGCCGTCGCCTTCATCGCCTCGGTGCTGGCCCACGAGCTCTCGCACGCGATCGTCGGGCGGCGCCTCGGGATCGAGGTCCGCCAGATCACCCTCTTCATCTTCGGCGGCATGGCCCAGATGGAGTCCGAGCCCCGCGCCTGGCGCGCGGAGCTCGCGATGGCGCTCGCCGGGCCCTTGATGAGCCTCGCGCTCGGCCTCGCCTGTCTCTCTCTGGCCGCCGTGCTCGCCGGTCCGATCGAGGTCGACCCGGACGACCCGGGCGGGGTGCTCGCGACGCTGGGGCCGATCACGACCATCCTCTTCTGGCTCGGGCCGATCAACATCCTGCTCGCCATCTTCAACATGCTGCCCGGGTTTCCGCTCGATGGCGGACGCGTCCTGCGCGCGCTCCTCTGGGGGCTGACCGGCGACCTGCTGCGGGCGACGCGCTGGGCGGTCGGGGCTGGACAGGCCCTCGCCTGGCTGCTCATCGCGACCGGCATCGCGATGATCTTCGGCCTGCAGGTACCCATCTTCGGCTCGGGTCTCGTGGCCGGACTCTGGATCGCCGTCATCGGCTGGTTCCTCAACAACGCCGCGCTGATGAGCTATCGGCGGGTCTTCGTCGAGGAAGGGCTCGGCAAGGTCCCCGTCACGCAGGTGATGCACCGCGACCTGATCAGCGTCTCGCCGCACTCGACGATCGCGGCGCTCGTCGACGAACACCTGCTCGGCTCCAGTCAACGGGCCTTTCCGGTCGTCGTCGACGGGCGCCTGATGGGCCTCGTCTGCCTGGCCGACGTGCGCCAACTGCCTCGTGAACGGCGCACCGAGACCCGGGTGAGCGAGATCATGACGCCCTACGAGCGCCTCCTCACCCTGTCGCCACAAGGCCGGGCGAGCGAGGCGGTCGCGCTGCTGGGCGAGCATCGGATCAACCAGGTGCCGGTCGTCGAGGGCGGGCGGATCCTCGGCCTGGTCTCGCGCGAGGATATCCTCAAGTGGCTGGCGCTGCGCCGCGGCCCGGCCGGCGGCGGCGCTTGATTGGCGGGCCGTCCGTCCCCTCCGGCACCCGCACGCTACCGACGCCGAGGCTTGTGCCGCGCGCCTACGGCACCGACAGGGGACCTTGAAAGATTGCCATCTGGGTAATCTTTCAAGACGCGAAGCGAAAATGCGATTTCCGCTTCGCTTCATTTTCAGTCGCTTAGGCGACTGAAAATGGCGGGGCATCCTTGCCCCGCGCGGACACCTTGAATTTTTCTAAGGTGCCCGACAGTCGGGTCAGGAACGCCAACCGCTCTGGAGGTCACCGATGGCACATCCCACACGCCTGCTGATGCGCGGCTTCGTCACCCACGACACCGAGCGCTACATCATCGAACGCCCCGCGGGCTTCACGTTCGAGCCGGGCCAGGGCTGCGAGCTCACGATCGAACGGCCGCCCTGGCAGGGCCAGGGGCATCCGTTCACGCCGACCAGCCGGGTCGACGACCTGGTGCTGGAGTTCACGATCAAGCGCTATGACGAGGGCGACGGCTTCACGCGGGCACTGCATGGACTGGAGCCGGGCG
This sequence comes from Thiococcus pfennigii, assembly GCF_016583835.1. GTDB lineage: Bacteria > Pseudomonadota > Gammaproteobacteria > Chromatiales > Chromatiaceae > Thiococcus > Thiococcus pfennigii. Next base: position 5,610 of record NZ_NRRW01000044.1, on the reverse strand, counting down.
CGCCCATGACGCTGAGCGACCCCTTCGGCACCATCACCTACCAGGGACCCGGCCTCTTCATCGCGGCCGGTGCCGGGGTCACGCCCTTCCTCGCGATCCTGCGTCGACTGGCCGCCGACGGCGCGCTCGAGGGGCATCGTTTGCTCTTCTCGAACAAGACCGCGGCCGACCTCATCTGCGGCGAGGAGCTACGCCACTACCTGGGCGGGCAGGCCGTCTTCACCTACACCCGCGAAGCTGGGCCGGACGGGCGGACCCAACGGATCGACGCGGACTTTCTGAAGGGGCAGATCGAGCGGCTGGACCAGTGCTTCTACATCTGCGGTCCACAGGCCTTCGTCTCGGCGGTCAAGGAGGCCCTCGTCGGGCAGGGGGTCGCGCCCGAGCGGCTCGTCTACGAACGATGACGGCCTCGAGGGTGAGGTTGGATCGTCCGAACGCGGCGAGCGACCCCGGGTCACGGGCGGCGCCCAAGCGGATTCCAGGGTAAGCACAGCGCAATGAACCTGATCGATATCGCCGGTCGCCTGCGTGACGAGGTGGATGTCCTCTCCTTCGCCGCCCCGGTCGCCTACGTCTACAACCCGCTCGACTACGCCTGGCCGGCCCAAGAGGCCTATCTGCGCCGCTTCGGCGGCGGACGACCCCAGGTCGTGCTGCTCGGGATGAACCCGGGGCCGTTCGGGATGGCCCAGACCGGGGTCCCGTTCGGCGACGTCGGCATGGTTCGCGAGTGGCTCGGCATCGAGGCCGCCGTCGGCCGCCCCCAGCGCGAGCACCCGAAGCGACCCGTGACCGGCTTCGCTTGCCCGCGTCGCGAGGTCAGCGGCCAGCGGCTCTGGGGCTGGGCGCAGGCCCGGTTCCCGACACCGGAGCGCTTCTTCGCTCAGTTCTTCGTCGCCAACTATTGTCCGCTCGCCTTCCTCGAGGAAGGTGGGCGCAACCGCACCCCGGATGCCCTGCCCAAGGTGGAGCGCGAGCCCCTGTTCGCTGCCTGTGATCGAGCGCTGCGGGCGACCGTCGAGGCGCTCGCCCCGGCCTACGTGGTCGGTATCGGCCAGTTCGCGGCGGACCGGGCGGCCGCCGCGCTCGGCGGTCTGGAGGTCACGGTGGGGAGGATCCTGCACCCGAGCCCGGCGAGCCCGGCGGCAAACCGCGGCTGGGCTCGTCAGGCCGAAGAGGGGCTTCGCGAACTCGGCGTGTCGTTGCCGGATCGGGCGGGCACCGCGTAGGGGCGGAGGAGAGGTGGGCGACGTCCGCCTCGCGATGCCCGGGGGGGCGCACCGGGCCTCGCCACGCAAGACCCCGCAAGGGCGCGACGCGCCTCGGTCTCAGAGACTCACGAAATAGAGGGCTGCGCCGGCGAAGGCCAGAAACATCACGGTAAAACCCAGCAGCCCGGGATATCGCTTCTTCCAGTACTGATAGAGCGTGCCAAGACCCAGGAGCGTAAACAGCGCTGCCATGGCGTAGACGATGTTTTCCATGATGACCTCTGGAGAATGCAACGGACGCGGGTGCGGCGTGCGGTTACACGTCGCCGGAAATATGGGCGCGGCAGTATACCAACCCCGTTCTACGCGCCACAAGGCGGCCTGGATCGGCCCTCTGGATCGGCCATCAGGGCGGATCGGTCCCGATCAGCGGGGGCATGCAGCCCGTAGGTCGGGTTAACCCTTCGGGGCGTAACCCGACGGCCGGCAACGCGGCTCCTGGCAAGGCCGCTGTCGGGTTAGGGCGCGTGCAGTCCTTTGTTTTATCTCGACGGCCGTGCCGGCGCGCCTAACCCGACCACCGGCCGTGCCATCGGCCCAGGCGTCGCCTGCGCGGTTGGATGCCCAGGTGGCGGGTGGTCCGGGCCGGCAATCGCCGGCAAGCCGACCCCGATCACCCCGGGCGGCGGGGATGCGCCGGCCGACCTCGACGAGGATCGACCGTCAGAGGTCGTCTTCTCAGCGACTTTGCGGTTACGATCCCGCATCGAATCTGGCGTCCGCGCAGCGCGGACCCGAACCCAGGAGTCCCGAAGACATGAGCCTTGTGCCCCCTCGTGAAACCCCGAAGCCGCCACGTCCACCGCGCCAGGTCCGTGCCAACGCGGCGCCGCGCCGGATCTGAGGGGGCCTATGAACATCCTGCTCGCGACCGACCTCGTCGTCGACATCTGTGCGGCCCGGCCCGAGGCCGGTGCCCGAGCCGCGCGCGCGCTCGCGCTGGCCGAACGCCTCGGCCATCGCGTCTGGCTCTACGTCGGCGCCGTGCAGGCGCTCGAGGCGGCCCTCGTCGAGGCGCTGAAGGCCCAGGGCGTGACCGCCTCGGACGGTGCCATCCGCTCGCGCGTGCGGGTGCTGCTGAAAGATTTCATCCGCGGCAAGCAATGGCTCGCCGCCCTGGCCGGCGAGGGGGACGTCTTCGATGCCGAGGACCTGGGCGCCGCCCAACTCGTCGCCGCCCTGGCACGCTTCGCCGACGACGACATCGTCCTGCTCACAGGCGATGAGCGCCTGCTCGCCCGGCAGGATCCGCGGATCCAGACCCCGGCCGATTACACGGCTCGATTCACAACGGCGGAGCGCCAGGCGGTCGATGCCTTCATCGACCTCAAGGCCCAGCAGGATCCCCTGCGCCCGGCGTTGGAGCAGGGCCTCCACCGCGTCCTCCATCACGGCCAGTACATCCTCGGCCCCGAGGTCGCGACCCTCGAGGCGCGGCTCGCCGACTATGTCGGCGTCGAACACTGCATCACGGCCGCGAGTGGCACCGACACCCTGCTGATCGCGCTGATGGCGCTTGGCATCGGCCCGGGCGACGAGGTCATCACGACACCCTTCACCTTCATTGCGACCGGCGAGATGATCGCCTTCATCGGGGCCAGGCCGGTCTTCGTCGACATCGATCCGAGGACCTACAATCTGGACCCGACTCAGATCGAGGCCGCTATCGGACCGCGCACGCGGGCGATCATGCCGGTCAGCCTCTATGGCCAGTGTGCGGACATGGACGCGATCAACGCGATCGCCGAGCGCCACGGCCTGCCGGTCATCGAGGATGCCGCCCAGTCGTTCGGCGCGACCTACCGGGGCCGGCGCTCCTGCGGGCTCTCGACGGTCGGCTCGACGAGCTTCTTCCCGGCCAAGCCGCTCGGCGGTTACGGCGAGGGCGGGGCGCTCTTCACCGACGACGCGGCCCTGGCCAAGGCGATGCGCGAGATCCGCGTCCACGGTCAGGACAGGCGCTACCACCATCCGCGGATCGGCATCAACGGCCGCCTCGACACGCTGCAGGCGGCGATCCTGCTGGCCAAGCTCGATCGCTTCGATTGGGAGGTCGAACGCCGCGCCGAGATCGGCGCGCGTTACACGGCTTGGATCGACGCGGGCTGCCCGGGCGTCGTCACGCCATACATCGAGCCCGGTGCGACGAGCGTCTTCGCCCAGTACACGGTGCAGGTCGCCAAGCGCGACGCCGTCGCCCAGGCCCTCGGCGAGGCCGGGATCCCCACCGCCGTCCACTACCCGATTCCGCTCCATGGCCAGCCCGCGTTCGCCGGCTATGGATACCGCGACGGCGACTTCCCGGTCGCCGAGGCGGCGGCGCAGCGGGTCATGAGCCTGCCGATGCACCCGGACCTCTCGGAAAGGGAGCAGCGGCGCATCGTCGAGGCCCTGACCGCGGCGGTCTGCACGTAGCCCGACGACCGGTCTGGGGTCACCGGATCGGAATGTCGAAATACTGGTCCGGGTAGGGCTCGTCGACGAGCCTGTAATGCCACCACTCCTCGGCGAGGTTCTCGAAACCCTGCTGCGCCATCAGCGACCTCAAGAGCAGGCGGTGCTCGCGCGCCGCCCCCGTGATGGCCGGATTGAGGGTGTGGGAGAGCGGGCTGAAGCAGTCGAACCCGGTCCCCATATCGAGGCCGTTGTCGGCGAAGCGCTCACCGACCGGGTTCTCGCAGGAACGCCGCGGCGCGCTCGGGTCGAAGGCGGGCTGCTCCGGGGTCGGCACCGGGACGATCGTGAGGTCGACGGTGCTGCCGCGCGAGTGGCCGGAGCGGGCGGCGATGTAACCATCGCGGAACAGGTTCCGCTTCTCGACCCCGGGGTAGAACTCGACCTTCATGCGCTCGTCATCGACGTCCTCGGCCCAGGCGACGAAGTGGTCGACGGCGCGCTGCGGCCGGTAGCAATCGTAGATCTTCAGCGCCAGCCCGCGCGGGCGCAGGGCGTCCTGGACCTTGGCGAGGGCCTCGATCGCGGGCGGCGTCAGGAGGCACTTGGGGGCCTCGTAGCCGTCGATCGGCTCACCGACGAAGTTGTGGGCGGTGAAGTAGCGGATATCGAGCCGGACATCCGGGATCGCCTCGCGGACATCGCGCAGCACGGGTGCCTCGGCGGTGGCTGCCTCGGCGGCGACGATGAACAGGAGCGCGATGGTTGGGAGCAAGCGGCACAGCATCTTGTCGTTCCTCATGGCGGACTCCTCTCGGATCGACGGCACCGACGGTGTTTGAGCATGCCACCCGCAGTCAGGTCCGCTCTACGCCGACCGGTCTCACTCCGCCACGGCGCCCGAGCCCGAAGCCGACCCGATAGACATCCGGGATGTTGATGCGCCCTGCGGCGACAGGTTGCAGGACTCCAAGCTCGGTCAGATCCTCTCTCAAACCGGGTGCGCCCTGCTGGATGCGCCGCGGCGGCAAGCGAGCCCTGGTACCTTCCAGGCTGCTGCCGATGGTTTCGATCGTACCGTTCTGCTGCCAGCGCGCCTCGATATCCTGAAACGGAATGGGAACGGTGAGCCCCGCAAGCGCTTGCATCAGATGGGCGACCCAGGGGTAGTCTTCGCGAATCTCTTCGACCCGGATGGCCGATGCCAGTTGCACGCCCCGCTTGAGCGCTTCATAGTGAAGTGCATACGGATAGTCGGGGTACCTGCGATGATAATCCGCCGAGGTCTCTGCGGCCATCCGCAGCGCTGCGACGAAACTGCGCGGGCTCGTCTGTTGATCGGCGTCGCCTAGATGATTCGGCAGCCAGGTGTAGGGGAAACCGCGGCGGGCATCGATGCCCATCCAGGGTCCAGCGATCGCATCGAACAGTCTTCGCTGTAGCTCCTCGTCCTGACGCATGCCTTGGGGCATCAGCCACACGCCATCTCCCCTTAGCTGCCACACTTGCCCGAAGCCGCGCTGGCAGTCATCCCGGAACGCCGCGCTTTCGGGTGCATTGCCCAAGTATTGCCAGAGCAGTCCGTAGAGCTCGCGACGCGGCCAGGTCAAGGCCACTGCACTGTCGATCACCTTGGAGGCATCGGGAAAGCTCTTGACCTCCGGGTCGTCGAGCATGTCGGGGCGCACGAAGACCTTGGGGCGAATCGCGCGATACGAGCGAAACTCCAATAGCACCTGGAGCAGACCGCGCAGCAGGTTACGCAGCATCGGCCAATCCGACGCCGTGCGGTCGAGGGCGTCGAACAAGACCAGATAGTGCCTGGACGGAAAGTCGTTTTCAATCGCAAGAACAATGCCTTATAATCGAATCGGGCACCGGAAGTCGAGCGGCCGGAAGCCGTCTGGGCCCACGGCGCCGCCGCTAACTGCCTGATTGTTCG
>NZ_NRRW01000043.1 GCF_016583835.1 Thiococcus pfennigii | reverse complement strand
CGCCGAAGCGAGCCCGTATTCACCTTTAACTGCTTGTTTATTCGCCGATTTGCCCGCGCTTGTCACACCCTTTTTGTCATTGCCGCCGCATGGCATTCGTCAATAAGCTTTCACTAATATGCGCGTTCATTAGTGTTTGCTTATATTATGATCTCGCTATGCGGAAATGAGAAACTTCAGTTCCATTCTTGCTCAGAACCTTCCTCGTTTTTGCCCTAACAGTTGAGTAGACAGAATGTCGGCCTACTGAGATAGACAGATTCTGCCTAGTTCCTCTGCCGCGGTTGACGCGGCCGGCCCGAGCCGGGCAAAGACCATGTGCTTCGCGCGGGTTCTCTGAAACCTAGCACAAGCGTGTTTTTGGAGCAATGCGGCAGATCTTCCATTGCCGCAGCCGAGCGACTGCTCATTGATCTACGCCGCGAAACGGACCCGGGATGGCGCGATTCAGGGGCTGCTCCAGCTTGGCGCGCCGCTCGCGTCGGCTGCCGCGACGGCGCGGGCACCCTGCCCAGAACTAGCGAGAATCTCGCCCGACTGAGATAGGCAGAATTTCTCCGGGCCGGTCCGGCCGGAAGGCATCCGACGAAGGACCGCCATCCTGATCGAACAGGCGCTTGGCGAGTGCGACCCTGATGCCTTCGCCCAGCAGGGCGTCATCGAATGGAACGGCGACGGAGATGGGTCGCCGCGCTCGCGTGACGATGGACAGGCCTCCCGATTCGGCCGCTCGGATCAGGTCGTCGATACGGTCGGGCAGGGCGCGTGCTTCGAAGGTTTGCACGGCGCGGTGGTGCCGAGGGCTCAGGCGGCGATGCGGTCGACGTCGACGGCGACGGTCAGTTCGTGGACGCCGCCGCCGTAGAAGACGCCGCGCAGCGGGGCGACGTCGCGGTAGTCGCGGCCGACCGCGGTGGTGATGTACTGCTCCTGCGGGATCTGGTCGTTGGTCGGGTCGAGGTCGACCCAGCCGAGGCCCGGGATGAGCACGGCGAACCAGGCGTGCGAGGCGTCGGCGCCGACGAGTTTCGGTCGGCCGGGCGGGGGCAGGGTCTCCAGGTAGCCGCTGACGTAGCGCCCGGCGAGTCCCAGGCCGCGCAGGCCGGCGATCGCCAGGTGGGCGAAGTCCTGGCAGACGCCGCGGCGGTGGGCGAGGACCTCGTCGATCGGTGTGGCGATGGTCGTGAAGTTCGGGTCGTATTCGAAGTCGCGGTGGATCCGCCCCATCAGGTCGAGGGCCGCTGCGAGGAGCGGGCGGCCCGGCGTGAAGGAGGGCGCGGCGTAGGCGGTGGCCTCGGGCGATGGCGGTACCTGGTCGGAGGCGAGCGTGAACAGGCGTGCGCCGCCGAGGTCGGCATCGCGTGCGGTGCGCAGGGTCGCGACGACCTCCTCCCAAGGGGGCGTGGTCGCCGGATCCGGCAGACTGGGGGCGGTGACCTCGACCTCGCTCTGGGCCCTGACCTCGAGCGAGGCGTGGCTCTGCTGGATCGAGAAGTAGTTGACGCGGTTGCCGAAGAAGTCGGTGTATTCGCGCGAGACGGCCGGCCAGGGGTCGACCCGCATCTGGGTCGCGAGGCAGCGCTGGTTGGCGGTCTCGCGCGGCTTCAGACGCGCCAGGCTGTGACAGAGCGAGACGGGCTCGGCGTATTGGTAGCGGGTGACGTGGCGGACGCGCAGCCTCATCGCGGCCCCCGCACGGCGCGCCCGAGCAGGGCGTGGGGCTGCTCCTCGTGGCGGAAGTACTGCGCCGTCAGCGCGTCGGAGAGGGCTGCGAGCTGCCCCTCCAGCTTGGCCAGCAGCCGTTGCAGGGCGACCCGCTTGACCCCGTTGCGCGCCGGGCGGATGAGTCGGTCGATCTCGGCGAGGCGCACGCCCGTGAGGCCCTGCAGGATCAGTCGATCGATGACCGGGCGCCCGCCGCTCGGCTCGTCGCTCGGCATCTTGCGGCAGAGCTGTTCGAGTTGCCCGAGCTGATAGGCGAGCGAGCGCGGGTTGGTCTCGTCGCGGAAGACCAGGTCGAGGAGGGCGCCGACGCGGGTGCCGGCCTGGTAGCGGCGGCGGTAGGTGATCAGGCTGTCGGTGACCCCGAGGACGGCCTCGATGAGCAGGTTCTCCTCGTGTTCGCGGCCGACGCGCACGAGGGTGCGGCGCAACAGGGCCGCGGTATTGAGGCCGCGCTCGAGGCGGCGGCCGGCCGCGATGAAGTGCCAGCCCTCGTTGTGGGTCATGTTCTCGTGCGTCAGGGCCGAGAAGGCGACGAGGGCGGTGACCAGCGGGTCGAGTTCGTCGAGGGCGCGGCCGATCTCGATCGGCGGGTGGCGGGTCAGCGCGTGCAGGTGCCGCTCGATCTCGTTGACGACGCGCCAGGTATCGGCCGAGAGGCGCTCGCGTACCGACCAGGCCGCCAGCCCCAGCGCCTGCAGGGTCTGCGGCAGGCTGCCGGGGTGGCGGGGGTCGGCGATCAGGGCCAGCATCTCGGGTGTCGGATCGTGCAGGCGCCGGGCGTCGTCGACGCCGTCCTCGTGGGTGACGGCTTGCAGCAGGGCGTGGATGCAGCCGGCCATGTCGTCGCTGCGCAGATAGCCCTGGCGCTCGGAGAGTTCGAAGATGGCGATCCGCAGCAGGCGTACCATCCCCTCGGCCCGCTCGGCGTAGCGACCGATCCAGAACAGGTTGTCGGCGACGCGGCTGGAGACCTCGCTCTCCTGGATGACGGCCGGGGCGAGGAGGTCGGCGCCGCCGAGCAGGGTCTCTTGGCGCTCGGGCTCCGAGGCCAGCACCCAGGTGTCCTTGCCGAGCCCGCCGAGGCGGCTGCTGATCATCGGCGCGTCGCGCTCCGGTGCGACCCGGCTCAGGCCGCCGGGCATGACGGCGTAGCCCTCTTCCTCGGCGACGAGGAAGGTGCGCAGCACCGTCGGGCGCGGCTCGAGGCGTCGCCCGATCAGGGCCGGCGAGGTCGACGGCACGATGTACTCCTGGGCGACGAAACGGTGTGGTTCGGCCTGGATCCGAGCGATCAGCGCGGCGCGCGCGGCGGGCTCCATCTGGCGCGGCAGGAGGCAGCGTTCGCCGGGCGGACTGCCGGCCGGCTTGATGATCAGGGCGTCGAGGTCCTCGAGGACCCGGGCACGATGCCCCGCGTCGCCGCACCACCAGGTCGGGATGTCGGGCAGCAGCAGGTCCTCACCGAGCAGGTGTTGACACAGTCGCGGCAGGAAGGCCATCAGCCCCGGGTGTTCCAGGACGGCGCTGCCGAGCGCGTTGGCGACGGTCACGTTGCCGGCGCGCACCGCCTGGACCAGGCCGGGGACCCCGAGTTGCGAGTCCTCTTGCAGCTCCAGCGGGTCGCAGCAGGCGTCCTCGACGCGGCGCAGGACCGCGTCGATGCGCTCCAGCCGTCCGAGCGTGCGCAGCCACAGGGCGCCGTCGCGCACCGACAGGTCCGCCCCCTGGACCAGGTTGTAGCCCAGGTAGTTGGCGAGGTAGGCGTGCTCGAAGTACGCCTCGCTGCTCGGTCCGGGGGTCAGCACGACGATCCGCGCCGCCGGTGCTTGGCGCGGCGCCAGGCGGGTCAGGGCGCGGCGCATCGAACGGTAGAAGCCGGCCAGGCGGTGCACGTGCGAGTCGCGAAACAGGCTCGGCATCACCCGCGAGAGGACGACGCGATTCTCCAGCGCGTAGCCCGAGCCCGACGGGTTCTGGGTGCGGTCGCCGATGACCCGCCAGCGCCCGGCGGCGTCGCGCGTGAGATCCATCGCGCAGTGCACCAGCGGTCGGCCGCCGGCGATCTGGAGCCCGTGGCAGGGGAGCAGATAGCCGGGGTAGGCGTCGATCAGCTCGGCCGGCAGCAGGCCGCCCGCGATCAGGGTCCGCGGTCCGTAGAGGTCGAGCAGCAACTGATTGAGCAGTTCGGCGCGCTGGATCAGGCCGCGCTCGAGCTGCGCCCACTCGTCGCTGCGGATCAGGACCGGCAGCAGGTCGAGCTCCCAGGGGCGCGACACGCCCTGGGGGTCGTCGCAGAGGTTGTAGGTGACGCCGTTGTCGCGGATCAGCCGCCGTGCCTCGCGCCAGCGGCTCTCGATGCCGCTCGGTCCGAGCGTGCGCAGGGCCTCGAGGAAATACCGCCAGTGGGGACGGAGCGCCCCCTCGGCGGTGCGCATCTCGTCATAGCCGCCGGGCGTCGGCAGGTAGTGATCGATCAGTTCGTGGGGGTCGCCTACCGCGGCGGCAGTGAGAGAGGGCATGGGGCTGGCCGGTCGACGCGGGCGAAAACGGCATTAGACACGCTGCCGTCGGGTGGCTCAAGGGGCGCGCTGCGGACCTCCAGGCTCGATCCGTTCTGCGGCCCCTTTCGAGGGGGTCGAACGGCTGCCGGTCGATGCTCGGCGGGGTCCGCCGGCACGCCTCGTCTGCATTCCGCCGCTGATCGGAACGGATCCGTCGTGCGCGGACCTCCACCGGGGCGAGGCCCGCCGGCGGTGCTCAGCGCTCCAGCCGCCAGGCGATCGTCTCGCCGGCGCGCAGCGGGACGAGCCGCTCGGCGCTGGCCGGGAACGCCTCGGGGACCTGCCAGGGCTCGCGGCGCAGGCGGATCCGCTCGCGGTTGCGCGCCAGCCCGTAGAAGTCCGGCCCGTGGTGGCTCGCGAAGCCCTCCAGCCGGTCGAGGGCGCCGGCCTGCTCGAAGGCCTCGGCGTAGAGCTCGATCGCGGCATGGGCGGTGTAGATGCCCGCGCAGCCGCAGCTGCACTCCTTCGCGGCGGCCGGGTGCGGGGCGCTGTCGGTGCCGAGGAAGAAGCGCGGCTCGCCGCCCGTCGCCGCCGCGACCAGCGCCTGGCGATGGCGCTCGCGTTTGAGCACCGGCAGGCAGTAGAGGTGCGGGCGGATGCCGCCGACGAGCATCGCGTTGCGGCTGTAGAGGAGGTGATGGGCGGTGATGGTCGCGGCGAGGCGCGGCGGGCCCTCGCGCACGAAGGCGACCGCCTCGGCCGTCGTCACATGCTCGAAGACGACGCGCAGCCCGGGGAAGTCGGCGAGGATCCGGGACAGACGTTCGTCGATGAAGCGCTGTTCGCGATCGAAGATGTCGACGTCCGCGTCCGTGACCTCCCCGTGCACGCAGAGCACCATGTCGGCCTCCTGCATCGCCTCGAGGACCGGATAGACGTTCTCCAGCCGGGTGACGCCGTGCTCGGAGTTGGTCGTCGCCCCGGCCGGGTAAAGCTTGGCGGCGACGATCTGACCGCTCGCGCGGGCCGCGGCGATCTCGCTGGGGGGGAGGCGATCGGTCAGGTACAGGGTCATCAGGGGCTCGAAGGTCAGGCCCGCGGGCAGCGCCGCGAGGATGCGGCGGCGGTAGGCGAGCGCCGCGGCCGTCGAGGTGATCGGCGGGCGCAGATTGGGCATGACGATCGCGCGGGCGAAGCGCTCGGCCGTGTGGCCGACGACGGCGGACAACAGGTCGCCGTCGCGCAGGTGCAGGTGCCAGTCGTCTGGCCGGGTCAGGACGATCTCGGACGGGGCGGACATGGGCGGCTCACTTCAATTCGATCAGTGACGATTCAAGAACGACCGGTACATCTTCTTGGAACTACGAACTGGAACTACGAAATGCGCGAAACACGCGAAAGGGCTCGCTCAGCAGATGATTGTCCGATGTCTTTCGCGACTTTCGTCGTTTCTTGTCTTCCCCGCGCTTGTACTGGTCGTTTCTGAACCCTTTCCAAGTCGAGCCGCCGGGCGTGGCGGCAGCGCAGAGGACGGCCGCCCGGTCTGGGCGGCGGCCGGTCGGGGTCGTTGGTCAACCGGCCGGGGCGGCGGCGCGGATCGCCTCGTCGACGCCGTCGGCGAACCGGGCGAAGTTCTCGCGGAACAGGGCCGCGAGCTTCTTCGCCTGGGCGTCGTAGGCCGCCGGGTCGCGCCAGGTCTTGCGCGGATCGAGCAGTTCGCTCGGCACGTCCGGGCAGGACTCGGGCACGGCGACGCCGAAGACTGGATGGATCCAGGTCGCGACGCCCTCGAGGCGGCCGTCGAGGATGGCGTGGACCATCGCGCGGGTGTGCGGGATCGGCATGCGCTGGCCCTCGCCGGCCGGCCCGCCGGTCCAGCCGGTGTTGACGAGCCAGACCTGGCTGCCGTGGCGCTTCAGCCGCTCGCCGAGGAGCTTGGCGTAGCGCTGGGGGTGCAGCGGCATGAAGGGGCCGCCATAGCAGGCGCTGAAGGTCGGCGAGGGTTCGGTGACGCCCTTCTCCGTGCCGGCGACGCGGGCCGTGTAGCCGGAGATGAAGTGGTACATGGCCTGCTCGCTCGTCAGTCGCGAGACCGGCGGCAGCACGCCGAAGGCGTCGCAGGTGAGGAAGAGGATCGCGTCGGGATGATCGCCGAGACCGGTCAGGCTCGCATTGGGGATGGCGCTGATGTGGTAGGCGCCGCGGGTGTTCTCGGTCAGCGAGTCATCATCGAGATCCAGGTGGCGGTCGTCGACGCGCAGCGTGACGTTCTCCAGCACGGTGCCGAAGCGTTTGGTGGTCGCATAGATCTCGGGTTCGGCGGTTGGCGAGAGGCGGATCATCTTGGCGTAGCAGCCGCCTTCGAAATTGAAGATCCCCGCATCGCTCCAGCCGTGTTCGTCGTCGCCGATCAGGGTGCGGCTCGAATCGGCCGAGAGGGTCGTCTTGCCGGTCCCGCTCAGGCCGAAGAAGAGCGCCGTGCGCCCGTCGGCGCCGATGTTGGCCGAGCAGTGCATCGGCAACACGCCGCGGAACGGCATCAGATAGTTCATCACGGTGAAGAGCGACTTCTTGATCTCGCCGGCATAGCTGGTGCCGCCGATCAGCACGAGCCGCTTGGCGAAGTTCACGAGGATGAAGGTCTCGCTGTGGGTGTGGTCGAGCGACGGGATGGCATGGAAGCGCGGGGCGTCGATGACGGTGAACTCGGGCACGTGGTCGTCGAGGGCATCGACGTCGGGCTGGATGAACAGGTTGCGGGCGAACAGGCTGTGCCAGGCGTGCTCGGTGATGATGCGCACCGGCAGGCGATAGGTCGGATCGGCACCGACGAAGCAGTCCTGGACATAGACCTCCTTCATCTGGAGGTAGGAGGCGAGCCGGTGGTGCAGTGCGTCGAAGTGCTGGGCGTCGATCGGGCGGTTGACGCGACCCCACCAGATCTCCTCGCGGCTCGTGTCCTCCTGGACGATGAACTTGTCGTTGGCCGAGCGCCCGGTGTGGTGACCGGTGCGCACGACCAGCGGCCCCAAGTGGGCGAGCGCGCCCTCGCGGTTGAGGATCGCCTGCTCGTAGAGCTCGGGCGTGGGCAGGTTCCAGTGCACGGCGTGGAGGTTGTAGAGGCCGTGGTTCTCCAGACCGTGCACGCTGTTGGGACGACCGGCGACTTTCATTGCGCGGGCTCCTGGGTTGGATGGTTGTCTCGGTGAGGAGCATGGGCGACTCGTCGGCGGCGCCTCAGGGCCTCGCCGCACGCGCGGCCGACGCCTGGGTTCGGGCCGGCGCCGACGCCCCAAGCGGCCGTCGCTCCGGCGCTCGCCCCCCGGGGCCGCCCTAGCTCGCCACTATATAGAGACTCGCCTGTCGTTGGAATGTCGCAGCCAGGCCCCGCGCCCGGATTGCCGAAAGGCCGAGTCGATCGGTTAGAATTGCGCCTTGATCCGCCGAGTCACCTACCTATCCGGCTCTGCCAGTGCCGCCGGTACCGCGCAGGCCGCCGAGAACGCCATGACCGAGACCGCCCACAACGTCGACCAGACCGAAATCCGCAAATTCGAGCAGCTCGCCTCGCGCTGGTGGGACCCGCACAGCGAGTTCAAGACCCTGCACGAGATCAACCCGCTGCGCCTCGACTACATCGAGCGGGCCGTGTCGCTCCAAGGCAAGGAGGTGCTCGACGTCGGCTGTGGTGGGGGGCTCCTGTCCGAGGCGATGGCCCTGCGCGGGGCGCGGGTCACCGGGATCGACATGGGCGAGATGCCGCTGCGGGTCGCCGAGCTGCACACGCTGGAGACGGGTGTCGAGGTGACCTATCGGCGCGTGCCGGTCGAGGTCCTGGCCGCCGAGCGGCCGGCCAGCTTCGACGTCGTCACCTGCATGGAGATGCTCGAGCACGTGCCGGACCCGGCCGCCGTCGTGGCCGCCTGCGCCCGCCTGGTGCGCCCGGGTGGCCTGGTCTTCTTCTCGACGCTGAACCGCAATCCGAAGTCCTATCTGATGGCCATCGTCGGGGCCGAGTACGTCCTCGGGATGCTGCCGAAGGGCACCCACGACTACGCCCGCTTCATCCGCCCGGCCGAGCTCGGGGCCTGGATCCGCGCGGCCGGCCTGCGCCTGACCGACCTGACCGGCATGACCTATCACCCGTTGACCGGCGAGTACCGCCTGGCCCAGGGCGAGAAGCTGGACGTGAACTACCTGGCGACCTGCCGCCTGGACGGGGATGTCTGAGGCCTTGGGTCCGGCGCCCACAGTGGTGTCGGCGCGGGTGGCCTGATTGGACGAGTGGCGCTTTCCGGGCCGGGCGACCCCGCCGGGTTCCTCGGTCTACTACAGCATCCGCTTCGCCCCGTCCGGGCTGCGCGACGACCTGGCCCGGCTCGCCGGCTGGCGCCACGAGATCGCCGCGATCCCGGACACCGTCTCGGACCCTGTGGTCGCGTTGCGCAAGCTCGACTGGTGGCGCGAGGAGTTCGATCGGACGCTGGCCGGCGCGCCGCGCCACCCGTTGACCTGCGCCCTGGCGCCGGTGCTCGTCCGTCACCGGCTGCCGGCGGCGCCCTTCCTTGCGATCGCCGCGCGCGCCGAGGCCGAGATCCGTCGCCATGAACCGGCCGACCGGCCTGCGCTGGAGGCCGAGGAGGAGGGTGACCTCGGGGCCCTCTTCGAGTTGCACGCGCGCTGCCACGGCCTCGTCGATGCCGATCGCCTGGCCCGGGTGCGCCGCCTCGGGGGCTTCTGCGGCCAGGTCGAGCGGCTGCGCGACGCCGGTCGACGCCTGCGCGCCGGGCGGCCGGTCTTCGCCCGCGACCGGCTCGCCGCGGCCGGTCTGCTCGGCGCCACACTCGCCACCGCCGGGGCGCGCGGCCGGCTCGTGCCGCTCGTCGCCGCGGCCGCCGCCGAGACACGCGACCATGGCGCCCTGATCGCGGCGGCCGACCTGCCGGCCTGTCTGCGCATCCGGGCGCGCCTCGCCCAGCGGCTGCTCGCCGAACTGACCGCCCCCGATGCCGACGTCATCGATGCCCGCATCGCCTTGACCCCGTTGAACAAGCTCTGGCATGCCTGGCGCGAGAGCCGCCGCCGGCCTGCCGCCCCCCAGTGAGGAGCCCGTCCATGTCCGACATCGCCAGCTATGTGCCGCCGGCCGACCTGCTGACCGACCGCGTGATCCTGGTCACGGGCGTGGCCGACACGATCGGCCGTGCCGTCGCCCTGGCCGCCGCCGCCCACGGGGCGACCGTGGTCCTCTCCGATCGCGACCTCTCGGCCCTCGAGCCCGTCTACGATCGGATCGAGGCCGCCGGGCATCCGCAGCCGGCGATCCTGCCGCTCGACCTCGCGGAGGCGAGCGAGGCGGAGTTCTTCGGCATCGCCGACACCCTGGGCCAAGAGTTCGGCCGTCTCGACGGGCTCGTGCACTGCGCCGCCTACGCGCCCTATCTGAGCCGCATCGACGACTATGGTGGCAACGACTGGGATACCGTCCTGCGGGTCAATCTGACCGCACCCTTCCTGCTGACAAGGGCCTGCCTGCCGCTCTTGCGCGAGGCCGTCGATCCGGCGGTCGTCTTCACGGCCGATCGCGTCGGGCGCCGCGCACGGGCCTACTGGGGTGCCTATGCGGCGGCCAAGTTCGGGATCGAGGGACTGATGCAGGCGCTCGCCGAGGAGACGAGCGAAGGCGGTCAGATGCGCGTCAACAGCCTGGATCCGGGCGTCGTGCGCAGCGGTCTGCGGCTGCACCTCTACCCGGGCGAGGATCCGCACCAGTTGCCCGAGGCCGAGGGTATCGCGAACCGCTATCTCTATCTGCTCGGGCCCGACAGCCGCGGGGTCACGGGCCAGGCCTTCTGACGCGGCCGGCGCGGCGGCGCTTGGTGGTTGTGAGGAGCCCGCTTGCGGGCGATCGGCGGCGCCTTGGCCGCGAGAGCCCTCAGGCGTTGCCCTGGCCGTCCTCGCCGATGAGGAGGGTCGTGTCGTCGAGGTAGGTGTATTTCGGGATCACCAGGTTGGTCGGGGCTGGCACACCCTTGTACACCCGCCCGGCCAGGTCGAAGCGCGAGCCGTGACAGGGACAGAAGAAGCCGCCCTTCCAGTCCGCGCCGAGGTCATCGGGGGCCACCTCGGGCCGGTAGGTCGGCGAGCAGCCCAGGTGGGTGCAGATGCCGATCGCCACCAGGTACTCGGGCTTGATCGAGCGCGTCGGGTTCTGGCAGTACTCCGGCTGCTGCGGCACCGCGGAGCCCGGGTCGACGAGCTTGGGATCGAGGCTCGGCAGCGCCTCGAGCATCGCCTGGGTGCGGTGCACGATCCAGATCGGCTGGCCGCGCCACTCCACGCGCAGCAACGCGCCCGGCTCGAGCTTGCTGATATCGGCGCGCACCGGGGCGCCGGCCGCGCGGGCCTTGGCGCTTGGGTTCATCGCCGAGACGAACGGGACGAGCGCGTAGCCGACACCGGCGGCGCCGACCAGGCTCGTCGCGGCGACGAGGAGGCGTCGCCGCGTCTTGTTCAATTGTGCTTGCATCGTTGGTTCTCCGCCGGCCGAGGTCGCCCAGCCGGCGCACAGGAGTCGCGACGGCTATACCCTGCGGCAGGGTGACACGTTCGGGTGAGGGAGTCGTTCCGCGTCTGCGGGACCCGACGGCGATCGGTCTCCCGATCATGGGATGGTGGGGCGATCGGCGCCGGTCTCTGGACTCCGTTGTTCGCGTCTATTCTTACCTTTTCCCACCAAATTACCCTGATATTTGTCAATCGGTTCGGGACGCGGCGTCGTGGTCCGCGCTCAGCGAGCGCGTGCGCTGGGGCTCGATTCGCCTGCCAGTGGCCCGAGCCGGCGGGGCCGTCTGGGGACGCGGGCGATGTCCCAGCCGGCCACGGCCCGTTCCAATAGTTCGGCCGCGCTCGCCGGGCGTGGCTCGAGCGGGGCCTGGCCGAGGAAGGCCCAGGCGCGCAGCAGCGCCGGCAGCGGGTCGCGGGGATCGACCGGCTGGGCGGCGTCGGACTTGCTGAGCTTGCGCCCGGCGCCGTCGACGACGAGCGGGACGTGGGCATAGGTCGGTGTCGACAGGCCCAGGGCCTGCTGGAGGGCGATCTGGCGCGGGGTCGAATCGATCAGGTCGGCGCCGCGCACGACGTTCGTGATGCCCTGCCAGGCGTCGTCGACGACGACCGCGAGCTGATAGGCGTGGATCCCGTCGGCGCGGCGCACGACGAAGTCTCCGATGGCGTTGGCGAGGTCTTGATGGCGCGGACCCTGGATCCGGTCGACGAAGTCGATCGGGCCAGGCCGGGTCGCGAAGCGCCAAGCGCGCGGTGCGCGGCCCGGTGGCAGGCCGTCGCGGCAGGTCCCGGGATAGCGCGGACCCTCGAGGCCGGCGAGACCGTGCGCGGCGATCTCCTTGCGGCTGCACCCGCAGGGGTAGACGAGGCCCCGCGCGATCAGGGCGTCGAGGGCCGCGGCGTAGGCCGCGGTGCGGGTGCTCTGGTACAGGACTGGGCCGTCCCAGCGCAGGCCGAGGGCCTCCAGGGTCGCGAGCTGGCGGTCGGCCGCGCCGGCGACGGTGCGTGGCGGATCGAGGTCTTCGATCCGCACCAACCACTCGCCGCCGCGCCGTCGGGCGTCCAGGAAGCTCGCCAGGGCGGCGACCAGCGAGCCGAAGTGCAGCGGCCCCGTCGGTGACGGGGCGAAGCGGCCGCGATAGCCCGCGGGTGCGTCAGCCGTGTTGGCGCTCGCGGATCTCGTCGAGGGTCTTGCAGTCGATGCAGAGGGTCGCGGTCGGTCGGGCCTCGAGGCGGCGGACGCCGATCTCGATGCCGCAGGCCTCGCAGTAGCCGTACTCATGGTCCTCGAGCCGTTTCAGGGCCTCGTCGATCTTCTTGATCAGCTTGCGTTCGCGGTCGCGGGTGCGCAGCTCCAGGCTGAACTCGGACTCCTGGGTCGCGCGGTCATTGGGATCGGGGAAGTTGGTCGCGTCGTCCTGCATGTGGTGCAGGGTCCGGTCGACCTCTTCCATCAGGCTCCGCTTCCAGGCCAGGAGGATCTGACGGAAGTGCTCCTCCTGACGGGGATTCATGTACTCCTCGTCCTTCTCGGGGCCATAGGGCGCGATGCCGAACGCCTTGGCACCCTGCTGTTCCGTTTCCGCCATTGGTTTCCTCCTAGAGATTCGAGTCTCACGGCGCCGCCGGCTGCGGTCACCGACACAAAAAGGCAGCGCTTCATAACAAATGCCTTCGGCCTTGGCAACTGCTTTGTCGGTCCGAGTGGCCGCCGCTAGGTTGGCTGGTTGAAGGGTTGACGGTCGATCCTCGTCGCGTGGCATGCCGTGGAGGCCCGCTGCACGGGGGAATCCAGTCGGTGTCGCCCGGCCACGCGGCGCCCGCCGAGGCCGGTGTCGGGTTACGGCGCGCGAGCCTTGTCGTCCGCAGCGACCGCGTTGCCAGCGCGCCTAACCCGACTACGTCGCATCATGTGGCGGGGCCGCGTAGATCGGGTGAGCCCCTCGGGGCGTAACCCGACGGCCGGCGATGCGGCGGCCGCCGGTATGCCGCCGCGTCGGCATGCCCTCGTCGTTCGGAATGGGTCCGCTTCGGTGCTCGGGGTCCGGGGTGCCGCAGCTGTGATAGAGTTCCGGCATCGACGCGGGCCGGCCGGTCCGGATGCCCCGGACCGCCGATACGGCCCGTGCGCCGCTCGCCCACGAATCGAGCCGTGCCGAGATTGGCGCGGCCCGTGGCGCCCCTTCCTGACTGGCCTGGCCGTGGATCACCAATTCACCCATCTGCATCTGCACTCCGAGTACTCCCTCGTCGACGGCCTGATCCGCATCAAGCCGCTCGTCAAGGCCGTCGCCCAGGCCGGCATGCCGGCCGTCGCCGTCACGGACCTGGGCAACCTCTTCGCCCTGGTGCGCTTCTACCGCGCGGCGCTCGCGGCCGGAATCAAGCCGGTCGCCGGGGCCGAGTTGTGGCTCGCCAACGCGCAGGACACCAACAAGCCGCACCGTCTCGTGCTCTTGGTCCAGAACGAGCAGGGCTACCGCAACCTGATGCGGCTGATCTCGCGCGGCTACCTCGAGGGTCAGCACCTGGGCCTGCCGCAGGTGCGCCCGGCCTGGGTCGTCGAGGCCGCCGGGGGGCTGATCGCGCTGTCGGGCGGCGTCGAGGGCGATGTGGCGCGGGCACTCGCGGGGGGGCGGCGCGACGCGGCCGAGCACCGGCTCGATGATTGGCTCGGGGCCTTCGGCGATCGCTACTATCTGGAGCTGACCCGTACCGGGCGGCCCGGTGAGGCCGAGTATCTGGCCGCGGCCGTCGATCTGGCCGGCGCCAAGGGTGTGCCGGTGGTCGCGACCAACGATGTGCGCTTTCTCCTCGCCGAGGATTTCGAGGCCCACGAGGCGCGCGTCTGCATCCACGAGGGGCGCACCCTCGGCGATCCGCGTCGGCCACGGGACTACAGCCCCGAGCAGTTCCTGCGGACGCCGCAGGAGATGGCCGAGCTGTTCGCCGATCTCCCCGAGGCCCTGGAGAACAGCCTCGAGATCGCCAAGCGCTGCAATCTGGAGTTGCGCCTCGGCCAGAGCTTCCTGCCGGCCTTCCCGGTACCGCCGGAGACGACGATCGAGCAGTTCTTCGCCGAGCGCTCGCGCGCCGGCCTGGAGTGGCGCCTGGGGCGGACCTTCGACCGCACGGCGGCGGACTTCGCCGAGCGTCGTCGGGTCTACGACGAGCGTCTCGAGCTGGAGCTGAAGGTCATCAACCAGATGGGCTTCCCCGGCTACTTCCTGATCGTCGCCGACTTCATCGAGTGGGCCAAGGACAATGGCATCCCGGTCGGCCCGGGGCGCGGCTCCGGGGCCGGCTCGCTGGTCGCCTACGCGCTCAAGATCACGGATCTCGACCCGATCGAACACGACCTCCTGTTCGAGCGCTTCCTCAACCCCGAGCGGGTGTCGATGCCGGACTTCGACATCGACTTCTGCATGGAGGGCCGCGACCGCGTCATCGACTATGTTGCACAGCGCTACGGCCGCCAGGCGGTCTCGCAGATCATCACCTTCGGCACGATGGCGGCCAAGGCGGTGGTGCGCGACGTCGGCCGGGTCCTCGGCCACCCCTACGGCTTCGTCGACAAGGTCGCCAAGATGGTGCCCTTCGAACTCGGCATGACGCTGGAGAAGGCGCTCGCCGAGAGCGAGGACCTGAAGACCGCCTATGCCGAGGACGAGGAGGTGCGCGGGATCATCGATCTGGCGCGCAAGCTCGAGGGCCTGGCGCGCAACGCCGGCAAGCACGCCGGCGGCGTGGTCATCGCGCCGACCGAGCTGACCGACTTCGCGCCGCTCTACTGCGAGCCGGGCGGGGCCAACCTAGTCACCCAATACGACAAGGACGACGTCGAACAGGTCGGCCTCGTCAAGTTCGACTTCCTCGGCCTGCGCACGCTGACCATCATCGACTGGGCGCTGAAGACCATCAACGCCGAGCGGACGGAGCGCGGCGAGGCGCCGATCGACATCGCCCTGATCGACCCGGCGGACGCGCAGGCCTTCGCGCTCCTCAAGCGCTGCGAGACCACCGCCGTCTTCCAGCTCGAATCGCGCGGCATGAAGGAGCTGATCAAGAAGCTCAAGCCCGACAGCTTCGAGGACATGACGGCCCTCGTCGCCCTGTTCCGACCGGGTCCGCTGCAATCGGGCATGGTCGACGACTTCATCGCCCGCAAGCACGGCGAGGCGGCGGTCGCCTATCCGCACCCGGACCTGGAGCCGATCCTCAAGCCCACCTACGGCGTGATCCTCTACCAGGAACAGGTCATGCAGATCGCCCAGGTGCTGGCCGGCTACACGCTCGGCGGCGCCGACCTGCTGCGCCGGGCGATGGGCAAGAAGAAGGCCGAGGAGATGGACAAGCAGCGCGCCATCTTCGAACAGGGCGCGGTCGCCCGCGGCGTGGCCGCCGAGACGGCGACCTACATCTTCGACCTGATGGAGAAGTTCGCCGGCTACGGCTTCAACAAGTCGCACTCGGCCGCCTACGCGCTGGTCTCCTACCAGACCCTCTGGCTCAAGGCCAACCATCCGGCCGCCTTCATGGCCGCCGTCCTGAGCGCCGACATGGACAACACCGACAAGGTGGTCGGCCTGATCGACGAGTGCCGGGCGATGGGCCTCACCGTGATTCCGCCGTGCGTCAATCGCTCCGACTACCGGTTCACGACCGCCGGCGCGGGCACCGTCGTCTACGGGATCGGCGCCATCAAGGGGGTCGGGGAGGCGGCCATCGAGGCGATCCTCGCCGGGCGGCGTCGCGACGGGGCCTTCCGCGACCTGTGGGACCTGTGCCGGCGCATCGACCTGCAGAAGGCCAACCGCCGGGTCCTGGAGGCGCTGATCCGCGCCGGTGCCTGCGATGCCCTCGGGGCCAACCGCGCGACCCTGATGACCCAGTTGCCGCTCGCGCTGAAGCTCGCCGAGCAACAGCACGAGACCCAGGCCGTCGGCCAGGGCGATCTGTTCGGGGTCGTCGGCGGCACGACCGCCCCCGAGCCGGACCCTCAACTGGTGCAGACCGTCCAGGACGAGTGGGAGGAGGAGCAGGTCCTCCACGGTGAGAAGGAGACCCTCGGCCTCTACCTGACCGGCCACCCGATCGACCGCTACGAGGCCGAGATCACCGCTATGACCCGCTGCCGCATCGGTGCCCTGATCGACACCGAACGCGGCCGCGGCGATCGCGAGCGGCGCACCGTCGTCGGCCTCGTCGTCAACGTGCGCCAGGCCAAGACCCAGCGCGGGCGCCTCGGCACCGTCCTGCTCGATGACCGCACTGGGCGGATCGAGGCGACCTGCTTTGCCGAGCTCTACGAGCGCGTGCGCGACCGCCTCGTCCCCGACGCGATCCTCGCGGTGACCGGCACGATGAGCTTCGACGAATACCGCGACAGCTGGTCGCTGCGCGCCGACGAGGTCCAGACCCTCGAGGAGGCGCGGGTCACGCTCGCGGACCACCTGGAACTGACCCTGGATCTCAGCGACCCGGCCGAGCACCGGCGCGGCGACGCGCGGCTCGCCGAACTGCGCGAGGCCCTGGCCGCCTTCCGCGGCGAGGGCCTCGCGGTCTGCCTCGACTATCGCTGCCCGGGCGCTCGCGGGCGGTTCATCCTCGGCCGTGACTGGCGGGTGATGCCGAGCGACGCCCTGCTCAAACGCCTGCGCCAGCTCCTCGGACCCGACCGGGTGCGGGTGAGCTACGAGCGGTTGCCCGGCCTGCCCCCCGCTGCGACGCCCGCCGACCACGGCGGGCCGTTTGACCGCGCGCCGACACCGGAAGAGGCCAGGTATTCGGCAGTTCGAGAAGCGCCATAGGGGCACCTTGAAGAATTCAAGGTGCCCGCGCGGGGCAAGAATGCCCCGCCATTTTCAGTCGCCTAACCGACTGAAAATGGAGCGAAGCGGAAACCGCATTTTGGCTTCGCGTCTTCAATGTCCCCATCGAGCGCACTGGCCGCGAGTGTCTGAAAAAGGTGGTTTGTCCCTGAGGTATCCCACAAAATCGGCCGCGACGGCGAGTCGGTACGAACTGGGAGCGCCGGCTTTCAGCCGGCTTCGCGCGCGGGGGCTCGATGACCCCGGCGCGCGACCTTCGGCGCTGGAGCCAGGAGATCACCGATAGGCGCCGCTGGATGGCCGCTCTGCACGTGGCCTTCTACCGGCCCAGACGCCGCCAACGCGGCATCGAGCCGCGACGGCGACGAGCCGGCTAGAAAGCCGGCGCTCCCAGTCAGCCGCGCGACGGCGAGATGGCTCGGATTGCGAGAGCCGGCCTCCGTCGGCCAGTCGACCTACGCCACGGCGGTTTAGGCCTCTTATCCGGGGTACCTCAGGGTCTGTCCGCGCTTCTTACTGCAGGTGGTCGGCCGGCTGCGTGAAGGCGGCGACGTCATCCGCCGTGACTGGCCACTTCTTCCCGAGCCCGAGGTAGGCCGCGATCGACTTGGCGGCGCGACGTCCCGCCCCCATCGCCAGGATGACGGTCGCTCCCCCGGTCACGATATCCCCGCCCGCGAAGACCCCGGGGAGGTTGGTCGCCTGGGTCGCACTCGACGCGCCGTCGTCCGCGACGATGTAGCCCTGCTGGTCGAGGGCGAGATCCGGGGTGGATTCGGTGACGAGCGGATTGGCCCTGGTGCCGAGCGCCGAGATCACGGTATCGCACTCGATATCGAACCGCTCGCCGGTGGGGACCGGTTGGCGGCGCCCGCGGCCGTCAGGTTCCCCGAGTTCCATCCGTTCGACGGTCATGCCGCACACGTCGCCGTCCGAATCGACGCGTACGGCGATCGGCGTATGGAGAAAGAGGAACTCGATGCCTTCCTCTCGCGCATGCCGGAGCTCCTCGACGCGGGCCGGGGCCTCGGCCTCGGAGCGGCGATAGACGCAGACCACCTTGGGTGCGCCGAGACGCTTGGCGACGCGTAGGCAGTCCATGGCGGTGTTGCCGGCCCCGACCACCACGATGCTCCGGCCGCAGCGCACCGGGGTGTCGACACCGGGGAACTGATTGCCGCCCATGAGATTGATGCGGGCGAGGAACTCGTTGGCGCTGTAGACGGTGGCGGCGCTCTCGCCGGGAATGCCGAGGAGTCGCGGGGCACCGGCACCGACGCCGAGGAAGACGGCGTCGAACCCCTTCTCATCGAGCAGTTGAGGCACGGTGAAGGTCTTGCCGATGACCTTGTTGGTCTCGATCTTGACCCCCTGATCGAGCAGTTGCTGCACCTCGCGATCGATGGTTTCCCGAGGCAGGCGGAAGGCGGGGATGCCGTAGCGCAGCACACCGCCGACGACGTGCAGCGCCTCGAAGATGGTGACGTCGCAACCGTATTTCGTCAGATCGGCCGCGGCGGCAAGGCCGGCCGGCCCCGATCCGCAGATGGCGACCTTGCCGAGCCTCGTGTCGCGCTGCGTCGGATTGATCGGCACTGGGGGCACATGGTCGCCGACGAATCGTTCGAGACGGCCGATCGCGACGGGCTCGACCTTGCTCCCGATGATGCAGTGGGCCTCGCACTGCGCCTCCTGCGGGCAGACGCGTCCGCAGATGGAGGGGAAGGCATTGGCCTCGCGGATCACGGCCGCCGCCCCCTCGAGGTCGCGCACCAGCAGGTGGCGCATGAAGCGGGGGATATCGACCTGCACCGGACAGCCGGCGATGCATTTGGGCCGGCCGCACTGGATGCAGCGCTCGGCCTCCGCCAGCGCCATGTCGAGGGTGTAGCCGAGGTTCACCTCTTCGAAGTTGCCGGCGCGCTCGGCGGCGTTGCGCTCGGGCATGGGCACTTGGTGCGGTGCGAGTTGGGCGATCTTCTTGTAGTTGCGCCGCTGCTCGTCGAAGAGCTGCTGTTCGAGGTGGCAACGGTGGGCCCAGTGCTCGCTCGCCTGGGACTCTTGCGGGCCGAAGCGCCTTTGCCGGGCCATGAGTTCGGCGAAATCGACCTTGTGACCATCGAAATCCGGGCCTTCGACACAGGCGAATTTCACCTCGCCATCGACGGTCACGCGACAGGAACCACACATCCCCGTCCCGTCCACCATGATGGTGTTGAGGCTCACCCGCGTCTCGATGCCGAAGGGCCGCGTCGTTTCGGCGCAGGCCCGCATCATCGGCAGGGGACCGATGGCCACGACCAGATCCGGTCGATCCCGCTCGATGAGCTCCCGAAGCGCCTCGGTCACGAGGCCCGGTCTGCCGTAGCTGCCGTCGTCGGTGCAGACGAGCAGCTCGTCGCAATGCGCCTGGAATCGCTCTTCCCAGAAGACCAGTCCTTTGCTGCGGAAGCCGACGATGGCCGTGACCCGGTTGCCCGCCTCCCGGAAGGCCCGAAGCTGCGGGTAGACTGGCGCGACGCCGAGCCCCCCGCCGACCAGGACGACATGGCCTACCCGGGCGATCTCTTGCGGCCGGCCGAGCGGGCCGACGAAATCGGCGAAGCAGTCGCCCTCGCGATAGCCTTTCGCCATTTCCCGGGTCGTCTTCCCCAGGGCCTGAATCACCATCGTCACCGTGCCCTGGCCGGGATCGAAGTCGGCCACGGTCAGGGGGATGCGCTCGCCACCCTCATGCAACCGCAGCATCACGAAATGGCCCGGACGGGCCGCGCGCGCGACATCCGGGGCCTGGACCTCCCACAGGAATGTGGTATCGGAGAAGGCGAGGCGTCTGACAATAGTGTACATAGGCGGCCTTAATACATTGGGCTGGGCGGCTTGGTATCAGGTTTCACCCCTGCACGTCAAGCCGCCGTGACGGGGCGCCGACCAAAGTCGTACCTTCTGGCGAGTGGTCATTGACGGAAATCCCCGGTCGCCGACGGCCGATCGGGCACGCCTGTCGTCCGTCACGGCGGCGGGTTTCATGGCTGGGATGGAAGACGCGCAGCGAAGATGCGATGTCCGCCTCACTTCGTTTTCAGTCGTTTAGGCGACTGGAACGGGAGGGCATCCGAGCCCCGCATGGAAACCTCGAATCGTTCGAGGCACCCTTTCACCCATTCGGACGTTGCGCAGCCCGTCGGCGGGCGATCGTTCAGGGTCTTTCCGGCCCCTATCCAAGGCGGGGTTTCGGGACTAGAGTCGCGGTTCTACAACCTTCAATCTTCAGCGAGCACGAGGTCATGTCCGAGAAGGCCACCCTGGTCGTCGGCGACGCCCACTACGATCTTCCGATCATCGAAGGCAGCGAGGGCGAGCGGGCCGTCGACATCCGTCAGCTACGCGCCCGCAGCGGTCTCATCACGCTCGATCCCGGGTACGGCAACACCGGCAGCTGCGAGAGCGCCATCACCTTCATCGACGGCGATCGGGGCATCCTGCGCTACCGCGGGATCCCGATCGAGCAGTTCGCCGAGGCGCCGAACTTCGTCGAGGTGGCCTGGCTGCTGATCTTCGGCCATCTGCCGACCCGGGAGGAATACCGGGCCTTCGCCGCCGACCTGACCGCCCAGGCCGACCTCGACGAGAACATGAAGCACCACTTCGAGGGCTTCCCGCGCTCGGCCCCGCCGATGGCCATCCTCTCGGCGATGATCAACGCCCTGTCGTGCTTCCACCCGGAGCTCTTCGAACTCGAAGACCAGGAGCGCTTCCGGATGGCCGCGGCGCGCCTCATCAGCAAGATCCGCACGATCGCCGCCTATGCCTATCGCCATTCGCGCGGGCTGCCCTTCATCTACCCGGATCCGCGGCTGCGCTACGTGCCCAATTTCCTGCACATGCTCTTCTCGCAGCCCTACGTGCAGTGGCACTGCGACGAGGCGGTCTGCGAGGCGCTGAACCTGGTGCTGATCCTGCACGCCGACCACGAGCAGAACTGCTCGACCTCGACGGTGCGCATGGTGGGTTCCAGCCAGGCCAATCTCTTCGCCTCCTGCGCGGCCGGTGTCTGCGCCCTGTGGGGGCCGCTGCACGGCGGGGCCAACGTCGAGGTCCTGACGATGCTCGAGCAGATCCACGGCGGCA
The DNA here is from genome assembly GCF_016583835.1 of Thiococcus pfennigii. GTDB lineage: Bacteria > Pseudomonadota > Gammaproteobacteria > Chromatiales > Chromatiaceae > Thiococcus > Thiococcus pfennigii. Next base: position 8,637 of record NZ_NRRW01000043.1, on the reverse strand, counting down.
ATCTGACCGCCGAGGAGTACGTGCGCCTCGCCAAGGATCGCGACAGCAAGGTGCGTCTGATGGGCTTCGGCCACCGCGTCTACAAGAACTTCGACCCGCGGGCCAGGATGCTGGCCGAGGTCGCTGAACGGCTGCTCGCGCGTCTCGGTCAGGATGACCCCCTGTTGCAGATCGCGCGGCGCCTCGAGGAGATCGCGCTTCGGGACCCCTATTTCGTCGATCGCCAGCTCTACCCGAACGTCGACTTCTACAGCGGTATCATCCTGCGGGCCATCGGTATCCCGACGAACATGTTCACCGTCATCTTCGCGATCGGCCGGCTGCCTGGCTGGATCGCCCACTGGTGGGAGCAGCGTCAGGGGGACGGTAGCCGGATCGCTCGGCCGCGGCAGATCTACGTCGGCGATTGCGAGCGGCCGTACGTGGCGATGGACGAGCGCCTCTGACGCCTCCTTGGCGAGGCCGGGCCTCGCCGCGTGACCTGACGGTCCAGCGCCGAATGTCGGGTTGCGCTGCGCACAACTCGTGCTTTTTCGTAGAATGCCGCACACGCCTGACCCGACCCCTCGACGTAGGAATCGCCGGTGGTGGTAGCCGGCGGGAGGGTACCGCGTAAACCGACAAGCCAGCGCCGGATGGGGCGCCGGATGGGGAAGGAGGACAAGCGAATGATCGAGGGCACGACCAGGGCATCCCGGACGGGATACGAGACGGTGCCCGATGAGGTCTACGCCGAGATCGCCGAACGCTTCGCCGGGTTGTGCGATCTGGACTCCAAGCGGCTCTTGCCGGCCATACTGGGCGAGTTGGCGCGGCTCGGCCGCATGGAGTTGACGCCGCTCCAGCGGTTCGATCTGCTCGAGCCGTTGGGGCCGTTGATCAGGCACGCGAGGGCCAGGCTCCCGAAGCCGCTGGCCGGCGCTGAGCGAGGCAGTGACGCCGATGGGGAGCCCCCGACGGTCGAGCAGCACCTCTACCTGCTCCTGGTGGAGAATCTCCAACTGCTCCTGCGCGATCTCGATCGGCCGAGGTATCTCGCCGTCGAGGGCCGGGATGCGAAGCGCCGCTGGGCCCAGGTCCGGCTGATGAAGACCCTCGGGCGTCAGATCTACTATGCGGGATCGAACCGGCGACGGGTCCCGTCGGGCACCTGGCGGGCATTGCACGACCTCTTCATCTATCTGGTGATGCGCAGCGAGGTCAGATTACAGCCGCCTGGGCGCGCGCCGCGCATCCGCCGCGGCTTCCAGTTCGAACCGGCCTACAAGGCCCTGTTGCTGCTCGGGTTCTACGATGGGCTCGCGCAGACCGCGAGAGGTGGGGCGGATGGCCTGCCGCCGCTCGATCCGGCGCTCGTGCGCCAGTGCTCGCAGTGGGCGTTCGAGACCTGGCTGATCGACCCGGACGGGCTGCTCGAGCGGACCGACCTGATCCTGGTCGAGACGGGGAAGGATGCCCCGCCGCGGCTGGAGAGCGCCATCCTGCACGACCCCTTCGGCGGCTGGGTCCTGATCCCGGCCCGGGGGTTTCTCGACCTGCTGGCCCGCGGCGGCACGGCGCTGCCGCATCATCTGCCCTCGGTGGCCGGGTGAGCCGGGAGGTCGCGATCGCCCCGAGCATGACGGACATCGCGTACCGCCCCCGCTGGAGAGTGCCCGGCTCAGATCAGCTGAGGATCCCCTGGAGCGCCTTCATGCCCGCGGGCTTGAGCAGGTAGTCGTCGAACAGCCCGCGTTCGCGGCGAGTCTCGTTCGGCGGGTAGCCGGAGAGGGCGACGACCCGGATCATGGGCCGCTGCGGCAGCTCCGCCAGGCGCCGCGCCACCTCGATGCCGTCGATGTCATCGAGCCCGATGTCGAGCAACACCACGTCGGGCGGCGAGCGCCGCACGAGTTCCAGTGCCTCGAGGCCGCTGCCGGCCGTCGAGACGGTGTGGCCCAGGGCGACGAGCAGCCTCCGCGACGCGTCGAGGATCTCCGGGTTGTCGTCGACGATCAGGACATGCTTCTTCGCGCCCGCCGCCGCGTCTGTCGGGATCTCGGTGGCAGGCACCGCCGCTGCGGGTTCTTGTCCGAGTGGCAGGGTCACGACGAAGCGGCTGCCGCGACCGCGGCCGGCGCTCTCGGCCGCGACCGTGCCGGCGTGCAGTTCCACCAGGCGCTTGACCAGGGTCAGACCGACGCCGAGGCCGCCCTCCGGCGGGGTAGCCGAGCCACGGCCCTGGCGGAAGGCGTCGAAGATGAAGGGGAGGGCATCGGGTTCGATGCCGCGGCCGTCGTCCTCGATCGTGAGCCGCGCCTGGCCGCCGTCGGCGACGAGGGCGATACGGATCGTGCCGCCTTCATCCGTGTACTTCGAGGCATTGTGCAGCAGGTTGGCGATGATCTGCGTCAGGCGGGTGGCATCGCCGCGCATCGGCAGCGGGCTCATTGGCAGCGCGTCCTCGAGTCGATGCCCGCGTGCCCGGATCATGGGTCCGGCGGACTCCAGGGTCTCGCGCGCGATCGCTGCCAGGTCGATCGGTTCGCACCGCAGTTGGATCGCGCCGCGGGTGATGCGCGCGACGTCGAGCAGGTCATCGACGAGGCGACCCAGATGACGGGTCTGACGGTCGATGATCTGCAGCGCCCATTGCGTGGTCGGTGGGTCGTCGCGACGCAGCCCTGCCACCTCGAGGGCGTGGCGCATCGGGGCCAGCGGGTTGCGCAGCTCGTGGCCGAGCATCGATAGGAACTCGTCCTTGCGGCGATCGGCCTCGGCCAACCGGGCGGCCTGGCGACGCAGGTTCGCCTCCAGCGTCTGGCGTTCGGTGACGTCCATCGCCAGCGACAGCACCGAGACGGGTCGGCCGGCGGTGTCGCGCAGGACCGAGTTGTGCCATTCGCACCAGATCGCGCCACCGTCCTTGCGCCGATTGCGGGTGAGGATCTTCCCGCACGCGTCGGACCCGGCGAGCAGGGCGGCGATGGTCGCGGCGACCGCGGGTCGGTCCGTCTCGTCGATGAGGTCGAGGGCCTCCAGCGGGCGGCCGAGGACCTCGGCCTTGCGCCAGCCGAAGATCCGCTCGGCGGCCGGCGACCAGCCGAGGATGCGGGCCTCGGGGCTCCACTCGAGGGCGGCGACCGGGGTGCTGTCGAAGTGGCGCTCGAGGCGCTCGAGGGTCGCGCGGCAATGCCGCTCCGTCTCCTGCGGGGCGGCGACGTCGGCGAAGGTGACGAGGACCAGGTCGGGCTGGCCGACCTCGATGAGCGGTGTCGCCGTCACCTGCACCGCGCAGCCGCGCGTGCCCGGGCCCATCCGGCAGACGGTCGCGCTCGCCGGGATGCCCTCGACGAGTGCTCGATCGAGCACCGCGCGCAGCCGCTCGCGGTAGTCCTCGGGGAGTCGGCCGAGCAGGTCGTCCTCGGGCGGCTCGACGCTGGGGCCGAGGTAGTCGGCGACCGGGCCGTGACGATGCAGGATGCGGTAGCGCGCGTCGATCAGGAGCGCCGCCGGCGTGAAGCGCGCGAGGAGGGTCTGCTCCAGCAGTCCGGCGAGCCGCCCCTCGACGGCCGGGGGGGTGGGGCGAGTCAGGTGTCGGAGGAGTGCGGCGGGGATCTCCTCGACCGCCGACACCTGGTCTGCGAACTCGGCCGGGCGCGTCCCGGCCTGGGCGACGAGCAGGCCGCCGCGCGCCTTGATCCGGGCGATTCCCTGAGCCTCGGCGATGCACGCGTCCGACAGCAGGACGCCGATCGCCAGTCCCCGCCGGTCGTCGGCGAGGCTGGAGAAGAACCGGTCGATCCCGGTCGTCGAGGCGCCGAGGGGCGACGACGCGCTCAGTTGCAGGTGGCCACCGACGATCGTCGCCGCCGTGTCGGGCGCGACGACATGGATGCGATTCGCGGCGACCGGCAGGCCGTCGCCGGCCGCTACGACCTGCAGCGTCGTGAAGGCGCCGATTAGCTCGGCCGTCAGGGCCGGGTGCCGCGGATTGGGAGCCTGGACGACGACGAAGCCGATGCCTGTGTCGGGCGGCATGCCTCGGAGCAGGCGACGCAGCACCGCGCGATCGGCGGCATCGGCGCGGATCGCGGCGATCGGCGGCTGGGGTTCGGGACGGGATCCGGTCGGCTTCGAGGCGTCTTGCGGCATGGCCGAACCTCCTGCTGCTCACCTGATCGGTGCAGCTCGGACATGGGGGCGAGGTTCCGCAACCTACCTCCGCGGCGGCGCGCCCCCGGCAGCCGACCCGGCCGGTGCGCCCTCAGGTTCCGCGCGGCGGTGCGCGGGTGCGGATCGCTACGCTCGAACTATAGCCGATCGATCGGGGGTTCCGCATGGAACGCCGGGCGCCCGTCGGAGATCCTGGGAGGTGCCATGGAGGCGCGCGCTGGTCTGGCCCGAACATGTTTTAATACCGACCCGCCCCTTCCCATCCCATTCTCCGAGGTGTCTTGTCGTGGAGCGTTTAATCGAGAGGCTGCTGTTCGCCAGCCGCTGGATCCTGGCCCCCGTCTATCTGGGGCTGTCGTTGGTGCTGATCGCCTTGGCCATCAAGTTCTTCCAGGAGGCCTATCACGTCCTCAGCCATATCTGGGTCATGAAGGAGTCCGATATGGTGCTGACAGTCCTCTCGATGATCGATCTGGTCCTGGTCGCGAGCCTGGTCATCATGGTGATGTTCTCCGGCTACGAGAACTTCGTCTCGCAGATCGACGTCGAGGGCAAGGACACCGAGATCGGCTGGATGGGCAAGCTCGACGCCGGGAGCCTGAAGCTCAAGGTCGCCGCCTCGATCGTCGCCATCTCGTCGATCCACCTCCTCAAGATCTTCATGAACGCGACCGAGATCCCGAACGACAAGCTCCTCTGGTACGTGATCCTGCACCTGACCTTCGTCGTCTCGGCCCTCCTGATGGGGGTCCTCGACCGGATCACATCGGCCACGAAGGGGCACTGACCGCGAGGCCCTCAGCGGGCCGGCTTGTGGAAGCGCAGCAGGTAGTGCTCGCGCAGCAGGTCGGCCTCGCCGTCGAAGACGAATCCCGCCTGCCGGATCTCCTCGGCGAAGACCTCCTTGCCGGCGCGCACGTGGCCCATGACCCAGGCGGGGCTCTCCCCGGGGATGCGCTCGTAGTCGACCAAGATCAGCCGACCGCCTGGGCGTAACGCCCGATGGATCGAGCCCAGCATCGCCGCTGGCCGCTCGAAGTGGTGGTAGGTATCGCAGAGGAAGACCAGGTCGACCGATTCGGGCGGTAACCCGGTATCGACCTGGGAGTTGACGACACCGACGACGTTCGCGAGCCCGCGCTCGGTGGCCGTGCGCTCGATGTTCCGGACGAACCCCTCGGCGATGTCGACGGCGAAGACGCGGCCGGTCGGCCCGACCGACTCGGCGAACAGCCAGGTGAAGAGCCCCGTGCCGGCGCCGATGTCGGCGATGTCCATGCCGGGCTGCGGGTCGACGGCCATCAGGATGGCCTGGCGTCGATCGTAGACCTCGCGGCCCGGCCGTTCGAAACGTTCGACCCAACGGTCGTAGTCGGGATCCTGATACGGCTCGTTGATCGCCGGATCGGCGCTGGGGGCCAACGGCAGCGCCGCCGTTGAGAGGCCGATCGAGAGCAGGCCCAGCAGGGCGCAGGTGACGAGGCGAGGGAAGGGGAAGGGCATCTGAGGTCTCCGGGGCGAGCGGTTGCTACGGCGTCGAGGCGCGGTCCCTCGGCGCGGGCGTCGTTCAGCCCGCCTGGCAGCGCGGGCACCAGTAGGTCGCGCGTCGGTCGGCGCCGAGCCGGGCATAGGCGAGCGCGGTCCCGCAGGCGTGGCAAGGCCGGCCGCGCCGACGGTAGACCCACAGGCCGTCGGGCTCGTTGGCGACGCGGCGCGTGATCCGCGGTCCGCCGCCCAGATTGTCGCGCAAGAGCCCCCGCGCGCGGCGGTAGAGGGCCGCGATCCCGGCATCCTCGATCGCGCCGAGCCTCGCCAGCGGGTGGCGGCGCTCCAGGAACAGGACCTCGCACTTGTAGACGTTGCCGATCCCGGCCGCGATCCGCTGGTCGAGCAGCAGATCGACGAGCGGCGTCGTCGGGTCGAGGAGCTCGCGGGCGCGGCGCACGATCGCCGTCTCGTCGGCCTCGCTGGCGATCAGGTCCGGTCCCAGCCGCGTCGCGAGCGCGCGATGGCGCAGCCCCTGGTCGCGCAGCCGCTCGACCTCCCGCGGCCCGAAGCAGACATAGACCTCATCCTCGACCCGCAGTTCGATCGCCGCCTCGCGCGCCGGCCGCCGCCAGGGCTCGTCGCGCCCGTAGCGGTGCCAGGCCCCCCACATCCCGAGATGGCTGCGCAGCAGGGTCCCGTCGTCGAGGGCGATCAGCAGGTGCTTGCCGAGTGCCCACACCGCCTCGATCCGTCGCCCGGCGAGCGACTGGACGGTCGCTGTTCGCACGACGCCGGTGGCGATCGTCCGCCCGACGAGCCGCGGACCCAGGTACGCGGCCAGCTTGTGTATCGTGTCGCCCTCGGGCATCCCGACGAAGCTCCGGTGTGTCGAACACTGTGCGAAGAATACCGTCGCGCGACAGCCCCGACTCCCTGCAAGGGTAGAGGTTAACGCACATGGCGGGGTATCACCCCGGGGAATAAAATGGCGCCGTTCGCCCCGCCCGTCGGCCGGGGAGTACCCTCTCGGGGATAAGGCCAACGGCCGAGGCGATCAAGAAATGGCGGACATCAGATCGGGATCATGCGCCGGCGTGCCCAACGTCATGCAGCTGAAAGGAGGTCGTCCGTGAAACTGTTCCAATCCTTTTTCGGGGCCGAATCGCGCGGGCGTTACCCAGAGTCGCTCCTCGAGATGGCGATCGAGCGCGCCGTCGATGGCACGGATCCGCGGCTGCGGCTCCTGCCGGGCTATCGCAAGCGGTTGCGCGAGCCGGTCATCCACGCAATCGACCATGTAGTCGCGCTGGTCGACGCCATCCCCGAGCCCGTTCCGGCCGGGCGCGCCGACCACGGCGCCGAGCCCCGCCTGGCCGCCTTGTTCAGCTCGGCCGACGAGATGCTGCAACATTTCAGCCAGGAGGCCGCGCTCGCGGAGTTCATGTCCGGTCCTGGAGGCGGTGCCGAGCGGATTACGGCCCTGCTGCTGGCGGAGCGGGTCGAGCGGCACATCCTCGGCATGGAACTGGTCGGCGACCAGGTGCAGCGCGATGTGCCGCAGGTGACCGTGAGCTTCACCGCGCATCGCCTGCTCGATCCGAACGCGAGCGAGGCGGAGATGCGCCGCCTGCTGAAGCGTCGCGCCTTCGACCATCTGCTCGTGCTGGCGCTGACGCGGATCGCCGAGGCGCGCGTCGAGCGGACCGACCTCGTGCGCCAGCGCGATCTGCTGCGGCGCAAGCTCCAGGCGCTCGAGCGCGGCGGTTGGACCTTCGAGGCGCCGCAGGAGGGTCGATCAGACCCGGCCGCCCTGGTGGCCGAGCTCGATGCGATCACCGAACAACTGGCGGCCATCGGGGTCGAGCGCGACGTCCTGCCGAACCATCTGAGCATCGTCGCCGAACTGCTCGGCGACGCCGAGCATCAACTCTGGAGCGGGGGGATTCAGCTGCATCTGGACAGGATGAACATCCAGCGCGACGCACGGGACCCCTTGGCGCGGCTACTCGTCTTCGGTGAGCTGAACAACGCCCGCGGACGGCGGGTCGTGATGCTGCCGGTCGAGATCCGCCCCGCCGATCTGCCGGCCCGCGAGGATTTCGTCGCTGCGGCGGAGCGTTATCTGCGCTGATGGCGACCGTGAAAAATTGCCATCCGGGCAATTTTTCAAGACGCGAAGCGACAATGCGATATCCGCTTCGCTTCATTTCCAGTCGCTTAGGCGACTGAAAATGGCGGAGGCCCCTTGCTCCGCGCAGGCACCTTGAGTCTTTCAAGGTGCCCTGATCTCAGCCCGGATCTTTGCGATGAGTCGGTTCTTGCCTCGAGCCGCGAATCATCTGCGGTGAATCGAGTCGGTGATGAAGCGGTCGACGGTCGTTTCCGGGATCATGCCCAGTGCCTATCTGGCGATATGGGTGGCGTCGCATCGCACCGCGATGCCGAGATGCCAAATCATGAGGCCCGCCCGGCTCGCAGCGCAGCCGAGCGAAACCTCCCAGTCGGGATGGTCACCGACTCCGCCGCATCTGCCCGAACAGGACCCCGCCGATCGCGCCGGCCGCGGCCCCGGCGCCAGCGTCGCCAGCGATGGCGCCCACGATCGCGCCCTTGGCGGCGCCGCTGACCATATCCCCAGCCGGCGTATCGGGGGTGCGCCGCTGCATGCCGCCGAAGAGCGCGCCGCCGACAGCCCCGGCGGCCGCACCCGCACCAGCATCGCCGGCGATTGCGCCGATGACCGCGCCCTTCGCGGCCCCAGTGACCGTGTCGCCCAATATGGCCTCATTCGAGCGTTGGGCGACTGCCCCGTTCGCCCCGGCAAAGAGCAGGGCCGCGGCCACCGCATAGAGCGCGGATTTGTTCATTAGATAGTGCCTGGAAGAAAACCCCGTTGAATTCAAAAAAACCGCTGGCCTCATGCCGCCCCGGCGGCGGCTTTTCATTCGGATCGAGGCCGTCAGCGAGGAATACGGGGGGGCGATGTGAATTGCT
>NZ_NRRW01000042.1 GCF_016583835.1 Thiococcus pfennigii | reverse complement strand
CGCCGCGCTCATGAAAAACGGAATCGTCCGCTGCGTCAACGGGCTGTAAGAATGGCGAAGGCGTGGCCGCGAAAAGATATCTCGCGCAGAGGCGCAAAGGCGCAGAGAAGAAGAGGAGAAGCGCACTGGTGACATCGATCAATGCTCTTTCTTCACTTTGCGCCTCTGCGTCTCTGCGCGAGCCTCTTCTTGCCAGGTCGCAACAGCGTGCGACATCATGTCGAGGCCGCACCCTCGCCCGAACCCGCGACCTCCTCCTCCCCAAGCTGATGTCCGGCGAGATCCGTCTGCGCGAGGCAGAGAAGACCGCGGAGGCCGCGCTCTGATGAGTGAATACAGCGTCTACTGCGACGAGTCCGGCCATCTCGAGCGAGACGAGATCTCCGTCATGACTTTGGGTGCGCTCTGGTGCCCGTCGGATCAACGCAAGTCGATACGACGGCACATTCGCGAATTGAAGGTGCGGCATGGTCTGCCACCTGGCTTCGAGGTGAAATGGACGAAGGTCTCTCCAGGGCAATTGGACTTTTATCGTTCGCTGGTTCATCTGTTCTTCGGTGACCAGCGCCTGCACTTCCGCGCCGTCGTGGTGCCCGACAAGTCATTGCTTCGACATGGCGATTTTCCGAACCAGGATCACGATCTCTTCTACTACAAGATGTTCTTCCTGGTTCTGAGAGAAATCTTGCGGCAGGGCGATACCTTTCGGATCTATCTGGACATCAAGGATACCCGCGGCCAGCAAAAGGTCGAAAAACTCAGCGAGGTGCTCTGCAACGCGAACTACGATTTCGACCGGAGGATGATCCGAGTCATTCAGCAGGTACGCTCCCACGAGATAGAACAGCAGCAGTTAGCGGATTTGCTCATCGGAGCGGTCGGGTACGCGAACCGGGGGCTCGACGACAGCACGGCGAAGCTGACGCTGGTCCGCGAAATCATGGCGCTGTCCGGTCACACCCTGACGCGTAGCACGTTGCCATCAGAGCGGAAGTTCAACGTGCTGCGGTGGGAGGCCCGCGGTCCGTGAGCCAGCCGCCGCCTCTGGAGGTCTTCTCCGGCGACTGGCCGACCTACGAAGATCGCATCTATGAGGTCTATTTGGACTCATTGGTGCGCAAGCCGGTGAGCTTTGCGGGCCGCATCGTCAAGTGTCAGTACAGGCCCGCTACCAGAGGCAAAGGGTTCGGCTTCTGGCACCTGATCTCGGAAGGGTCGACAGAGGACGAGCGCACGCCCGATCTGCGTCGATGCGAGCGTGTCGGCTGGGTCGCCTGGCTGATCAGCAACGCGGAGGCAGAGGGTGTGCGCTGGTGGCGGAACCAACGAGGACGGGCGGTGCGGGTAGTGATCTGGATCGAGGCTGAAAGCTTCGCTGTCGTGCTCGAAGAACGGCCGGGCTTCTATCTGCTGAAGACGGCGTACTGGGTGAAACGCCATCGGGCCGAGGATTTCCGCCGGGAGCACGCGGAGTACTGGACACGCAACCCTAGAAACGGCTAGCCCCGCGCAGCGTCGCCGCTGCACGGGGCCGGATGCTCCTTCTGCGCCTGGCAGATGAGTACGGTGGTGAGTATTGGGATCTCCGGCTGTTTTGTCAAATATTGAACGGAGCGATCGATGGCCGCTGTGACCGAGTCCCACGTCGAGCAGGCCGCCTTGTCCTGGCTGGAGGGGCTCGGCTATGCCGTCCTGCACGGCCCCGATATCGCCCCGGAAGGGCGGGCGCCCGAGCGGGAGAATACGACGACCGTCACGGTCCACCTTCCTCGTGAGCAACGTTTCGGCCCGGCCGCATTGCAGGCATTGATGCGCGGGGTCGGCCAGGGGCCGATCGATGAGACTTGAGCTGACCGACCAAACCGCGCTGCGCCGACTCCCTTGGGCCGATCTCAAGGCGTATCTCGACGCCCAGGGGTGGCACCTGACCGAGCGCATCGGCGACAAGGCGCTGGTCTATGTGCCGGGTGGCGCAGCGGCCGAGCCGGTGGAGATCCTGGTGCCGACGCGCGACGACCTCGGCGACTACGCGTCGCGCATGGCGGAGGCGGTGCAGACCCTCGCCGAGCGGGAGCAGCGCTCGGCGCTCGCCGTCTACAGCGACATCACGACGTCGGGCTTCGATGTCGTGCGCCTGCGTGCACCCGGCGAGGACGCCGACGGCGCCATCGCGATCGAGGATGGCGTGACGCTCTATCGCGAGGCCGAGAATCTGATGCTGTCCGCTGCCTGCGCGGCCGTGGACACGCGGCGTAATTACCACCTGCGCAAGGTGACCGAGGCGACGGACTATCTCAAGTCGGTGCGGCTCGGCCCCAGCGAGCGCGGCAGCTATGTCCTGACCATCTTCTCGCCGGTTCAGCCAAGGCTCGGCGGCCAGCAACGGCTCGAGCTCGGGGACGAGCCCTTTTCGCGGATGGTGACGCTGCGCCTCGCCGATGCCCTCGCGGCGGCGAGGCGCGCCGCCGACTCGGCCGTCGCCGACAATGCCTTCGATCCGTTCGACGCGGCCGTGGCCGAGGGCGTGAGCGCGAACCTGTGCGAGGCGGTCGCGCGGCTCGCCGAGGCCGCCCGCGGCATCGAGATCGGCCTGACCTGGGCACGCACCCGCCCGGCCGGCCGGCGCAATCAACGCTTCCAGTTCCGCCGCGAGGTCGCGGAGGTCCTGCGGGAGGCGGCCAGCGTCTTCCGCCGATCCGAACCGCACACGGATGAGCGCCTGACCGGCTTCGTGATCGCACTGGATCGTCCGGTCGAGCAGTTCGACGGCAGCGCCACCCTGCGGATCCTGCTCGGCGACAAGCCGAGGCGCGTCCGCGTGCACTTCGAGCAGGCCGTCTATCCGCAGGTGATCCGCGCCTTCCAGGAGAAGCTGGTCCTCTCGCTGGTGGGCGACCTGTATCCGGTTGGCCAACGATGGGAGCTACGCAGCCCGCGGGAAATCCGGGTCGAGGAGGACCAGGATACCGATGCCGTCGGCGGTAGGTCGGGTTAGGCGCGCGGGCACGGCCTTTTATGCGAAAGAAGGGGTTGTACGCGCCGTAACCCGACATCGGGCCTCGGTGGGTGCCGCGTTGCCGGCTGTCGGGTTACGCCCCGCGGGGCTAACCCGACCTACGACCATCGCTGGTGGGCGACCTGTATCCGGTTGGCCAACGATGGGAGCTACGCAGCCCGCGGGAAATCCGGGTCGAGGAGGACCAGGACACCGATGCCGTCGGCGGTAGTCGGGTTAGGCGCGCGGGCACGGCCTTTTATGCGAAAGAAGGGGTTGTACGCGCCGTAACCCGACAGCGGCCTCAGTGGGCGCCGCGTGGCTGGCCGTCGGGTTACGCCTTGCGGGGCTAACCCGACCTACGACCATCGCTGGTGGGCGACCTGTATCCGGTTGGCCAACGATGGGAGCTACGCAGCCCGCGGGAAATCCGGGTCGAGGAGGACCAGGACACCGATGCCGTCGGCGGTAGGTCGGGTTAGGCGCGCCGGCCCGGCCTTCTATGAGAAAGAAGGGGTTGTGCGCGCCGTAACCCGACATCGGGCTCAGTGGGTGCCGCGTCGCCGGCCGTCGGGTTACGCCCCGCGGGGCTAACCCGACCTACGGCCCCGGCGCATATCGGCACGGCCGCGTCGGGTTAGCGCAGCGTAACCCGGCGCGGCGTCAGCGGGAGGGAACCGAGCATGCGATATCGCCGTGCCGTCGTCGCCGGAGGCACCTATTTCTTCACGCAGGTGACCGAGCAGCGCCGACCGATCCTCACGGTGCCCGGGGGCATCGATTGCCTGCGGGCGGCGTTTCGCGAAATCCGGCAGAAGCACCCGTTTCGAATCGAAGCGATCGTGGTCCTGCCCGATCACCTGCACTGCATCTGGACCTTGCCCGAGAACGACGGCGACTACGCGGGTCGTTGGCGTCTGATCAAGACCTGGTGCACCAAGCATTGGCCGGCCCCTGTGCCGGAGGCCTCGGACGCCACCCGCCGGGCGCGGGGCGAGCGAGGTCTCTGGCAGCGCCGTTATTGGGAGCACACGATTCGCGATGAGCGGGACTTCCAGCGCCACTTCGATTACGTGCATTACAATCCGGTCAAGCACGGTTACGCCGCCTCGCCCGCGACCTGGCCCTATTCGAGCTTCGCGCGTGCTGTGCGGGCAGGCATCTATGAGCCGGATTGGACCTGTACCGATCGCGATCTCGATGGGATCGGGTGCGAGTGAGCTGGGCGGTCGGGTGGCGTTTGGACGGGTCGCGCCTTCGGCGTATTGGGTTACGCTGCGCTATCCCGACCTACGACTATCGCTGGTGGGCGACCGATATTCGGTTGGCCAACGATGGGAGATACGCAGCTCGCGTAGGTCGGGTTAGGCGCGCTGGCACGGGCTTCTATGAGGAAGAAGGGGCTGTGCGCGCCGTAACCCGACAGCGGCCTCCGTGGGCGTCGCGTGGCTGGCCGTCGGGTTACGCCCTAAGGGGCTAACCCGACCTACGGCCCTACGCAGCCCGCGGGAAATCCGGGTCGAGGAGGACCAGGACACCGATACCGTCGGCGGTAGGTCGGGTTAGGCGCGCGGGCACGGCCTTTTATGCGAAAGAAGGGGTTGTGCGCGCCGTAACCCGACAGCGGCCTCCGTGGGTGCCGCGTGGCTGGCCGTCGGGTTACGCCCTGAGGGGCTAACCCGACCTACGACCGACGAGCTTGATGATCACAGGTGCACGACAAGCCGTCTTGTCGATCATGGATCGCGTTTGATGATCGACAAAGGCCCTGGCCGCGCATCGATGCACGACAACCATTGAATGGAGCGATCGATGGCCGCTGTGACCGAGTCCCACGTCGAGCAGGCCGCCTTGTCCTGGCTGGAGGGGCTCGGCTATGCCGTCCTGCACGGCCCCGATATCGGCCCGGAAGGGCGGGCGCCCGAGCGGGCGAGCTACGGCGATGTGGTGCTGGTGGCGCGCCTGCGCGCGGCGCTGGCCCGGCTCAACCCGCACCTGCCGCCCGAGGCCCTGGAGGAGGTGGTGAAGCAGGTCCAGCAGACGGCGACGCCCTCGCTCGTCGAGGAGAACCGGCGCCTGCACCGGCTGCTCGTCGAGGGCGTGGACGTCGAGGTCCCGCGCGCCGATGGCAGCATCGGTGGCGACAAGGCCCGGCTGATCGACTTCGATGAGCCCGGGAACAACGATTGGCTCGCGGTCAATCAGTTCACCGTCATCGAGTACCAGGGCCACCGCCGCCCGGACCTGGTGGTCTTCGTCAACGGCCTGCCGCTCGGCGTCCTGGAGCTGAAGAACCCAGGCGCCGAGCACGCGACCATCGAGGGGGCGTTCAACCAGCTCCAGACCTACAAGGATCAGATCCCGGCGCTCTTTCGCACCAATGCCGTGCTGGTGACCTCCGACGGCCTCCAGGCGCGCCTCGGCTCGCTGACCGCCGACCGCGAGCGCTTCATGCCTTGGCGCACGGTCGACGGCCGAGCGATCGCCCCGAAGGGCGCGCCGGAGCTCGGGACGCTGCTCGAAGGGGTCTTCGAGCGGGCGCGCTTTCTGTCGCTGCTGCGCGATTTCACGGTCTTCGCCAACGGCGGCGCGGGCCTCGTCAAGATCATCGCCGGGTATCACCAGTTCCACGCCGTGCGCCACGCGGTCGCGCAGACCATCGCCGCCGCGCGGCCCGACGGCGATCGGCGCATCGGCGTCATCTGGCACACCCAGGGCTCGGGCAAGAGCCTGCTGATGGCCTTCTATGCCGGGCGCATCATCGCGGAGCCCGCCCTGGCCAACCCGACCATCGTCGTCATCACCGACCGCAACGACCTCGACGACCAGCTCTTCGGTACCTTCGGCCAGTGCCAGGACCTGTTGCGCCAGGCCCCGCAGCAGGCCGACAGCCGCGAGGCGTTGCAGCGGATGCTGCGCCGGCCGTCCGGCGGGGTGATCTTCACGACCATCCAGAAGTTCGCGCCCGCGAAGGGTGAGCGCGACTATCCGGTGCTGACCGAGCGGCGCAACGTCGTCGTGATCGCCGACGAGGCGCACCGCAGCCAGTACGGCTTCAAGGCCAGGGTCGAGCGCCAGACCGGCGAGATGGCCTACGGCTTCGCCAAGCACCTGCGCGATGCCCTGCCGAACGCCTCCTTCATCGGCTTCACCGGTACGCCGATCGAGCAGGAGGACGTCAATACGCCCGCCGTCTTCGGCGAGTACATCGACATCTACGACATCAACCGCGCCGTCGAGGACGGGGCGACGGTGCCGATCTACTACGAGAGCCGCCTGGCCCGCATCGAGCTCGACGAGGCGATGCGTCCGATGATCGACGACGAGATCGCCGAGCTGACCGAGGACGAGGCCCTCTCCGAGCAGGAGCGCCTCAAGCGCAAATGGGCGAGCATCGAGGCCGTGGTCGGCGCGCCGAGCCGCCTCGCGCGGGTCGCCGCCGATCTGGTGCAGCACTACGAAGACCGGGTGCAGGCGATGGACGGCAAGGCGATGATCGTCTGCCTGAGCCGGCGCATCTGCGTGGCGCTCTACGACGAGATCGTCCGGCTCCGCCCGGACTGGCACAGCGACGATGACGAGTGCGGCACCATCAAGATCGTGATGACGGGCGCGGCCGCCGATCCCCCGGCATGGCAGCGGCATCTGGGCGGGCAAGCCCGCCGCGACCTGATGGCCAAGCGGGCGCGCGACCCCGCCGATCCGCTCAGGCTCGTCATCGTGCGCGACATGTGGCTGACCGGCTTCGATGCCCCCTGCATGCACACCATGTACATCGACAAGCCGATGCAGGGCCACGGCCTGATGCAGGCCATCGCCCGCGTCAACCGGGTCTTCCGCGACAAGCCCGCGGGGCTCGTCGTCGACTACATCGGCATCGCCCAGAACCTCAAGGCCGCGCTCAGCCAGTATTCCGACAGCGACCGCCGCCAGGCCGGGATCGACGAGGCCGAGGCCGTCGCCGTCCTCATCGAAAAGGTCGAGATCGTCCGCGACCTGTTCCACGGCTTCGACTACCTGCGCGGCCTGACCGGGACGCCTCAGGAGCGGCTCGGCGTCCTCGCCGCGGCCATCGAGTGGGTCCTCGAGACGCAGCAGCAGGCCGCGGCGCGGGAGGCCACCGAAGAGGGCAAGAGGCGCGCGCACCGCCGCTTCGCCGATGCGGTGCTGGCCCTGTCGAAGGCCTTCGCGCTGGCCGCCGCCAGCGACCAGGCGCGGGCGATCCGCGACGAGGTCGGCTTCTTCCAGACCGTGCGCGCGGCCCTCGTCAAGAGCGCCCCCGGGGCCGGACAGACGGGCCAGGAGCGGGAGCTGGCCATCCAGCAGATCGTCAGCCGCGCCGTGATCTCGACCGAGATCGTCGACATCCTCGCCGCCGCCGGCCTGCAATCGCCGGACATCTCGATCCTCTCCGACGAGTTCCTCGCCGAGGTCCAGGGGATGGAGAAGAAGAACCTCGCGATGGAGGCCCTGCGCAAGCTCCTGAACGGCGAGATCCGCTCCCACGGCAAGGCCAACGTCGTGCAGACGCGGGCCTTCTCCGAGCGCCTCGAGGCCGCGATCGCCCGCTACCACAACAACGCCATCACCACGGCCCAGGTCATCCAGGAGCTGATCGATCTGGCCAAGGACATCCGCGCCGCCCGGCAGCGCGGCGAAGAGCAGGGACTCACGCAGGACGAGATCGCCTTCTACGACGCGCTCGCCGAGAACCAGAGCGCGGTCGAGGTCATGGGCGACGATCAGCTCCGCGTCATCGCCCAGGAGCTCCTGAACAGAGACGGCCGGTCACTTCAGACAGTGCCCGCTGCAAAATCAGCTCCGCGTCATCGCCCAAGAGCTCCTGAACAGCCTGCGGCAGAACGTCAGCATCGACTGGGCGCACCGCGAGCCCGCGCGGGCGCGGATCCGCGTCCTCGTCAAGCGCATCCTGCGCAAGTACGGCTACCCGCCCGACCTCCAGGACGCGGCGGTGCAGACGGTCTTGCAGCAGGCGGAGGTGCTCTCCGAGCGGTGGGCGGCCTAATCTCGGTCGCGGTGCGATCCCGTCGGGCGGGTGAGGCGCGCTGGCAAGGCGGCCGCCGACAAGAACAGGCTGGCGTGCGCCGTAACCCGACAGCGACCACGTGGGGCGCCGCGTCGCTGGCCGTCGGGTTACGCCCTGAGGGGCTAACCCGACCTACGGCCCCCGGCGAACATCGGCACGGCCCGAAGGTCGGGCTAGGCGCACTGGCAAGGCGGTCGCCGACAAGAACAGGCTGGCACGCGCCGTAGCCCGACAGCGACCTCGGCCGGCGTGCAGATCCGAAGGTCACCGAGGCGCGGTTCGCCCAGCCGGAGATCTCGGACGTCGTGGGTCACGATCGCCTCGGCATGGGCGGCGATGGCGAGCTCGATCAGGTGGTTGTCGCCTTCATCCGTCCGATTGGGTTGCCAGCCCTACGGGTGCAAGCCTGCGAAATTCCCGAGACCGCACGCCGCGGCCTGCCGCCCGCGCGGGGTAGGAGCCCGCTTGCGGGCGATCTGCGCCGCTGCGCGCGACCTGATCGGCTCTTACGGATCGTGCCAGATCGCCAGGGCAGGATCGGTGAGACGATGGGGTGTCGGCCATCGTCACGCCTGATGGCGACAATCGAAAAATACGATGGAGTCCTCGTGTTCAATGCGGCGGAGACGATGATAGATTGGTCTCGCACCGATAATCCCTACACGAGGAGGGCATGATGCCGAGAGTTGGCAAAACGACACCGTTCCTTGCCGCGGTGGCGATCGCCGCCATGGCGGCCGGTCCGGCGGGTTCCGCCGAGACCATGGGGCAGGCGCGGCCGAACCAGTTCTGGTGGCCGGATATGCTCGACCTGTCACCGCTGCGCGATCACGACCCGAGGTCCAACCCCTACGGCGCGGACTTCGACTACGCGGCGGCCTTCGCGAGCCTCGACCACGCGGCCCTGAAGGCGGATCTCCGCAAGCTGATGACCGAGTCGCAGGCCTGGTGGCCAGCCGACTGGGGCCACTACGGACCCCTGTTCATCCGCATGTCCTGGCACGCCGCCGGCACCTATCGCATCGCCGACGGCCGCGGCGGGGCCGGGGGCGGTCAGCAGCGTTTCGACCCGCTGAACAGCTGGCCCGACAACGCCAACCTCGACAAGGCGCGGCGCCTGCTGTGGCCGATCAAGCAGAAGTACGGCCGTAGCATCTCCTGGGCCGACCTGATCGTCCTCGCGGGCACGGTCGCGATGGAGGACATGGGCTTCAAGACCTTCGGCTTCGCCTACGGCCGGGAGGACGACTGGGAGCCGGATCTCGTCTACTGGGGGCCGGAGGCGGACATGATGGGCAGCGACCGGTTCCACGGCGACGGTCAGCTGGAGAATCCGCTGGCCGCCACGACGATGGGGCTCATCTACGTGAACCCGGAAGGCCCGAACGGCAGCGGCGACCCCCTTGCCGCCGCCGAGCATATCCGCACCAGCTTCGGCCAGATGGCCATGAACGACGAGGAGACCGTCGCCCTGATCGCCGGCGGCCACACCTTCGGCAAGGTCCACGGGGCGCACGCCCCCGCCGACTGCGTGGGGCCCGAGCCGGCCGGCGCTGACATCGCGGAGCAGGGGCTCGGCTGGGTGAGCACGTGCGGCAAGGGCAACGCGGAAGACACGGTCACGAGCGGCCTGGAGGGCGCCTGGACCGCGGCCCCGACGAGCTGGACGATGATGTACCTGCAAAACCTGCTCAACTTCGAGTGGGAGCAGACGCGCAGCCCGGCCGGCGCCATCCAGTGGGTGCCGAAGGACGGTCAGGCCGGGGGCACGGTGCCTGACGCCCATGTCGCGGGGCTGCGTCACGCGCCGATCATGCTGACGACCGACCTGTCGCTGAAGGAAGACCCCAAGTATCGGGAGATCTCGGAGCGCTTCCTGGCGAACCCGGCCGAGTTGGAGCTGGCCTTCGCCAAGGCCTGGTTCAAGCTCACCCATCGCGACATGGGGCCGACGGCCCGCTACCTGGGCGGCGAGGTGCCCGAGGAGGCGCTGCTCTGGCAGGACCCGATCCCCGTCGTCGACCAGCCGCTCGTCAACGAAGATGACATCCGCGCCCTCGAGGCCGAGGTCCTCGACTCCGGCCTGACGGTGTCGGAACTGGTGCGCACCGCCTGGGCGGCCGCCGCCAGTTACCGCGGTAGCGACATGCGCGGCGGGGCGAACGGCGCGCGGCTGCGGCTCGCGCCGCAGAAGGACTGGCCGGTGAACGATCCGGAGGAGCTGGCCAGGGTCCTCGCCACCCTCGAGGAGATCCAGCAGGGCTTCAACGCCGGCAGCGAGAGACAGGTGTCGCTCGCGGACCTGATCGTGCTCGGCGGCGCTGCGGCGATCGAGAAGGCCGCGAAGGATGCGGGCCACGAGGTGACGGTGCCCTTCACGCCGGGTCGCGCCGACGCGACCGCCGAGCAGACCGACGTCGAGGCCTTCGCCGTGCTGGAGCCCAAGGCGGACGGCTTTCGCAACTACTACAGCGACGAGGCGTATCTGCCCCCGGCCGAGAGCCTGGTGGACAAGGCCGACCTGCTGACCTTGACGGTGCCTGAGATGACGGCGCTGGTCGGCGGCCTGCGGGCGCTCGACGCCAACACCGGCGGCCTGAAGCACGGGGTCCTCACCGACCAGCCCGGCACGTTGACCAACGACTTCTTCGTCAACCTGCTCGACATGTCGACGGTCTGGGCGAAGTCGGACGAGGAGGGCGTCTACGAGGGTCGTGACCGCGCCACCGGGGAGCCGAAGTGGACGGCCACCCCGGTCGACCTGATCTTCGGCTCCAACGCCGAGCTGCGCGCAGTCGCCGAGGCCTATGCGGCCGCCGACGCGGAGGAGCTGTTCGTGCAGGACTTCGTCGCCGCCTGGGCCAAGGTGATGGGCCTGGACCGGTTCGACCTGTAGACGGTAGGCGCCCGGAGGCCGAGCGCGGGGCGGCGCGAGCTGCGCCGCCCCGCGCAGGTGGGGCTCGCTCCGGACGCCCTGGGCGGTGATCGGATGGAAGAAGCCGCTGTTCCTCGCGGGCGGCTCGCCAGATCCGATCATCCGTGTGCCCGGTCAAGGGCTCATCGGGGACTGTGTCGGCCTGGTGCCCATAACGCTCCAGGATGCCGATCAGTCGCGTCGGCAGGTTTTCATCGAGCTTGATCCTCCGGCCACCGCCGGTAGTCCCGCGGGCGGCAGACCCTCCTCTGCGGAGAGGGCGGCAAAGGCGATGACGGCGCGGATCGAGTCACGGCTGAGAGTCGGGAAATCCTGCAAGAGCTCCTCGGTGTCGATGCCTTTCGCCAAACTGGCCAGGACCGTTCTCACCGTGACGCGGGTCCCGGTTACGACGGGCTCGCCACCGCAAATCGCGGGATCACGCGTGATATAGGGCTGAATGGTTCATGGGCATGATCTTCTCCTTGGAACAGAGGGTCACGCCTTGTTCGCAATTTCGACCGAGACACCCTTCATGACATAGGGTCGGCCGAAAAAACCACGTAATATCAGTTGTTTGTAGTGGTCTTGCGGGCGAAAGATTCGTTCGGTGGCCGGAGTTATGAGCAAGGCCGGCGCGGCATGCAATCGATATGGATGCGTGTGCGGCGGGGGTGGCCGGTACGTTAGCAATTGAGCTCACCCCTCGCGCATCCTTCAGATGGAAGGGAGAGGGTTCAGACCCCAGGGCAATCGCATTAATGGTGGCTATATAGCTTCCCGATCAATGCCTTGCATGATCTGTGATTGTTGCGCACTGTAAGGCATTTATTTGTAGGGCTGTGCGATGGGCCTAGCTCAGCTTCCTATAATCTGACGCAAGGCTTCTTCTGCCGTTTTCTGCATTCGGGTGCAGTCGATTTCGGTGGTTGCATTGGGGTCGATGGCCGGAAAGGCATCCTTCTTGGTTTTGTACCAACCGTCGAATTCTGATTCTGACTGTTCCCATTCCGCCGGCAGGGCGATCTCTTTGGGATTGCCCTCTGCATTCCAGGACGCCAGGCTGATGTAAATGACAAGTTGATTCTTGACTACGTCGATTTCGACGTGGGTGTCAATCGAGGTGTTTTCGTCGTTGGGATGGTAATGCGTCCGGTACAGGCCAGAGTACCATAGGGTCTCGAGAGAGGGAGCGTTATCTGCCTCCTGCATCTCGTCAATGGTCCATGGCTCGGTCACGCTGCAGGCTTCCAGTGCCGGCTTCCAGATCGCATTCCAGATATCAAGGTAGAAGATGGCAAAATCGGTGTGGATTGTTGCTGCAGCGAGTACGCTCTGGTAGTAAGAGCGAAGTTCATCCCACTCCAGATGATCCGGCAGGTAGCCTTTGCTCTGTTCGGAAAGGGTATCGATTGCGGTGCGAACCCCACGGGAAGCACAATAACTCTTGACGCTTTCGGCAATCACGATCTTCATCGTCTAGACTCCTGTGGCGCGTCGAAACATGGTTCGGCGGAAGAATCGGTACTGCTCGTCATCGATTTTTGCGGGGGTGGCCTGCATGTTTACCTCCAGGCGACGCAGCAACGTGTGCCACGACAGCACTTTCCACTTGCAATACTCGGCCCGGATATTTCGGTGCCTGATGGGGTCGGGAGCGATGAAGAACAATGAGTAGGCATCGTAATTCTCCTTTGTCCATGATTCGATGTCGTCGAGTTGACCCTCTGTTGCGCGATGTTCGAATTTGAACTCCAAGACCGCTGCCTCTCGCGTTCCGTGTCGCACCATTTCGATCAGCAAATCGATGCGCCGCGGTTTCTTTCGGAAGGTGATAGGATGTTCCGCAATGATTTGCAGGCAATCCGCGCTGGTGGCGTTGCTTGGGTTGGCTCCAATCAGGTCGAAGAGCGTTTTCACGAAGACCGTGCATCGGTCGTTTGTACTCGATTCGGCTCTGGGATCGAGATAGTTGCACAGGGTCTCCGTTACCTGTCGCTCAAGCAATCGTCCTCCCCAATCGAGCGGCTCCATGCTGAAGGCGTGCCGGGGCGATTCGATGTCGCCGTAAAAGCGTTTGATTTCCTGCTTGAGTGCAGTCCAGGGATGTACGGGCGTCGCCGCGAGACTTGGCATGGCGCTGGTGAGGCGATTGGTCAAGAGATCGAAGTACCAAGTAGCCGGGTCAGAATTCCATCTATTTCTAGGCGCTTGCGAGAGTGTTCTGAGGTTAGGGTCCATGAAGGTTACTCTGACACTTACAGGGGAAAGGGGTCGGGCCATGAACTCACAGTGGCGCACGCGCAGGTCTTTCGGCCCTGCTCACACATCCCGAGTCCTGTTGCTCTGGTGCCTCCTGTTGTCCGTCTCCAGCGCGCTCGCCGTCGACTGGATCCCGGCCGGGGAGTCGGAGCGACAGGACATCAGCGCCGACCTCGCCTACTCCAAACGCACCGCGGTGCGCCCGTCGGATGGCAAACGGGTCACCGCTCACCTCGCCTTCTTCACCTCGCGGGCGTTCCGCCTGGAGGTGATCGATCTGGGGGAGCGCCCGGAACCGGCTCACCCGACGCTGGAGGCGGCCTTTCGCGCCGAGGGCTGCGTTGCCGGGGTCAACGGCGGCTTCTTCCATCCGGATTGGCAGCCGTTGGGGCTGGTGATCTCCAAAGGACAGCGGATCCATCGTTTCGAGACCGCGAAGATCCTGAGCGGCCTGATCTACAGCGACGACCGCGGCATCTACCTGGTGCGGCGGGGCCGCTTCCAAGATCACCCGCAGATCCGCGCCCTGCTTCAGACCGGCCCCTTTCTCGTGGAACACGGACGCCCGGTGAGGGGCCTGTCCGCCACCGATCCGAGACGCCGCACCTTCATCGCCACGGATTGGCGCGGACACTGGGTCATCGGTGCGACCGCGAGTAGTCTCACCCTCGCCGAGCTTGGCGAAGGCCTCGCCTCCCCGGGTGCCCTGACGCCCTGGCGGGTCGATCGTGCGATCAACCTCGACGGCGGATCCTCGACCGGCTTCTTCTTCGATCGCGGCCCCGGTCGGGACCCGGTGACCCTGGAGCCTTGGAAACCCGTCAGGAACCTGCTCGGCATCTGTGCGCGTTGACCCGGCCGCGCGCGCCAGGCGCCTCATTGGCCCGGTCGATGCGGCTCCCCGGCCAGGCGCAAGACCTCAGCGACCAGCGCGTCGGAGAGCCGGTAGCCTTGCCGCGCAAGGGCGGACAACACCGACCCGACAGACGCCAGCCGACCGCGCTGCTTGGCGGCCAGCAGCACGCCGGCCAATCCGGCGATGGGAATTCCCAGGCGCCGGGCAATCTGTCGCCCTCGGCGCTCATCGATCAGCAGGAAGCGACATCGCATCTCCCGAGCGAGCACGATGGCCGCTGACTCCCCGGCATCGAGCGACAGACTCAAACGGGCCAAGTCCGCCTCGCAGCCGGGAGGAAGCGCCCGCGGCTCGATGACAGCCTTGGCGAGTGCCGCCGCCAAGACTCGCGCCCCGGGTCGATCGGAACCCACGCACAGCTCGGCAAGCACGGCCTCGGGAACCACCACGGATCCGTAGAGCTCGAACAGCAGCGACAGGCGCTCGATCCGGGCCAGGGCGATCAGTGGCCCGGCGTCCGCGACGACGACCCTGTTCATCGCGATCCGCGCGTCAAGCCGCCCTCACGAGGCGGCGTCCAACTCATCCGCCAACTCCTCGGCCGGATAATCCACGGCCGCCACGCCGAG
Source organism: Thiococcus pfennigii (assembly GCF_016583835.1). Classification (GTDB taxonomy): domain Bacteria; phylum Pseudomonadota; class Gammaproteobacteria; order Chromatiales; family Chromatiaceae; genus Thiococcus; species Thiococcus pfennigii. The sequence continues at coordinate 15,341 of NZ_NRRW01000042.1, read as the reverse complement.
CGATCCCAGCAGATCGATGAACCCATCCAGCGAGAGCCCCGCCACCTTTGCGGCCTGGGCGAGCGTCAGTTGGCGGTTCTCGAACAGGGTCAGTGCCAAGGTGCGATGCACGCCTTGGTCGAGCAACCGTCGGTCGAACGGCACGGCGAGGATCGCCGGGCGGCCATGTTTCGTGATGAGCGCGAGCTGTCCGAGTTCGGCGTCCCTCAGCAGATCGCCCGAGCGGGTACGCAGATCCCGAACGGAGAAGACATCGAGCGTTTCCATCGGGTGCCTCGTATTGATGTGCCTACGAAGCGTAGCACAAAAGCGGTCGCACGCCGCCGCGAGCCGTTCCGGCGAACGACCCGACCTGGTGACGGAAATCGCCTCAGTTCGCGGGGAAGGTTTGCAGGGGCTTCCTTCTCGCACTCTGGGGGCCTGACCCTGTGTTCTCTGCTACCCAGGGCTCTTGGGCGCTGTTCCTCGGCACCAACAATGCGCCTAGTCCGCCAGGGCCGCCTCCGTCATGGCGTCGTCCGCGCCGGATGCGCCTGCACCATCCTGAGCTCGCCGGAGGACTAGTCATCGCACAAGGCCCGCTTGGCTTGGCCGAGCTGTTCGGCGCCAATCTTTGCCGAGCAGGGCCGCGATGCGGGCGAGCCGCTCGGCGTCGATGAGATCCGCAAGGGCGGGGGTGCTCGCTTTATCGCACCCCGCCGGTCGCTGACGTCTCCCCTTGTCGAGAAGGGGAGAAAGATGCCACGAGGCCAGACTGGGTCCCATCTCCCTTTCTGATTTGCAATACGCTTCAGCCGAACCGAGATCCGATCGAGAAACCGTTTTTCGGGCTACGCGTAAGCGCCAAAAGTCGCCGGTTGCGGACGCCCGATGCCAACGTCGGCATTTGGATTCTCTGGGTTCTGCATGCTAGCTGAAGCATCTTGCTACTCATGTCTCCCTTTGATTAGTGTCAATGATCACAGTGGTTTCACGGTTTTGTAGTGTGTCGGTCAACAGACGATCAAGGCCTTGTTGGAGCCTGTGCCCGACGCGACCTGACCCCGGGACGATTTCCTGCGATACCGACAACAGCGGGGTCGGCGCGCCGCGTGTGGGTCAGCTGGCGAGATCCGATACGGTGCGGCTGGCCTTGGCCTTGGCCTTGGATAATGAGGACACTAATCCATGCGACTCATGACCATGCCCCTTCAAGCGGCCGTTGCGGCCACGCTTGGGGGGACGATAGCTATCAATACTCTCTTCGTCGCGCCTGCGCTTGCAGGCGAGTGGATGCCGGGAGACTTTCATCAACACACCTATTACACGGACGGCAGCTACACCTTCTCAGAGGTGACGCAGTCCAACGAGGAGTTCGGCCTCGACTGGTGGGCTAATTCAGAGCACGGCGGCAGTCGCAACCGCGACGGCAACGGCGAAAACTGGGACGACCCGGCTGTCTACCCGGTCAACCCGATCCTCGGCGACTACAGGGAATCGGGCGGCCACCAGGTGATGTGGCGCTGGCAGAGCCTACGGGATTTCGTCTATCCGGATATCAAGGCCGCAAGGACGATGATGCCGAATAAGACGATCATTTCCGGCCTTGAGTGGAACGTCCCGGGCCACGAGCACTGCTCTACGGCAATCCATCAGTACGACGATGCTGCGACCTTGATCAGCGAGTTCGAATACCGCTATGACAAAAACGACGGCGACACCAGCCGCAACGGCCAGGGGAGCCTGCTTGCGGGTTATGCTGGCTTGGACAAGACCAATGTGACGGCCGAGGACGCGATCGCGGCCGTGGAGTTCATGCAGGCCCTGAAGGATCAGGGGCTCGGCGATGCCTGGGTGGTACCAGCCCACATCGAGCGGGCCAACAGCTACAACATCGCCGATTACCGCAACTGGAACAACGCAGGCCCCGACGTTGCTTTTGGCTTCGAGGGGGCTCCTGGACACCAGACCTCGGGGTCGCGTGGATTCGGCACCGGCTCTGATGGGGGTGGCGCCTATGGCGGGTCCGGCTACTACAGCGCCAAGGTCGGCGGTCTCTGGGACGCGCTGCTCGGCGAGGGCCGCAACTGGTGGAACTTCGCCAGCTCGGACTACCACAACCACTGGAGCACCGGCGGGAGCGACTTCTGGCCCGGCGAGTATCAGAAGACCTACACCTACATCGACACCTCGAACCCCGACCCGATTCAGGCGGTGTTCGACGGGGTGCGCTCCGGCGCGTCCTGGCACGTCATGGGCGACTTGATCGACAAGCTGGAGTTCACCGCCTACTCCGGCGGAAAGAAGGCCATCATGGGTGAGACCCTTGAAGTCCGCAAGGGCGCTTGGGTCCTCCTGAAGATCAAGGTTCGCGACCCAGTCGGGGCCAATCACTGCCCGCTGGATATGAACAACCCATCACTGGCACAGATCGGCGTGCAGCAACCGCTCAATCGGCCCGAACTGGACCACATCGACCTCATCGGCGGCAAGGTCACAGGTTATATCGAACCCCCTGCTGACTTTGACGGTTGCCCGGATGTCGATACCCGCGACCTCGAGACTGACATCCCGTACTGTAAGGAAACCAACGAGTCGACGTCCGTGGTGAAAACCTTCGAGCGTCCTGCTCGTCCCCGGTTTGGCTACATGACCTACTTCCACTGGTTCAAGGCCGACGAGGACATGTACTTCCGTCTCCGTGGCACCAACCTGCCAGCCAATGTGCCCTTCGAGACTGATGAGTACGGCAACCCCTTGGCCGACTCCGAGGCCGAGACTAATCTGTACAGCATGGAGGGCGAAGAGCTAGCCGGCAACCTGATCGGGAATATCGAAGACTATGTCCTGAATAGCAAGCTGGGTAATGCGACCACCAGCAAGCTGGACGAGGTTGCTGAGGCTTATGCGGATCTCTGGTTCTACTCGAACCCGATCTTCATCGACGTGAAGTAGGGACACTCGGCTCCTTTTTGAGGGACCAAGAATGGCCCCACAGGGATGTGGGCCGTTGACGGTGTGCCGCTGTTCTGCGGTCCCGACAATGCATCTTGGGCTGTCGTGCCTCCCCGAATCGAATTCCGCCCCATGACTCGATCGTCTCGCTGGTCTTCCCCGCCCGTCGCTCAACGTCTGCTCCTAATCGTTTCCGTTTGCTCGGGGCTTGCGGGGCTCGGCTATCAGATCGTCTGGACGCATGCACTGGCCGGTACGCTGGGGCACGAGATCCTGTCCATTCTCGGCGTCTTGGCCGCCTTTTTCACCGGCATGGCGCTCGGCGCGTGGGCCCTGCACCCTCGGCTGAGCCGAACGCCGCGCCCGGCCACCTGGTATGCCGCCCTCGAAGTGCTGATCGGCCTGTGGGCCTTGGCCCTGGCCTATCTGCTGCCGGCGGCCGGGAATTGGGTGGCCGCGCACCTAGGGCCTTCACCTGCGCCGCTGGAGCACTGGCTCTTCGCGTTCGGGTGGCCGCTGTTGTGCCTGCTGCCGGCGACGGCCGCCATGGGTGCGACGCTTCCTGCCCTGGAGCGATGGATGTCCCGCCTCCGTGAGGACGGTTGGGGCGTGGCCGGGGTCTATAGCGCGAACACGCTAGGGGCCGCGCTCGGCGTTCTGGTCACGACCTTCGTCTTTGCTCCGGCAATCGGCTATGCCAGGACGGCGATACTGATGGCGCTCGTGAATCTGGCCTGCGCGGGCGCGGCGTTGTACCTGGGGCGGGCCGCGTCGGCGCCGCTGGACACATCGCCTTTACGGGCACCTTCTCTCGGTCACGGCGAGTCCAGCGACGTATACCCCCCGGGGGCACCGTATCGCGGGGCGCTGCTGTTCGTGCTGTTCATTACCGGGCTGCTCGGTATCGGACTCGAGGTCCTGGTGATCCGCGTTCTTAGCCAGGTACTGGAAAACACGGTTTTCACCTTCGCCCTGTTGCTCGTCGTTTTCCTCGCCGGGACTTCGATCGGCGCCTGGCTCTACCACCGCTTCGCCCGCCGGCGGGATATCGTTGCCACCGCTGGCCTGCTTCTGACCTTGGCCGCCGTGTCTACCCTGGTGTCAGCCGGCGCGCTCGTCGTGGCCCCCTCTAGCTACCAAAGTTTACTGCTTGCCGAGGGGCTCGGCCCCTATGGCACATTGACGGCTGAATTGGTCTTGGCGCTCGTCGTGTTCCTCCTGCCGACCTTGGCGATGGGCGCTCTATTCAGCCACCTTTCGCAGGCTCTCAAGGGGCCGCGGAACGCCATAGGGAACGCAGTGGCTGCCAACACGCTCGGTGGGGCCTTGGCGCCGCCGCTCTTCGGCGTGCTTCTCCTCCCCAATTTGGGCGTGAAAGCAACGATCGTGCTGATTGCAGTCGGGTATCTCGCCCTCCTACTACCATTGAATCGAGGTTTTCCGAGGTTCTCCCTGGTGCCCGCCGGCGCGGCGGCGATACTCCTGCTCGCGCCACTTTCGCTGCGCCTCGTGACCGTTCCCGGCGGTGGTCAGTTGTTGGCGCACCGAGACGGGGTGATGGCGTCGGTCTCCGTGGTCGGTGATCGCAACGGCGATCGGCACCTAAAGGTCAACAATCGCTTTCAAATGGGCGGTACGTCCTCGGTCTACTCAGACCGCCGGGAGGGGCATATCCCTTTATTGCTGCACCCTGAGCCCCGGCGTGCCCTATTCCTGGGCCTTGGGGCAGGTGTCACCTTCGCCGCCGCCTTGGATCACCCGGGGCTGAAGGCCGAGGCCGTTGAGCTGGTGCCAGAGGTGGTCGAGCTGCTGCCACACTTCGCCGAGGCGACCGGCCCCATCGAGTCGACCGAGCGTCTGACGATTCAGGTGGCCGATGCCCGCAGATTCGTCGCCTCCGTAGAGGCTTCGTACGATGTCGTGGTTGCCGACCTGTTTCATCCCGCCAGGGACGGGTCGGCGAGCCTCTATACCCGAGAGCATTTCCAAGCCATACGGGGCCGATTGTCCGACAAAGGGATCTTCTGCCAATGGTTGCCGCTCTATCAGATGGACCGGGCAACTCTCAACACCATAGTACGCACCTTCTTGAATGTCTTTCCCAATGCGAGCGCGTGGCTCGCCCATTACAGCGTTGACGCCCCGATCCTCGGATTGATTGGCAGCAATAGCGATATCCGACTGAAGCCGAATTGGCTGGTAAACCGAGTGCATGCCAGGAGGCTTTACGAAGCCCTGCGGCGCATACGCTTGCATGAGCCCTTGGCACTGCCGGGGGGATTTCTAGGGCAGGGTACGGCGCTCGCGGCATTCGCTGGCCGGGGGGCCATTAACACGGACGACCATCCGGTGGTGCGGTTTCAGGCCCCAGCCTTCGCCTACGACAAGCAGCGCGGATCCGCCGACCTTCTGCTGGAGGTAATCAATGGCGTGACTGCCAAGCCAGATGACATCCTAGCCCGCATGCCGGACGATGAGTGGACGCTTGCCTCTGAGCGCTTGGTTGCCTACTGGGCGGCCCGCGACCAATTCATCTCCCTAGGGACTAAGACGCGCCCAACACGGGACCCCGTGATGCTGCTCGACCAGGTGGAGGGCCCATTGCTCGCCATCCTCAGGACAAGCCCCGATTTCTCGCCGGCCTACCGTCCGCTGCTCGGCGTTGCCGAAAGCCTACACAGTAGCGAGCCAGTTAAGGCATGGAATCTGTTGCAACGTCTGGAGCAAGTCGCCCCAGAGAGGGAAGAGGCGCAGGCTTTGAGGCGCCGCCTGTTCAACTGAGACAACGGGGTAATGTGGGCTCCCTTAGGTTTAGTGTGTCCGTGTACGGTTGCTACGCGGCCAGGTGAAACGCGTTGGGAGCCTGTTTCAGGTCGAACGGTGAGGCGGGCAAGTGGGTGAGCTTGCCGGCCACGAGGTAGGCGATGGACTTCGCCGTGCGCTACAACCCGCAGATCAAGCGCTATTACCAACGCAAGCGCGCCAAGACCAAGGCCGTGGTGGCGACCAAGGCAGTCGCCCACAAGCTGGCACGCGCCTGCTACCACATTCTGCGCGAGGGCCGCGAGTTCGATGTGAACCGCGCCTTCGCCTGAACCAAATCGGGCATGGCTCGGTGGGCTCGGACACGGGGTTGGCGAGCAGCCACCAGATCTGATTGAGCCCCGAGGCATTCCCGCCGAGGATTGCAACCGACCCGGAGCGACCGCGTAGGTGACCGAGACGCCCCCGCCGCTGAGCCACAACGGGGTTGGGTGCGCTCCACCGGAGCGTCAGCCAGAGATCTGTGAACGCACGGCCCGCCTCCAGGCATGGCCGTGTACCACACGGACCTTGGCGGGGTACTGCCGATTTTCTGGGGCTCGCATGAGCCACGGGCCGGGTGTCTTCTCCCCATCGGGAGCAGCCCCAGCGCCTAGAACCTGAAGGGTGGCTGGTGCGGATCGGCTCCGCAACCACCAGAAAGAGAGCCGACGGCGCGTCCAAGGCACAACGCAGCGTTTCGTGGATAATTGATCCAGATCATCGCGCCAGGCCGCGAGGAACTTCTGTCGCCTCTTGACCAGGGTCAGCTAAATGGTGACACCGGGGCGGGGCGGACACCAGAGCGGGGCGCGAGACCTACGACGACTTGCTTGCCCCCTTCTTGCGATCGCGGCTGCAGCGGTATGGTCTGGCGGGAATCTCGAAATAGGCGGACGATATCGGGCTAACGACCGAATGCATCGTCATCGACCCGGCTCGGCAACCGTTCGGCTCGGAACGGGCGGAGACCTTCCTTCATCGCGCGTCGGCCGGCGGGATCGAGCGCGTAAGGTCGTGAGGTGCCCCGGGATGGAAGGGCTCATCAACAGGGCCTCGTGGCACGTCTGCGGGCTGGAAAGCCTGCATTGCTCCGAGAATTGGCAGGACGCGGGCCGATACCGTAACATCGCCGTGAAGGGGGCCGAGATCGTCGATACCCGAAATCGGCGATCCAACTGCGCGGCAGCGCAGGTCGAGGTCGGTGGCGCGGCCATCGCGTCAGGGATCGAGCACCTATAACAAGAACGATTGCGCCACCAGGGGTTCTATGCCCGCTTCCAACAAGTTGCCTTGGAAGAGGGCGCTCTTCCTTGCTGCGACGCCTGCCCTCGCGTCGGTCGGCTTGTCGACTGTCTTCGCTTCCGGCGCCTCAATTGCCGGACACTGATTGCACTACGACCGCCTTCCAGTCAGCGCCACACGGCGGGACAGCTGCGCAGGCGAAGCAGTGCAGCTCGACCCTGGTGCAACACCGGGACAATCTCTGTCGATAGAACAACCAATAGGCAACCAAGTGGAGGATCTATGAAGAAGACTACCCTCACGCCGGCGCTTCTCGGCGGCCTCATCCTGCTGGGGGCCGTCTCGACCAGCCAGGCCGACGATCTGCTGGACGGCGCGCAGGCTCGCACCCTCGCGATGAATTGCGCTGGCTGTCACGGTACACATGGTGCGAGCGTCGGGCCGGTCGCGCCATCGATTGGCGGGATGCACCCGGACTACTTCATCGGGGTGATGGAAGGCTTCAGCAGCGACGAGATCTACAGCACCGTGATGGGGCGAATCGCCAGGGGCTACACGCGGGAAGAGATCGAGCTGATGGCCGGCTATTTTTACGAGCTGCCGTTCGTCCCGGCACGGCAGGAGTTCAACCGCGAACTCGTCGACACGGGCTATCGCCTGCACGACAAGTACTGCGAAAGGTGCCATGGTGACGGCGGCAAGCCGCTGATCGACGAAGAATACTACATCACCGCGGGTCAGTGGATTCCGTATCTCCAGTATGCCATGCAAGACTTCCGCGAAGGGCGTCGCCCGATCGAGCGAAGGATGAAGAAGAATCTCGAACAGATGATCGAGCGCGAAGGTGAGTCGAGCCTAGAGGCCCTCTTCGCCTTCTATGCCAGCCAGCAATAAGACCTCGCTTCCGGACGACGACCAACGGGGGATCCGCATGTTCATCTCGGTCATTTCAGCCCGCAAACCTATCCGCCACCGACTCGCCATGTTACTGGTCGGGCTCGCCACCCTCTCGATGTGCCTTCAAGGTGTTTCCGCCGAGCCGGAAGATCTCGGGCTGCAGGATCAGCTCGACGAAGCCCAGGCGGAACTGCAGGCGCTGCAAGACAGCTTTGAAGAGTCGCGCTCGGCGTACGAGGAGTGTCGCCGGGAGCTCAACATCGCCAGTGGTCGCATCGAAGGCCTCAAGACGATGCTCGGCGGCGTCCAGGGAGGCGACGTGGGGCATCGCACTAGGACTTCCGGTCAGACCACGAATGCCTGGGACCTCGTCGACCGCTTGCTTGCCCTGAATGCCGAAGGCACCGAACAAGGGATTCGACTCAGTCTGCCCCAACAGGAACTGGCCTTCCGATCAGGTACCGCCGGACTGCCGCCCGGGAAGATGCCTAGCCTCGACCAGATCGCGGCCTTGCTCGTCGAGCATGCGGAGCTGACCGCGCTGGTCGAGGGTCATACCGATAGCGCGGGCCCGACCGCTACGAACCTGGCCCTGTCGCAGGAACGCGCCGACGCGGTGCGCCAAGCCCTCATCGACCGCGGGGTGGGGTCGGAGCGATTGGCGGCAACGGGGTTCGGCGAAGCCCGACCGATCGCGACGAATGCGACCAGCACGGGACGCAGTCAGAACCGCCGCGTCGAGATCTATCTCGTCGTCCCTTAGGGAAGCGCTGAAGTATTCAGCGCTTCCCGTGCGGGGCAGGAGCCCCGCCATGTTCAGTCGCGATAAGCGACTGAACATGAGAGAAGTCGGCAACCGCGCTTTCGACTTCCGTGCCGATCTTTGGCCAGGACGGCCAATAAATCAGCGTCTCCTTAGTCCCAAGCGCCACTCGATGCGATCGATCCGGACGGGGGGCGATCGGCGCCTGCTTGTCGCCCCTCAACCTCGCCGCACCTGTGTGCGAGATCGCGCGGCCTTCTGGCTACCGTTGCCCCCAGGCGGGTGAGCCGCGGCCATAACCGGCCGGCAAACGAATGCACCGGGCTTCTCCTGATCGACGCCAGGAACGCCCGAGACTGGCTTGCCAGCGCATGTGCTCGATGCGACGCGGGAGATGTGGATCATGCCGAAGACTGAACCAGCGCGGCTCGCAAGAGACGCCGATCGCGACATCGGCGCCGAATTGCCCGAGGCCGTCCGCGAGATGAAGTCCGGCAGGTGGGAAATGCCACGATGCGAGACCTGGCCCCGCCCCCCTCTACCTGGGCATCGAGGTAGACGATGCACTGGAGATCGCCGAGCATATCGAGGCATGAGGGAGGTGGCTAGAGGCTGGTTCACGGCCTCCAGGCCCTCGGGGCACGTGCCGTCAGGAGCGGACCTTGACCGGTACCCGGTCCGGCGGCAGGATTCGGCCATCACCGGACATCCGGACCGCAGTCCTCGGGAGTCGACCGGATATTTCTCCGGCACTCGGGTGGATGGACGTCTTTTGGTGGACTTTGAGACATTGCCATCGGGGCAATTTTTCAGAACGCGAAGCGACAATGCGATTTCCGCTTCGCTTCATTTTCCAAGGCCTAGGCGACTGAAATTGATTCGATGACAACCGCCGGAGCTGATTCTATGACAACTTCCGTTCAGGTGGACATCCCGGATCAACTGGTACAACAGGCCGCGATCCTAGTACGCGATGGTTGGGCAACGGACCTCGATGAGATACTTACGGATGCGTTACGCCGCTACCTGATCTCGCACAGCGCGGAGCTCAACGAGGCGTTCATCCGCGAAGACGTCGACTGGGGTTTGCGTGGCCAAGGATAGGCCCTTGATCCGGGTCGTTGTCTGCGATGCCGGTCCTCTGATCCATCTGGACGAGTTGGGAGCACTGGACTTGCTGGGTGATTTCCAGACCGTGCTGGTGCCCGACGCAGTCTGGACCGAGGTCGAGGCACACCGCCCTTGTCTTTTCGATCGGATGGCCGGTGCATTCATCCGCGTCGGGCCTCGGCACCCGCCATCGGCATCACTCGTCGCACTCGCCCGGCTCATGCCCCTGCACGTGGGCGAGACCCAAGCGCTTCAGATCGCCGAAGAGCACGGGGCCGATCTATTGTTGACGGATGATATGGCGGCCCGCCTCGTGGCCAAGCAGATCGGACTGCCCGTCCATGGAACGCTGGGCATCCTGTTGCGTGCCGTCCGCCGCCAGCAGCGCGACCCGAGAACTGTTGCGGATCTGCTCCGAACCATCCCCAGCCGTTCGACGCTGCACATTCGCCCCGGGCTCCTCAACGAGATCATCGCAGAGGTCGAAAGCATCGCCGGCTGATCTGCCCAACGAATAAGGTTAGATCGTCCGAGCGTAGCGAGCGACGGTCTAGACTCGGCGGATGGGCGCGGGACCTGACTTCATCGGCATCAGCAGCCTGCGCGGCCGAAAAATGCCGTGAGACCTGCGGTTTGGATCCGGCCGATGTCCGCTCGGGGTCGGCTGCGGACCTGTATCCGTCGTGGAGCGCCCACCAGGTTCTGCTCGGCGGCAACTACCGGCCAACGGCGGACATAGACGGTGCGCTGCTCACAGCCATACCACGGCCATTATTACCCATAAGTCGGATGGGCAGAGCCGCGCGACAGCCCTATTCGGTCTCTACTGCGACCTGGCGGGCGAGATCGGCTTTGCGGCACGGGGATCTTCGGCGCGCCGAACCCCCGCCCCTCCTGTAGGAGCCCCCTGGGGGGCGACAGGGCATCGAAGGTGGCACACGCGGCCCGGGCTTCCTGACGGTGCTACCGGACGGGGTCTCTACGTCAACCGAAGTATCTTGTCGGGCTTGCCAGGCGTAAGCTTCATTGAGGGGCAAAAGGCAAGACCTGACGCTGTATCCGGAATATCCGGAAGGTCGCCCTGGGCGCTGGGCGTGACAAGGATGGCCGCCCGTGTCACGCCTCAATGCCCTTAGTGAGGGTTTTCTTGCAACCGCCGCGACCCCTCGACCAGCGGATGCCAGCCGAAGAGCAGCGAGAGGTTGAAGCTGTCCATTTGCATGTCGCCGGGGTTGCTGTCGTTGAGCGTGGACTTGTAGCCGAAGGTGAGTTGCAAGTTCTCTTTGATGCTGTAGCCGAGGGTGAGGCCAAGGCCGAAGGTGTCGTTCGCATCCCCCTTCACGCCGTCGATGGTCGCCGCGCCGCCGTTGAACCAGACCGCGTCGAGCGAGCCCCAGAGATGCTCGGTGAAGTCGCGTGTCAGGTGGGCGTCCAGCTGGAACATCGGCTCGGTCTCCAGGGTCTGCCCGACATAGTCGCTGTTCTCGCCAAACAGCCAGACCGACGGCAGCAGCTCCAGCGTGGTGCGCCGGCCCGGCACCCAGGCACCGACCTGCCAGGTGATCGGCGCCCCGATGCGCCCGTACCAGCGATTCATGCCGATGTTCAGCGCCTGGTCGCTGTCGTACTCGCCGATCGGCAGGGCCAGATCGGCGAGCAGATGGAGCGAGAAGCCCGGCTCGTAGCGCATCGCGTCGGGGATATCCTTCTGCGCCGGCGGGCCGATGAGGTTGATGGCGAACTCGAGCGTCGGATCGCCGAAGCCGCTGGCCGATTGACCGAAGGTGCGCCCGCCGCCCAGGGTGACATCGCCCGAGATCCGCCCCATCGGCAGGAAGATGGCGGCCAGCGCCGCGCGGTCGAACAGCGAGAAGGTGTGGCCATAGCCGACCATCGCCAGGGTGGCGTCGAAGTCCGCGCCCGGCGTGACGGTATGGGCCGGATCGAAGGGGTTGGTGTTGCCGCTCACCGACTCGACGATGAGCGGCACCGCGCTGGAGCCGGACAGGGTGTCCAGGTAGAAACGCGCGGGGGTCTGGGCCTGGACGGCGAGCGGGCCGAGCGCGCCCAGGGCGAGCAGGGCGGCGGTGGCTGGCAGGCGCGCCCCGCCGGCGCGCGTCGTCGAATCTGTCTCCTCGTGCATGAAGGCTCTCTCTAGTCTGTAGTGGGTGAAAGCTCAGGGCTTGGGCTCGGCCAGCCGATCCTCGGGCGGCACGAACTGGCGCTTGTAGATCAGCGGCGGATAGCCGGCATCGTCCGGGACGCGCATTGGCAGGGTGTCGTCCAGGGTCTCGAACATGGAGCGGTCGGGCAGAATCACGTTGTGCCTGCGCACGTAGTCATCCCAGAGCGCCAGCAGCGCCTTGCGCTTGTCGGGACGCTTGGCGGCGAGATCGTGCCGCTCGGCCGGATCCTTGGCCAGATCGAAGAGTTCCCAGTCGCCGGTGCCGAAGGGCTTGTGCTGCCAGCGCAGTTTCCAGTCGCCCTGACGCAGGGCGTGGTTGCCGAAAATCTCCCAGGCTAGGGGGTCGCGCTCGGTGCGCGGCGACTCGGTGCGCCCCGCGAGCATCGGCCGCCAGGACTTGCCGATGAGCGGCGGCAGTTCGCGGCCGTTCAACCGCTTGGGATAGCCGGCCCCGGTGATATCGAGCAGCGTCGGCATGATGTCGGCCACATGCATGAGTCCGTGATTGATGCTGCCCGCTGGCCGCGCGACCCCCGGGCCGCTGACGATGAGGGCGTTGCGGATGCCGCCTTCCGCGACCCAGCCCTTGTATTGGCTGAAGGGGGTCATGGAGACCTGCGCCCACATCGGGCCATAGCCGACATAGGAGCCGGGGTCGCCCCAGGCGTTGGGATGGGTCTGTGACCATTTGATGGCGGCGAGCAGGAAGTCGCGCGTCCCCGGATTGCCCGCGATCATCTTGAACAGATCGGTCCCCTCGGCGCCGTTGTCGCCGAAGACGATGAAGATGGTGTTGTCGTACTCGCCGATCTTTTTCAGATGGTCGATGAGCCGACCGACATGAAAGTCCAGGTTCTCCACCATGCCGGCATAGAGTTCCATCTTCTTGCCGGACAGCGCCCGGGCCGCCGGGGCGAGCGTGATGGGATCGGGGATGAACCACATCCGCTCGGCGAGCTGGGTACCCGCGGGCATGATGCCGAGTGCGATCTGACGCTCGAGACGCGCCTGTCGCACCGCGTCCCAGCCCTGGTCGTACTCGCCCACATGACGCTTGCGCCACTCCCTGGGCAGGTGGAACGGATCGTGGGGCGCCTGATGGGAGACGTAGGCAAAGAACGGCTTGCCGTCGGCCCGGTGGGCGTCGATGAAGCCGATCAGCTTGTCGGTGTAGGTCTTGGTGGCGTAGTAGTCCTTGGGCAGCTTGGTCAGGTAGCGCCCGTCCTCGGTGAAGACCGACTTGGGCGCGGCGCCGGTGAAATTGGTCATGTCCCAGTAGCTACCCGCACCGTCGAGCAGCGTGAAGTCGCGCTCGAAGCCGCGCGCGGCCGGGATCTGGTCCGGCTGCTTGCCCAGATGCCACTTGCCGACCATGTAGGTGTGATAACCGACGTCGCGCAGCAACTGGGGCAGGGTGGCCACGCGGTCGTTGAGATAGCCCTCGTAGCCGGGCACGCCGCGCTGGTTGGGCGCGGTCCACTCGTCCATGTTGCCCAGACCGTTCTGATGGGTATCCACGCCGCTCAACAGCATCGAGCGGGTGGGCGAGCAGGTCGCGTGGGTGTAGAAGTTGGTGAAGCGCACCCCTTCGTTGGCCAGTGCGTCGAGGCTTGGCGTGCGGATCTCGCCGCCGAAGGAACCCATGTCGGAAAAACCCAGGTCGTCGCCGAGAATGATGACGATGTTCGGGCGGCGTGTCGTGTCCGCAGCGGCGGGAGCGATGATCGGCGTGGCCACCAGGCAGAGAAGACACAGCGCACAAATAAGGCGGCCCGCGTTGCGGGCGGCGGCTCGCGGCGAGCCCGGTGCTATTGTTTTCATCGGCAATTGTCGTTTCGTCAAGATCACACCTCGAATTCCCGCGCCTTCCCCACCTTAGGGAATGCCTGTACCTGACACTTCGACCTCGAACAACCGCGGCGTGGTGCTCGAAGCACGCACGTTCGTGGATGACTCGTGCGAATGGATGTCCTCATCCGTCGCTGCAACCGGCCGGCTACTGCGAGGGACTCGCTAAGTGACAACTAAGAAAAACAAGCGGCGCATTTTCTTCGAACTGCGAAACACGCGAAACACGCGAAAAGGCGGAATATACGCGGGATGCTCTGCCGTTTTTCGCGACCTTTGTGCATTTCATAGTTTCTTGTCTTCCGCATGCTCGTGTCGGTTGTTTCTGCATCGTTCCTAATGGCGTTCGTCCCGTCCGATCTGCTCCAGCAGGTCGATGAGCGGCTGCTGGTTCACATCGAGAAATCCGTCACGCGGCCGGTCGAGGTCGACCACGAGCGTGATGACCGCGCCCAGGACCAGGATCAGCACCACTGTGGTCAGCGCGCTGCGCCGAACGCTGAGTCCTGCGCTGTAACCCACCATCGCCAACGTCAGCAGCGATCCGAGGAGCAGCAGGATGAGGATCGTCTCGGGAACGCGCGCATACAGGCCCGCTGTGATCCGCGTCTCGTGCAAGTCGATCATCTCGTTCAACGACTCGATGAAGAGCGCCAAGACATCGGAGTCGGGCGCGGCGCGGGCCAAGTCTTCGGCGATCGACCAAAGCTGCATCTGAATCGCGCCCGAGCGGGCAATCTTCATCCGGAGATCTGCGAGATCGTTGGTCACGATGCGCAGTGGCACGTAGGCGCGGAGCAGTTCCCTGATCTCGCCCGAGGCCGGCTCCTGGAGGTAGCCGGCCCGCAGGTACAGGGTGCCGATCGCGTTCGCCTCGGCAAGCACCAGTTGGCGGCGCGTGTCGAAGCGATCGGATGCCATGCCCATCGTGATCGCCAGCAAGAACGCGAGCAGCGCCAGCAGCGAGCCCACGATCATGCTCGTCGGACCCTCCTTCTCGTCCGATGCGCGCGTCTGCGACCAGCGCCCAAGGCGGTAACCGACCTCGATCGCAATCAGCGAGGCGATCGAGAAGGCGACGAAGAAACCGACGATTGGCAGTGAATCGATTACGTGCTGGAAGTGCACCATCTCTCTCCTAGGCTCGGCTTGTCGCCAGGTTCGTGCGATGTCGCGGGCAGTGGTTGGATAGGGTGCCCTAGCGCGGGAAGAGCAGGGTCAACAGCACCCGCAGACCCCAGCCCTCGGGGCCGTTCTCCGGGGCCTCGGCCCAATACTTCGCGCCGACCGCGAGTTGAAGGATCTGCGGACCTAGCTTGAACAGTTGTCCGACCTGCGGAATCACCGCTACCGACCATTGGTCGCGTTCCCAGTCGTAGGTGGATTCCGAGACCAGGCCCAGGGTCGTCTGGGTGTGGGTGGTATAGCTCGTGCCTGGACGGAAAGTCGTTTTCAATCGCAAGAACAATGCCTTATAATCGAATCGGGCACCGGAAGTCGAGCGGCCGGAAGCCGTCTGGGCCCACGGCGCCGCCGCTAACTGCCTGATTGTTCGTC
>NZ_NRRW01000041.1 GCF_016583835.1 Thiococcus pfennigii | reverse complement strand
CGCGCTTTCAGCGCCTGCGCCGGCGCCACTCGGCGGTGGAGTCGGCGATCAATGCGCTGGAGGCCCACGGCCTGGACCGCTGCCCGGATCACGGCCTCGACGGCTTCATGCGCTACGTCGCCTTGGCCGTGGTGGCGCGCAACCTCCATCGCCTCGGGGCGATCCTGCTGGCCAACGACAAGGCGGAGGCCGAGCGGCGCCGACGAAAACGCGCCGCCTGAGCGCCTCGCGCGGGCCATCGGGGCCGATCCGAGGGACAGGTCTGTCCAATGGACGCGGAAGATGAAAATAATTCCCATCGCCGCCCCGTATTCCTCGCTGACGGCCTCGAACCGAATGAAAATCCACCCCCGCGGCGGCATGAGGCGAGCGGATTTTTTGAATTCAAAGGGGTTTTCTTCCAGGCACAAACTACGAAACACGCGAAACACGCGAAACACGCGAAATACACGAAAAGGCAGAATATACGCAGGAGAATTCGGGGTTTTTTCGCGACTTTCGCGCATTTCGTAGTTTCTTGTCTTCCGCGTGCTTGTATCGTTTGTTTTTGCACCGTTCCTAAGCGACGCCTCACAGAAAACCAACGAGAACCGCGAGGTAAACGAAGAACCCTAGATTCGACTCACTGACGTGCACCAAAGATTCCGTTCGCGACGACCATGCATTTCCAGGGAAGCAACCATGAAGAGAATCGCGTTCGCTGCGGCACTTGCGACACAAGCGGCGCTATTGTCATCCCCGTCTCTGGCGGACGATCTCATGCCGCTGGAGCGAGGCCAGGTCTTTACGTTCCAAAGAACCGACGACGACGGATTGAACGAGAGATTCCACTATGTCGCAGCACGGGAGTTCGTCGAGCCGTGCAACGGCAAGACCTACCGTCTTGGCTTCGTCGGCAACGGCCAAGGCATCGAGCCATTCCCGCTCCGATCGACGACCACGAAACTGTACGCCCTTCAATCGGATTCCTGTACCGAGCGGTTACTGTGGCAGGATGCCCGGGTCGGCACCTCCTGGTCGTATGACGACGAGGACGGCCAGCCCATCTATGTCACGATCGAGGCCGTCGATGAGACCGTGACCGTGCCCGCGGGCACGTTTCATGGCGCCATCAAATTTCGCCTCACCAAGCCGGCTTGGGGTTCGGATTGGGCGGAATGGATTCAGCCGGGCTTCTTCATGCTGAAGATGGAGGACTACAGCGAGCCACCCTACGTGGTGGAGGAACTCGCGGAATTCCGCCGGCTCGGCCGAGGGGCCGACTCGTTCGAGGCGTTCCTGGAGACCAAGTAGGCGGCCAGGCGCTCGCGCCGCGTGGACGAAAACGGCCGCGCCTTCCAGTCCCCCGCACCGGCACCGCGAATCCTTCAAAGTGCCGGTGCGGGCAAGGATGCGTCTTAAAAGATTGCCCGGATGGCAATCCTTCAAGGTCCCCTGGAGGTGCCGGTGCCGAGGTCCCTACCGACCGATGAGATCGAACGCCACCCTTCGGCGCGGCCTGCGACCGGCGAACGGGGTGAACCGCGCCTGCGGCTCGGGAGTTTGGCACCCGGCAGCTCAGCGTTGGCTCAGCTCCCATTCGACGGCGCGCCGCACCAGCTCGGTGGCCTTGGCGATGCCGAGTTTGCGCTTGATCTTGGCGCGGTGGGTCTCGATCGTCTTGACGCTCAGGTGCAGCCGTTGGGCGATCTCGACGGTCGAGAGGCCCTGGCCGATGAGGCGCACGACCTGCAATTCGCGGTTCGTGAGCTGATCGAGCCCGGGCTGGCCGGTCGCATCGCACCCGCGACGCGCGCCGCCGAGGACGAGTTCGGCAATGGCCGGGCTGAGATAGGGTGCGCCCCCCAGCACCTTGCGCACGGCGTCGATCAGGACCTCGGGGGCGGCCTGCTTACTGACGTAGCCCAAGGCCCCCGCGCGGATCACCCGTTCGGCGAAGACACGCTCGTCGCGCATCGAGACGACGAGCATCTTCAGCGCCGGGGCATGCCGCTTGATGCGCTCGACTAGGACCAGACCGTCGCCGCCGTCCGCCAAGGCCAGGTCGATGATGACCAGATCCGGCCGGCCGCGGCGCAGCGTCGCGAGCGCCTCCTCGACACCGGTCGCCTCCGCACTGACGATCAGGTCCGGTTCCCGCTCGATCAGCCCCTTGATACCCTCGCGAACGAGCGGATGGTCGTCGACGACCATGATCTTCCATTCATCCACGTCAGCCCCCTGTTCATCAAGCACTTGTACGCCCAACCGACACGACGGCAGCCACCGGGCAGGACACCGGCGCCGCCGGGCGGCGCCACGACCGTGACGAGGGCGCGGTAACATCAGGGATTCCCTGATTCTTTTCACCGTCTTTTGATGCGACGCTAGTCTCGCACGGTTCGATCAGGGTTTCCGCATCTCGGTGACGGGCCGCCGTCCCGCGGGGCCAACCCTGATCCCCGACGAGTGGCTGGTGCCGCAGGATGCCGCACCACCCGCGGCGCTCGGATGCGCCGCGGCTTTCAACCGCCGCCGGCGGTTGAAAGCCGCGGCATCGGCAGACGACCGTTCGCCGGTGTCGCGTCGCAGGAGTACAAGGAAGGGGCCAGGGACGACCCCAAGGAAGAATTCCTGCGACACCCCCATCCCCACCACATGCACGCCCCTCGCCGCGAGGACCGCCTCGCGAATTGGTCTCCGGCCGACCTTACCCTTATCATCGGGCTCAATGAACCGTCGACCTGCAAGGCCGATGGTCATCCAGTCCGCGCCCGCCCTGCTCGGCGGGCGCCAGGAGGCCTGGCGTTGCCCACCAAGAAGCAAGAAGAACGGGGGCGGCGCGCGACCACCATCCAGTCCGCGCAGGCCGCGGCGGCCCGGTATCGCGCCTTGCTCGACCATGCCCCTTTCGCGCTCCTCGTCGTCGACCGACACGGGATCATCATCGAGTCCAGCCCGGTGGCCGATCGGCTCCTGGCGCCCTGCGCGGCGCCGGACCGCGGACGGACGATCGACAGCCGGGATTGGGTGATCGTCGATCGGGCCGGTCGACGCATGGCCCCGGCCGCCTACCCCGCGGTGCGGGCGCTGCGCGAGCGCATCCTCGTGCAGGAAGAGATCATCGGTTGCGTGGGCGAGCAGGGTCGGACGGCCTGGCTCAGCGTCACCGCGGTACCGCTGCCGAGGGGGCACCAGGGCGACGCCTCGGGGGTGCTGGTCACCCTCCGGGACGTGACGCGACAGCTCGATCTGGAGTCGATGCCCGACCAGCTCGCCAGCGCCCGCGAGGCCGAGCGGCGATTTCGCCAGATGGCCGAGGGGCTGCCGGTCATCGTCTGGATCGCGAAGCCGAACGGGACGCGCGAGTTCTTCAATCGGCACTATGCCGATTTCCTCGGACTCGACCCCGCCGAGGTCACCGGGCAGGAGCACGAGTGGCGCCCCTTCATCCACCCGGACGACGTCCGCCCCTATCTGGCGCTCTTCAAGACCAGCCTACGGCGAAGGCGGCCGTTCGAGGCCGAGTTCCGCGGCCTTCGCCACGACGGCGAATGGCGCTGGATCAAGAGCCACGGACGGCCCTGGTGGGCGCCCGACGGCGAGTACATGGGCCTGGTCGGCGCAACCTTCGATATCACCGACCGCAAACAGGCCGAGCTCGCGCTTCAGGAGTCGCACGCGCGTCTGCGCGAGCACGCCGACGCGCTCGCCCGCCTCGCCTCGCAACTGGTCCTGACCGAGCAGCGGGAACGGGAGCGGTTCGGGCAGATCCTGCACGATCGCATGCAGCAAGACCTGCTCGCCGTCAAGTTCAAGCTCCACGCGATCCTGCGCGACAGCGCCGAGGACCACAGACAACCCCTGTCGGACGCGATCGCGCTGGTCGATCGGTCGATCAACACCTCGCGCACCCTCCATGCCGACCTGAGCCCGGCGTTCCTGCGCGAAGGCAGTTTTCACGTCACGCTGGCCTGGCTCGCCGAATCCTTCGAGCGCGATCATGGGCTGCGCGTCGCGACCGACCTGGCCCACGACGCGATCATCGAGCGCGAGGAGCCGCGCGTCGTGATCTTCGAATCGGTCCGCGAGGCCTTGCTCAACATCGTCAAGCATGCCCGCGTGGACCAGGCCGAGATCCAGATGCACCGCGGCGCGGACGGGCGAATCGGCGTCTGCGTGAGCGACCAGGGCGTCGGCTTCGCGCGCGCGCCCGACCACGCGCCCGGGCCGAGCGGCAACGGCCTGCGCATGATCGAGGAGCGGCTCGGCCTCGTCGGCGGCGCACTGCGGGTCGAGAGCCGTCCAGGCGCCGGCACACGGGTGCACATGTCACTCCCGCCGCAAACCGATTGAGGCGGCGGCAGGCCGCGACCATCGCGGGCGAGTGGCGGCCGACGGGGTCGATACGCCGTGGTGCATGGCCTACCGATGCCGAGCGGCCGCGGATGCACGGCGAATCGCCCGAGCGAGGGCTATCCTTGGGACATCATCGAGCGCTGCCACGTCGGCGACAGGGGCGAACATGTCCGATATTCCGAACCCGAACCCCGAATTGATGGTCATCGGCGATTCGCTGGCCCAGGGCTGCCGCACGCTGAGCGTCTCCGACGAGCTCTGCGCCCAGTCCTACGCCTGCCTCATCGCCCGCGCACAGGGTTGGGCATTCCGCCACCCGCGCCTCCCCCGACCGGTCCTGTTCGACCTGGAGCGGGAGATCCGAGACCTCAGTCTGCTCGGCGTCGCGGGCGGTCTGCGACGGTTGCGAGACAACCTGGCGGGCTGGCGGCAGGACCTCGCCGGCCGCGGCCCAGGCGACCTGCCGGCGGCGTTCGACAACCTGGCCATCGCCGGCGTCACGATCGATGAGATGAACGATCTCACGGCCGGCGAGGCGCGCACAAGGCTGCAAGATGAGCTGTTCCCGAAGATGATCGGCCAGCCGATCCGGGAGCTGTTCCCCTTTGTCGACGAGGCGCACCTGGCGATCAACACCGCCTTCGTCCTGAACCCTACCGGGGCACCGGAGTGGGCCGGGCTCACGCAGCTCGGTTGGGTCGAGCGCCGCCGGCCACGGCGGCTGATCGCCCACTTCGGGCACAACGACGGCCTCTATCCGGTCGGCGCCGACGCGGACACGAGGCCGTTCGACACCCGCTACGACGCGACCCTCGCCGCCTACGAGGCGACCCTCGACCGGCTCGCCGCACTGCCGCCCGAGGTCACCCTCATCGTCATCGTCCTGTACCCGAAGATCGGCGCCGTCGCGAACCTGGATCCACACGGCCCGCGGGATCACCACGGCTACGCCGAGACCTACCGCACCCGCTTCCCGCTGCCCGGCAAGGAGCTCACCGGCCGCGAGCTGCGCCGGATCGACCAGCGAATCGCGGACTTCAATCGGGCGGTGCGCTGGCACATCGCGGGGCTCGCCGATGCGCGGCGCTTCCGAATCGTCGACGCCTACCGCATCCTGGACGCCTACGACTACAAGAACACCTACGATGCCCGCCGCCAGATCGCGATCGGCGACACCCGGATCGACAATCGGTATCTGACCGGGCGGATGCGCCGCGTCGGCCGGCCCGGCGGGCCACGCCCGCCCAGATACGAATTCGACCACGGTGGGCTCCAGAGCCTCGACGGCATGCACCTCTCGGCGGTCGGCTACGCGGTCCTGGCCTGCGAGATCATGGACACGCTCGGCTTGGACTACGACCGGGCGAAGATCCTGGCCCGAGCGTTGCGCGACGAAGACCTGATCTCCCGCTACAACGGCAACATCCACCGCCTCGGCTACCTCCTCGACACGATCGAGGACCTGCGGCCCACCGAGCAGGGCGACGAGGAGCTGTCCTTTTCGACGATGCTGGGCGTGCAGGGGGCTGTGTTCCGGCGCGACGCCTGAGCCCACGCGCGCCCAGCGGCGCCCAGATCGGCACGATTCGCCGGGCCAGCGGCGAGCCTGAGCCCACGCGCGCCCAGCGGCGCCCGGGCGCGCAGGCCGGCGCGGCGGATATGCGCCCGGTTGCGCCCCGCCTGGGCCGATCGGCTATCCTACGGCCCCGCAACGCCACGAGGCCGCCGTGTCCCGCACCCCGCAGACCAACGCCGAACGCCGCCCATGCGCATCCACCTGCTGAGCGTCGGGCGACGCATGCCCCCCTGGGTGCAGGCCGGCTTCGAGGACTATGTGCGGCGCCTGCCGCCGGAATGCGCGCTGCGCCTCGTGGAGATCGAACCCGGCCAGCGCGGCCGCGGCAGCGCCGAGCGGGCCCGGCGCGAGGAGGGCGAGCGGCTCCTCAAGGCCGTGCCGAAGCGCGCCGCCGTCATCGCCCTGGACGAGCGCGGCGAGACCTGGAGCACCGCGCAGCTCGCCGGCGAGCTGCGCGGCTGGTTGGCCGGCGGGCGCGACCTGGCGCTGTTGGTCGGCGGGGCCGATGGCCTCGACGGCGACTGCCTCGCCCAGGCCGAACGCCGCTGGTCGCTGTCGCCGCTGACCTTTCCGCACCCGCTCGTGCGGGTCATCCTCGCCGAGCAGATCTACCGCGCCTGGAGCCTCGTCAATGGCCACCCCTACCACCGCGCCTGATGGGCGCGCCGAGGCGCCGGCACCGCAGATCTTACTGGCCTCGGGCTCGCCGCGGCGCCGCGCGCTGCTCGCCCAGATCGGCGTGCGCCACGCGGTGCGGCCGGTCGACGTCGACGAGACCCCCGCCGCGGGCGAGGCGGCGGCGGACTTCGTCCTGCGCCTGGCGCTCGCGAAGGCGCGGGCGGCGCTCGCCGACGCGCCACCGACCGAGCGGCCGCCGGTCCTCGCCGCCGACACGGCCGTCGTCGTCGACGGGGCGATCCTCGGCAAGCCGCGCGACCGCACCGACGCGCTGGCGATGCTCGCGCGCCTGTCCGGGCGCCGCCACGAGGTGCTGACCGGCGTGGCGCTGATCGCCGCCGGCATCGAGCGCACGGCGCTGAGCGCGAGCCGGGTGCGCTTCCGAGCGGTAAGCGCCGCCGAGGCGGCCGCCTATTGGGCGAGCGGCGAGCCGGCCGACAAGGCTGGCGGCTATGCGATTCAGGGCCTCGGCGCCCTCTTCGTCGCCGAACTCGCCGGCAGCTACTCCGGGGTCATGGGGCTGCCCTTGTTCGAGACGGCCGAACTGCTCGGCGCGGCCGGGATCCATTTGCTCGACGGCGCGGTCTAGAGTATCTAGTGAGGGCGGCCCGCCCGGGCCGCCCCAAGCAAAGGCCCGAAGAACGACCGCGGCACGAGGCGGCGGAACCGGCGCAAACGCCGGATAGGCCGGGGATGGACCCCGACCCGTCGCCGACCGTCTCGTCTACTCGCCACTCGCCATCGCTTCGCTGCAACCGGCTCGTCCGCGGCGCGGGCAGCGACTTCGAGATCACGACAACGGAACAGGCCTGATGGCATGAGCGAAGAGATACTGATCAACGTCACGCCGCCCGAGACGCGCGTCGCCGTCGTCGAGAACGGCGTGGTCCAGGAGATCATCATCGAACGGACCGAGCGCTGCGGCCTGGTCGGCAACATCTACAAGGGCCTGATCTGCCGCGTGCTGCCCGGGATGCAGGCGGCCTTCGTCGACATCGGCATGGAGCGGGCCGCCTTCCTGCACGCCTCGGACATCATCGGCGCCGAGGGCGAGCCGCGCAGCGACCACATCAACGACCTGGTGCGCGAGGGCGACACCATCGTCGTGCAGGTCATCAAGGAACCGCTCGGCACCAAGGGCGCACGGCTGACGACCAATATCTCGCTCGCCTCCCGCTACCTGGTGTTCATGCCCTCGCTCGGCAACACGGGCGTGTCGCAGAAGATCGAGGACGAGGAGGAGCGCAAGCGGCTGCGCGAGATCCTCCAGGCGCGCGTCGACGCCGACCCGGCGACCGGCGGCTACATCGCCCGCACCGCGGCCGAGGGCATCGACGCGGAGATCATCGACCGCGACATGGTCTTCCTGGCCAAACTCTGGCGCGGGATCCGCGAGCGGGCCGAGACGACGAGTGCGATCGGCCTGATCCACGACGAGCTACCGCTCGCGCTGCGCGCGCTGCGCGATCTCGTGACGCCCGAGGTCGAGCGGGTGCGCATCGACTCGCGCGCCACCGTCGAGCGGGCGCGGCCGTTCGCCGCCAAGTACATCCCAGAGATCGGGGGGCGCATCGACTACTACCAGGGCGAGCGCCCGCTGTTCGACCTCTACGGCGTCGAGGACGAGATCCAGAAGGCCCTGCAACGCAAGGTCCAGCTCAAGTCGGGCGGCCACCTCATCATCGAGCAGACCGAGGCGATGACGACGATCGACGTCAACACCGGCGCCTTCGTCGGCCACCGCAACCTCGAGGAGACCATCTTCAAGACCAACCTCGAGGCGGCGCAGGCCATCTGCCGGCAGCTGCGGCTGCGCAACCTCGGCGGCATCATCATCATCGATTTCATCGACATGACCGAGGAGGAGCACAAGCGCCAGGTCCTGCGGGCACTGGAGAAGTGCCTCGCCCGCGACCATGCCAAGACCCACATCTCCGAGGTCTCGACCCTCGGCCTCGTCGAGATGACCCGCAAGCGCACGCGCGAATCGCTCGAGCACGTCCTCTGCCAACCCTGCCCCTGCTGCTGCGGACGCGGTTCGGTGAAGACCGCCGAGACCGTCTGCTACGAGATCTTCCGCGAGATCCTCCGCGAGGTGCGCCAATTCGACGTCGAGAGCCTACTGGTGCTGGCCTCGCAGGAGGTCATCGACCGACTGCTCGACGAGGAATCGGCCCATCTCGCCGAGCTGGAGGCCTTCGTCGGCAAGCCGGTCCGCCTCCAGGTCGAGGCCCTCTACACGCAGGAGCAATACGACGTGGTGCTGATCTGATGACCCGCCGCCCCGCCGCCGCCCGGCTGGTTCGGGCACTGCTCGCGCTCGGTCTCGTGGCCGGGCTCGGCGGGGTCCTGCTCATCGCCGCGCTGCACCTGTATCTGCCCCGGGCGGAGGGGCTGCGCGGGCCAGTTGCGGGCTGGATCGAGGCGGCGGTCGGCTATCGGGTCCAGGCCGGGGACATCGCGCTCGTGGGGCACGGTCTCGGCGCCCGCCTGGTCGTCTCGGACCTCGCCCTGCTCGACCCGGCGAGCGGTGCGACCCGATTGCGCGCCGCGCGCCTCCAGCTCGACCTCGACGTCCCGGCGTCGCTGCTGGCCCGCGCACCGCGCCTCGACGGGGGGGCGATCGACGGCGCCCAGGTGACGGTGCGCCGCGAGGCCAACGGGCGCCTGGTCATCCCGGGCCTCGACCGCCTGGCCATCGACGACGGCAAGCTCCAGGAGTACTTTCTGAAGCACGGCGACCTGCGTGTCGACGGGGCGCGACTCCACTGGCACGGCGCCCCCGGGGCCGCGCCGCGGCCGCTCGGCGACCTGACCCTGACCCTCGAGAACCGTGGCCGCCGCCACCGCCTGACCCTCGATGCCGTCCCGGCCGGCGCGCCAGGGCTGGCCGGGCGCCTCGTGCTGCGCGCCGACCTGCGCGGCGCAGCGGCGAGCCCCGGCGACTGGCGCGGACGGCTCGCGCTCGAGGCGAGCGACCTCGCACTGCGCGACCTGGCCGACGGCCCGATCCCCCGCGAACGACTCCCGGCCGGGCTCGCCGACGCGCGCGGGCGCCTCGACCTGCGGGGCACAGGCACCTGGGACGCGGGCACCCTGGCCTCGATCGAGGCCCGCTTCGACCTGCGCAAACTGACCACGGACGCAGCCGCGACACCGATCGAGCGCCTGAGCGGGGCGCTGCGCTGGCGCGCCGAGGCGACCGGCTGGCAGGCGCGCCTCTCCGACATCGGGCTCGCCCAAGGCGCCCAACGCTGCAGCGGCGACGGCATCGACCTGCGCCTGACCCGGGGCGCGCGCGGCCGCCTCCTCGAGGCGCAGGTCGCACACCTCGACCTAGCGCTCCTCGATCGCCTGCTGCGACTCGCGCCGCCCGAGGCGGGCATCGCCGCCGACCTCGCGCGGGCCCGGATCGCCGGGCGCGGCGAGGCCCTCGCCCTCGCACTGACCCTCCCGGAGGCGCCGAACACCGCCGCCGACTGGCGGCTGCGCGGGCGCCTCATCGACCTGACCACGGCCCCCTCCGGCGCGATCCCGGGCGTCGCGGGCCTCGACGCCTTCGTCGATGGGGGCCCGGCGGCCGGCCACGGCCTGCTCGCGGCGAACGACCTGACCCTCGACATGCCCGACCTCTTCCGCGCCCCGCTCGCCGCCAGCCGCCTGGCCGGGACCATCCGCTGGGGACGCGACGCGCAAGGCCAGATGGTCATCGAGGCGCCGAGGCTCCTGGCCGAGAACGCCGACATCGCGACCCTGAGCCAACTGACCCTGCGGCTCCCGACCGCCGGCGGCCCCGAGATCGCGCTGCGCACCCACTTCCGCAATGCCGAGGTCGCGGCGATCCCCCGCTATCTGCCGGTCGGTATCATGAATCCGAGGCTCGTGCGCTGGCTGGACCGGGCCCTGCCGCGCGGTCGGGTACCGGCCGGCGACCTGCTCGTGCTCGGGCCGCTCGCGGCCTTCCCGTTCGGCCAGGGCGAAGGGCGTTTCGAGGTCCTCTTCGACGTCGAGGACGTCGAGCTCAGCTACAACCAGGACTGGCCGTCGATCGTCCAGGCGGACGGCCGGTTGCGGTTCCTGAACCGCCGCCTCGACATCGAGCTCAGCGACGCCCGCACGCTGGATACCGCCCTCGGCCCCGTCCACGCGGCGATCCCCGACCTGATCGATGCCGAGCGTGTCCTGATCCGCGGTGCGGGCCGCGGCCCGTTCGCCGACGGCCTGCGCCTGATCGAGGCGTCGCCGCTCGCCGAGCGGCTCGGCACGCTGGGCGAGGCCTTCGCCGCGACTGGCCCGATGCACCTCGACCTCGACCTCGCCTACCCGCTCGACGACGAGGCACCGATCGCACTGCGTGGCGAGGTGACCTGGCCGACGCCCGACGCGGGCCTGGCGGTGGTCGGCACCGACATCGCCCTCGCGGGGCTCGGCGGGCAACTCGTCGTGACCGCCGACGGGGTCGCCACCGAGCGGCTGACCGGGCAGATCTGGGACCAGCCGGTCACGCTGCGCATCCACCCGACAGGACCCGATGAAGAGGCGACGCGGGTCGAGGTCGAAGGAACCACGCCGATCGCTGAACTGGCGCGCCGCCTCCCGAGCGGACCCTGGTCGCTCGCCGCCGGCCGCCTGCCCTGGCACCTGGACCTGACCTTCGAGCACCAGGATCTGGAGGCCCACTCGCCACCGCTCGACTGGGAGTTGACCTCCGACCTCGCTGGCGTGCGCCTCGACCTGCCGGCGCCGTTCGGCAAAGACGCCGCGACGATCAGGAGGCTGCGCCTGACGGGCAAATCGGCGCCGAGCGACGCGCGTCTGACGATCGACGCCACCCTCGGGGCGCTGGCCGCCCGCCTCGACCTCGCCGAAGGCGACGGCGCGCGCCTGACGCGCGGCAGCGTCGGGGTCGGCCGTCCGGCGCCGGCGCTGCCGGACGGCCCCGGGCTCGTCGTCGCGGGGCAACTGGACGCACTCGACGTCCCGGCCTGGCTCGCCTGGGCACAGCGCCATGACCTCGCCACTGGACCGGGCGGCCCTTTGCCGCTGCGCCGGCTCGACCTGCGCATCGCCCGACTCGACCTCGGCCCGGCGACGAGCCACGACCTGGAGCTTCATGCCGAGCGCCACCCGGGACGCTGGCAGGCGCGGATCGACACCGCCGAGCTCGCCGGCGCGCTGACGCTGCCGGATCAGACCCGGGCGACGCCGATGGAGATCCGACTCGAGCACCTCGACCTGGCCGAACTGCTTGTCCGACAGGACGACGCGGAGCCGCCGCGACCGAGGCCGCCAGGGCGCGCCCGACTGTCCGACCCGCGCACCGCGCGCCCCTTCACCCTCGAGGTGGCGCGCCTGCTCTGGCGGGGCGAGTCGCTGGGCCAGGCCGAGGTCCGCTCCTTCACGGTGCCGAGCGGGCTGGTCTTCGACCGCCTCTCGATCGGCGGACCACCGGCGACGCTCTTCGGCTCCGGCGAGTGGGTCGTCGGCGATGACGGTCTCCCCCGCACCGAACTGACCCTCCGGGGCAGCGGCGCCGACCTCGGTCGCATCCTCCACACGGTCGGCTACGGCTCGGTCCTCGACGCGGCCCCGACGACGGCGCATCTCGACCTCGGCTGGCCCGGCGGCCCGGACGATATCCGCGTCGCGACCATGGCCGGACGCCTGAGCGTCGAGATCGGCGCCGGACGCCTGCTCGCGGTCGAGCCGGGCCTCGGCCGGGTCCTCGGGATCCTCAACCTCGGCGCCCTGCAGCGCCGTCTCGCCCTCGACTTCAGCGATCTCTACGGCAAGGGCTTCAGCTTCGAGCGCATCGACGGCGAACTGGCGATCGGCAACGGCTCGGCGCGCATCGATCGCTTCCGGATCACCGGGCCCTCCGGCGACATCGACATCGCGGGCCGTGCCGACCTGATCGACGGGCAGCTCGAGCAGGTGGTGACGGTCACCCCCGAGATCGGCTCCGGGGTGGCGCTGGCGAGCGCCGTGGCTGGCGGGCCGTTGGTCGGGGCGGCCGTCTACGTCGCCGATCAGGTCGCGGGCGACGTCGTCGACCGCCTGATCCGCTACCGATACCGGGTCACCGGCCCCTGGGCCGACCCGACGATGACCCGTAGCGACCGGCTCGGGAGCCTGCTGTCGGGGCTCGCCGGCGGCGGCACCGAGGTCCGAGCCGGCGAGACCGCCGCGTCCGCCGACGCAGCGCCGCCGAGCGAACCGCCGAACCTATTTCTCGATCCCCCCTGATGCCGCGACCCTGTGCCCCCGCCTCCGAGTCGCCGCCCGGCGCCAGCGCGATTGGCACTGGCCCCATGCCGCGGAATACAATCCCCGCCATTTTGCGGCGACCATCCGACCGGCGGCCGTGCCGCCGGGCGGTCGCCACGCGAGACCCGACGCGGCGACCGTGCCATCGGCGACGATGCCGGCCCGGAGTCCTGCCGCGCACCCTCGGCCCGCGCCCTCACGCCGGGGGCGAGGGAGGGATGGAGCGCCTGCGGCGCATTGCTACAGTGGCCATTACCCGGCGTGCGCATCCCGCGTAGACGCCTCTTCGCAAGAGAACTGGAGAACCAACATGATCTTGATCGGGCACGCGGTGCTGTTCCTCTTGAGCGGCCTGAGTGGATATCTGATGGCGAACGAGCAGAAGGACACGCTCGGATTCTTCCTCCTGATCGGCTCGGCGGCGGTCGGCTTCTTCGTGCTGGGCTGGACGGCCCTGCTGCTCGTCATCGCCGGCGTCTTCCTCGGCACCCGGATCAAGGAACGCCACTCGACTTGAGGTGCCGCCAACGACATCGGCCGGTGAGGGCTTGCGGGGACCTTGAAAAGATCGTCATTCGGGCGATTTCTCGATACGCGAACCGCAAGTGCGTTTTCCGCTTCGCTTCATCTTCGGTCCTGTAGACGACTGAAGGTGGGGCCTCCTTGCCCCACGCGAGCACCTTGAACCTTCGGGGTGTCCTTCCTGTGTCGCGGCGGCCGATGGTATCTTTCGAGGGTGACCTCGTTGGGCGACGCGCCATGGGCACGAGGGGCGCGAGAAGAGACGGGGCCTGCCTGTCCCACGCCGGCGCCACGGAGCCTTCCGCGGGGCCCGGATCCCACAGTCATTGCGCCGACGCCCAGCGACCGAGTTCAAAGGGCGGGCCGGACCTGATGTCAAATGAAGACGACGAAGAAGAAACTTGCCGCGGTACAGATGGCGTCCGGTCCCAACGTGACGGCCAACCTGCTGGAAACCGAGCGGCTCGTCCAGGAGGCGAGCGAGTGCGGCGCCGGCCTCGTCGTGCTGCCGGAGAACTTCGCGTTCAAGGGCAAGCGCGACCACGACCAGCTGGCGCTGCGCGAGGAACCGGGCACGGGTCCATTACAGGACTTTCTCGCGCGCATCGCCGCCAAGTACGGCATCTGGCTGGTCGGCGGCACGGTGCCGCTGAAGACCCGAGCGGACGACCGACTGCGGGCGGCGAGCCTGGTCTTCGACGCGCACGGCCGCCAGGTGGGTCGCTACGACAAGATCCACCTCTTCGACGTCAACGTGCCGGGGACGAACGAGCGCTACGAGGAATCCGCGACCATCGAGCCGGGCGAGGAGGTCGTCGTCCTCGACAGCCCGTTCGGCCGCCTCGGCGTCGCCGTCTGCTACGACCTGCGCTTCCCCGAGCTGTTCCGCTGCATGCTCGATCAGGGCGTCGAACTGCTCGCCGTCCCCTCCTCGTTCACCGCGATCACCGGCAAGGCGCATTGGGAGAGCCTGGTGCGGGCCCGCGCGATCGAGAACCTGGCCTACGTGATCGCCGCGGCCCAGGGCGGCTACCACATGGACGGGCGCGAGACCCACGGCCATAGCATGATCGTCGACCCCTGGGGGGCGATCCTCGGCGAGGTCGCCCGCGGCCCGGGCTGCGTCTGCTGCCCGTTCGACCCGGACCTACAGGCCACAGTGCGACGCAACTTCCCGACCATCCATCATCGCCGTTTGAAATGCCACCCGTGAGGACGCACCCTGTGGATCAATAGGGTATGCGAACGGGGCCGGCCGCCGGAGGGCGGCGCGCCCCGATCCCCGCCCACCAGACCCATCTCACCGCGGCGACCCCGAGACGCACCGCGGCCAGCCGGAGCGAGCACCGAACCTCACCATGAGCGACCCCATCTCGATCGCCCGCCAAGGCATCCTAGAGCCCGCGGGCCTCACCGACGGCGACCTGGACCGCCTGTGCGGCGCGTTGCGCGCGCCGGCCATCGACGCCGCCGACATCTATTTCCAGACCAGCCGCCTGGAGTCCTGGGTGCTGGAGGACGGCATCATCAAGGACGGCAGCTTCAACATCGAGCAGGGGGCCGGATTTCGCGCCGTGAGCGGCGAGAAGACAGGCTTTGCCTACTCGGACGAACTGCACCTGCCGGCCCTCGAACAGGCCGCCCAGGCCGCCCGGGCGATCGCCCGGGGCGGCCAGCAAGGGCGCGTGCGCATCGACGGGCTGCCAGTGCCGCACCGCCTCTACGCGCCGCTGAACCCGATCGAGAGCCTGAGCAACGAGGAGAAGGTCGCCCTGCTCCAGCGCGTCGATGCCGAGGCGCGGCGCCTCGACCCGCGCGTGCGCGAGGTGGTCACCAGCCTCGTCGCGGCGCAGGACACGGTGCTGATCATCGCCGACGACGGCACCCTGGCGGCCGACGTGCGCCCACTGGTGCGGCTCAACGTCAGCGTCATCGCCGAGGAGCACGGGCGGCGCGAACAGGGCACGAGCGGCGGCGGGGCACGCGCCGAACTCGGCTACTTCCTCGCCGCGGACCTGGCCGTCGAACTGGCCCGCGAGGCCGTGCGCCAGGCCCTGACCAATCTCGAGGCCGGCGAGGCCCCCGCCGGCACCATGACGGTGGTGTTGGGCCCCGGTTGGCCGGGAGTCCTGCTGCACGAGGCGGTCGGCCACGGTCTGGAGGGCGACTTCAACCGCAAGGGCACCTCGGCCTTCGCCGGGCGGCTCGGCGAGCGGGTCGCCGCCCCCGGGGTCACGGTCGTCGACGACGGCACCCTGCCCGGGCGGCGCGGCTCGCTCAACATCGACGACGAGGGCACGCCGACCCAGTGCACGGTGCTGATCGAGGATGGCATCCTGCGCGGCTACATGCAGGACAGGCTCAACGCCCGGCTGATGGGCCTGGCCCCGACCGGCAACGGGCGACGCGAGTCCTACGCCCACCTGCCGATGCCGCGGATGACCAACACCTACATGCTGGCTGGCGACAAGGACCCCGCCGAGATCATCGCCTCGGTAGAGCGCGGCCTCTATGCCGCGAACTTCGGCGGCGGTCAGGTCGACATCACCTCCGGCAAGTTCGTGTTCTCGGCGAGCGAGGCCTACCTGATCGAGGGTGGACGGATCGGCCGCCCGGTCCGAGGCGCGACCCTGATCGGCAACGGGCCCGACGTCCTGACGCGCGTCAGCCTGATCGGCAACGACCTGGCCCTCGACCGCGGTGTCGGCACCTGCGGCAAGGAGGGCCAGAGCGTGCCGGTCGGCGTCGGCCAGCCGACGCTGCGCATCGATGGCCTCACGGTCGGCGGCACCGGCGCCTGAGGGGCGCCGCCACGACCCGTCCAGCCAACCGGCCGCTCACCCGGCCACCATGTCAATGCCTGAAGGAAGCCCAATGGCCCACTTTGTCCTCGAGGATCCGCAGGGCCGCCTCGGCCAGTTGCGGGACAGCGTCGCAGCGATCCTGACCGAGGCCGCCCGCCAGGGCGCCACGGCCGCCGAGGCCGCCGTCAGCACCCGCGCCGGCCTGGAGGTGGCCGTGCGCCTCGGCGAGGTCGAGACGATCGAGCACACCCGCGACAACGGCCTCGGCGTGACCGTCTACTTCGGCCATCGCAAGGGCTCGGCGAGCACCTCGGACCTGAGTCCGGCGGCCCTGCGCGAGGCCGTCGCCGCAGCCTGCGCGATCGCCCGCTATACAGAGGAAGACCCCTACGCGGCCCTCGCCGACGCCGAGCGGATGGCCGGCGCCATACCCGACCTCGACCTCTATCACCCCTGGGCGATCACCGCCGAGGACGCGATCGCGTTGGCCGTCGCCTGCGAGGACGCCGCGCGCAGTCATGACCCGCGGATCACCAACTCCGAGGGCGCGAGCCTCTCCTCGCACTGGGGGCTTCAGGTCTATGGCAACAGCCACGGCTTCATCGGCGGCTACCCGACGACCCGCCACGGCCTGAGCTGCGCGGTCATCGGCGAGGCCGACGGCGGCATGCAGCGCGACTATTGGTGGTCGACGGCGCGGGCGCCGCAGGACCTGGAGGAGGCGGCGGCGATCGGCCGACGCGCCGCCGAGCGGACCCTGGCCCGGCTCGGGGCGCGCCCGATCGCGACCCGCCAGGCACCGGTGCTGTTCCAGGCCGAGGTGGCCGCCGGGCTCCTGCGCCAGCTGATCGGCGCGATCCAGGGTGCGAGCATCTATCGGCGCGCGAGCTTCCTGCTCGATCGGCTCGGCGAGCCCGTCTTCCCGTCGTTCGTGCACATCCACGAGCGCCCGCTGCTGCCGCGCGGCCTGGCCAGCGCCCCGTTCGACGGCGACGGCGTCGCGACGGCCGACAAGGACCTGGTCCGCGACGGCATCCTCCAGACCTATGTGCTCGACAGCTACGCGGCCCGCAAGCTCGGCATGGAGACGACCGGCAACGCCGGGGGCGTGCGCAACCTCGCGATCGACATGGGCGAGCTCGACCGCCCCGCGCTGCTGCGCGAGATGGGCACCGGCCTCCTCGTCACCGAACTGATGGGGCACGGCGTCAACCTGGTGACCGGCGACTACTCGCGCGGCGCGGCCGGGCTCTGGATCGAGGGCGGGGAGGTCAAGCACCCGGTCGAGGAGGTCACGATCGCCGGCAACCTCGCGGAGATGTTCGCCGGCCTCGTCGCCGTCGGCAACGACTGCGATTTCCCGGGCAGCACGCGCACCGGCTCCTGGCTCATCGACCGGATGACGATCGCCGGGACCTGACGCGACTCGGGTCGGCAAGGCCGCACCGAGCCTTCGGAGCTTCAGGGTTCGAGATGCTCGAGGGCCTTCTGGAACCGGCTGGCGTGGCTGCGCTCGGCCTTCGCGAGGGTCTCGAACCAGTCGGCGATCTCGTCGAAACCCTCCTCGCGGGCGACCCTCGCCATCGCCGGATACATCTGAGCGTGCTCGTAGAGCTCCCCCTGGATCGCCGAACGAAGGTTCTCGGCCGTGGTCCCGATCGGGGCGCCGGTCACAGGGTCGGCAATCGTCTCGAGGTACTCGAGATGGCCGTCGGCATGACCGGTTTCGCCCTCGGCCGTGGTGCGAAAGACGGCCGCGATGTCGTTGTAGCCCTCGATGTCGGCCTTCGCCGCGAAGTAGAGGTAGCGCCGATGCGCCTGGGCCTCGTCGGCGAAGGCGGTCTTGAGGTTCTCTGCGGTCCTACTGCCCTTGAGTTCCATCGTGGTCTCCGTTGCTCGATCGGTGTCGTGGGGCCCGAGAACCTACTCCGGGCACCCGGGCGGCGAAGATCGGCGCCCCCGAACGGCCCGTCGGGGCCGCCGTCGACAGCTGGCTCCGGCGCCGGTATCCAGCCCCTCCGACCGGAGGATCGCCACAGGGATATGTTAAGCTCGCGGCCACATAGCAAGCGATAGAAGGAGCAAAGCCATGCAGAAGCACCTGATTGGCGCCGCCGTCGGCGTCGCCACCCTCGCCCTGGCTACGACCGCCGCGGCCCAATTCAAGCCCGAGGAGCTGATCCAGTATCGCCAGGCCGGCTATTCGTTCATGAGCTGGAACATGGGCAAGATCAAGGTCAACCTCGACCGCGACTACAACCAGGCGCAGGTGGCGGGCGCGGCGAACGCCATCGCCGCGATCGCCAACTCCGGCATGGGCGCCCTTTACGCGCCCGGCACGGAGCGGGACATCGGCGATGTGAAGACCAACGTGAAGCCGGCCTTCTTCGAGAACCCCGAGGACGTCCGCGACCTCGCGATGGACTTCAACCAGAAGGCCAACGCCCTGGCCGAGGTCGCCCAGGGCGGCGACCAAGAGGCGGTCCGCGCGGCCTTCGGCCAGGTCGGCGAGGCCTGCAAGGCCTGTCACGACAAGTACCGTGCCGACTGACGTCCGCCGAGCGATCGGCTGAGATCCAGGCCGCCCCCGGGCGGCCTTTTTGCGTCGCGCCCAACGACGCCGCAGGCACCCGACCAGCGCCGGCCGGACTGCCGCCGATCTACCACATTCCCAACCTGGTGAAAAGACGCAAGCGAGCGAATCTGTAGACCCCGTCTTCGGTTAGACTGGCACCCTATCCGGACTGGCTGCCCAGTCCGCCACTGCAGTTGGGCCCTATTCATCCATGACGAAGAAGATCTCCATGCGCGAGGCCTGGTCTGGCGCCGCGGACTGCCGCCATTGCGCCCTGCGCGACAGCGTGCTGTTCGCGGGCCTCACCGAGGAGGATTTCGCCCGCATCCACGAGCCGATCGACCAATTCGTGCTCCAACCGGGCACGACCCTCTATCACGCCCGCGACTCGGGCGAGTTCCTCTTCACGATCCGCAGCGGCGCGCTCAAACTGGTCCAGTACTTGAGCGACGGTACCCAGCGGATCGTACGCATCGTCCGGGGTACCGATGTACTCGGCCTCGAGGCCCTGCTGCAAGAGCCCTACCACCATGACGCCGTAGCGCTCCAGCCGACCGAGGTCTGCCGCTACCCGGCCAAGCTGGTCGGAGAGCTCAGCCGCGACAACCCCAACCTGTATCGCGAATTGATGGCCCGTTGGCACCACGCCCTCTCGGAGGCCGACGCCTGGCTCACCGAGCTCTCCACAGGCGCGGCGCGCCAGCGGGTCGCCCGCCTGCTGCTGCGCCTCGTGCGAGACCGCGAGAGCAGCGCCTGTCAGCTCTTCAGCCGCGAGGACATGGGCGCAATGCTCGGCATCACCACCGAGACGACGAGTCGCACGATCGCCGAGTTCAAGCGCCAGAGCCTGCTCGTCGAGACGCGCCCCAACCTCTTCCTGCTCGACATCCCGAACCTGCACCGGATCGCCGACGGCGAGGTACGGTAGCCGACCCGCGGGCATTGACCGATTTCAATGCCCTAACTGGGCTTTTCGACGAGGATCGCCGCGATTCGACGGCCCGGCGTGGCGTCTGACCGAAGCAGCGCCGCACGGCGCGTGCCGGGGCAGGGGCACTGTCATCGTCCGGCGCGCCGAGCGACCGACGATAGAACGCGGTTGGAGACCACGCTTTCGGCCTTCGCGCCGATCCTCGCCCAGCAAAGCCACAAGGTCAGCGTCCCCCCAAGGCCCGGAGCACCGATGAGCGAACCCCACCCAGAATCCCGACTGGCCCACTTCCCGGTCGCCTTCTTCGCGATGGTCATGGGCCTCACGGGGCTGGCCATCGCCTGGCGCAAGGCCGAGGTCGATTTCGACCTCCCCTGGTCGGTCTCCGTCGGCCTCGTCGCCGTTGCAGCGACGGTCTTCGCCGTACTCTCGATCCTCTTCATCGCGAAGCTGATCCTCCATCCGGCGGCCGTGCGCGGAGAACTCGCGCACCCGGTGCAGCTCAACTTCTTCCCGACCATCTCGATCAGCCTGATCCTCCTCGGCATCGCGATGTTGCCGCACCAGCCGCTGACGGCCGAGGTCCTCTGGCTGTTGGGGGCCGGGCTGCATCTGATCTTCACCCTCTACGTCCTCGGGGTCTGGATCCATCAGGATCGATTCGAGATCCACCACATCAACCCGGCCTGGTTCATCCCGGTCGTGGGCAACGTGCTGGTGCCGATCGCCGGGGTGCCGCTCGGCTTCGCCGAGCCTTCGTGGCTCTTCTTCAGCATTGGGATCCTGTTCTGGCTGGTGCTCTTCACGATCATCTTCTACCGGGTGCTCTTCCATCACCCGCTGCCGGAACGGCTCATGCCGACCTTCTTCATCCTGATCGCCCCGCCGGCAGTCGGCTTCATCGCCTACACCCAACTCACCGACAGCCTCGACCCGTTCGCCCGGCTGCTCTACTACAGCGGCCTGTTCCTGACGCTGCTGCTCGCCACCCAGATCAGGCGCTTCGTGCGACTGCCGTTCTTCCTGTCCTGGTGGGCCTATTCGTTCCCGCTCGCGGCCATCACCATCGCGACCCTGACGATGTATACGCAGACCGGGGCGGTGGCCTTCGTCGCACTCGGCTGGCTGCTGCTGGCGTTGGTCAGCCTGGTCGTCGCCTACCTGTCCCTGCGCACGGTCCTCGCGGTCGTCCGCCGGCAGGTCTGCGTGCCCGCGGCCTGAGTCGACGCGCATCCGCGGCGTCCGCCTCCATGCGCATGGAGCCGGCTTCCCATCCACATCTCTCGCGGGCCTGAATCATGAAGCAATCGCTGCGGCTGGAGGGCATCCCCGTCTACGCGCTCGAGATCGACCGCGACGAGACGCCCTACCAGTCGGTCGACGAGATCGTCGCCTACTTTCGGACTCGGATCGAGGCCCACGCCTATGCCTGCGTGGTCGCCGAGTTCGACCACCTCGCCCATACCCGCTCGCTGCCGACGGGCCAGATCGGCGACGGCATTCGGGCGGCGAAGAATCTCGTCTTCTGCTTCGGCCTGACCCTCCCAGACCCGCTCGCACTCGCGATGCGACCACGCTCGATCGGCATCGCCGAGACCGATCGCGGCTTCGTCGTCACCTTCCTCGAGGCCCCGATGCCGGTGGTGAACGCGGCGATGGAGGACTGGGCCAAAGGGCTGCTCGGCGACGCGCGATAGGCCGGCAGCCGGCCCGCAAACGGGCCGGGATGCGCGACAACACCCACCGGGGCACGCCCCCGCGATCGACGCCGGCGGACCGAGCGCACGGCGCACGCGCTTCAAGGACAGTCGACGGCCGTTTCGATCGGCGTTGGAGGCGGCGGCG
This sequence comes from Thiococcus pfennigii, assembly GCF_016583835.1. Lineage (GTDB taxonomy): Bacteria > Pseudomonadota > Gammaproteobacteria > Chromatiales > Chromatiaceae > Thiococcus > Thiococcus pfennigii. The sequence continues at coordinate 8,806 of NZ_NRRW01000041.1, read as the reverse complement.
CGGTACGGCGGGGGTGGCACGGCTCGCCCAGGCCGTTACACTGTCACCCTTTGCCCGCTGGCGGCGCCCCGGGTACCTGGCCCTCTCGAGGTCGTCGCCGCCCAGCCAGAAGGAGAGATCATGCGCAAATACCAAATCTATGCCGTCGGCAACGCCCTCGTGGACATGGAGTACGAGGTCACCACGGAGGATCTGGAGCGACTGGGGATCGACAAGGGCGTCATGACCCTGGTCGACGAGGCCCAACAACTCGAACTCATGGCACACCTCGCCGACCATGACCACAAGCGTGGCTCCGGCGGGTCGGCGGCGAACAGCGTCATCGCCGTCAGCCAGTTCGGCGGCAAGGGCTTCTATTCCTGCAAGGTCGCCAACGATCCACTCGGCCACTTCTACATGGACGATCTGATCGCCGGCGGCATCGACACCAACCACCACTGCGAGCGCGACGACGGCCACACGGGGCGTTGCGTCGTCCTGGTCACCCCCGATAGCGACCGGACCATGTGCACCTTTCTCGGTGTCAGCAGCGCGCTGTCCGAGCGCGAACTGGTCATCGAGGCGCTGCGCGACTCGGACTACTTCTACACCGAGGGCTACCTGGTGACCTCGGACTCGGCCCGCCGCGCCGCGATCGAGGCCAAACGGGTCGCCGACGACGCCGGCATCAAGACCGCCTTTTCCCTCTCCGACCCGAACATGGTCAATTACTTCAAGGACGGCCTGCTGGAGATGATCGGCAGCGGCGTGGACCTCTTGTTCGCCAACGAGGCCGAGGCGATGGGCATGGCCGGTAGCGACGACCTCGGCACGACGGTCGAGCAACTCAAGGCGCTCGCCCGCGAGTTCGTCATCACGCGCGGCCCCAAGGGCGCCCTCGTCTACGACGGCCAGGACCTGATCGAGATCCCGGCAGTCCCGGTCCGGGCGGTCGATACGGTCGGCGCCGGGGACATGTTCGCCGGTGCCTTCCTGCACGGCCTGACCCAGGGCTGGGGACACCGGCGCGCCGGCGAACTGGCCTGCGCCGCGTCCGCCAAGCTCGTGACCAGCCTCGGCCCACGGATCGCCGCCGAGGAATCTCAGGCGATCCTGCGGCGCTTCGCCTAGCGCCGCCAAGCATTCGGGCCGGCTCGCCGTGGCCAAGCCGGACGCGGCCGTCCGCGATTGGCTGGCGCGCATCGCGACGGCCGCCGACGAGGCCCCGGGCGTGCGGGGCCGAGACCTCCGCTATGTCCTGACGCGCCCGGGCGGAACGCCCGAGGCGCCCGGCTGGGCGGTCGCGCTGTACGAGGCCCGCGGACCGGGCGACTGCGTCGAGGTCGCCTTCGACGAGCCCCCGAGCGGACTCGCCGACGACCGGGACGACCCGATCCTGGCGCTCCTCGCGGGGCGGCCCGGCGACGGATCGCCGATCCCCCTGACCGGACGACTCGGCGCCCTGGCGCTTCAGCAGATGCTCGCCTCCGGCCGGCTGCACCTCCAGGGCGACCCCGGCCGTGCGCTCCGCCGCGGTGCGCCGCTCGCGACGGCCCTGCGGTGGGTGCGAGGGGGCGACGGCCGCTACCGGGTCGCGAGCGAACGCCACCCGCCAGCCGAGCTGCTACCGGTCACGCCACCCTGGTACCTGGATGCCGCGAGCGGGACCTGCGGCCCCCTCGCGAGCGGCCTGCCGGACGCGCTGGCCGCCACGCTGATCGCGGCACCGACCCTCACGGCCCGCGCGGCACGGATCGTCCGCGAGCGACTCGCCGCCCTACCGGTCGCCCTACCGCTGCCGGGCGAGGTCGAGGACATCGATCTCGGCATCGTCACCCCCATCCCCTGCCTGACCCTGGCGACGCAGCACGGGCCCTCGGCCCCGGCACGGGACCTCGCCTGGCTCGCGCTCGACTATGCCGGCCTCATGACGGCGCCGGACCCCGCCCAACAGGCCGCCCTCACCCGCGACGAGGCCGACCGAACGATCCGGCTGTACCGCGATCGCGAGGCGGAACTGCGCATCTGGTCGCAGCTCGCCGGGCTGCGCCTAGAGCCGCTCGTGCGCGAGGCGACTCGCATCGGTTTCCAGGCGCACGATGCGGCCGCCTGGAGACGGCTCATCCAGCATGACCTGCCGGCCCTGTACCGCGGCGGCTGGCGGATCCGCATCGAACCGGACTGCCGGCTGCGCGACCTCGCCGATGAGGACCGCGACGGCGAGCATCGGCGCTCGACGGCCCTCGACGGCGCGCAACGCACGCTCTACGAGACGCTGCGTACGACGGCGCTCGGGCGGATCCGGGCCGCCCTCGACGAGGCGGACGCCTCAGGCGCCCTGCGCCTATTGCGCGAGACGGTGCTGAGGCTGCGCCAGGTCTGCAACGAGCCACGCCTGCTCCGCCTGGCGGCGGCCCGCGGCATCTCACGCTCGGTGAAGCTCGACCTGCTGACGACCCTGTTGCCGCCCATCCTCGCCGAGGGCAGGCGCGTCCTCATCGTCGCCGACCCGCCCGCGCTGCGCCGCTTGATCGAGGCCCGCCTGGCCGAACAGGGGATCACTGCCCGTCAGCCTCGCGCTGGCACGCCGGCGCCGACCCGAGACACCGTCGAACTCGCGGGCACGCCGCGCGGCCGCAGCCGGCGCGCGCGCACCGGCGCCGACACGCTGATCCGCTACGCGCCGTGGCACAGGCCGAACACAGAGGATTGGGGAGGTCGAGGCCCGGAGGAAGGACCGGCACGCCTCTACGATCTGGTCACCGAGGGCACGATCGAGGACCGGTTTTCGGCATGGCAGGCGCGCTACCCGGCCATCGCCGAGGCCCTGATGGCCGGCGACCGCACGAACGAGCGACTGGCCGTGCGCGACCTGGAGCTGGCCGTCGCGGCCCTGCTCCAGCCGCCGAACTGACGGCGTGCGCCACGTGGCGGACCGCCGCCAGACCGGGGACGAACCTCGTCCTGCTTCAGGGTGGGCAGAAAGACGAAGGCCGCTGGCCATCTATCGCGGGACCCGCAACGATGACCAACGGCCTGCCTCTACTGGGTAAGGCGGCTCCCCGGCGCTAGCCGGCCGAGGAGCGACGACGCCACACCCAGGCATATGGAGCGGGAAACGAGACTCGAACTCGCGACCCCAACCTTGGCAAGGTTGTGCTCTACCAACTGAGCTATTCCCGCGTCGAGATCCGAAATTATAGGGGCTTCTCCGAATCTGTCAATACCTGAGCCGCCACCGCGTCGGCCTTGGCCTTGGCATGGACGCTGGCCGGCGCCGAGAGGCTCGGCCAGGCGGCCCGCAGGTAGACCATCATCGACCACAGGGTCAGGCAGGCCGCCAGATAGAGGAGCACGATGCCGAGCGAATAGATGGGTACGCCGACGACCGGGTTGCGCATCAGCAGCAGCGTGATCGCGACCATCTGGGCCGCCGTCTTGAACTTGCCGATCAGCGACACCGCGACCCGCGCCCGCGCGCCGATCATGGCCATCCACTCGCGCAGGGCCGAGACCGTGATCTCGCGTCCGATGATGACGGCGGCAGCGGTCGCCAGCAGCGGCGAGGGGTCGGCCTGAACGAGCAAGACGAGGGCCACGGCGACCATCAGCTTATCGGCCACCGGGTCGAGGAAGGCGCCAAACGGCGAGGTCTGATCCCAGCGGCGCGCCAGATAGCCGTCGAGCAGGTCCGTCAGGGCCGCGGCCGTGAAGATGCCGGCGCTCGCCAGCGGCGCCCAGGACGCCGGCCAATAGAATACGCCGACGAGCACCGGGATCAGCGCGATGCGCACCAGGGTCAGGATATTGGGGATATTCCACATGCGGAAGGGCTTCGTTCGTTGCACTCTGCTCCAACGCCGCCAGCCGCCATCCGGGGCCTCGGCATCACTCGCCCCCGCCGCGATGGAAGGCATCGTAGATCTGTTGCGCCAACTGGCGGCTGATCCCTTCGGTGCGGGCGATATCCTCGATGCCGGCCCGGCTCAGGCCCTGCAGGCCGCCGAACTGGCGCAGCAGGCGCTGGCGCCGCTTCGGCCCGATCCCGCGAATGCCCTCGAGGACCGATTGCGTGCGCGCCCTACCCCGCCGCTGTCGGTGGCCGGTGATGGCGAAGCGATGGGCCTCGTCGCGAATCTGCTGGATCAGGTGCATGGCAGGAGAATGGCTCGCCAGTATAGTCGGGAGCTTACGGCCGAACAACCAAAGCTGCTCCTGGCCCGGCCGGCGATCGGCCCCTTTGGCGACGCCGACCAGGGTCACGCCGCCGGCACCGAGTTCTTGCAGGGCCTCGGCGACGGCAGCGATCTGGCCACGACCGCCATCGATCAGCAGTAGGTCCGGCAACGGGTACTCGCCGCGCTTGATCCGCGTGTAGCGTCGGGTCAGTGCCTGCTGCATGGCCGCGTAGTCGTCGCCGGGCGCGACCCCCTCGATATTGAAGCGCCGGTAGGCCGACTTGCAGGGCCCTTCGCCGTCGAAGACCACGCAAGAGGCGACGGTACCCTCGCCGCCCGTGTGACTGACGTCGAAGCACTCGATCCGCTGCGGCCGCTCACCGAGATGCAGGGCCGCACGCAACGCGTCCAGGCGCCGGACATAGTCCGCCTCGCTGCCCAGGCGCGATTGCAGCGCCACCTCGGCGTTACCACGCGCGAGCTCCAGCCAGCGCGCGCGCTCGGCTCGCACGCGGGTCTTGATCGCGACCCGCCGGCCGGCGCGCTGGCCGAGCGCCTGCTCGAGGAGTTCCCGCTCCTCCGGGGCGGCGGTCGCGAGGATCTCGGCGGGGATCGGCTTGTCGGCATAGAACTGGGCGAGAAAGCCCCCGACCAGGGCCGCCTCGTCGGTGTCGGGCGGCGCCAGGGGGAAGAAGGTCTTGCTCCCGAGGTTGCGCCCAGCGCGGATGAAGAAGACCAGCACGCAGTGACGCCCGCCGCCCTGGGCGACGGCGACGATGTCGAGGTCGCCCCCTTCGCCGGTCACATACTGGCGCTGCCGAATGCGCTGCAGGGTCTGGATCCGGTCGCGCAGGACGGCGGCGCGCTCGAAGGCCAACGCAGCGGCCGCACGGTCCATCTCGGCGGCCAGATCCTCGATGACCTCCTCGGCGCGCCCCTCGAGGAACTTCACGGTGCGGGCGACATCCTCGGCATAGTCCGCAGCCTCGATCAGCCCGACGCAGGGGCCGCTGCAACGCTTGATCTGGTATTGCAGACAGGGGCGCGAGCGGTTGCGGAAAAAGCTGTCCTCGCATTGGCGAATCGGGAACAGCTTCTGGATCAGCTGCAGGGTCTCGCGCACCGCCGAGGCGCTCGGATAGGGGCCGAAGTAGCGGCCGGGGCCCTTGCGCGAACCGCGGTAGAAGGCGAGCCGCGGGAACGGGTCCTGGGTCGACAGGTAGATGTAGGGGTAGCTCTTGTCGTCGCGCAGCACGACGTTGAAGCGCGGGCGCAGCGACTTGATCAGGTTGCTCTCGAGCAGCAGGGCCTCGCCCTCGGTGCCCGTCACCGTAACCTCGACGTCGGCGACCTGGCCCATCATGACCTGCAGACGACGATTCAGCGCGCGGCTGAAATAGCTGCTCACGCGGTGGCGCAGGTTCTTCGCCTTGCCGACGTAGAGGACCTGACCGGTCGCGTCGAGGAGGCGGTAGACGCCGGGCGCCGTCGGCAGTCGGTCGAGGAGGGCGCGGGGATCAGGGGTCGTCATCGCGTCGGTGGCGCACGGGGCGGCGTCTCGCAGCGAAGGCCGGCGGACCGGGGGCGGCGGCTCGCCCGGCCAGGGACGCACGAAACGGTGCCGAAGTCAGATCGGCGCGGCGGCTCAGCCCTGTTCGTGGTCGTGGATCAACCCGAAACGATAGGCCAAACGGGTCAACTCCACGTCGGTCTTCACATCGAGCTTGTCATAGATCCGCTGGCGATAGGTGCTGACCGTCTTGGGACTCAACGAGAGGGTATCGGAGATCTCCTGCGTGCGGCGACCGTCGAGGATCATCAAGGCCACCTCGATCTCGCGCGAGGATAGCTCGGCGAACGGCGTCGTCGCGATCCCCTGCCAGTCGGCGAGCATGTGCTTACGGGCCAGCACCGAGTCGACGTACGGCTGGCCGCGCATCACCGCGCGGATCGCATCGATCATCTCCTCCGCCGGGCAGCCTTTGGTCAGATAACCGACAGCCCCGACCTCGCGCAGCCGCAGCGGGAACGGATCGTCGTCCATGACGGTCAACGCGACGACCTTGACCTCGGGCATCAGCCGCACCAGGCGGCGCGTCGCCTCGATACCGCCCATGCCCCCAGGCATGCTGATATCCATCAGGACCACGTCGGGATCGACCTTCTTCACCTGCCTGAGGGCCGAATCGCCATCGGCGGCCTCGCCGACGACCTCGATGTCGCCGGTCTGCTCCAGGATGCGCCGGATACCGGTGCGCACCAATTCGTGATCGTCCACCAGAAAGACTCGGATCATCTTGGTCGCATGGACCTCCCACGAAGGACCGCCGTGACGGACCGCCGGCGCTACGGCCCCGCTCGGACGGCCGTGCAGAGACCCGCTGGCGGGCCGCACCAAACTGGCGGAGAGGGAGGGATTCGAACCCCCGGAGGATTGCTCCTCAACGGTTTTCAAGACCGCCGCTTTCGACCGCTCAGCCACCTCTCCAGAAACGAACTCGACAGGCATCGGACATCGGCGCAGCACGCCCCTCTGCCTAGCGGCCAGGCACCCACTCCCGCGATTCCGTCCTGCGGGGCCGGCCAATCCCAAGGATACCCAAAGGCAAGGCGGAGACCAACCGCCAACGATTGGCACAGAGGACGGGGCGCCTCGCAACAGGCCCCAAGCCCAGGCCAACGAAAAAGGGGCCTGCCGCGACACCGCGACAGGCCCCTTTCTTCTCCAATGTGGTAGCGGGGGCAGGATTTGAACCTACGACCTTCGGGTTATGAGCCCGACGAGCTGCCTGACTGCTCCACCCCGCAATCGAGAAAGTAACTATACCGGGAATGCCTTCGGCGCGCAACCCCCTTCAACCAATTCCAGCAGGGCTGATCCGTTCTGCGGCCTTTTTCGTTGAGGGTGAAGGGTTGGCGGTCGATCCTCGACTGGGTGGTGCGCAGGCGAATGCTCGCCTCTCGCAGCGGTCGAGACGGCGGCCGCGGAGGCCCATCCCGCACGGCCGTGCCAATGACCGCGCGGCGCCGCGGCCCGTAGGTCGGGTTAGCCCCCCGCGGGGGCGTAACCCGACGGCCGACACCGTGGCGCCCGCCGAGGCCCCTGTCGGGTTACGGCGCGCGCAATCCTTTGTTTTACCCGGACCGCCGTGCCAGCGCGCCTAACCCGACCTACGGGCCGTGCCATCGGCGCAGGCGACGCCGGCGGATCAGCCGGCGACGCGGAGTCCGTCCAGGTCGACGTCGGGTAGCGGCGCGGCGTCCGACCCGCGCGCGCCACGTCGGGTTACGGCGCGCGCAAGCCTGTCCTTTGCCAGCGACCGCCGTACCGGCGCGCCGAACCCGACCTACGGGGCCGTGCCATCGGCACAGGCGACGCCGGCGGATCAGAACGGGTCCGCCGTGAGGGTTGAACGGGGCGGACCCTGACGTGGCGCTGGCATCGTCTACACTTCTCGGTGATGTCATCCCCGAGACACCGAACAACCCCCGCGATGGACCATGCCGTCGCCGCGATCGCCGGCCTGGCGGCCCGCTATTGCCGAGCGATCGAAGGCTCCGGCACCGAGCCCCAACGCTGGTTGGCGGAGATCGCCGAGTTGCTGCCGCGGCTGCACGCCGCGCTCTGGTCGCTGGACGCCCGCGATGTCCCGCGACGCCTCTGGGGCGAGGTCGACCTCGATGGCCGGTTCGAGCTCTATGCCCACCTCCTGACCCTGCTCGGCGAGCGCGATGGCTACTGGCTCGAATTCGATCGGCTCGACGGCGAGCAGGCGATGACCGGCAGCCTGGCCGATGATCTGACCGACATCTACTGCGAACTCAAGGAGGGCCTGGCGCTGCTCGCGGCCGCCCCGCAGTGGGCGATCCATGGCTGGTTGACCGGCTACGTCCATCATTGGGGCCAGCACTTGGTCGACGCGCAACGCCACCTCGCGGCCCTCTCGGCGCAGGGACGTCTGGATTGAGGGGGTTGAGCCTTCAGCCTTCAGCCTTCAGCCTTCAGCTGGCGGCTGGCGGCTGGCGGCTGGCGGCTGGCGGCTGGCGGCTGGCGGCTGGCGGCTGGCGGCTGGCGGCATCCTTTGTTACCATTGCCCGCTAGTCCTAGTCTTTTCGTTGGAGATTCCCAGCATGCATGCGGCCCTGACCCAGCAGGACCTGTCCCTGACTGCCCCGGCGCAGCAGAAGATGAGCGAATTGTTCGAGCAGGTCGACGACAATATCCAAGGGGTGCGGGTCTATGCGACGCCGGGCGGTTGCAGCGGCGTGGCCTTCGCGATGACCTTCGCCGACTCGATCAACGGGGATGACGGCGTCCTCGAGTGCGGGGGCTTCAAGGTCATCGTCGACGGGGAGACGCTCGAGTACCTGCGCGGCGTCGAGATCGATTTCGTCGATCGCGGCGACGGCCAGGCGACCTTCATCTTCAACAACCTGCCGCAGATGGGCGGTGGCTGCGGCAGCTGCGGTTCGTCCTCCGGCGGGGGCTGTTCGTCGTCGCACTGACGGCGAGGCCCGAGCGCGCCGGCGCCGGGGGCGGACGAGACGAGAAAGCGGCCACGGCCGCTTTCTTGCTTTCGGTCGCGGCGGCGATCGCCCCGACCCGCATCGCCCGAGCGAGACCGGCCCCCTCTCCCGAGACCCCCAGA